>NZ_JBFAZX010000003.1:0-540907 GCF_040689395.1 Dactylosporangium sp. NPDC051484 | reverse complement strand
CCACGAGACGGCGATGGCGGTGATGGGCGGGGCCAGGAACACGCCGAACAGGCCGCCGACCGCGGCGCCGAGGATCGTGACGCCGAGCACGGCCACCGGATGCAGGCCGAGCGCGCGGCCGAACACCGCGGGGCGCAGGATGCCCTCGAGGATGTTCTGCGTGATGAGGACGATGAGCAGCATCCACACCGCGGTCTGCACCCCGCCGGCGCCGAGGGCGAGGAGGACCGCGAACGCGGCGGAGATCCAGGCGCCGAGATACGGCACGTAGGCGGCGGCGAACGTCACCATCGCGATCGTCCCGATCAGCGGCAGCCCCAGCAGCAGCGCGCCGAGCGTGATGACGGCGGCGTCCATGAGCGCGATGAACGTGGTGCCGAGCATGTACCGCCGGAACTGGTACGCGGCGCTGCCGGCGAGCTCGCGCATCAGGCCCGGCCGCCGCTGCGGCAGCCGCGCCTCGAGCACCTCGAAGCAGCGCGGACCGTCGCGGAAGGCGTAGAAGAGGAGGTACCCGCCGATGAGGATGCCGACGGCGACCTGACCGGCCACGACGGCACCGGTGGCGAAGGCGGAGCCGAGCCCCGTGAGCGCGGTGCGCCAGCCCGGCCACTGCCGCAGGGCCTGCACCGGGTCGGCGCCGAGCAGCTGGTGCAGCCGCGCCCCGGCGTGCTCGGCGGTGGGCAACCATTTCGAGGCCTCTCCGACGACCGCGACGCCGAACAGCACCGCGAGCGCGAGGAGCGCGAGCGGCACCGCGATGGCCCCGGCCAGAGCCGCCACTCCGGCCGGGACCCCGCGGCGGCGAAGACCGTCGACGGCGGGTTGCAGGGTCGCGCCGACGAGGGCCATCACCAGCAGGGGCAGTAGGAGCGGGAGCAGGATCCCCCCGGCGATCACCAGCAGCGCAGCGCCGATGACCAGCCCGGCGAAGGACCAACCCAGCCGGCCGTACCGCCCGAGCCGCCCCGTGAGGCCGGTGGGATCAGCCACGCGTCCAGCCGGCAGCATTGCCGTTCCCCCCGACCGACGCACCGGTCGTGGGCCCGGACCCGAGCAGCGCCGCCTTGGCGCGGTCGTACTCGGCCTCGGTCAGCACGCCGCGCTGCTTGAGATCGGCGAGCTTGGTCAGTTCGTCGGCGGTGCTCGGCGCGGGGGCCACGTCGCGGGCCTGTTCGCGGACGTAGTCGCGGACCTGGGCCTCCTGCTGCCGGGCGCGCTCGGCGGCTCGTGCGTTCATCGACCGGCCGCGCGCGACGAGGTACACCAGCGCGCCCAGCCACGGGAACACGATGAGGAACACGGTCCACGCCGCCTTCGCCCACCCGTTCATCGAGTGATCCCGGAAGATGTCGGTCAGGATGCTGACCATCAGCCAGATCCAGGCGAACACCACCATGAACCACAACGTCGACCACACGACGTCACCGAACGAGATGTCGTCCATATTGCCTGCCTCCCGACTGCTCGCCACAACGTGGCATCGGCTCGAGGCCGGGTGACCCCGACGGATCCAGCGTCTGGGCCGGGCGACACCCCGCCATCGCCCCTGGCGGGCGACCGGGCAGTGCGGCGGGCGGTAGAGTCGGCGCACATGCGACGACCGCCCATCTCCGGCCTGCTGGCACTCGCGGCGACCGTCCCCGGCATCGTCGCCGCCGTCACCGGCGTCGATGTTCCGGCGGCCGCGGCGGCGCTCGTGTTCGGCGCCGCCATCGTCGGGGCCGCGTTCGTGCTCGCCTGGGCGGCCGAGGCGGCGCAGGTCGACGTGTCGGCCGGGCTCGCCGTCGCGCTGCTCGCGCTGATCGCCGTCCTGCCCGAGTACTCCGTCGACTTCGTGTTCACCTGGCGCGGCGGCGAGGCCGCTGCGCGCTACGGCGCCGCCTGCGCTCCCCCGGGCGAGATCCCGGCCTGCTCGCTGGCGCTGGCGAACATGACCGGGGCCAACCGGATCCTCGTCGGCGTCGGGTGGGTCCTCGTGGTGCTCATCGCGTGGCGGCGCTCGAAGGGGCGGGGGATCCGGCTGGGGCGCGCGGATGCGGTACCGCTGGCGTTCCTGGCCATCGCGTCGCTGTACTGCCTGCTGCTGCCGTTCAAGCGCACGCTGACGCTGTGGGACAGCGCCGTGCTCGTCGCGGTGTTCGTCGCCTACAGCTGGCGCGTGTCGCGGGCGCCCGCCGGCGAGCCCGACCTGATCGGCCCGTCGGCATGGGTCGGCGGCCTGGCGAAGGCGCCCCGCCGGGCCACGGTCATCGCGCTGTTCGTCGTGTCGGCCGGGGTCATCCTGCTGTGCGCCGAGCCGTTCGCCGAGGGCCTCGTCAGCACCGGCGCTCAGCTCGGCGTCAGCCAGTTCCTGCTCGTGCAGTGGGTGGCGCCGCTGGCCTCGGAGGCGCCGGAGCTGCTCGTCGCCGGCCTCTACGCGTGGCGCCTGCACACCACGGAGGCCCTCGGCGCGCTGGTCTCCTCGAAGGTCAACCAGTGGACCCTGCTGGTCGGCACGGTGCCGATCGTGTTCGCCGCCTCCAGCGGCGGCCGGTCGGGCCTGCCGATCGCGCCCGCCCAGCGCTACGAGCTGCTGCTGACGGCGGCCCAGTCGCTGCTGGCGATCGCGCTGCTGCTCGGCCTGACCCTCAGCCTGCGCGCGGCGCTGCTGCTGGCCGGCCTGTTCGTGGTGCAGTTCGCGCTCGGCGCTGCGGTCCCGGCGGCGTGGCACGAGCGCGAACTGATCGGCCTGTCCCTGCTCTACCTCGCCCTGGCCGCCCTGACCCTGCTGCGCAAGCGGGCCCACCTGCTGCCCACGCTCCGCGACGGCCTGCTGACCCGCTACGCGGACCTCGGCGAGGACCTGCACTGCACCACGACCGGCGGCGGCCGCCTCCGCCTGCGCAGCCGGCTGTGGGCCCGCATCCACGCATGAGCGCGCGAGCGCCGTCGCCGGGCCAGGGCGGTCCGCGTTCGCCGAGGCGGGACCGGCTGGTCATGGCGACGGGACCGCGTCCTGCAGGAGGCGCCAGGTCGGGGGGCTGGCCGGGTCGGCGAAGGTGATGGAGCGCAGCACCCGCAGGAGTTCGTCGTCGGACACGGGCGGGCCGCTGGCGGCCTCGATCTGCCACTCGCCGTCGGGGCTGCTGGTGTAGCAGAAGCCGGGCCGCTGGCAGAACGCCTCGCCGGGCGAGCGGGTGTCCTTCGCGAACCACGACCGGTACAACGTCAGCTCTATCGTCGGCAGCCGGACCCCGCCGGCCTCGGGGACGCTGACCGGGCCCGCGAGACTCGTGTACGTGGCGGCGCCCTTGACCAGCCTGACGTACGACTCGCCGGGAATCGACCTGGTGAGCGAGCCGTCCGCGGTGCCGGCCGCCTGCGGGGTGAACCCGGCGGGCACGTGGCCGAGCCTGAACGCGAGCCGCGCCGCGTCCGGCTCGCCGGAGCGCAGACCGGCGGCCACGAACGCGAGCTCATCGCGGGCCATCGGCCGGTGCTGGTCGGTGGAGGCGACGACCGCCCAGGCGCCGTCCGCGTACTGCCACGCCAGCGCAGGGCCGTCGGGCAGGCCCGCCATGAGCCGCAACGACGGGTGGTACCGGCCCGGGCGGCGCTCGACCAGGACCGGCTCGCCGCCGGCGAACGCGGACGGGTCGAAGGCGCCGGCGCGGTACACCACGACGACCCCGGCGGCGAAGCTGAACCCGTGATAGCGGTCCGCCGGACCGGTCACGATGCTGGACGTGTCCGGCCGGGTCACCTCCGCCACCTGATAGCCCGGCGTCACGTGCACGGTCCCGGAGAGTCCGAACCGCTCGCCCTTGAACCCCCGGATGTTGCCCACGAGCGGCTCGGCCGGGTAGTCGAACGCCGATGCGCCGGTGTCACCACTCGCGACAGGCACGGCGGGCACGGCCGGGACTCCCGGCACTACCGGCACTCCCAGGCGCGGCGCCACGGCCGCGATGGCGACGGCCGCGACCACGGTGACCGCGGCGAACAGCCCCGTTCGGCCGACCCGGCGCCGCGTGCGCAGCCGGCGCCCGGCCACGACGGCGTCCTCGACGTCGAATCGCGGCGGCGGCAGCGCCGTGCGCGCGTCCCGCAGCAGTTCAGGCAGTTCGGATCTCATGGCGCCCCTCCGCATGCTCTTCGATGGAGAATTCGACTCCGAGGATCTGGCGCAGCCCGTCGAGGCCCCGCGAGGTGTACCCCTTGACGGTGCCCTCCGGGCAGCCCAGCGCCTCCGCGGTCTGCTGGACGCTGAGCCCCTCCAGGAAGCGCAGCACCAGCACGGCACGCAGGCGCGGCGGCAGGCGCAGCAGCGCGGCCCGGACCCGCAGCCGCTCGTCTACCTCGCCGGTGCCGTCGTCGGGCAACGCCCGGTCGGGCAGCGCGTCGCCGGCCGCCTCCTCGCGCCGCCACCAGGGCCGGCGCGTCTCGTCGATCGCGGCGCGCACCACCGCGGTACGCGCGTAGGCGAGCGGGTTGTCGATGTGCCGCCACCGCGCGTAGAGCCGGGCAAGCACGGTGAGCACGGCGTCCTCACCGGCCTGCCAGTCGCCACACGTCAGGTATGCCAGGCCGCGCAACGGCTCCAGCTGCACGCTGACGAAGTCCCGGAACTGTGCCTCCGCGTCCCTCACACCGATTGGACGGAGCGCGGGCCCTTCCCGGTTACAGCGTCACCCGAAACGACCGTTGACGTAGTCGGCGGTGCGCGGGTCGCGTGGCGAGCCGAACATGAGCGACGTCGGGCCGTGTTCGACGATGCGGCCGGGCTGGTTCTCCTCGGCGAGGAAGAACGCGGCCTGCTGGGAGACCCGGGCCGCCTGCTGCATGTTGTGGGTGACGATCACGATGGTGACCTCCTCGACCAGCTCGGCGATCGTCTCCTCGATGACCCGGGTGGACGTCGGGTCGAGCGCCGAACACGGCTCGTCCATGAGCAGGACCTTCGGGCGGATCGCCAGTGATCGGGCGATGCACAGCCGCTGCTGCTGGCCGCCGGACAGCGCGCCGCCGGGCTGGCGCAGCCGGTCCCGCACCTCGCGCCACAGCCCGGCGCGCACCAGGCACTCCTCGACCAGCTCGTCCTTGGCCGCGCGGGCGACCCGCAGGCCGGTGAGCTTGAGGCCGGCGACGACGTTGTCGTAGATGGACATCGCCGGAAACGGGTTGGGCTTCTGGAACACCATGCCGATCTGCCGGCGGGCGTCGGTGAGGCGCCGCTGCGCGGCGTAGATGTCCTCGCCGTTGAGCAGCACCTGCCCGGCCATCGACGCCGACGGCACGAGCTCGTGCATCCGGTTGAGGATGCGCAGGAACGTCGACTTGCCGCAGCCGGACGGGCCGATGAGCGCGGTGACCTCACCCGCGCGGAGGTGCAGGGAGACCCGGTCGAGCACCATGCGGCGGCCGAACCAGGCCGTTACCCCGATCGCCTGGAGTCCGAAGAGCTCGCGGTGGCTGTGGTAGGAGTCGGGAACGACGACTTCGGGCGCGGTCGTGTCCATGGCATGGTCCTCGCGTTTCAGAGCAGGTTCGGCAGGAGTCGTACGGTCTGCTCGGCGACCAGCAGGCCGAAAACGGCGACGAGCGGCACGAAGACGATCCAGGTGCGCACGACTCCCCAGCGGTGCCGGGACCACACGGCGCCGGCAGCGGCGGCGACGAGGCCCTGCAGACCCATGACCAGGGTCCACAGCGACGACGTGTCACCGGCGAGTGGCAGCTCCTGCGGGCTGATGGAGCCGGGGCGCAGGGGGCGCGGCGGGCTGGGCTGGGGCGGCGAGACGAGCTCGGCGTCCACCCGCAGCAGCCCTTCGGGCAGGAACGGGGCGCCGGCGGCCGTGACGAGCGTGAGCCGGCCGGCGCCGGGCGCGACCGGCGGCGGCACCGCGTCGCCGGCGCGGCGGCTGCCCGTGACCCGGTAGGTGGCTTCGCCCTGTCCGGTGAGGACGGTGATGCGGTCGTCCGGGACGAGGCGCCGCAGGTCGCGGAACGGGCCCGCGTACGAGGCGGTGCGGCCCATGATGATGGCGGTGCCGGCCTGTCCGGGCAGCGCGCTGTCGCGCTGGTGCCCCGGTCCGGCCATCAGCACGCCGCCCGTGGTGCCCTCGAACACCACCTCGTCGACCCGCAGGGCCGGGATGCGCAGGACGGCCACCGGCGTGCCGAGCGGGAGCAGCCTGCCGTCGCGGACCTGGCCGACGGGCGCGGTCGCCCTGGCGAGGTCGACGCGCAGCGCGTCCATGCCGGCCCGCTGCTTCGACTCGTGCACCAGGTAGCTGACCGCGGTGACATGCACCGTCAGCCCGAGCAGGACGGTGGCGAGGACGACCAGCGCGGAGCTCAGGAAGTACCGCCATGCGGGCGGGGTGTCGTCGTCCTGCCACTGCGGGGCCGGGATCGAGTCGAGGTCCGGCGGCTCGTACCCCGATGGCTCGTACTCCGGCGGCTCTTGGCGTGCCGGCAGCAGAGCGGTCACTGCGCCTCCTGAGCTACGGTGGGCGGTGCCGGGGCGGGGAAGCGCTCCGGCACCGTTGGTGCGGGTATGACTACTTGCGCTGTGCGGGGTTCGTCAGGCGAGGACCCGGATCGTCACCGGGCTCGACGTGCCCGGCCGGACGCGGCTGTCGCCGGAGTAGACGGCGGTCAGCCGGTGGTTGCCGGCCGGGTTGAGCCCAGGGACGATCGCCGCGGCCACGCCGTTGTACAAGGTGGCGGTGGCGACGACCGTCGAGCCGTCCTTGATCTGCACGGTGCCGGTCGGGGTGCTGCCGTCCGCCGTCACCTGGATCAGGGCGATCAGCGGCTTGTTCACCTTGACGGTGGTCGGGAAGGCGAAGAAGCCGGCCGAGGAGTCGGCCCGGCCGTCCCAGCGCCACTGCAGCACGTCGTAGAAGGTGTCCACCGGCCAATCGGCCGGCTTCGCCGCGCGGGTGGCGGCCGAGATGTCGATCGGCGTCACGTACGAGCTGACGACGGCGAAGTTCGCGTCGAGGCACGCACCGACGATGCTGAACGGCGCGGTGGCGATGACGGTGCCCACCGGCTTGGCCGCGTCCGCGGCGCTGAGCGCGGCGTCCGAGGTGCCGGCCGGCAGGATGCCGTCGACGAGGAACTGGATGTTGCCGTTGTTGAACGCACCGGTCTGAACGGGGATGCTCAGGTCGGCGCCGAGCGCGACGGGCTCCGCGAGCGCCTGTCCGGCGCTGACGACGTTGGCCTCGTCGCCCTCCTTCGTGAGGGCGTTCAAGTAGTACTGGGAGCCCGCGGGGCAGTTGGTGGCCGGCGCGACGAGCGTGACGGTGTCGGCGGGGTTGCCGTCGCCGAACTGCCAGCTGCCGGACAGCGGCTTCACCGTCACGGTGCTCCCGGTGATCGCCGCCGCGGCCGGAGCGCCGAACGCGCCCACGAGCAACGACGAGGCGACGGCCGCCACCAGTAATGTCCGCTTGGACAGGTTCACAGGTACAGGTCCTTTCTACTGGGCCGCTACGGGGCCAGGGGGTGGTTGGACTTACCCGATCGCCGGCCCAGGGCGATGAGCCCCGCACCGACGACGATCAATGCGACGGCTCCCCCGAGCATGACCGCGACCGCCACACCGGTTCGCGGCAGATCGCCGGAGGGCCCGCCGGGCGAGGGCGACGGCGACGGGCTCGCGCCCTCGGGCACGGTGATGGTGATCGTCACGGAGCCGTCGTCGGCGGAGGCCGCGGCCGCGACACCGACGCCGCACAGCGCCGCGAGGAACAACAGGACGAGGGCGAGGATGGTACGGCGGGTCACAGCGTCTCCTCCACTCGCGCTTCTTCCAGCAGCTGGACGGCCGCGCGCCGTTCCTCCAGCCGGGCCCGATCGACGGCCTCGGCGAGGGCGCGCGCGGCGTTGCGGCGGCGCCTGCGCAGTTCGATCACGCTCAGCCAGACGGCGCCGGCGAGCAGCAGCAGGACCGCGAGCTGGCTCCACGGCATCGCGAACAGGTCCGCGCTGCGCTGACCGGTGCCCAGGGCCGCGGCCGACAGCGACTCGGTGTACTTGTCGCCCTTCACCGCGGCGGGGGTGACCACGACGTTCGCGCCGAGCGGGCCGAGCGGGCCGACGCCGTGGACCGTGAGCCGGTACCGCAGGGACTGGCCCGGCAGGAGCTCGGCGACGGCGGGCCCGGCGGCGGTGGACAGCCGGCTGCCGGTCGCCGCGGTGACGTCGACGAGCTGGCCGGCCGCGAGCCGGACGTTGCCGGTGTTCCGCACGGTGTAGTCGACGGTGACGTCGCCGCCGGAGAACGGGTTGATCGAGTCGTGGTAGTCCGCGTCGAGCCTGGTGACGGCGAGCGACGGTACCAACTTGCCGTGCACGCGCAGGTAGATCCGGGAACCGATACGGTTCTCGATGACGACCGGGCCGCTGCCCGGCTGTTGCAGCGAGGCGACGATGCCGCCGACGTGGTCGCCCGGGGTACCGTTCGCCGGCACGGCGAGCGTGAACGGGACGTTCACCGTGGCGTGCGCCGGGACGGTGACCTGCTGCCGGGCCAGCACGACCCACGCGCCGACGTCGGTGGGTTTCGTGTCGCCGGCGAGCAGGTCGAAGCCGCCCGATGCCGTGTTGACCGCGTCGCTGGCGTAGAGCCGGAAGGTCACGGGCGCGGCGCTGAAGTTGGTGACCGCCACGACGTCGCGCAGTGTCTGCCCGGGGTCCGTCTCGAGCTCGAAGGCCGGGCGCCCGTCCGGCCCCTGCGCCGCGGCCGGCGCGACCGACCAGGTCACCGGCGTCCCGCCCGGCGCGGACGCGCCCGGCGACGGCGACGGGTTCGGCGGCGCCGCGACAACGGGCGCGGCGGCGAACAGGGTCGCGACAACGGCGGCGCATCCGGCGGCCAGGTGTTGCCTCATGACTGTTTCACGTCCGTTCGGTCGTGTCGTGGGGCCCGGAGGGGCGGCCGGGCCGCCGCCCTTCCGGGGTGGTGCACGACGCGTCAGATCGCGGTGATCGTGACTGTGGCGTGGTAGGTGTCGGCCGGCGTGGTCGCCGGGAACCGCAGGTTGAGGTCGGCGCCGAGCTTCGCCGCACCGATGCCGCTGCCCTGCGGGGCGTTGGCCAGCGTGGTGCTCGCGGTCAGGCCGGGCTGGGTGCCCGGCGCGACGCTCGCACCGGCCGTGACGCTCTGGCCGGCCGACTGATCGACGATCAGCGGCTTCCAGCCCAGCGCGGTGCCGGAGAACGTGTTGCTGGCGTTGGTGCCGACGAAGTTCGCGGAGACCTTGCCGTTCACGTTCCAGCCGGGCTTGCTGCCGGATCGGGTGTCGCTGACCGTGACGAGGCTGACGGCGTTGCTCCCGGTGACGTAGTTGTCCCCGTCACGCACGGCCGGGGGCAACGAGACGGCCGCCGTCTGGTCGACGGTGAGCGTGAGCGCCTCCGTGCCGCCGGTCGGCACGGTGGTCTGCAGGGTGACGGTGCCGGACTGCCCGCCACCACCCTGCTCGGTGATCTCGTAGGTGAGGTTGCCGGTCGACCCGCTGTAGGCGGTGCTGTCCTCCGGTGTGAAGACCGCCTTCAGCGAGTGGCTGCCGACCGACAGGCCGTCCGTGCTCAGCGAGGCGGCGCCGGCGGTGACCGGCTTCTCGCCGAGCGAGGTCGTGCCGTCGAGGAACGCCACCTTGCCACCCGCACCCGCCGGGGAGACGGTGGCCGTGAGGTTCACCGTCGTGCCCGCCGGCGCGGACGTGGCCGGCGCCGCCGTGAGCGTCACGGTGGTCGTCGCTGGTCCGCTCGGCGTGCCGAACGACCAGCTCCACTGCAGGTTGTCGTAGAACTGCCCGGCCGGCCAGCCGGGCGGCTGCGGCGGGCGGGTCGCCGCCGAGAACGTCACCGTCTTGATCGCCGACTGAGCGACGACCGTGTAGGTCTGGTCGATGCACACCCCGGCCACGCTGAACTGGCCCTCGGCGATCCTCGTGCCGGGGGCCTTCGCCGCGTCGGCTGGCGAGAGCTGGGCGTCGGTCGTGCCGAACGGCAGGATGTCGCCGATGACCGACTGCACCGAGCCGCTCTGGAAGGTGCCGTCGTGCGGCGGCACCTTCAGGACGGTGTTGCCCGGGTCGCGGTTGATGGTGCCGCCGGGGATCAGCGACGCCCCGCTGAAGATATCGGTCTCGGCCCCCGGCGCGGTCAGCAGCTCCGAGTACGCCTCGGTTCCCTGAGGGCAGTCGGCCAGTCCCGGCGTGATCCGGAGCGGGTCGGCCGGGTTGCCCTCGCCGAACTGGAGCTGGCCGGACGCCGGCGTGATCGTCAACTCGCCCAGGTTGGTGGCCGCCATCGCCGGGGCTGCGGTGACGCCGGCAAGGACCACCGCACCCGCCAACGCCGCGGCCAGGCGATGGGATCGATTCACGATACTGTCTCCTTCGTTTCGAGCCATCCACGTGAATGGCAGCAACCAGTTCGGGCCGCTGATCCTCTTGCGCGGGCACGCGGCCCCCGCGACCGGGCGCAGCGCGAGGCGCGGCGGGCCGGGTGGCCGCGCGCTGCGCGACCACCCGGGTCTTACCGGTGAGCTACGGGCCGATGATCAGGCGTCGCCCTTGGTGGTGATGCTGCCGCAGGTGGAGGGGCTGGTGAGGAAGCCGTACTGGCCGATCGTGAAGCTCGAGGAGCACACCTTCGAGCTGTTGTTGACGAACAGCTTCACCAGGTCCGGGTCGGCGAACGTACCGCTGACCTTCCAGGTCGGGAACACGTTGTACACCGGGCGGGTGAACGTCGGGTTGGTCGACACGAAGGTGCTGTTGATGGCCAGGGTGCCACCCGAGCCACTGGTCGGCGCCGCGCCGTTCAGGGTGCCCAGCTTCGAGTTGCCCCGCCGGTCGGTGACACCGGTGACGGTGTGGTTGGTCTGCGCGATGTTCTGCGCGATCGAGATCGGGGCGATCTCGGTGTAGCGGGTGGCGCCGACGGTCGGGTCCGTGAGCACGTTGCCGTCGTGCTCCTGGATCGAGGCGCCGGTGTCGACCTTGGTGTCGCGCACGCAGCCGCCGACCTTGTTCACGTCGGCCTCGGTGATGCCGACGAGACCGAGGAAGAAGGACCGGGTGCCCGAACCCGCCTGCGGCACGTACGGCTGGATCGTGTACGTGACGCCGCCGGCGGTCACGGTGCGGAAGGACGGGTCGCACTTGTAGATGTTCTGCAACTGCGTGGTGCTCAGGCCGCCCGCGAAGGTGCCACCGGCCGCGAAGGACTGGTCGAGCCCACCGCCCGACTTCACCGCGTAGTCGACGGCGTCGGTACCGAACGGAATGAAGGTCAGCGCGCTGCCAGCGACCGCCGGGCCACGCGAGGACCGCGCGAACGTGACCTGGTTGCCGCTCAGCGTCGGGGTGTTCTGGCCGAGGCTCGCGGCCTTGCTGCAGTAGCTGGCGACCTGGGCCGGCGTGCTCGGGCAGGCCTGGGTGCCGGCCGGGGAGGGCGTGCCGGAGGAGTTCGGGCGCTGCGAGAGCAGCAGGGCGGCGATGCCCGCACTCGAACCGTCCGGCCGCAGGAACGAAGTGCCCGTGCCCGACGGCGGCGGGCAGTTGGTGGTGATCGAGGTGGAGCCGGTCGCGTTCCACGACTCGAACTTCTTGAAGTTCGGGCTGCCCGAGTCGAGCGTGGCGGCCAGCTTCTGGATGACGTCCTGAGTCGTGTCCGAACCGACGCCGCAGTACGACGCGCCGGTCGGCGGCGGCGGGTCGGCCGCCGCGGGGCCGGCGATCAGGCCGACGGCGACCAGTGCGGTCGCCATCGGGACCACGGCGAGCGCCGCGATCGCCTTCGGGAGTTTGAACACTGCTGTTCCTCCTCGGGAACCGTCCACCGGACGCTCCGGTAGACTCCGGTTTCCCGGTCTGCCCCTCCCTCTCTGAGGGGCAGACCGGTCTTCCCCACCGCCCGGTGATGCCGGGCGGAGCCTGTGGTGGCCGCCTCGTGCGCGGCGCTGAGGTGTGGTCTCGGCGGCTACGGATCGATCGATCTGCGCCTGGGACGGACGAGTGGCGCGGCGAACGCGGACACCACCCCGGCGCCGAGGCCGGCGAGCAGCACCCATGGGGGCAGCGTGCTCGGATCGTCGGGGGTACGCCCGGACTGCACGACGGCGACCGGTTCGGGTCCCCGGGTGGACCGGCTGGGCGCCGCCGACGGGATCGATCCACGGTCGGGGAGACCGCTGGCGGCCGTGGACGCCGGTCGGGTGGTGCCGGTGCCGGTGCCGCCGGCCTGGGTGCCGCTCTGTTGCGTCGGCTGCGCGGTCTGGTCGTAGCCTGCGACCTTCCCGGACCTGATCTCCTGGACGGCGCCCTTGGCCTGCAGCCGCAGCGCGAAGGGCAGCGGGCTGTAGCCGGGCGGGAGCTGCCCGTCCGCCAGACCCCGCGTCTGACCCGCGTTGGCGGCGTAGTCGACGAACGCGGCCAGGTCGGTGCGGGCCTGGGCGTCGGCGGCGTCGATGTCGGCGACGCTGACGGCGGCATAGGTCAGCATCGGCAGCGGATACGCGTCGGGCGCCGTCGAGGCCGGATTCGCCACCTTGACCCGGTGCTCGTCCCGGTCTTCGATCATCGCGTTGGCACCGGCCTGCAGGCCTACCTCGTCCGGCGCGACGAACTTGCCGGCCGCGTTGCGCAGCCGCGCGGTCTGCAGTCCGTACTTGGCGGCTTCGGCCGTGGATGTGATGCTCACGACGAACCGGCTGCCGACGAACTGGGGGCCGTCCTTCTTCCACTGCCCGACTCCGGTGGCGTTGGTCGGGTCGTCCGCGGCCCACCACTCCCCGCTGGCGCCACCGGGGTTGCCCGCGCGGGTGCGCCGCGCCGCGTCGCCGAGGCTCTCGGCGAAGGGCGAGACGTCGATGACGCAGCGCGGGCTGGTCGCGCCCTTGGCCCGCTCCTCGTCGGTCAGCTCGGTGCAGGTCGGATCCGACTTCGGGAAGTTCTCGATCGGCAGCGTGACGTTCTTGTACGCCGGGTTGACCGTCATGCCCCATGGATCGGGGGTGCCGTCGAGGAACTTCCGCGCGTCCGGGTCCGCGTTGATCCACTGCCAGAGCGTCCAGGTGGCGTCCGAGTTCTCCAGCACCGTCAGTGGCGCGGCGCTCGCGGCGGCGGTCGCCGGTGCGGCCAGCCACTTGACCTCCGGGTTGGCCTGGAGGACCTCCGGATCGTCGAACAGGCGTCCCGGATTGTGCGTGAGGTAGTCCGGGGCCAGTTTGGTCCGGCTGGGCGGTGGGACGGCTTTGGCATACGACTCAGTGAGCAGCTTGGCGACGACGCGCGGCGTCAGGTTCAGCCGTGGCAGGCGGCTGCCCGCGATGTCCATCTCGGCCTGCGGCGTGTCGGCGGCGCCTGGTCGGCGCTCGATGTTGAAGCCGATGGCCACGCCGGACAGCGCGATCGGCGCGTATGAGACCGGGTGGGCGGCGTCGCGCGCCAACGGCCGGCTGATCAGCGCCGCGCGGGTGGCTCCGGGAGTCGAGCCGACGATCGTGTTGCGTGCGGCGGTCTCCGACAGCGTGGTCAGGTTGTACGGCACATTGCTGCTGGCGCACAGCGCCGGAGACCAGCTCAGGAACGCCGGCTTGACGATCTCGCTGCCGACGATCCGGCGTTGTGCGGTGCCCAGCGGGCACTGCTCGCCGACCGGCTTGAACTCCAGCCGGAACGCGAGCCGATGCTTCCACGTGCTCATGGTGAGCGGCGAGGACACGACGTGGGTCAGGCCACCTTCACCGACGAATGCGCCGGTGCGGTATCCGTCGTCGGTGGTCCCGCGGGGCACGACCACCAGCCAGCACGGGCGTCCGGCCGGGTGGCTCGGATCCCCGACGATCGCGCCGCAGCCCAGTGACGGCGACTCGAGCGTCGTCTGGATCTCGAACGGCGCCTCACCGGTGCCGTCGGGGCGGCTCAGCACGTACGGTTGTTCGTTGGTCTCGGCGACGCCGAACACCTTGCCCCCGGCCATGTCGATCGGCAGCCCGAATCCCGGGATGACCGGCGCGGCTCCCGTGGCGGGACGAAACGGGACGGCGCCGCCTGCGCCGCCCGCGTTGAGGTAGTAGTTCAGCGGTTTGCCGTCGGGGCCGGCCGCGGCGCGCTCGTCGGCGTCGGTGCGCAGCACGGAGCGGCTGCGGGCATAGATGTCAGGGGGGTTGCCGACCTGGCCCGGGTCCGTGCCGGTGTACGCGCCGAACTGGCAGGTCTCCCTGGCTGGAGCCGGCCGCTCGGCAGGCGCCGCCGGGTCGTCGCCCCAGCACTGCATGATCTGCAGATAGTTGGAGGCGTAGTGCGTCGCGTCGCAGCAGAACTTCCCCAGTCCGGTCCAGGTGACGGTCACGGCCTGGCTGGTCAGGTTCTTGGTCTGCGACACGGTCACCCGAAGGTTCGCGAACGCGCTGTCGCCGCTGCGCGTCACCGCCGAGTCGGTGACCGGCGTGCCCGTGTACTCGATCTTGCCGACGCTCGGATCCTCGTCGGCCGACGCGGCCGCGATGTGGCCGAGTTCGGCGACGCTCGCCACCACGAGCCCGGCGACGAGCCCGATGAGCGCCCGGCGGCGCCAGGACATGAGGGTGTTCATTGCCGCCTCCGCAGCATCCAGGAGACCAGGCCGGGGCCGAGCACCAGCGCGAGCGTGGCGAGGCCGGCGATGAGCATCAACGTCTGAGCCGCAGTCCAGCCGTCGCCGGTCGGCATGGCTATCGGCACCGCCGCCACGCCCGGGTCGCCGCCGCCGCTGCCGCCGCCGGCGCCCACATACTGGTCGGTGCCGGGGTCGTAGCTCAGCGACGGCGCCGCGCCGGGACCGCCCGTGCCCGCGGACCCGGTGGCGCCCGGGCCGGCACTCTGGCCGCCGGTCTGGCCGCCGCTCTGGCCGCTCTGGCCGCCGCCCGCCGCCTGGTTGGCCGCCTGTGCCCCCGCGTTCACCGGCGTCGGCTGGTTCCGCTTTCCGCCGGTGCCGTTGGTGCACTGCCCCGGGCCGCGCTTGTCGCACGCCTGCGGCTGCGGCGCGACGTCGGCGAGCCGGTTGTGCCCGTCGGGCGTGAACGTCGGGTTGTTGCACGACTCGAGCGGCTTGTTCGGCGCCTGCGCCCCGGGGATCTTGGCGATCTGCTTGAAGCTCGCCTCGACCAGGTTCCGCGGCAGCGGCGAGTAGCCGAGGTCGGGCGCCTGCTGCTGGCCCTCGCACTCGAAGTACGAGCTGAAGGCGGCGAGCGTCTTGCCCTTCGCCTCGGAGAAGTTGCCGGTGACCGTCGTGGGCAGGATGAAGTACGAGTACGACGACATCGGGTACACCCGCGGGTCTTCGTACTTGTACACGTCGGTGAGGTCCTGCGTGAGGTACACCGCCGGATCGGTGTTCTCGTTGATCTTCGCCTTCAGCAGGGCGACGGCCACGTTGAGCGGGGTCGGCTCGACGTAGTAGCCCGCCGCGTTGAGCATCTTCACGACCGGGAAGCCGGCGTTGATGGCGTAGGAGTACTGGACGTATCCGATGGCGCCCTCGGAGTAGCCCTGCGCGACGTAACTGGCCACGCCGAGGTCACCGGCCTTGGAGACGGCACCGGGAAAGTTCGGCCAGTAGGATGCTGCGCCGTTGCCGCAGCCGCGCTGCCGGCAGAACGCGCTCCAGATCCCACCCTGCTGGGCCTGCATCCACAGGCTGAACTGCGCACTGCTGCCCGAGCCGTCGGAGCGGATGACCGGCACGATCTTCGACGCCGGCATGGTCAGACCCGGGTTGTCGCTCTTGATCGCCTGGTCGTCCCACCGGGTGATGCCGCCGGTGAAGATCTTGGAGATGACCTCGCCGGACAGGCGGAGATTGGTCACCTGCCGGCCGCCGATTTTGAGGTTGTACATGAAGCTGGTGCCGCCGGCCACGATCGGCATGTACGCGTACGTGCCCGGCGTCGGGTTCTCCGGCGACCCGCCGTCGGTAGGGTGCTGCTGGAACGGGATGTCGGACGCGGCGTAGTCGACCGTGTGCTGCAGGAAGCGCTGCCGTCCGTCGGAGGAGCCGTTGGCGCTGTAGTCGACCCGCATGCCGCTCTGGTGCACGGCGCTGATCCACTGGTTGACGGCGTTCGCCGCCCAGCTGGACCCGGCACCGTTGATCGGCACATACGTCTCGGCCATCGCGGGCGTGGGGACCGCGAGTACGAGCAGGACGCTGCTCAGGGCGAGCACGACCCGCTGCCAGGGCAAGAGTTTCATGGCGATTCTCCAAGGTGGAACGAACCCGGATCGCGGCCGGGGAGTTCCCCGCCGGCCATGCCCGGAAGCTCGTATCGACGGCGCCGCATCCGCGCCTGGTCGCAGGCGGAGCGCCGGGCGAGCCTGCGGGCCCGGCGGGCGGTGACACGACCCGGTGCTCGGCCGGCGAAGACGCGTGCCAGCACGAACAGCGCGACGACGATCGCCATGAGCAACGCGGCGGCGCCGAAGCCGCGCTGGATGTACGAGGGCTGGCCGGAGCGCACGAGCATGAACGTCAGCAGCGGCAAGGAGACCTGGGGCCCGCTCACGGGGTCGGCGTTGAGGTACGTGGTGTAGCCGGCGGTCAGCAGCACCGGGCTCGTCTCGCCGATGCCCCGCGCGGTGCCGAGGATGACACTCGTGACCAGGCCGGACCGGACGGTGGGGAGCACGACGTACCAGACGGTGCGCCACCGCGGCGCGCCCAGCGCCTCCGATGCCTCCCGCAGGCCGCCCGGCACCAGCCGCAGCACGACGTCCGCCGAGCGGATGATGATCGGCAGCATCATGACGCTCAGCGCGACCGCGGCGGCGAACCCGGACAGCCTGAACCCGAGGAGCAGGATCAGGGTCGCGTAGATGAACAGCCCGGCGACGATCGACGGAAGGGCGGTCATCGCCTCCACGACCGTGCGCACCAGCACGGAGCCGCGCCCGCCGACCTGCGTCAGGTAGACCGCGCACGCCAGGCCGAGCGGGATCGTGATGAGCAGCGCGATGGCGATCATCTCCAGTGTCCCGACCATCGCGTGCAGCACGCCGCCCTGGGTCAGGGGGTCGAGCGGGCCGGCGTCGGCGAGGTCCTGGGTGAAGAAGTTCAGGTGCCGCATCGCCGGCACGCCGCGCCACAGCGTGAACCACAGGACCTGGGCGAGCCCGAGGAACAGCACGGCGGCCGCGCTGCCCAGGACGGTCGTCCAGATCCGGTCCCGCACCGTCGGGCCGTCGGCGGACAACGCGGTCAGCAGGGCGTACGTCGCGAGGAAGGCGATGTACGCCACGACGAGGAACCCGAGGAACCCGCTGAACGGCGCGAGCCAGGCGAAGAGCAGGATCGCCACGCACACGCCGGTGGACGCGGCCCCCAGCACGTTGAACAGCTCGTCGCGGCGGAACGCGCGGAGATTGCGCCGGGGCGGGACGGGCCCGAGGTCGCGCGGCAGGACGGTGCCCTCCCCGTCCCCCCGGCTCTGCGCCGCCCGGGCGACCACCTCGCCGACGTGCAGGCCGGCCACGGTCCCCTCGCCGATCCCGGCCCGGTCCAGCGCCGTCTCCTCCATCGTCACGTCACACCTCGCTCTGCGCGCCGGAGCGGGACCGGGCCGCGATCGTCGAGGCGGTGAAGTTCACCAGCAGCGTGATGACGAACAGCGCCAGGCCGGCGGCCATGAGCGCGGACAGGCCGAAGCCGGACGCGTCTCCGTAGCGCAGCGCGATGAGGCTGGAGACCGAATTCGTGCCGACCTGCAGGATGTGCGGCTGGATGTCGAAGACCTGGGAGATGACCATGTAGACGGCGATGGTCTCGCCGAGGGCCCGCCCCAGGCCGAGCATCGTGCCGCCGATCATCCCGCCACGCCCGAACGGCAGCACGACCGAGCTGATCATGCCCCAACGGGTGGCGCCGAGCGCGTAGGCGCCCTCCCGCTCGCCGGGCGGCGCCTGACTGAACGCCTCCCGCATCACCGAGCACTGAATCGGGGCCACCATCATCGAGACCGTGAGCCCGGCGACGAAGGTGCTCGCCGTGTACACGCTCGCACTGGCCAGCGGATCGGCCGGGTCCGCGCCGTCGACGCGGAAGATCGGAATCCAGCCGAACCAGGTGGACAGCCAGCGCGCCACCCCGATGACGTTGCCTTCCAGGAAGACCAGGCCCCATAGTCCGTACACCACGCTCGGCACGGCGGCCATCAGGTCGACCAGGCTGACCAGCCACTGCCTCAGCCAGACCGGCGCCACCTCGGAGATGAACAGGGCCGTGCCCGTCGCCAGCGGTACCGACACGACCACCGCGACGGCGGCGATCAGGACGGTCCCGGTGAGCACCGCGGCGATGCCGAACCGGTGGACATCCGGCTGCCACTGCGCGGTCGTGAGGAACCGGAACCCGACCGCCCGCAACGCCTCGACCGCCCGCAACGCCAGGAACAGGCCGATGGCGCCCATGACGGCGAAGACAAACAGGCCGGTGAGCCTGGACCCGCCGTGGAAGATCCGGTCGGCGAGCCCGGGCGCGGCCTTCACCACGCGCGGGCGTTGCTCGGTCGACACCTGCGTCATCGGGCCCTCCTACCTGGCTCGAAGGTCATGGCACGGCTGCGAAGTTCACGCCGCGGCGCGTGAAGAGGTCACGGCACGGCCGAGGTCACGGTGAGGAACAAGGTCACGGTGAGAGACAAGGTCACGGATTGAAGGGCATGCGGCGTCGCCGGGGTGCGGCGACGCGCTCCGGCCGGCTCGGCACCGTCGCGTCGTCGCGGCCTGCCGCTCAGTCCGCGTCCGGACGCCAGAATCGGCCCCTACGGCCGACCGTCTGGTCGATGACGGCCGCCACGGCACTCTCGATGAAGCGCTCGATCGCCGCCTCGCAGGCGGTTCGCAGCTCGTAACCGTGTGCGGCTACCGCCAGGACACCGACCTCGGCGTCACTGATCGACCAGCGCCAACGGCGAGACACATCGCGAACTACCGCGACCGAACCGGAACCTACGCGGCTGCGGACCTTCTGAGCTGCTGCGGCGGCGTCCTCCACACCTGGAAAACTCTCCGGCGAAACGCCGAGGATCCGGTTGTTGGGGCCAACCAGACGCCAGATTACCCTGCCACCTCGAGTCCGATGGAATTGGTACCGCACTAATCAGCTCACACCTCCGCTGTCCTGGCGCACCATTGTTGTAGCGCGCGCGGTCCGGGAACGCATTGATGCTCCGTCACCGGTGTGTATCAGCGAAACGCGAATCTAGTGAACAGGGAAATAATGAGATTGCTCCGCGTGGTAAAACCGATGATCTTGCTACGCGTTGGCGTGCCGTTAAGGCACCGTTGACCTGCGCTAACGAAGCGCTTAACGCGCGGACGAGGCGCTCCCCTACCACTCACCCGCCACCGGACGGGCACAGAACCTCAGTCTTGGCAGATGAGGAGACATTGGCTCGGATGGCTGACCGAAGCGCTTCGACTTTGGTAAGGTGCCTGCCCAACGCGGCCGCAGGCACCATGAGCAGCACCGCCGTCACCCGAGACGGTCCCGCACCCAGCCGCGGCGCCCCGCGCGCGATGCCCGGCAACCGACGCGGCGCATGACACGGGACCGATCCCGAGAAGGCCACCGGGCCCGCCACCGGACCGCCGGCGCACGCGCCGATCCTCGGGACCGCGGGTCGCCACGATGGCGGCGCCGCCGTCAATACGCGCCCGAGGCCGCACCCGATCCAACCCGGCTCAGCTCCCACCGCATCACCCCGCGCCGTGATATCGTCCAGACCGGACAGGGGTGTCATGACGCCGATTCGGCGGCCCCACCGCTATTTTTCGCACCCATCGGCCGAATGATCGGCATCGCCAAATCTCGCGAAGCCAGCAGTCCTGGCGAAGTGCGGAAGATCATTATCAGCAATTGACTCATGGCAATGTCGATCACGCCCGGTCACGGCGCCGCGGCTCCGATCGCCGGCACCGCCCATGGAACGCGTCAAGACCGGCGGCGGCCGGCGCCAGACCGAAACCGCGTGTCAGGCGATGGCGTCGGCGAGGATGTTCGCGATCGCCACCCGCGTCGGATCGGGGTCGGCCCAGCTCCAGTTCGGGTGGGCGCGGTTGGTCAGCAGCACGAGCACGAGCCGGCGGCGCGGCTCCACGACCAGCTCGCAGCCGGTGAAGCCGGTGTGACCGAACGTGCGCGGCGACGCGAGCCGGCCCATGAACCACGGCTGGTCGAGCTCCACGCCCAGCCCGTGGGTGGCGGTGCGGTTCGGCCGGGCGACATCGGCGGCGGGCAGCCCCGCGTTGTAGTTGGTGAGCATCCGCTGGACGGTCGCCTCGGAGAGGATCCGCTTGCCGTCGACCTGCCCGCCGCCGAGCAGCATCCGGCCGATCACGGCCAGGTCCGCCGCGGTGGTGAAGATCCCGGCCGAGCCCGCCACGCCGCCGAGCACGTTGCAGATGTCGTCGTGCACGACGCCGCGCAGCAGGCCGCGGGACGATCGGGCGTCGGTGGCCGCGAGCCGGTTGGCCTTGTCCTGCGCGCTGAGCCACCCGAGCGGCTTGAACCCGGTGTCACGCAGCCCCAGCGGCCCGGTGATCTCGGACTTGACCTGCTGGTCCAGCGGTTTGCCGGTGAGCTTCTCCAGGATCTGCTGGGTGAGCAGCAGGCCCAGGCTCGTGTACCGCAAGAGACTGCCCGGCGTCACCCCGTCCGCCAGCGGCGTCGACAGGATGTACGCCCACCGCGCCGCGACGTCGGGCTTCTTCGACGTCTCCGGGATCGACGGCCCGACCGGCAGGCCGCTGGTGTGCGTGAGCAGCGTCCGCACCGTGACCGCGGACTTGCCGGGCCCGTCGAACGCCGGCAGGTACTGCACCACCGGCGCGCCGAGGTCCAGCTTTCCCCGGTCGACCTGCCGCATCGCCAGGATCGTGGTGTACACCTTGGTCACCGACGCGACGTCGAAGATCGAATCGGGCCGCATGAGCACCCGCGACTGCTCCGCCAGTTCGACCGGCCCCGCGCCGTAGCGCAGCGCATAGCCCACCGAGGCGTGCGTGGTCACCTTGCCATCGACGTCCACCAGCACCACGGCGCCGGCGTAGCCCGGGCGCTTCGGGTTGTCGGCCGTCGGCACGAGGTACCGATTCAGGGTCTCCACGAGCTTGCCGCTGTACGACGCCGCGAGCACCTGCTGCCCCGCCGCCGGCGCGCTGGCGCTCGCCGACCCGGACGGCCCGAACCCGGCTGTTCCCTCCTCGGCGGCGACCGTTCCCTCGACGGCGGCGGACTCGCTCCGCGCCGGGGCCGGCGAGCCCGGCGCTGCGCCGGGCGCGGCGCTGCCGGGGTCGTCGCCGCAGCCGGCGAGCGTGGCGACGGACGCGGCGAACCCGGCGCCGAGCACACCGCGCCGGCCCAGCTGACGATCAAGAGGCATACGCGAGATTCTCGCACCTCCGGCGCGCCGCGAAGCCCGGCCGGGCCGCGTTTTGCCTGCTCCGGTCACGCCCGGTGCAGTGTCAGGGTCATCGTGAGGCCGCCGCCCGGGGTGGGCTCCGGCACGAGGGTGCCGCCCATCGCCTCGGCCAGGCCCCGGGACAGGGCCAGGCCGAGGCCCACGCCGGTGGCGTTGTCGCGGTCGCCGAGGCGCTGAAAGGGCTGGAAGACCCGGTCGTGGTCCGCGGCCGGGATGCCTGGGCCGTGATCGACGACGCGGATGTCGACCAGGCCGGCGTGCTCGCTCGCCCCGATCGACGGCGGGCGGCCCGGCGGGCTGTAGCGCAGCGCGTTACCAAGCAGGTTGACCAGGATCCGCTCCAGCAGGGCCGGGTCGGCGATCACCTCGGGCAGTTCCTCGGGCACGCTGAGGACGACCGCCGCGTCGAGGTCGTCGGCGGCGCGCGGCAGCGCGTCTGCCAGGTCGACCGGCTGCAGCGTCAGGGCGAGGGCGCCGGCCTGCAGGCGGGACATGTCCAGCAGGTTCTCCACCAGCCGGGTGAGCTTGTCCAGCGACTCCTCGGCGGTGGCCAGCAGCTCGGCCTCGTCCTCGGCGCAGAAGCGCACGTCGGGGCTGCGCAGGCTGCCGACCGCCGCCTTGGCGGAGGCGAGCGGGGTGCGCAGGTCGTGGCTGACCGCGGACAGCAGCGCGGTGCGCAGCCGGTCGACCTCCGCGAGGGTGCCGGCCGCGGCGGCCCGCTCGGCGAGGCGCTGCTGGCGCAGGGCGATCGCGGCGTGCGCGGCGAACGCCTCGACGAGCCGGCGGGCCTCGGCCGGCAGCGGGTGGCCGCGCAGCACCAGCGACACGTTCTCCTCGACCGGCACCTCGGTCTCGCCGTCGGCCGGGGTCAGGCAGGGCGTGCCGCCGACCGAGGCGGCCGGCCGCCACGGGTCGTGCTCCGACTCGCGGTCCAGCAGCGTGACGCAGGTGAGACCGAACGACTCGCGGACCCGCTCCAGCAACGCGTCGAGGGGGTTGTCGCCGTGCAGGACGCTGCCGGCGAGGGTGGACAGGGTCCGCGCCTCGGCGGAGGCGCGGGCGGCGTCGCGGGCGCGGCGGGCGGCGCGGTCGACGACGGTGGCCACGGCGACGGCGACGAAGACGAAGGCGACGAGGGCGAAGAGGTTCTCGCGTTCGGCGATGGTGAACCGGTTCAGCGGCGGCGTGAAGCACCAGTTGAGCAGCAGGAATCCGCCGATGGCGCAGACCAGGGCGGGCAACAGCCCGCCGACGAGCGCGGTGGCGACGGCGAGCACGAGATAGGCGAGGATGTCGCTGGTCAGCGCCATGTCGGCGCGCGCGGCGTCGAGGCCGAGGGTCAGGGCGGGCAGGCCGGCCAGGGCGAGGGCGAGGCCGGTCAGGCGGCGGCCGCGGGTCAGGGCGGCGGCCCGCGGCGACCGCCACGCGAAACGGCGGGCCTGCTCATGGGTGACGAGATGGACGTCGATGGAGCCGGACTCGGCGGTGGTGGTGACGCCGACACCGGGCGAGAGGATCTGCGCGAGGCGGCCGCGGCGGCTGGCGCCGAGGACAAGCTGGGTGGCGTTGACGCCACGGGCGAAGTCCAGCAGCGCGCCTGGCACGTCGGCGCCGAGGACCTGGTGGTAGGTGCCGCCGAGGGCTTCCACGAGCAGTCGCTGCCGAGTGAGGTTGGCGGGGTCGGCGCCGGCCAGGCCGTCGCCGCGCACGACGTGCACGGCGAGCAGGTCGGCGCCCTTGGTGCGGGCGGCGACGCGGGCGGCGCGGCGGATGAGGGTGTCGCCCTCAGGGCCGCCGGTGAGGGCGACGACGACGCGTTCGCGGGCCTCCCAGGTCTTGTCGATGTCGTGCGCGGCGCGGTAATGGTCGAGCTGTTCGTCGACCTTGTCGGCGAGCCAGAGCAGGGCGAGCTCGCGCAGGGCGGTGAGGTTGCCGACGCGGAAGTAGTTGCCAAGGGCGGCGTCGATCTTCTCCGGCTTGTAGATGTTGCCGTGGGCCATGCGCCGGCGCAGGGCCTCGGGGGTCATGTCGACGAGTTCGATCTGCTCGGCGCGGCGCACGACGGCGTCGGGGACGGTCTCGCGCTGGGTGACGCCGGTGATGCGCTCGACGACGTCGTTGAGTGATTCCAGGTGCTGGATGTTGACGGTGGTGAGCACGTCGATGCCGGCGTCGAGGAGCACGTCGACGTCGCGCCAGCGCTTGGCGTGCTCGCTGCCGGGCACGTTGGTGTGTGCCAGTTCGTCGACGAGCGCGACCTCGGGCCGGCGGGCGAGGAGCGCGTCGAGGTCGAGTTCGGTGAAGGCGGCGCCGCGGTAGGTCAGGTCCCGGCGCGGTACGACCTCGAGGCCGTCGAGCATGGTCTGGGTGAAGGGGCGGTCGTGGGTCTCGACGAACCCGACGACCACGTCGGTGCCCCGGTTCAGCCGGCGCCGCCCCTCCTCCAGCATCCTGTAGGTCTTGCCGACGCCGGGCGCCGCGCCCAGGTACACCCGCAGCGTCCCGCGCGTCGTCATGTCAGCTCCGGTCCAGGGCCAGGTTGAGTTCCAGGACGTTGACCGCCGGTTCTCCCACGAAGCCGAGGGTACGACCGCCGGTGTGTTCCTGGACGAGGCGGCGCACCTGCTCCTGGGACAGGCCGCGGGCCGCGGCGACCCGGGCGATCTGCAGGTCGGCGTAGGCGACGCTGACGTGCGGGTCGAGGCCGCTGCCGCTGGCGGTGACCGCGTCGGCCGGCACCGCCGGACTGCCTGGCGCGTTGCCACGCACCGGGGTGGTGACGCCGGTGCTGTAATCCTCGCCGGGCTTGGCGCACTGGACCGGCCGGCCCTGGTACCGGTCGATGAACGGGGTGGCCGGGCAGGTCTCGTTGACGCTGACGGCGTGGTCGGGATACACGGCCAGGACCGCGCCGGCGCCGTCCGGGGTGCAGTAGGGCCGGGCTCCGTCGACGTGCTCGAACTGCCCGACGGCCTTGCTGCGGGTGCAGACCTGGGTCAGCAGGCTGGGCTTGCCGGGCTGGTCGACGATGTTCTGCGGGCCGAGGTTGCTCGCCGAGGTCGAGGTCGGATCGTAGCCCTTGCCGGCGGCGGACGGCCGGGACTGGAAGTATCGCCTGAGCGGGTTGCCCTGAGCGTCGGTGAACGACTGCCCGATGAGGGCGCTGCCGACGTGCCTGCCGTCGCGGGCGAGCAGCGAGCCGTCGGCGTGGCCGGACAGGCCCGGGATGCGGGCCACCGCGACCATGAGCAGGGGGTAGGCCAGGCCGAGCACGATGGTCAGGGCGACCAGGGCGCGCAGGGCGGCGAGGTGCTGGGCGAGCCAGGCGGGCAGACGCATCAGGAGATCCCCGGGATGGACATGACGATCAGGTCAATGATCTTGATACCGATGAACGGCACGACGATCCCGCCGATGCCGTAGACCAGCAGGTTGCGGCGCAGCATCGCCGTCGCGCTGGAGGGCCGGTACCGCACCCCGCGCAGGGCGAGCGGGATCAGCGCCACGATGACCAGGGCGTTGAAGATGACCGCGGACAGGATCGCCGAGGTCGGCGAGTGCAGCCGCATGACGTTCAACGCGCCCAGGCCCGGATAGATCGCGGCGAACATCGCCGGGATGATCGCGAAGTACTTGGCGATGTCGTTGGCGATCGAGAACGTGGTCAGCGCACCGCGGGTGATGAGCAGCTGCTTGCCGATCTCGACGATCTCGATCAGCTTCGTCGGGTCGGAGTCCAGGTCGACCATGTTGCCGGCCTCCTTGGCCGCCGACGTACCGGTGTTCATCGCCACGCCCACGTCGGCCTGGGCCAGCGCCGGGGCGTCGTTGGTACCGTCGCCGGTCATCGCGACCAGCTTGCCGCCCTGCTGCTCCTGCTTGATCAGGGCCATCTTGTCCTCGGGCGTGGCCTCGGCCAGGAAGTCGTCGACGCCGGCCTCCTCGGCGATGGCCTTCGCGGTCAGCGGGTTGTCACCGGTGATCATCACGGTGCGGATGCCCATCCGGCGCATCTCGTCGAAGCGCTCCCGCATGCCCTGCTTGACCACGTCCTTGAGGTGGATGACGCCCAGGGTGCGGGCCGGCTGCCCGGCCACGTGCTCGGCGACGACCAGCGGCGTACCGCCGGAGGACGACACCGCGTCCACGATCGTGCCGACCTCCTCGGTCGGGCGGCCCCCGTTGTCGCGGACCCACTTCATCACCGCGATCGCGGCGCCCTTGCGCACCTCCCGCCCGTCGACGTTCACGCCCGACATGCGGGTCTGCGCGGTGAACGGCACCCAGACCGCGCCGGTGACCTCACGCTCGCGCAGGCCGTGGTGTTCCTTGGCGTACACCACGATGCTGCGCCCCTCCGGGGTCGCGTCGGCCAGGCTGGACAGCTGCGCCGCCTCGGCCAGCTCGTCGACGCTCACCCCCTCGACCGGCAGCAGGTTCCCGGCCTGCCGGTTGCCCAGCGTGATGGTGCCGGTCTTGTCCAGCAGCAGCGTGTTGACGTCGCCGGCGGCCTCCACCGCCCGGCCGGACATCGCCAGCACGTTGCGCTGCACCAGCCGGTCCATGCCGGCGATACCGATCGCGGACAGCAGCGCCCCGATCGTGGTCGGGATGAGACAGACCAGCAGCGACGCCAGCACGATCCCGGTGACGCCCTCGGCGTTGAGCGCCGCGCTGTCCGGCGCGAACGCCTGCACCGCCTTGGAGTAGATCGCCAGGGGCTGCAGCGTCGCCACGGCCAGCAGGAAGATGATCGTCAGGCTCGCCAGCAGGATGTTCAGCGCGATCTCGTTCGGGGTCTTCTGCCGGTTGGCCCCCTCGACCAGGGCGATCATCCGGTCGATGAACGACTCCCCCGGCCGCTGCGTGATCCGCACCACGATCCGGTCCGACAGCACCCTGGTGCCACCCGTGACCGCGCTGCGGTCGCCGCCGGACTCGCGGATGACCGGCGCCGACTCGCCGGTGATCGCGGACTCGTCGACCGAGGCGATGCCCTCGATGACGTCACCGTCGCCGGGGATCACCTGCCCGGCCTCGACCACCACGACGTCGCCCAGCTCGAGCTCGCCGGCCTGGCGAGTGGTCCCGTCGGCCAGCTGCGCCACGGTGTCCTGCTTGGCCCGCCGCAACGTGGCGGCCTGCGCCTTGCCCCGCCCCTCGGCCACCGCCTCCGCGAGGTTGGCGAACAGCACCGTCAGCCACAGCCACACGGCGATCGCCCACCCGAACACGCTGGGGTGGATGACCGCGAGGACGGTGGTGAAGACCGACCCGATCTCCACGATGAACATGACCGGGTTGCGCCACAGCGTGCCCGGGCTGAGCTTGCGCAGCGCGTCGGGAATCGACTTCCACAGCTGCTTGGGATCCAGCAGACCCGCGGCGATCATCGGAGTCCTTCCGCGAGAGGGCCGAGCGCGACGGCCGGCAGGTAGGTGAGCAGCACGACGATGACCGTGACGCCCACGACCATGCCGATGAACAGGGGTTGGTACGTCCGCAGCGTCCCCGATGACGCCGGCACCGGCTGCTGCCGGGCGAGCGAGCCGGCCAGGCCGAGCACGAAGATGATGGGCAGGAACCGGCCCAGCAGCATGCACAGGCCCAGCGCGGTGTTGTAGAACTGCGTGTTGGCGCTGATGCCGGCGAACGCGGAGCCGTTGTTGTTCGACGCCGACGTGAACGCGTACAGCACCTCCGACAGCCCGTGGGCGCCCGGGTTGGCCATCGACGCCCGCGCCTTGGGCGAGCCCATCGCGATCGCCGTGCCGACCAGCACCAGCGCCGGCGTGGTCAGCAGATACAGCGACGCGAACTTGATCTCCCGCGAGCCGATCTTCTTGCCCAGGTACTCCGGCGTGCGCCCCACCATCAGCCCGGCCACGAACACCGTGATGACGGCCAGGATGAGCATGCCGTACAGCCCGGAACCCACACCGCCGGGCGCGACCTCGCCGAGCATCATGTTCAGCATCGTCATCATGCCGCCCAGCGCCGTGTACGAGTCGTGGAACGAGTTCACCGCGCCGGTCGACGTCAGCGTCGTGGCTGCCGCGAAGGTCGCCGACTGCGCCACCCCGAACCGGGTCTCGACGCCCTCCGTCGCCGCGCCGACCGCCGCCGGGACCGTGCCGCCGTGGTGCAGCTGCAGCGCGTTGATGGCGATCACGCTGCCGATCGCCAGGATCGCCATGATGCCGGCGATCGCCAGGCCCTGCCGCCTGTCGCCGACCATCCGGCCGAAGACCCGCGGCAGGCTGAACGGGATGAGCAGGATCAGGAAGATCTGCAGCCAGTTCGTCCAGCTGGTCGGGTTCTCGAACGGGTGCGCGCTGTTGACGTTGTAGAAGCCGCCGCCGTTCGTGCCCAGCTCCTTGATCACCTCCTGCGAGGCGACCGGCCCGCCGGTGATGTGCTGCGCGCCGCCCGCCAGGGTCGTCACATCCGCACCGGCCGACAGGTTCTGCACCACGCCCCCGGCGACGAACACGATCGTGCCCAGCACCGCGACCGGCAGCAGGATCCGCACGCAGACGCGCACCAGGTCGACCCAGAAGTTGCCCAGCTGATCGGTCCTGGACCGGGCGAAGCCGCGCACCAGCGCCACCGCCACCGCCACACCCACCGCCGCGGAGGTGAAGTTCTGCACCGCCAGGCCGGCCATCTGCACCAGGTGGCCCATCGTCGACTCACCCGAGTACGACTGCCAGTTCGTGTTCGTCACGAAGCTGACCGCGGTGTTCCAGGCCTGGTCCGGCTTGACCGGGGCGAACCCGAGGCTGAGCCACAGATGGTTCTGGACCCGCTGGAACAGGTACAACGCAAGGATCGACACCGCCGAGAACGCCAGCACGCTGCGCGCGTACACGCCCCACGACTGCTCGCCGTCGGGGTTGACGCCGACCGCGCGGTAGAGGACCTTCTCCGCGCGCAGGTGCCGGGTGGCGGTGATCGCCCGGTACATGTAGTCGCCGAACGGGCGGTGTACCAGCACCAGCACCACGATCAGCGAAAGGATGAACAGCACACCGGCTGCCGTCTGGCTCATCAGAACCGTTCCGGGAAGAGTAGGGCGGCGATCAGGAACGCGGCCAGCGCGACCGCGAGGACGAGGCCGACGAGGTTCTCGGCGTTCACAGCCGCTCCACCGCCCGCACCGCCAGGCCGAGAACCGCGAACGCCACGATCGTCAGCAGCACGAACACCACATCAGCCACCGGGGTGCCTCCTTCAGCTCGGCGGCCCTGCCACCAGGGCACACGCAAAGTCAAGGCCGTAGCCGCAGCACTGCCCAGGTGCGTTGACGAAATCCCTACGCCGCCCACCCGTTTCTTGACGCGTTCTTTACGCCACGGGCTTCCACCATGATCGAATTCGGCCGGGCAGGACGGTGGCCGCCGCGCAACGGTCTCCTACGCCACGAACCCGGGCCGTCGCCGGCGCGCCGGCCCGCCCGGCGACGGCGAGCTCGTCGGTGATGTCGCTGCCGCCGACGCCTCGCCGCACCTCGACACCCTGCCCCGTCCGACCTGGGGCTCGGCCACGACGCCAGCTCGGCGCACCGGCTCGGCCCGCACGCCGAGGCGCTCAATGAGCGCTACGTCGCGTCGTGCGCTACGAGGCCGGCGAACCGCCCGTGGGTCGGCGCCGCACGCCCTCCTCCGAGCGTCGTCGTACCACCATGACGCCGCCCTCACCCGGAATTCGACACCACCGCGCCGTCGAGGGATCGCTGCTTCAGAATGCGCCGCACTTTCCAGAAGACCGACTGAATACCGTGGCGCGGGAACGCGATGGAGTACGGCGCGGCAAGCTCCGGCACGTAGTCACAGCCGTCCTCGGCGAGCACGGCGACCCGGTCGAAGCCGTACCTGCCCTGGAACAGCCCGATCTCGTGCACGACGTTCTGCCGGGCGAGCCGCTTTCCCTCGGCGGTGAGGTCCTCGACGGTGAGCACGCAGACGGCGAACGAGCACAGCGCGAGGTTCGCCTCAAGTGCCTCGGTCACCGCCACGCTGCCCCAGGTCTGGCGCTCGAAGAAGTGCACCGGCAGGCCGAGCTCCGCCTCGATGAGCTCCTTGACGGCGAGCCAGTCCGAGCTTCCGCCGTGCGCGATGAAGACGCCGGGCGGCTCGATCGCCGCGCGCCGGCCGGCGTCGAGCGAGCGGATCAGATCCCGCGCGACCTTCGGGAAGTGCGCGTGCCCGCCGTGCCCCACGTATCGGAGTTTGTGCCGCGCCAGTGCCATGCCGAGCAGCGCGCCCAGTTCCACCTGGAGCCGATCGGAGGTGATGACGGCGAGGAGCCCGGCCGCGAAGACGTCGCCGGCCCCGGTGTCGTCCTCAACCTCGCCGGCCGGCAGGGTCGACTGCGCGTAGTGATCCCTGCGCAGCTCACCGCCGGTGCGCGTGAAGGTCGAGATCCCGGACGGCTTCTTCACCAGGATCATCGCGCCGGGCTGGGCGCGGCACAGCAGCCGGTCGGCCACGAGCGTGTCGTCGTCGCCCTCGGCATGCTCACCGAGGGCCCGGAACTCACGGTTGTTGAGAATCAGGAAGTCGGCGAGCCCGACGAGTTCGGCGATCGCCGGCGTGGGGTTGGTCGCCCAGACGTGACCTGGGTCGAACGAGATCATCGTTTCCGGACTGCGTTGCTTGACCGTCTCCAGCACGGCCAGCATCCGTTGCGGCGTGCGCGGATCGAGAAATGACGTCAGGTGAATCACGCGGGCGGCGGACAGATATTTCACGACCGCCTCGAAATCATCTTCCAGATAATCGGCCATCAGTTCATTCGCACCCGCATGGGTCAACAGGGTGCGCTCGCCGTCCTCGATGAACGAGAAACAGATCCCGCTCAGCACCTCGGCGTGCTGACGGACGCCGGAGTCGTCGATTCCCAGCAGCCGCATCTGCCGGGTGCTGGAAATTCCCGGCATCGGCATACGGCCGGCGACGCCGACGTAGCCCAGGCGCAGCCCGAGATCGGTCTGCGCGATCGCCATGATGGCGTTGAACGCCGAGCCGCCGAGGTTCACCTTCAGGGAGCCGGCGTCGGCCGCCTCCAGCGCGGCGTAGATCACGTCCGCGCCGACGTCACGCTCCGCGCCCCACTCGATCGCCGTCTCGTCGCCCAGAACGCCTTTGAGCCGGGTGGTGAGCGAGGTGCTGTTCGCCGACGTCTGGCGGTGCACGGCCGAGGCGGTCGCGATGTAATCGAGATTGATGGCACCGACGCCGACGACGTCGAACTGGAATTTCGCGCTCCTGGGTTCCCCGGCCAGTCTTTCCGCAGTATATGAAATCATCTCAGTTCATTCCTCTCGATCAAACCCTCTCGAACGAGCATGCGCTCGATCTCGAGAAAGGTCGCGTCCACGCGTCCCCTGGGAAACGGAAGTCGAATGAGCCCAGCGGCGTTGGAGAACATCTCGCAACCGTCTTCCACCAGCATCGCGACCCGGCCGAAACCGTATCTGCCGTGAAAGATGCCCGCCTGATGAACGAGATCCTGATCGGCCCGGCCGTGCCCGTCGGACGTCGCCGCCCCGACCGTCAGGACGCATACGGCGAAGCTGCATTCCGTCAATATCATGCGCATCGCGTCGGTCACGGGTATCTGCGAATCGGACCGGTCCAGCTCGAAAACGGTGACCCGGCAGTCGATCTCGAGGAACTCGCGGAGATCGCGCGACGGCGGCGTGCCGTCGTGTGACAGGAACACCCCTTTGGGCCGAGGTCGCTCGCGGGTCACGCTCTCCCTGATCTGCAGGAACCCGCGCGCCAGCGCCGGCAGGCCCGAGCCCCGCAGCTTGTGCCGGGCCAGGCTGAGACCGAGCAGCGAGCCCAGCTCAGCCTGGATCTCGCGCGAGGCCAGTCCGGCCAGGACGGCGGCCGAGAAGACGTCGCCGGCCCCGGTCGCATCCTCGAGCCCGGTCTCGGCCGTGAGCGGCAAGGCGAGCCTGAACTGCTCCGTCGTGAGGCTCCCCCGCCCGCTGCGGAAGACCTCGACGAAGTCGTAGCGTTTCGTGACGAAGATCGTCGCATCGGGACCGCAGCGCGCCAGCAGTGTCCGCGCGACCTCGGAGTCGAGCTGGCCGTGGCGGTAGTTGCCCAGCGCCTTGAACTCACGAAAGTTGACGAACACGTAGTCGGCGAGCCGGAGGATGCCCAGGATCGCCTCGGTGGGGTTCAGCGCCCAGTCGTGTCCCGGGTCGAAGGTGATCAGCGTCGCCGGGTTGAGCTCCTTGGCCCGTGCCAGGACGGCCAACTGCTCCACCGGGCTCTCATCGTCCAGCAGCGACGTGACGTGAACGAAGCGAGCGCTCGCCAGATACTGGGCGATCCGCTCCCGGTGCTGCCGCAGATATGTCGCCATGTGCAGGTTGGCGCCGGGGCAGGTGAGCAACGTCCGCTCGCCGTCGTCGATATATGAGAGGCACATGCCCGACGGGCGCATCGGCAGCTTGTGCACCCATCGCCGATCGATGCCGAGCAGATCCATCTGATGGGTGAACGATAGGCCGAGCATGCCGACCTCGCCGACAACGCCGACGTAGCCGCACCGGACACCCACGCGCATCTGACTCAGTGCGAACACGGTGTTCCACGCCGATCCGCCCAGAGCGGTCTGCAGCGACGCTGACCCGAGCTGGTCGATGACGGCCAGGATGACCTCTTCCGAGGCCGGGCCCTCGACGTTGCCCTCGAAGCGAGCGGCCGATTCGACGACCCAGTCCGCCATGCGTTTCGTCAGGCTTGACGCGCCCGCGATGTAATCGACGTTCAGTGCGCCCAGCCCGACGACGTCAAGACGGCTTCGGGTTCCGGTCACGACAACCTCCGAGTGCCGCAGCGGCGACTCCAGTGTCGCATCACCATCGATAGATGGGCAATGACGCTCGCCGCCGGGGCCTCCAGCGTCGTCACCGGCCGGGCGAGCCGTTCGACGCTACGGGCCTGTGCCGTTCGGGTCGCTCCGCTGATGGCCCCGCGGTCGTAAGCGCCGAAGCCTTGCCAGCCGGACTCGCTCGGCCGGCTGCGCCCCGTAGTGGTCGTGGCCAGTGACGTCCGGCGGCGCGACCGCGACCGCGACGGTCACCGCTCCTGGCGACGGTCAAGACGCGGAGCACGCACGACCTCACATGGCCTCACCCGGCCCCGCGCGGTGCTGGGCGTGGACCGGCTCACCGGATTCTGAACCCGGTCAGCCCCTCCGGCGGCCCGTCGCGCACCTCGACGCCGGTGACGTGGGCCGACTCGGGACCGTGACCGGCCCACGCCACGAGCGCTTCGACCGCCTCGGCGTCGCCCTCGAACACGGCCTCCACCCGGCCGTCGGGCAGGTTGCGCACCCAGCCGGCGACCCCGCGCGTCTCGGCGGCGCGCCGGCACGTGTCGCGGAAGAACACGCCCTGCACCCGGCCGGAGACGAGTACCCGTTTGCGGATCACTGTCTGACGGTACCGCCGCTGCACCGCCCAGGCGTGTGGTTCGATCCCGGCCGGCTGGGACCGCCGGCGGGGCGTCGCGGGGCCGGGTCTTGACACCGCGGACCTTGCAGGAAGGCGCGCCGGCGCCGACCGGTGTCTCGTGGGAAGAACGGTCTGTGAGTGACGCGGACCCGAGTCCTTATGAAGTCGCTCCTTGTGCGGCGGCGACGGCCGGTTCGGGCCCCCTCGCGTCCGCGGGGTGGCCCGTGGCCTTCGACAGGGCGCTCGGCCACCACATGTGGCGGCCGATGTCGAGGTTGAGCGCGGTCACCAGGACCGAGCGGACGATGATCGTGTCGAGTAGCACGCCGAACGCGACCGCGAAACCGATCTCGGCGAACGCGGTGAGCGGGAGCGTCGCCAGGACCGCGAACGTGCCGGCCAGGACCAGGCCGGCGTTGGTGATGACGCCGCCTGTCGCGGCCAGGCTGACCAGGGCGGCACGGCGTGTGCCGTGGCGCGGGGACTCCTCGCGGACACGGGTCATCAGGAAGATGTTGTAGTCGATGCCCAGCGCGACCAGGAACACGAAGACGAACAGCGGGAAGCTCGTGTCCGCGCCGGCGAAGCCGAAGACGTGGCGGAACACCAGGGCACTGATGCCCAGTGCGGCGCCGAAGGACAGCACGACCGTCGCGATGAGCACGAGCGGGGCCACGATCGAGCGCAGCAGCACCACCAGGATGAGCAGGACGACGGCGAGGACGACCGGGATGATGAGGCCGCGGTCGTACTTCGCGGCGCGCCGCACGTCCAGGTTGATCGCGGTCGTGCCACCGGCCTTCGCGTCGGCACCGGGGATGGCGTGGACGCGGTCGCGCAGGCGGTCGACCGTCGCGTACGCGGCGGCGCTGTCGGCCTCGTCGACGAGGTAGGCGTTGATGTACGCGTGGCCGTTACGCGGCGGGAACGCGGTGACCGTCGCCGGGTCCAGGCCGCTCGTCGCGGCGACGACGGCGCGGATCTCGTCGGACTTCGCCGCGGCGCCGATGACGACGACCGGGTTGCCGGCCGCGGCCGCGCCGCGCCGGGCGAGGACGTCCTCGCCGACGACCGAGTCCTGGGTGCCGCGGAACGACTCCTTGTTCGTCAGCCCGGTCGCGCCGAGCTGGACGATGCCGATCGCGGCGATCGCGAGGACGCCGGCGGTGACGATCCAGACCGCGCGCGGGCGGCGGCCGATGCGGGCGCCGGTGCGGGCCCACAGGCCGGTGGTCGTCGGCTCCGGCGAGCCCAGGCGCGGGCGCATCGGCCAGAAGATCCAGCGGCCGCAGATCGTCAGCAGCACCGGCAGGAGGGTGAGCATCACGGCGAGACCGACGGCGATGCCGATCGCGGCGACCGGACCGAGGCCCTTCGTCGCGTTGGTCTCGGCGAGCAGCAGGCACAGCATGCCGAGCACGACCGTCGCGGCGCTCGCCACGATCGCCGGGCCGGCCCGGTGCAGGGCCTCGGTCATCGCCTCGTGGCGGTCGCCGTGGCGGCGCAGTTCCTCGCGGTACCGCGCGATCAGCAGCAGCGCGTAGTCGGTGCCGGCGCCGAAGACGAGCACGGTCAGGATGCCGGCGCTCTGCGCGTTGACGATCAGCCCGGCGTGCCGGGCCAGCAGGTAGATCGCGCCTTGCGCGACGACGAGCGCGACGCCGGAGGAGATGACCGGCAGCAGCCACAGCAGTGGGCTGCGGTACGTCACCAGCAGGATCACCACGACCACGACGACCGTGCTGGCGAGCAGGTTGGTGTCGATGCCGGCGAAGGCCTTGCTCGAGTCGGCGGCGTTGCCCAGCGGGCCGGTGATGTGCACGGTCATGCCGTTCGCGCCGGCCTCGGCGGTGGCGCGCAGCCGTTCGGCGATGTCGCCGGCCTTGTTCCAGCCGTCGCCGCCGAGGTTGAGGGGCACGACGATCTGGGCGGCCTGGTTGTCGTTCGTCAGCCGCGCGTCGAAGACCTTGCCGTCGAGCTCGGGCATGGCGCCGAACGCCCGGGCGTCGGCCGCGAGCTTGGTCCTGTCCGAAGCGGTGAGGCCGGTGGCGCGCTCGTAGACGACCACGGCCGGGATGGTGCTGGGCGAGGCGAAGTTCGCCTGGACGTCGAGGACCTGCACCGACTCGGCGCCGCCCGGCAGCCACGACTTGGTGTCGTTCTGCTCGGCGCCGGCGAGCTTCTGCGACAGCGGCAGCGCGACGGCGGCGACGGCCAGCCAGAAGACCACGATGACGTACTTCACCCACCGCCCCGCGATGAGCCCCGCGACAGATCTCGTCATGGGTCGGTTGCTGCCCTTCACATGAGTCGCGACACTGTGCCGGGGCGGCGGCTCGACGCAGGCCCGCACGGCTCACGGTCGCGGGCAGGGCGTCGGTGACTGACACTAGCGGCGACCCGGCCACCGTCGTGGCCGAACGCCTGGAACCGGGGCCGACCGTCGGCCTGGGAGGCGTGGCGCTGTCGTTCGCCGCCGGTCAGCTGCCGACCGGGCTCAGGTCACGACCCGGCGACGGCGTGAGACCAACCGGGTGCCGTCCCCGGCGCGGGAGCGGTTGAGCCAGCGCAGCACCTCGTTGGCGTGCGTCGGCGGGGCCGGGATCGGATGGCAGACGTGCTCGACGCGCCCGTCCGCGACGACCAGGGTGAGGCGGCGGTAGAGGGTCATGCCCCCGGCGGTGAACGTGGGCAGGCCGATCGCGGCGGCCAGGGCGAGCCGGGGGTCGGGGATCAGGGGTACGGCAGGCCACTCGACAAGACGTCGGGCTTCCTCGTGACGTTCATCAATGCGAGGCGCACCTCGAGGGCGTCGCGCTGCGCGGTCAGCTGACCGATGCGCTCCTGCAGGCCGCCGATCGCGCTGCGATACGTCGCCAGGGCCGCCGCGCACACGTCCGACTCGTCGGCGCCGGCGGCGACGCTCTCCACGAACGGCCGGGTCTCCTCGACGCTGAGCCCGAGCGCGGTCAGCTCGCGGATCTGCACGACCAGCCGCACGGCGATCGGGTCGTACTCACGGTAGCCGTTGCCGAGGCGGCGCGGCACGACCAGGCCCACCGACTCGTAGTACCGAAGCGCCCGTATGGTGGTCCCGGCTCGGTGTCCCGCTCCGACCGCACGGCGAAGTACAACCGGCTGATCCGCATCGAGGAGGAGCTCGGCGCCCGGGCCGAGTTCCCCGGCGCGGCCGCCCTGCGCTCGGCGTAGCCCCCCGCGTTGCGATGACGAGGTCTCAGATGCCGCTGACCGGCTTGACCTCAAGCGCTGTTGAGGTCGCAGGATGGCCGGCATGACGGACATCAACCGTACGCTGGTGGTCGGGGCCACCGGTAACATCGGCCGGCACGCGGTGGCGCTGCTGCGCGAGCGGGGCGTCGCCGTGCGTGGGATGGCCCGCGACCCGGCCGGCCTGCCCGCCGGCGTCGAGCCGATCCGCGGCGACGTGCGCGACCCCGAGGCCCTGGGCCGGGCGCTCGCCGGGGTCGACGCGGTTCTGCTGATCTGGCCGTTCCCGACGGCGGACGGGATCGGGGCGGTCGCCGGCGCGATGGCCGGCGAGGCGCGGCGGGTCGCGTATGTCTCGGCGCTCAGCGTCCGCGACGACCGCCCGCCGGCCGAGAGCGGCGTCTGGGGCGAGGTCGAGGACGCGATCCGGCGCACCGGCGTCGCGTGGACGTTCCTGCGGGCGAGCGGGTTTGCCACCAATACTCGGCAATGGGCGGAAGACATCCGGGCCGGGCGAGTGGTGCGGGTGGCCTATCCGGAGGCAGCGCGCTCGCTCATCCACGAGCGGGACATCGCCGAGGTCGCCGCGCTCGTGCTGACCGAGCCCGGGCACGCGGGCGCCGCCTACACACTGACCGGGCCCGCCGCGCTCACCCAGGCCGAGCAGGTCCGCATTCTGGCCGCGGCCTCCGGGCGCGCGGCGCGGGTCGAGGCGGCCACGCCCGAGGAGGCTCGGGCGGGGCTGGGCTGGGCCGACCCGGGCTGGGCGGAGGCGATCCTGCGTTACTGGGCCTCGCTCGTCGACTCGCCCGAGCCGGTGACCGGCACGGTGGAGCGGCTGACCGGGGCGCCGGCGCGCTCGTTCGCGCAGTGGGCCGCGGACCACGCCGCCGAGTTCTGACCCACACTTCGGCACAGGCCGTAGCATCGTGTGCATGTCGCGGGGGACGACGACGCAGGAGTATCGGTTTTTCGCCACGGCGATGGCACGGGGCAGCTCACCGCTCTACGAGCGACTCGCCCTCGGCGTCGCCGGGGACGCGGAGCTGATCGATATGCTCGACGGGCTGCCGCCCGCCAAGCGCCAGCCCAACCTGCTCTTCGCCGCGGCGCGGCACGTGGGCGGGACCCCGGGCGGATATGCGCAGTTCCGCGACATCGTCCTTGGTCACCGCGACGCGGTCGTGGCCACGATGCTCGCCCGGCGCACGCAGACCAACGAGGCGGGGCGGTGCGCCGCGCTGTATCCGGTGCTCGCCGCGCTGCCGCAGCCGCTGACGCTGCTGGAGGTCGGCGCCTCCGCGGGGCTGTGCCTGCTGCCCGATCGGTACTCGTACGAGTACACCTGCCACGACGGAACCATGGTCCGGGCCGGCGCGGCGGACGGTGCGCCGCGGCTGCACTGCCGCGTCGAGGGCGCGCCGCCGGCCGTGGGCGCGGACGCGGTGCGCGTGGCGTGGCGGGCCGGCGTCGACCTCAACCCACTCGACGTGACCGACGAGGACGACGTGCGGTGGCTGCGCACGCTGGTCTGGCCCGAGCAGCTCGACCGGCTCGCCCGCCTCGACGCGGCGCTCGAGGTCGCCCGCCGTGACCCGCCGCGGGTCGTGGCCGGGGACCTCAACGCCCGCCTCGACGAGCTCGTCGCCGAGGCCGGCGATGCGGTCCGGGCGGGCGCCACGCTCGTGGTCTTCCACACCGCCGTCCTGGACTACGTGCCGGAGCCGGGGCGCGGCGCGTTCGTGGATCGGGTCCGGCGCCTGGACGGGCATTGGCTCTCGCAGGAGAGGCCGGGGATGCTCCCGCGCATCGACGCGCGGCTGCCGGGGCCGTCGTCCGCCGACACGATCGCTTACGTCGTGTCGCTGGACGAGCGGCCGCTGGCCTTCTCCGCGTTGCATGGCGCCTGGTTGCGCCCGCTGTCCGGCTAGTCCGTCGCCGGGGGCAGCGCGATCCAGGTCGCGTGAGCGGTCGCCAGGACCACCCCATCCGGGCTGTACACAGTGGACAGTACATCGGCCTTGCGGCCCCCGCCGCCGATGTGGCGGCCCACCACCACGCATGTGTCGCCCGGCCGCGGCAGGGCGTCGATCCAGGCCGAGATGCGCCCCAGGACATATGGACGGCCGCCCGACGGCGCGATGACCGACCAGCCGCCGGGGCAGTCCAGCGCGGCCCACAGCGTCGGCTCGCAGATGTCGCCGGGCACGTGCCAGGGCGCCGCGGTGCGGCCGTCCGGCAGGATGCCGGGGCGCAGCGCGAGGCCGTCGTCGCGCCCGGTGCCGCACACGTAGCACGTCGGGAACGGGTGCGAGCGCAGGCCCGGATAGTCCTTCGAGGCCTCCGCGGCGTCGCTGAGCGGCACCGGCGGCACGGCATCCGGTCGCTGCGCGGGCGCGGGGCGGGCCTCGGCGATCAGCGTGTCGCCGGCCAGCACCCGGGCGGCGGCGGCGGCGCGCACCACGGCGAGGTCGGTGTCCAGCGGCAGCGGACGACGCAGCGTCACCTCCGCCGGTGCCAGGCCGAGCTCCACCGCCAGCAGGCCGGCACTGTAGCCGCCGTTGCCCGAGCCGGGCGGGCCGTTGAACCGCGCCGCAATGCGCATCCGATGCCTCCGTTCCTCCCCTGCCGGTCTACCAGACGCCGGCCCGGGCGCCGCCCCCGGGTGCCCACGGGATTCCTAACAGGTCGGGCGCCACCACGTGGTGCCCGGCGGCGCGCACCGGTTGGCGGCGCGGCGCTCGACGGGCCGCAGCCCGTACACCGAGCGGAAGATCGCGACGTGAGACATGCACCGATTGTGACTTTGAACGTTATGTCGGCCTGGGTCTCAACTCGCCGCAGGCGGCCCGGCAGCGCTACGAGCGCCTGGAGGCACGCGCCGACGAGGCGTGATCAACCACCGGGGCGGATGAGGCCGCTCTCGTAGGCGAACGCGACCGCCTGCACCCGGTCGCGCAGCCCGAGCTTGGTCAGCATCCGCGACACGTAGGTCTTCACCGTCGCCTCGCCGAGGAACAGCGCGGCGGCGATCTCGGCGTTAGACCGCCCGCGGGCCACCAGCCGCAGGACGTCGACCTCCCGCTCGGTGAGCCCGGCCAGCTGCGCCGCGGCGCACGGGTCGGCCGCGGGCGCCCTAGCGTAGGACTCGATGACCCGCAGCGTCACCGCCGGGTCCAGCAGCGCCTGCCCGGCCGCGACCGTGCGCACCGCGTGCACGAGCTGCTCCGGCGGCGCGACCTTCAGCAGGAACCCGCTCACCCCGGCCCGCAGCGCCTGGCGGACCGCCTCGTCCTCGTCGAACGTGGTCAGGATGATCACCTTCGCGGACGACTCGGCGAGGATGTGCCGGGCCGCCTCGATCCCGTCGCCGCGCGGCATGCGCACGTCGAGCAGGACCACGTCGGGCGCGGCACGGCGGACCTCGGCGCGCGCCTGCTCCCCGTCGGCCGCCTCGCCGACCACCTCGATGTCGGCCTGGTGCTCCAGCAGCATCCGCAGCCCGGCCCGGATCATCGCCTCGTCGTCCGCGACGACCACCCGGATCATGCCCGGATTCCCTTCACAACCCCGGATTCGGTACCGAGGGGAAAGACCGCCCGCACCGTGTACCCGCCCGGCCGCGCTCCCGCGCTCAGCGTGCCGGAGAACGCCGCCACCCGTTCCCGCATGCCGATCAGCCCGTGGCCGCCGGGCGAGGCACCCGCCGTACCGACGCCGGACTCGTTGTCGACCGTGAGCGACACGCGCCCGGGCTCGCGGCGCAGACGGACCGTGGTCGGGGCGGGCCCGGCGTGGCGCAGGACGTTGGTCAGCGCCTCCTGCAGCACGCGGTACGCCGAGATGTCCTGCGCCCGCGAGATCCCCGTGAGGTCGCCGTCGACGGTGAGCGAGACCGGCAGCCCCGCGGCGCGCACCTCGGCGACGAGTTCCTCGGCCCGGGCGAGGGTCGGCTGCGGCGCCGGGGCTCCGACGTCCGGCGAGGCGTCTCGCAGGATGCCGACCAGGGCGCGCATCTCCCCCACCGACTCGCGCCCCAGCCGCTCGATGCCCTCCATCATCTCGGCCTGCGGCGTGCCCGCCGGCAGGGTGCTGCGCACGGCGCCGAGCTGCAGGACCATCACGCTGATCGAGTGGGCCACCGCGTCGTGCATGTCGCGGGCGATGCGCTGCCGCTCCCGCGCGACGGCGGCGCGCTCGCGGGCCTCGCGCTCGGCGTCCAGCGCGGTGTTGAGCCGCGCCAGCAGGTCCGCGCGGTCGCGCAGCCGGCGGGCGAGCAGGCCGACGCCCCATGCGCCCCAGCACAGCAGGCCGAAGAACAGGTTCTCCCACGCCTGCCCGCCGAGCCCGGCCACCGTCGAGTCCGCCGCCCGCCCGGCGACCCAGGTGCCCAGGCTCGCCATGAGCTGCAGCGCCAGCGGCGCGAGCCACGACGCGGCGACACGCGTCGAGCCGGCCCGGACGACCCGGTATCCGGCCCAGCCCGGGGCGGCGCAGAAGCCCAGCACCGTGGCGCCCGTCGGCCCGTGCAGCCCGCCGGCGACCGCGATCGGGAACGCGAGCCCCACCACGAGCGCTCCGGCGACTGGCCGCCACGCGCCCAGCCACATCCCGCCGGCGACGGCCGCCAGGGCCGCGGCGGGCACGGCCGGTGCCGCGGAGAACTGCGCGTCGAGGAGGATCTCGGCGATACCGACAACGGTCAGCGCGGCGGCGAGCCCCCAGGGCACGATCATGCGGTGCATGCCGGCGATCGTAAAGGGCACTGGTCAGCCGCCGGGTCGGCCGCGCGACGGACAGCGTGACGGACCCGTGTCCCCCGCGCGGCGGACGGGATTCGAGACGCTCGCGGGCAGAGCCGGGCGCGGGTGCGGCCATAGCGTTTCCGGCATGACGAACACCGATTCCCCCGCCAAGCGGGTCATGGGGATAGCCGCCGGCACCGCCCTCGTCGCGGGCGCCGCATCCTTCTTCGCCGGCCTCGCCACGTCGCCGCCGCAGGCCGACGAGTCGAAGGCCACCTACCTGCGCTCGCTCGCCGAGGACCCGTTCACCACCCAGCTGTCCGCGATGCTGCTGCACTACGGCAACCTGCTCATGGGCGTGGGCCTGCTGGCGGTGCCGCTGCTGGTCCGTGGCCGCCGCGGCGGCGTGCTCACCGTGATCGGCGCGCTGCTGGGCGCGCTCGGGCTGATCGAGATGTCCGGCGCCCTGCTGTCCGACTGGTTCCACATGGAGCTGGGCCGCAACCTGCCGGTCGAGCAGGCCGTCGCGATCTCCGACCAGGTCCTGGCCCACCCCGCGCAGCAGCTCGCGTTCAGCCCGGGGCCGCTGGTGTCGCTCGCGCTGCTGCTGACGTTCGCCGGGCTGTCCCGGGCCGGGGTGGTCGGCTGGTGGACGGTGCCGGCCGTGGTGCTGGGCTACGCCGGACTGCTCTTCATGCCCTACGACACCCCGGTCCTGCCGGCCGTGGGCACCCTGCCGATGCTGGCCTCGATGGCCTTCGCCGGCTGGCGGGTGCTCGGCCGGGCCCGGGTCGGCGCGCCGGCCTACCTCGCGGCGGCGGCGTCGTAGTCCTCGCGGGCCTGCAGGATCTGCCCGATGTGCGTCTCGGACCAGCTCTTGAGGGCGACGAGGATCGGCACGAGGGAGTGGCCGAGCGGCGTCAGCTCGTAGTCGACCCGCACCGGCACCGACGGGGTGACGGTGCGGGTCACCATTCCGTCGCGCTCCAGTGTCCGCAGCGTCTGGGTGAGCATCTTCTGGCTCGCCCCGGCGATGCTGGTGCGCAGCTCGCCGTGCCGCAGCGACCCCTCGGCGAGGGCGTTGACGACCAGGCTGGCCCACTTGTCCCCGACGGTGGCGAGCACCTGCCGGGTCGGGCAGGCCGCCATGTACGCGTCGTAGACGATCCGCTCGTCGGCGCGCCGCTGCTCGGCGGTCTTGGTCACGGCTCCTCCAGCCCCTCCGGGTGACATAGGCACCAATAGGTACCTACTTACCAACAGTACCCGACTCGGGGCACGGTGGCGATCGGTCATCACCGCACCCACCTGGAGGAAGTCATGTTCCTAGTCGAGGTCTCGCAGTTCGGCGACGCCGACCGCCTGCGCGGTACGTGGCGGCCCGACCCCGCGCCCGTCGCCGGCCGCGTCCCGGTCCGCGTGAGCGCCGCCGTGGTCAACCCGGTCGACGTGGGCACCCGGGCCGGCGGCCTGGCCGCGATGGTGCCGGGCCTGCGGCCGCCGTTCGTGCTCGGCTGGGACTTCGCCGGCGTCACCGACGACGGCACCGCCGTCGCCGGCCTGGTGCCGTGGTTCGACGAAGCCGGCGCCACCGGCACCTACACCGAGCGCCTGCTCGCCGACCCGGCGTGGCTGGCCCCGATCCCGGCCGGCGTCGACCCGGCCGAGGCGGCGACGATCGCCCTGAACGGCCTCACCGCCCGGCAGGCCCTGCCGCTGGCGGGCCTGCGGGCCGGCGCGCGGCTGCTCGTCACCGGCGCCAGCGGCGGGGTGGGCGGCCTCGCGGTACAGCTGGCGGCCGCGGCCGGCCTGGACGTGACCGCGATCGCCTCGCCGGGCGACGAGGCGTTCGTCGCCGGGCTGGGCGCCAAGGAGGTCGTCACCCGTGGTGCCGCGCTGCCGGCGGGCGCCTTCGACGCCGCCCTGGACGCCGCCTCGTACGGCGGCGTGCTGCACGCGGTCCGCGACGGCGGCGCGTACGTCGCGGTCACCGACCCGAGCACGCCCGCGCCCGAGCGCGGGATCCGGGTCGCCAAGGTGAGCGTCGCACCCTCCGCGGAGGGCCTGGCGGCGCTGCTGGACGACCTGGCCGCCGGCCGGCTCACGACCCGCATCGCCGGCCGCCTGCCGCTGGCCAAGGCCGCCGAGGCACACCGCCGCGTGGAGCGGGGCGGCCTGCGCGGCAAGCTGGTGCTGCTCCCCTGACCGGCGCGCGTCACGGCGGCGCGGCGGGCCGCGCGAGGGTGACGGTCACGACCGTGCCGCCGTGGGGGTGGGGCAGGGCGAGGCGGATCAGCCGGCCAGGTGGCCCCAGCGCGACTCGAGTTCGCGCCAGGTGCCTTGCGCGGCCGCGGTGCCGTCCTGCAGCACGATCACGCGGTCGGCCTGGGTCAGGGCCGCTCGTTTCGATGTCGAGCCGATCACCGTCACGCCGTGTTCGCGCAGGGCACGCCACAGGGCCAGCTCCGTGGTCACGTCCAGGGCCGAGGACACGTCGTCGGCGATGAGCAGCTCCGTGCGCGGGGCCAGGGCCCGTGCCAGGGCCAGGCGTTGCAGCTGGCCGCCCGACAGGCGGGTGCCCTTGTGACCGATGAGCAGGCCCAGCCCGGCGCCGGCGGCGTTCAGGTCGTATTCCAGCTGGGCGGTGGAGACGGCGCTGTGGGCGTCGACCTCATGGCCCAGGCTGATGTTGTCCGCGATCGTGCCGGACAGGACCCTCGGCAGCTGCGCCACGTAACCGATCTGGTTCGGGCGCAGGAACATCTCGGGCTGGGTGACCGGCTCGCCGTTCCACTCGAGTTTGCCCGTGTGGTGCACGATGCCGGCCAGGGCACGCAGCAGCGACGACTTGCCGGACCCCACGGGGCCGACGACGAGGACGAGCTGGCCGCGCTCGACGGACAGGTCCAGGTCGCGCACGGCGACGGTGCCGTCCTCGTGCACGGCGGTGAAGCCGGCCAGGTCGAGGCGGCGCAGCGGGTGCCTCGGCGCGGCGGCGGGCGCGGGGGCGGTGCCGGCGGAGAGGTCGACGCCGGGGACGGCGGCGGCGTACTCGGCGACGCCGGTCATCTCGATGGTGCGGCGGGTCCAGACGCGGGCCGACGGCAGCTGGGAGATGAGCGAGGCGGTGGTCCACGCGAACCAGCGCGCCGAGCCGAGGGTGGAGACCGCGACCAGGGTGGCGCCGGCGGAGAGGCGGCCGGACAGCAGCAGCGCCCAGGCGCCGATCGGCAGCAGGCCGCTGGCCAGGGCGGGCGTGGAGCGGGCCCACACCTGCACGGAGATCTCGCGGCGCTGGTGCTCGCTGCGGACGCGGTCGAGCCGGGCCAGGTGGGCCAGGACCGGGGCGGTGGCGCCGGCGAGCTTCACCGTGCGCGCGGCGGACAGCGACGACACGAGGGACGTGGCGAAGGCCGCGCGCGCCGCGACCGTCTTCTGCGCCGAGCGCTTCAGCGACCGGCCGAACAGGGTCGCGGCGAGGCCGGAGAGCACGATCGTGCCGGCCATGAACAGCGCGGGAACGAACGAGCCGGAGACGACCGTCATCGCGACCAGGATCCACACACAGATCCACTGGTCGATGAGGTTGTCGGCGAGCACCACGACGCGCTCGGTGTCGCCGCCCTGGGCGACGACCTCGGCGGGGGTGTGCTTGCTGACCCGCCGGGCCCCGGTCTGGCCGTGCACGAGGCGCAGGCTGATGCGCAGCAGCTGGCGTACCCACCACTCCGGGTACAACCGGCTCGTGTAGTACGGCAGCGCCATCGGCAGCAGCAGGCCGGCGGCGATCCCGAGCGCCGGCCACAGCGCGTTGCCGGCGCCGTCGACGAGGTCGGCCCACAGCCACGGCAGCACCGAGCCGTCGAGCCCGAGGATCGTCATCAGCGCGAACATCACCACGGAGACGAGCCCGAAGCGCCAGTCGTTGGTGGCGAGCTTGAAGATGTTCCAAAGGGTGCGGGCCCTGGGCATCTCGGGCAGTGGCGGCGGGTCGGCCTTGCTCGCGGCGCTGGTGAGGACCGGCCGGTCCGCGGCGGAGCGGGGCACCGGCGAAGCGGACCGCGCGGCGGACAGCAGCTCGGCGAAGCGGGCCGACCCGGCGAGCGGGCCGGCCTCCACCACGGCGCCGTCGGCGAGGACGACGACCTCGTCGCACTGCCGCACCGAGGAGAGCCGGTGCGCGACGATGATGCCGATCCTGCCGGTGAGCAGGCGCTCGGTCGCCCGCTGCACCTGCGCCTCGGTCACCGAGTCCAGCCGCGCGGTGGCCTCGTCGAGGATGACCACCTGCGGGTCGCGGACCACGATGCGGGCGAAGGCGACGAGCTGCTCCTGGCCGGCCGAGAGCACGTGGCCGCCGTCGCCGAGGCGGGTCTGGATGCCGTCGGGCAGGTCGGCGACCCAGCCGGTGAGGCCGAGCTCCTCGATCGCGCGCGCGGCCGGCTCCAGCAGGCCGGGGTCGAACAGCGCGATGTTCTCCGCGAGCGTGCCGGCGAGGATCTCCGTGCGCTGCGGCACGACGGCGATCCACCGGCGCAGCGCCTCCACGTCGATGTCGACCAGGTCGGTGCCGCCCAGGAAGACGGTGCCGCGGGGCAGCTCGACGGCGCGGGTGAGCACCTTGGCGAGGGTCGACTTGCCCGATCCGGTACGCCCGATCAGCGCATAGGACCGGCCCCGGGCGAACGTGAGGCTCACGTCGCGCAGGGCCGGTCTGCGGGCCGAACTGGAGTAGCGGAAGGTCAGGTCGCGTACCTCGAGATCGCCGGCGGCGGGCGCCTGCCCGCCGACCGGCTCCTGTCTGCTGTCGCGCAGCAGCTGCACGCGGGCCCAGGCGCCGAGCGCGTACTGCAGCTCGGGCACCATCCGGCTGGTGTGCTCGACGGTCGCGCCGAAGCCGAGCGCGAGCAGCCAGACGGCGCTGAGCCGGGCGACATCGAGGGCGTCGGCGGCCATCGCCCACACGCCGCCGAGCACGACGAGCGCGATGCCGAGCCGGACGGACCCGGACGCGACGGACGTGACGGCCGCCGAGCGGCGCCACACCCGGCGGCCGCGTTCGAGCACGGTGGCGGCCCGGCGGGCGAAGAGTCGCAGCACGTACGGCCGGGCAAGGGTCGTGCGCACGTCGTCCTGCCCGTGGATGCTCTCCTCCATCACGGCGGCGACATCGGACCAGGCCTCCTCCTCGCCCATGCGCGCGGCGGCGATCTTCGCGGCCGGCTTGCGCAGGGTCACGATCAGCACGACGGTGATGACGATCATCGCGAGGCCGGCCGGCCACCACACGAACAGCGTGGTCGCCACCGACAGCACGGTGTAGCAGGCCGCCTGCGCGATGCGTACGCCGGCGTTGCGCAGCTCGGCGGCGACCTGGTAGACGTCGCCGTCGATCCGGTCGAGCAGCTCGCCGACGGGCGTGGTCTCCAGTGTCGGCAGGTCCTGACCGAATGCCACGCGACAGAGCCGCCGGCGGACGTCGGCGGCCCAGTCGGCGGTGAGGCGGGCCATGATGAGCCCGACGCCGAGATCGGTGAGCACGGCCGCCGCGAGGGCCGCCGCAAGCACCGCGAACATGGTCCACGATCGATGGATGAGCACCGACCCGCCGACGGCCGACGCGGCGGCCTGCCCCGCCGCGCCGAGCACGATGAGGAAGGCCACGAGCGCGGTCCGGCGCGGCGACGTGGCCCAGAGGTCGCGCATCAATCGCATGGTGTGGTCCCCCGGAAGAATTGCTGCGGCTCACCAGCGTGCTCCGCGGACCGGGGGTCGGACAACGCATTTACGCCGCTACACGGTGACGGGCGCCGCTGCGTCGGCATCCTCCTGCGCAAAGAACTCGAGGATGTTCTCGATCGTGGCCTTGCGGCCCGCCTCCTGCGCGGCCGCGGCCGCACCGGCGGTCAGCGACGCGCGGGCCGACGCGTCCAGCCCATCGGTCCACGGGCGGGTCCGGTCGGGGCCGCCGCGCAGGAGGTCGGCGGCGCTGAGCAGGGTCAGGGCGCGGGCCGGGTCGCCGGCGAGCAGGGCGGCCTCGGCGGCGTCGTCGAGGGCGCCGCCGACGACCGGGGCGTCGAACACGCCGCTGCCGAGAGCCACCGCCTCGCGGTTGAGCGCCCGTGCGCCGGCGTGGTCGCCGTCGTGGGCCAGGACCAGAGCGCGGCCGCTGTGCAGGACGCAGAGCATCTGCGGCGAGACGCGCTTGTCGCCGACGAACTCCAGGGCGCGGGCGAAGCGGACGCGGGCCTGGCCGACGTCGCCGGCGCGCAGAGCCCGGTGGGCATACGCGCACTCGACGAAGGCGATGCTGTCGGGCACGGCGGAGCGCAGGGCGGTGCGGCCGGCCTCGGCGAAGACCTCGTCGGCGCGGGCGGTGTCGCCGACGAGGTCGTACTCCTGCGCCAGCCGCACCTCGGTCACCGGGCGGTCCTCGGTGGCGCCGAGGGCGCGCAGGTAGGTCAGGGCCTCCTCGAAGTACGCGATGGCCTCCCGGTGGCGGCCCTGGCGGGCGACCACCTCGGCGAGCGCGGCGAGCGCGAACGACATGCCCCAGCGCTCGCCGATGCCGCGGAACCCGGCCAGCGACGCCTCGAAGGCGTCGAGGGCCTCGTCGAAGCGGGCGCCGAGGTTCATCACGGTGTGGCCGACGAGCAGCAGGCCGAGGCCGGCGAGCCACGGTTCGGGGTCGTCGGCCAGGCTGCCGATGCGCGCGAGGACCTCGGGGGTCGGGCCATGCCGGTAGAGGGCGGCGACGACCTGGAAGAGCCGGAACAGGGGGTGCCTCGCGGGGTACCGAACGGCCTCCTGGAACCACCCGTCCAGCAGCTCGGACTCGACCAGGCCGTCGAAGCCGTTGACGGCGGCGACCCCGCACGCCATGGCGCGGGCCTCGGGGTCGCAGGGGCCGGGCAGCGACAGCGCGGCGTTGGCGAGGCCGGCACCCTCGACCCGGTGCCCGCCGAGCCACCAGTACCAGCCGAACGCCGCGACGAGGCGCACGGCGAGGTCGGCGTCCCCGGCGGCGACGGCCCGGCGCAGGGCGCCGTGCAGGTTGTCGTGCTCGGCACCGAGCACGGTGAGCGCCTCGAGCTGCGCGCCGGTGCGCAGGCTCGGCTCGAGGCGCTCGGCCAGCGCGAGGAACCACGCCCCGTGCCGGCGGCGCAGCTCGTCGGTCTCGCCGTGCTCCTCGAGCCGCTCCAGGCCGTAGGCACGGATGGTCTCCAGCATCCGGTACCGCAGGTCGTCGCCGACGATCAGCAGCGACTTCTCGACAAGGGTGGCGAGCAGGTCGTCCGGGTCGCCGAGCAGGCCGCCGGGGTCGCACACGGCGGCCGCGGACTCGGCGGTCGCGCCGCCGGGGAAGATCGCGAGCCGGCGCAGCATCGCGCGCTCGGGCTCGGCGAGCAGGTCCCAGCTCCAGTCGACGACGGCGCGCAGCGTCTGGTGGCGCGGCAGGGCGGTGCGGCTGCCCCGGGTGAGCAGCCGGAAGCGGTCGTCGAGCCGGTCGGCGATCTGCGCCGGAGTGAGCGATCGGCACCGCGCGGCGGCGAGCTCGATGGCCAGCGGCATGCCGTCGAGGGCGCGGCAGATGCGCACGGCGGCGTCGACGGTGGCGGCGTCGAGTTCGGTGTCGAGGGCAGCGTCGCGGGCGAGGCCGGGTCGTACCGCCGCCGCCCGGTCCCGGAACAGCCGGATCGACGGGAAGCGCTCGGCGTCCGCCGGGCCCACGCCGCCGGGCGGCAGGGGCAGCGGCTCGACGCCGTAGAGCGCCTCGCCGGTGATGCCGAACGGCTCGCGGCTGGTGGCCAGGATGCGCAGGTGCGGCGACTCCCCCAGCAGCCGCTCGGCAAGCGCGGCCGCGGGGCCGATGACGTGCTCGCAGTTGTCGAGGATGAGCAGCAGCCGGCGGTGCGCGATGGCGTTGGCCAGCCGGCGCGGCGCGTCGGCGCCATCGGTGCCGCCGGTGCGCAGGCCCGGCCCGGGCTTGCCCACCGGGTCGCGCAGGCCGAGGCCGGCCCAGACGGCCTGGATGACGTCGTCGGCGTCGGTGGCCGGGGCCAGCTCGACGAGCCACACGCCGTCGGGCGTCTCCTCACGCAGCGTGCGGCCGGTCTCCACGGACAGTCGTGTCTTGCCGGCGCCGCCCGGACCGACGAGGGTGACCAGCCGCCCGGCGGCGACGAGGCGGCGGACCGCGCCGACCTCGGCGTCGCGCCCGACGAAGCTGGTCAGCGCGGCGCGCAGGTTGCCGGCGGCGGGCTCGCGGCGCTCCCGATCGGCCTCGCCGCGCAGGATCGCCAGGTGGACCTCCACCAGCTGCCCCGACGGGTCGGCGCCGAGCTCCTCGGCGAGGCGAGCCCGGCAGCGTTCGAACGCGGCGAGCGCCTCGGCCCCGCGGCCGGCGTCGTGCAGGGCGCGCATGAGCAGCGCGACGAGCCGCTCCCGCAGCGGGTGTACGGCGACCAGCGCCTCAAGCTCGGCGACGACCCGCTCGCCGAGGCCGAGCTCGGCCTCGACGCGGTCCTCGGTGGCGGCGAAGCGCAGCTCGTCGAGGCGGGCCCGCCACGGCCGGGCGAATGGCGCGTCGGCGGCGTCGGCCAGTGCCGGCCCCCGCCACAGTGCCTCGGCCTGGCGAAACAGCGCCACCGCGGCCGCCGGCTCCGCGGCCGCGCGGGCCTGCCGGACGAGCTCCTCGAACCGGACGTGGTCGACGCCGGCCGGGTCGACGTCGAGCAGATACCCGGTCGGGCGCGCCCGCAGCACCCCGTCGGGCAGGGCGCGGCGCAGCCGGGACACCAGCGACTGCAGCGCGTTGCCGGCGCCGGCGGGCGGGTGCTCACCCCAGACCCCGTCGACGAGCCGGGCGGCGGTGACGACCCGGCCCGGCTCCAGCGCGAGCAGGGTGACCAGGACCCGCAGGCGCGTGCCGCCGACCCCGACGGGCGCGCCGTCGCCGTCGCGCAGCTCCAGCGGTCCCAGCAGGCCGATCCGCACGCCCCCGATTGTGCTCTCCCGTCGTGCCGGCTCCGCAGATGCTCCGCGAGCCTACCGCCGCGGACGCCGCCGACGTGGGCATGATCGCCGGCTCGGCGGGTATCACGGCTAGCGGTGAAGGTGGGCAAGATCGCGGTACTGCGGGCCGACGCGCTCGGTGATGACCTGTTCGCGACCCCGGCGCGTGACGGCGCCGCGGGCCGAGTTCCCGGCGGCGGGGGTGGCCTGGGCCGGTGGACCGGTGCCGCTCGGCGGGGGCGACGAGGGCGGTGCTGACCAGGCTGGGCGCCGGGCGATGGGCCCGGCGCCCGTTCGCACGGCGGCGGTCAGCTGCCGTACACCTGGAACTCCCACAGCGAGTAGCCGTAGACGGTGGCCCGCTGGGTGCCGTAGACCCGCACGTACCGTCCCGAGCCGGTGACGTTGAGCGTCTGGTTGCCGCCCGTGCCCGTGGTCGTGCTGTAGACGCTGGTCCAGTTGGTGCCGTCCGGCGACGTCTGGATCTGGAACGCCTTCGCGTACGCGGCCTCCCAGTTCAGCGTCACCTTGCTGATGCTGTGCGTGGCGCCGAGGTCGACCTGCAGCCACTGCGGGTCGCTGAAGGCGCTCGACCAGCGGGTGCCGGTGTTACCGTCGGTCGCGTTGCCCGCGCCGAGGGTGGCGTTCTCGGTGGAGGACGCCGTGGTCGGTCTGCCCTGGGAGATGTTGCTGCCCGGCGGCGGGGTGGTGGTGCCGCCGCCCTTCTTGTTGTAGACGGCCACCCAGTCGATGTTCATCTGGGCGCCGGAGATGGTGCCGGCATTCGGACCGCCGCCGAACGCGTCGGGAAAGCCGCCGCCCATCGCCAGGTCGTAGATGATGAAGAACGGGTGGTGCACGGCGTTGTTCCACGTCGTCGCGTCCACGCGGGTGGCGGGCAGCGTGAAGTAGTTGGCGCCGTCGAGATACCAGCGGATCTCCTCCGGCGACTTGGACCGGTCGATCTCCACGGCGTAGGTGTGGTACCCGGTCTGGCAGCCCGCGCACGCGCGCTCGCCGCTGCCGAGACCCGTCGACTCGTTGCAGGCGCCGCCGGGGTTGGTGCCGCAGTGCAGCGTCCCGAACACCGAGCTGCGCCCGTTGATGTCCTCCAGGATGTCGATCTCACCGCTGGTCGGCCACGGGGTGCCCGTGCGCAGCGTCGAGCCGAGCATCCAGAACGCCGGCCAGTATCCGGCGCCGTTGGCGGTCGTCACGTTGGGCTGCTGGATCGAGGACTCCATGCGCACCACGTCGCCCGCGTCGGCGCCGAACGTGGCCGCCTGGGTCTCGATGCGCCCGGACGTCCAGCCCGCCCGCGGGTCGGTGCCGGAGTGCAGGGCCCGCAGCACCAGGTGCCCGTTGCCGTCCTGGAACACGTTGGCGGTGCTGTTGGTCATGGTCTCGATCTCGCCGGTGCCGAAGCTGCCGCCGGGCCCGGTGTCGTACTTCCACGTGCCGGTGTTCACGCCCGTGCCCGCGGCGCCGGTGAAGTCGTCGCTCCAGGTCAGGGTGAAGCCCGGCGGCGGGGCGGGCGCGGCCGCGGCGGCCAGCCGCGCGGTCTGCGTGCCCGCCGCGGCCCGGTCGGCGGTGCCGGCGTAGGCGACGGCGGTGATGCCAACCAGGGCGAGTGTCGCCGCGGCGGTGACGCCGGCGGCCCAGCCCTTGGTCCGGCGCGGCGGGCGCCGGTCCTGCTGATCGGAGGTCTGCATGGCTCTCCTCGTGGGCGATGCGCCCGACCGGCCGCACGATTGAGGGGCCGATGGCGGATCGGCCGCGGACCCGGCGGGCGCAGTGAGGTTCGATATAGAGAGCGCTCTCTCAATCGCACGCTACCAACACCCGCCCCTTGGACGTCAAGGGTTCGGCTCGGGTATCGCCACATTGACATCGATGAGTGCATATCGGGATGCTGGCCGCACCCCCACGAAGGGAAAACACGATGAGCATCCGCGTCCGGACCGCGTTCACCGCCGTGATCGCCACCGTTGTCGCCGTCGCCGTCGGGGCGTTCGCCCCCGCAGCGCACGCCGCGCTCGCCGCGCCCGATACGACCCGAACCCCGGGCCTGGCCCAGTACACCGTCACGCTCACCAGCGACAGCACCGGCGCCGCGTGGACCGGCCACGAGTCGGTCACCTTCACCAACACCTCGCCGGCGGCGCTGAGCGAGGTCTACCTGCGGCTGTGGGACAACTACCACGGCACCTGCCCGTCCGGCACGCCGATCACGGTGAGCAACCTGACCGGCGGTTCGGCTGGGGCGCCCACCGTCGGCTGCACCGCCCTCAAGGTCACGCTGCCGGCGCCGCTGGTCCAGAACGCCTCCGCCGCCATCGGGTTCGACCTGGGCATCACGGTGCCGAGCGGGGCCGACCGGTTCGGGCGCGACGGGGCGTACAACTTCATCGGCAACGCCCTGCCCGTCCTGGCCGTGCGCGACGGGACCGGCTGGCACCTCGACCCGTACACGAACAACGGCGAGTCCTTCTACAGCCTCATCAGCGACTTCGACGTCACGCTGGACCACCCCACCGCGCTGGCCGTGCCGGCGACCGGGACGTCCACCGACACGCCGGGCGCGACCGGCCGCACCGTGACCCACGCGGTCGCCCCGCAGGTCCGCGACTTCGCCTGGGCCGCCGGCCCGTTCACGAAGACCACCGGCGTCTCCGCCGGCGGTTACCGAGTCAACGTGTACCGCACCAGCGCCATCAGCTCCAGCAGCGCCCAGTCGATGCTCACCACCGCGCAGAACGCCCTCGACGCGCACTCGGCGCGGTTCGGCGCCTACCCGTACGGCGAGGCCGACGTCGTGCTGGACAACAACTTCTGGTTCGGCGGCATGGAATACCCCGGCTTCGTGCTCGACGTCGTCTCCAGCACCGCGCTCGCGCACGAGCTCGCCCACCAGTGGTTCTACGGGATCGTCGGCGACGACGAGTACACCACGCCGTGGCTGGACGAGGCCTTCACCGACTACGCCACCGACCTGTACTTCGGCCGGACCGGCGCGAACTGCTGGAACTCGGTGACGTGGCAGTCCTCCAGCGAGCGCCTGACGAGCTCGATGGTCTACTGGGACGCCCATTCCAGCCGGTACTCCACCGTCGTCTACGGCTACGGCAGGTGCGCCCTGCACGACCTGCGCCGCACCCTGGGCGACACGAAAATGACCAGCCTGATGAGCTCCTACGCCCAGTCCCACTGGTACGGCGTGTCCACCGTCGCCGACTTCAAGGCGGCCGCCCAGTCGGCCGCGGGCTCGACGAGCCTGGCATCGTTCTGGACCACGCACCGCATCGACGGCTGAGCGCGCCTCATTCGGGAGCCGAGAGGAACTCCTCGACCAGAGCCGGCAGACAGGGTGCGGCGGTCACGTCGTAGTGCGTGCGGCCGGGCAGAATCGCCAGGAACCTCCGGGAACCACCCCAACCGCCGCATCGGCGCGGAGACCACGATCAGGCGGCGCACCTGGTCCGGGTGCTGCATCGCCGTCCGCAGCGCCGCGCCGGCGCCCAGCGAGTAGCCCATCACGTCCGCCCGGACCAGGCCCAGGTGGCGAATCAACGCCGCCACATCATCGCCAAGCGTCTCGTACCGCAACGGCCGATCGACGGCCGGCGTGTGCCCGTGCCCCTGCAGCTCGACGGCGATCACCCGCCGACGGGCGGCCAGCGCCGGCAGCAACGGCCCGAACATCTCGATGGTCCAGAACCCGCCGTGCAGCAGGATCAGCGGCTCACCCTCGCCCTGCTCTTCGTACCACAACGAAACCCCGTTGACCTCGGCGTACGTCACAGTTCGAGCGTAACCACGGTAGCGCGTCAGGCAGGCCCGGATGAGCAGGCTATGGTGACGGCGGAGGCGTGTGGGCGGCTGGTGCTCCTCCCGGTCTTCAAAACCGGTGTGGTCCGGAATCCGGGCCAGGCGGGTTCGATTCCCGTCCGCCTCCGCCAACCAGCGAGACAGGAAGGCTTACTCACTGGCCACACCCGCGCGGCGTTGGAGCAGACCGCGGAGGAGGGCCGCCTGGCCGACGTGCTCGAGCCCTTCGACGAGCACCCCGACCAGCCGCTCCTGAACCGGCACGGCATTGCCGAGCGTAGGGCTGATAGCCAGTCGCGCCGGTTCTCCGGCCGGCGCGGCGTCCAGGTAGGCGTGGAACCTCGCAACCACCGCACGGTGGTACGCGGCGACGACCGCCGGCTCCGGGCTATGGAAGGACGCCACCTGCGCGGGCGTATGCCGATAGCCCGTCTCGTCAGGATCCCCTGGCCGGCCGAACCGAGCGTGCCATCCGTCGGCCACCCAGAGCTGGGCCTGACCATGCAACTCGCTCACGTTCCGGTCATGGCTTCGGGTCAGGTGCCATAGGAGCCATCCGATCGAGTTGGTGCCGGGCTCGGGCACCGCGTCGAGCAGCGCCGGGTCCAGCCCGTCGAGCACAGCCATCACGTCCAGCTCGATCCGGTCCGCCAGGTTCCGCACGAACGACTTCCAGGTCCGATCGGTCACACAATCAGTCTGACCGAGAAGGTGGAACCCGTGTGGGCCGACCGCTTGGCGCGATGCGCATTGCCGAACCCGGGGCCAGGACGTGGATGTGGTCTGGCTCAGGCCGATACAAACGTGTGCGCCGAGTACATCTCCGGCTCCTCCTTGATGCCGGCTTCCTCCAGGACCGGCATGAGGCGGTCGCCGAATCGACGGCAAGCCTCCTCGGACTCCCACACGTCGACTACCCGGAAGCCATGTTCGCCCTCTCCGGCGATGTGCGTCAGCAGGCCCTCGACGGGCCAGTCCGCAGGCGTCTCCACGCGGCTCTTACCGCCAGTGAGCCTCCGGACAGTTTCCTCGTACCGCTCCTGCGTGAAAGTCGGCCCCTGAGTAACAAGCACGACCGGCATGGCGACCCCCTCGCAGATCTGGGACCAAAAGCAAAGAATAGTCCTGGTCTGTTGGTCCGTCAGGGCCGCCCTGAAGACGTATCGACAGCCGCAGCATCCCCCATCGGAACGGCTTTGTCTTGGCGTTTTTGCCACATCGGTCATCATCTCGGTTCCACGGGCTAACCCGGCGCAGGAACGCAGCGGCTGACGATATTGCGGAGTCACCGGTTCGCTTGAAGCCCCGGACTCCTCCTGGTGAGGATGTCCGGGGCTTCAAGCGAACCGGCTCGGGCCAGCGCACCGCGGGATGTGGGACCGCTGGGTGGCTCAGACGCCGGGCGCCCGGTACTCGACCGCCCTGTGCACCGCCTCGTCCACCTCCTCCGGGCGCAGCAGCACTACGGTCCTGGTGGTGGCTCCGCCGGCCGCACCGATCGCGAGCGCGACGGCTGCGGCGGCCTTGTGGTCGGGCAGGTCGCAAATCACATGCGTGTCCCGATCACCGAATGAGAAGTCGAAGGACTCGAGACGCCCGCCGACGCTCTCGGCCATCTTCCGGACCGACTCGACGCGTCCGCTGCCGCCGTCCTTCATAATCCCGCGGAGTCCCTCGTGCGTGTAGGTGCCCTCGATGAGAAATCTGGTCATGGAGATCACCTCCCTCGAGCCAAGCCTATCCAGAGGTACGCCGGTCGCAAGGTCGCCCGGCGTGGCGGAACCGCATCATCACGGTGATGCCGGAGGTGCTATTTCCACAGGGCCCGGGGCGGGTTCTCGATCAGCCGCCCGGCGGTGTCGTAGATGAGTAACTGCCCGTAGTAGAGGTTGGTTCCGCCGAAGCAGAAGATCCGTTGACCGTCGATCGTCATGATCGGGATGAAGTGGATCGGGGCCCCCGGTGCCGTTCGCACGGCGAGTTTGGCAACCCGGTCGGCGACCCAACCGTTGACGACGTAGCGCTCCTCGGAACCCCCGACCGAGTAGTTCACGACCAGCTGTCCGCCGAACGACATGTCACAGGGCCCGCCGTCGCAGGAGATCTCAGTCATGGAGAACTCCCGCTCAGCCTCGGCCAGCGAGTACGTGCGCAGGCCCGGGTCATAGCTGGGCGGGAGCGGCAGCAGGGCGAACATGGCAACGCCAGCTAGCACGGTGACCAGTGCGCGTCTGATCCGGACCATGGCGGGCAACCGCAGGCGGCCGTGGGCGACCGCGCCGAACCCGATGCAGCAGATCGCTATCACGCCGATGCCTCTGGCATTGCTGAACAAATATTGAAGGCCGGGGTTGGATATTGACTCGCCAACGACGTTGGCCAGGCTCAGCGTCATGACGGCCAGCAGGAACACGCCGGCCGCTCGTTTGGTCTCGGTCCCGGACGCGACGAGCAGCATGCCTGCGAGAACGGGCCATACCTGGTGATGGGTCCACGACACCGGGGATGCGGCGACGGTTGCGCAGCCGACCAGGACCGCGGCGTGGACGGGCCGGCCGTCGTCGGCGAGTTGTCGTGCTCGCCAGAGCGCCAGGCCGCAGATGAGGCTGACCAGAGCGCCCCAGATGATGAGCCGGTGTTCGGGGCCGACCCCGGCACGCGCCAGCAACGCGTGCAGCGATTGGTTGCCGAGTGAGGCGAGGTCACCGATGCGGGAGGTCGCGGCGATGGTGTGGGTCCAGAATTGCCGGCTGTCGGCCGGGAGGAGGGCGGCTGCGAGGGCGCCTGCCGCGAGGAAGCTTGCGATCGATCGAAGTGCGTCTCGGTGACGTCGGGCGATCAGGTAGTAGACAACGAACAGCAACGGTGTCAGCTTGATCGCGGCGGCGATACCGATGAGCACTCCGCGCCATCGAGGCGGAAGTAGGTCCAGCGCGTCGCTCAGGGCAAGCACGACGACGAACACGCTGACCTGGCCGAATCTCAAGTCGCTTTGGATAGGGGCGGACACGGCCAGGACGCAGGCGGCCGCTGCCGCGTACAGGTTGGCGCGGCCGAGGCGCCGGGTGATGGCGTAGGCGATCAGAGCCACTGCCAGGCAGGTGCCGGCCAGCCACAGCACGCGGACCGACGGCAGGGGCAGCGCGGTCAGGGGCCACATCACGATCGCGGCGAACGGCGGGTAGGTGAACGGGTCACCGTTGTCGGCAGCGTAGTCATAGAGCGGCCGCCCGGCCCGGGCCCATTGGACCGCGCCGTAGTACACACTCAAGTCGGCCATGCGGTCAAACTGCGGGCGGCGCAGCGTCAGCGCAGAGGACACGCCGCAAATGCCGACGAACACCGCCCACACGGCCGCAGCTGGCCACCGTTTGATCACCGGCGAAGAATAGCGGAACTCGTGGTGCCGGAGGGGCATACGAAAGCCCGCGGTATGAGTGCGGGAACCGTTTCCGCTGCTAACGTTCCAACCGGCAGCACGTTTAGCGAGGGTGAGGGGTGCGCGTGGATCCGCGACGGGCCGTGCCGCGCACCGATGCGGTGCTCGATGATCCGCGACTGGCGGCGTTCGCGCGGGACCGGGCTCGGGGCGTCGTCCGTGAGGAGCTCGACCGGGTGCGGCGCGGCGAGCTGGCGCCGGGTGCGGTGGTCGAGGCGGTGCTGCGGCGGCTGGAGCGCCGTGGCGGGCCGCGTCCCGTGCTCAACGCCACCGGCGTGGTGCTGCATACCAATCTTGGCCGGGCGGCACTGTCGGGGGCGGCCGTCGAGGCGGTCGTCGCGGCCGCTGGGCACACCGACGTCGAGCTCGATCTGGAGTCCGGGCGGCGGGCGCGGCGCGGGCTGGGGGCGATGCGGGCGCTCGCGGAGGCCGTGCCGGCGGCTCAGGCCGTACACGTGCTGAACAACGGGGCGGCGGCGCTCGTGCTGGTGGCGACCGGGCTCGCGGCCGGCAAGGAAATCGTGGTCAGCCGTGGGGAGCTGGTCGAGATCGGGGACGGGTTCCGGCTGCCGGATCTGCTGGTGTCGACGGGGGCGCGGCTGCGTGAGGTCGGCACGACCAACCGGACCTCGCTGGAGGACTACCGGGCGGTGATCGGGTCGCAGACGGGATTCATCCTCAAGGTGCATCCCTCGAACTTCTACCAGCGCGGGTTCGTCTCCGCCGTGGCGGTCGAGCGGCTCAAGGAGCTGCCGGTGCCGCTCGTGGTCGACATCGGGTCCGGCCTGCTGGACGCCGACCCGCTGTTGCCCGATGAGCCGGATGCCGCCACGGTACTGCGAGCCGGCGCCGACCTCGTCACCGCCAGCGGCGACAAGCTGCTGGGCGGGCCGCAGGCGGGGCTGCTGCTCGGGCGGGCCGATCTCGTCAGGGCTCTGCAGCGGCATCCGCTCGCCCGTGCGCTGCGGGTCGACAAGCTCACGCTCGCCGCGCTGGAGGCGACGCTGCTCGGGCCCGAGACGCCGACCTGGCTCGCGCTGCGGGCGCCGGTCGAGCGGCTGCGCCGGCGGGCCGAGGCGGTCCGGGAGGCGCTCGACGGGGTTCCCGCGGAGGTCGTCGACACCGTCGCGGTGGTCGGGGGCGGCGGGGCGCCGGAGGTGGAGCTGCCCTCGGCCGCGCTGGCGCTGCCGGCGGAGCTGGCCGGGCCGCTGCGGCTCGGCGATCCGCCGGTCGTCGGGCGGGTCGAGCGGCAGCGGCTCCTGCTCGACCTGCGATGTGTGCCCGAGGACGAGGACAAGACGGTGGCGGCGGCGATCCTACGCGCCGTGCGCCGCGTGCCCGAGCAGCGCGACGAGAACAACCACGAGACCGAGAACGAGACCGAGCGCCCATGTGGGTGATCGCGACCGCCGGGCACGTGGACCACGGCAAGTCGACGCTGGTGCGCGCGCTGACCGGGATGGAACCGGACCGCTGGGCCGAGGAGCGGCGCCGCGGCATGACGATCGACCTCGGGTTCGCCTGGACGCGGCTGCCCTCCGGCGCCACAGTCGCGTTCGTCGACGTGCCGGGGCACGAGCGGTTCGTGCCCAACATGCTCGCCGGGGTCGGGCCGGTGCCGGCCGCGATGCTCGTCGTCGCCGCCGACGAGGGCTGGAAGCCGCAGTCCGCCGAGCACCTGGCGGCCCTGGACGCGCTCGGCGTACGGCACGCGCTGCTCGTGGTGAGCCGCGCCGACCTGGCCGACCCGGAGCCGGCCACCCGGCAGGCCCTGGCGCAGCTGGCGAAGACCTCGGCCGGCGACGTCGAGGCGGTCGCCGTCAGCGCGGTGACCGGGGCCGGCCTCGACGAGCTGCGCGCCGCGCTGGACCGGCTCGGCGCCGCCCTGCCGCGGCCCGACCTGGACGCGCCGGTCCGGCTGTGGGTGGACCGATCGTTCACCATCCGGGGCAGCGGTACCGTCGTGACGGGCACCCTCGGCGTCGGCCGCCTGGCCACGGATACCGACCTGGAGCTGGGCGGCGCGGCGGTGCACGTCCGCGGCTTGCAGTCGCTCGGCGAGCCGGTGTCCACTGTGGACGCGGTGGCGCGTGTGGCGGTGAACCTGCGCGGCGTCGAGCGCTCCGCGGTGGCCCGCGGCGACGCGCTGGTCTCGCCGGGCCGGTTCGTGTTCACCGACCTCGTCGACGTGCGGGTGCACGGCGAACCCGTCGCCGGCCTGCCCGCGACGGTGGTGCTGCACATCGGCTCGGCCGCGGTTCCGGCGCGGCTGCGCCCGCTGGGCACCGACACCGCGCGCCTGCGCCTGGCCCGGGCCCTGCCGCTGCACGCCGGCGACCGGGCCCTGCTGCGCGACCCGGGTCTGCACCGGGTGCCGGGCGGCGTCACCGTCCTGGACGTCGCCCCGCCCGAGCTGCGCCGTCGCGGCGCGGCCGCCGCCCGGGCGCTGGAACTGTCCACGATGGACGGCCGCCCCGACGTCGCCGGCGAGCTGCGCCGCCGGCGCCTGGTACACGCCGATGAGCTGGCCCGGATGGGCATCCCCGGGCCCGGCGCCGGCTGGCTGCTCGACCCGGTCTACGAGGTCGAGCTGCGCGCGCGCCTGGCGTCGGAGGTCCGCCGGTACGCCGAGGCGCACCCCGTCGACCCCGACCCCCCGGTCGACGCGATCCGCCGCCGCCTCGGCCTGCCCGACCGCGCGCTCGTCGAGCGGCTCCTGAGCCCGCCGTTGACCATCCACAATGGACGAATTGGGGCCGGGCAACGCCTGCCGGAGCGGCTGCGGCGCGCCATCGACGCCGTGCGGGCCGGCCTGGCCGAGGCCCCGTTCGCCGCGCCGGAGAGCGACCGCCTCGCCACCCTGGGCCTGGGCCCGAAGGAGCTCGGCGCCGCCGCGAAGGCCGGCCTGCTGCTGCGGATCGCCGACGGCATCGTGCTGCTGCCCGGCGCCGCGGACGCCGCCGTCGAGCGCCTCGCCGCACTGCCACAGCCGTTCACGCTGAGCGAGGCCCGCCAGGCGCTCGGGACGACGCGGCGGGTGGCGGTACCGCTGCTGGAGTTCCTGCACCGCCGCGGCGCCACCCGGCGCCTGCCCGACGGCCGTCACACGACGGACGCCGGGGCCTGAGGAACACGCCGAAGGGCGCGCGCTTGGTGACGAGGCCGTCGACGATGTCCCCGACGCGGTGCCGGGCCACGAAATCGTCCCGGTTCGCAGCGCGGATCATGCAGTTGAGGTCGTACGGGGGAGGTGGCGGGCCCGCGGGGCGGTCAAACGGTGGCCGGGCGCGACTTCCGCTCACGGTATGTGGCCGACCCGGCAGTCATGGCGCAATCGTACATCCGGCGCATGGTGCCGGGGAACGCACTTTCGTACGCTACGGCCAACACCGATGCGCCCTGCTGCGACCCGCCACGTTGTGCAGGTCGCCTCTGCCCGCCGCGCACCGATGCCGGCCGGGCCGGGAGGTCGTGCACTGCCGTCACTATGGATGGGAGGGCCGGCGATGCGTGCTGCGCCGGATCGGGTCAGCGTCGGATTCCAGGGCGAAGGGGCGGCCGGCGGGGCGCCGAGGTGTGGCCCGCTGTCGTGGGGCCAGCTCGAGAACTGGTCGGCGATCGTCAAGCAGAGAACGTGGCTACCGCTGGGCGGCGTGAAGCCGTTATCGGAGGGCACGACCGTGGACGAGGTCGCGGCCGAGCTGCGATACCTCATGAGCCGCTACGAGCCGATGCGCACCCTGCTGCGCTTCGACGCCGACGGCACGCCGACCCAGGTCGTGTACGCGGCCGGCGAGATCGACCTGGAGATGATCGACGCGGGCGACGCCGACCCAGCCCAGGTCGCCGAGGACGTCTGCGAGCGCTGGCGGGTCAAGGAGCTGGACTTCGCCAGCGAGTGGCCGCTGCGCATGGCGGTCGTGCGCAGCGGCGGCGCGCTCACCCACCTGGCGGTGCTGGTGTCGCACTTCGTCACCGATGCCGCCGGGGCGATGACGATGCTGACCGAGGTGGCCGAGCGCACCGCGACGCCGGTGCGCGGGCTGCAGCCGCTCGCCCAGGCGCAGTGGCAGACGTCCCCGGCGGGGCAGCGGCACGACGCGGCGGCCCAGCGGTACTGGGAGGGCATCCTGCGCACCGTGGCGCCGGACCGCTTCCCGCGCCCCGCGACGGTCGAGTCGCCGAGGTACTGGCACGGCGAGTTCACCTCGCCGGCGTTGGGCCTGGCCGCACGGCGCTGGGCGGCCCGGTCCGGCCTGGACACGTCGACGGTGCTGCTGGCCGCGTACGCGGGCGCGCTCACCTCGATCACCGGCGTGGACCCGGTGGTGATCCGGCCGATGGTGAGCAACCGCTTCCGCCCTGGCCTGGCCGACGTGGTGTGCACCCTGGCGCAGGCCGGGCTGCTGAGCATCCAGGCGGCGGGCGCGCCGTTCGGCGAGCTGCTGGAGCGCACCCGCCGCGTGACGATGGCGGCCTACAAGTACGCCTACTTCCACCACGCGGGCATGGAGGGGCTGGTGGCGCGGGTGGCCGCCGAGCGCGGCACCGACATCGAGCTGGGCTGTTACTTCAACGACCGCCGCGGCCCGGGGCGTGACGAGGCGCCGATCGAGCCGGGCGAGTCGTCGTTCCGCTGGGTGGCCGCCCAGGACGCCCCGTCGTTCGAGCCCCTGTTCGTGCACGTCGACGACGCGCCGGGCACGCTGCGCCTGAGCCTGTATCTCGACGCCGCGCACCTGTCCCCCGCCACCGCCGAGGAACTGATGGGCGTCATGGAGCGCATCACCGCCTGAGCCGCGCTCACGGCCGGCGGTCGCGTCGCTTCAGCCGGTGGCGACCTGACAAGACGGTCACCGGCCTGACGCTCAGCGGCCGATGACGGCGCGGTCGTCCGGGTCGAGCACCCCTGGCGGGGCCACCCTCGCCAGCGGGCCCGAGGCGCCGTAGCGGTGGCCCTGGCCATACCGGCAGCCCAGGGCCACCATCGCCGCGGCCTGGCCGTCGGTCTCGATGCCCTCGGCGACCACCGTGACGCCGAGGCCGGTGCAGATCTGCACGATCGAGCGGCAGATCGCCTCGCTGCGACCGCCGTCGGCGAGGGTGAAGGAGCGGTCCAGCTTCACCTCGTCGACCGGCATCGCGTGCAGCTGGGCCAGGGCGTTGTAGCCGGTGCCGAAGTCGTCGAGGGCGAAGCGGACGCCGAAGCGGCCGAGACGGCGCACGGCACCGGCGGCGGCGCCCAGGTCGGCCAGCGGGGCGGTCTCGGTGAGCTCCAGCAGGAGGCGGTGCGGGGCCAGGCCGTGACGCACGATCGCGGCCCGCACCGTCTCCTCGTGCTCCGGGCGGCCCAGCCGGGCGGCGGAGATGTTGACGTGCACGGCGATACCGGCCCAGGGGCCGCGGAAGGCGGCGGCGTCGCGGCAGGCGCGGTCGAGCACGAAATCGTCGACGAGGCCGATGAGGCCGATCTGCTCGGCGGTGGCGATGAAGACGTCGGTGGAGACGCGCCCGAGGCTCGGGTGGGTCCAGCGGGCCAGCGCCTCGACAGCCACGACCGTCTCGTCGTGGAGGCTGACGATCGGCTGGTAGTGCACGTCGAGGCCGCGCCCGTGGCGCAACGTGGCGGCCAGCGCCTCGGCCAGATCGGAGCTGCCGGTGCCGTCGGGCAGGTCCACGCGGTAGCGCACCAGCGTCCCCTTGCCCCGCCGCTTCCCCGAGTACATGGCGGCGTCGGCCCGGCGCAGCAGCGCGTCGGCGGACAGCGCCGGGCCGTGCTCGCCCGCCTGGACCAGGCCGACGCTCACGCCGACGGTGACGCTGTGCCCGTCGAGCTCGAACGGCCTGCCGATCTCGGCCATGACCCGCTCGGCCGGCTCGCCGGGGTCGCCGACGCCCTCGAGCAGGATCGCGAACTCGTCACCGCCGACCCGCGCGACGGTGTCGCTGTCGCGCACCGCGGCGCGCAGCCGCTCGGCGACCTGGCGCAGCAGCCGGTCGCCGACGAGGTGGCCGAAGCGGTCGTTGACGGCCTTGAAGTCGTCGAGGTCGCAGAAGAGGACCGCCAGGGGGCGGCCGTCGCGGTGATGCAGGGCCAGGGCGTGCTCGAGGCGGTCGTGGAACAGCACCCGGTTGGACAGGCCGGTGAGCGCGTCGTGGAACGCCTGATGAGCCAGGCGAGCCTGGCTCTCGGTGACCCGGTCCAGCAGCACCGCGTTCTCCACCAGCGTGACCGCCTGGCGGATGATGAGCAGCGAGATGACCGCGGTCTCCACGACGATCTCCACGCCGTCCACGGGGTGGCCGCGCATCAGCTGCGCGATGAACAGCACCCCGGTGAAGGCGACCGGCACGTACGGCAGCATCAGGTGCGCCCAGCGCGCGTGCCGCCGCGGCTCCGGCGCGTCGCCCGGCCGCGGCGGGGTGAGCGCCGCGACGGCGACGAGTGCCTGCCCGGCGACGAACCCGGCGTCGAACAGCGGCGGCATGCTGTCGGCGCCCCTGGAGACCAGGTAGGCGAAGATGCTGTCGGACAGCGACAGGCACAGCAGCCCGGCGCCGAGGATCGTGAGCTGGCCGCGGTTGGCGGGGGCCGACGTGGCCAGCAGCAGGATCACGATGACGGTCAGCACGAGGTCGGTGACCGGGTAGGCGATGGCGACCGAGTACGCGAACGGCGTCGCCGCGCCGGCCGCGGCCACCGAGCCCAGCGTCGTGGCCCAGGTGAGCACGAACAGCGCGCCGACGACGATCAGCCCGTCCAGCACCAGCACCAGCTGGCCGGGGCGGCGCCGCGGCGCGCCGTCGGGCGGCCGGGCGGCGGCCAGCGAGACGAGCGCGGGCAGCGCGAAGACGGGAAGGGTCAGGTAGCCGGCGTCGGCCAGGGACGGCGAGGGCAGCGCGTCGTCGCGGAACAGCTGATACCAGCTCCAGATCGACTGGCCGATCGTCCAGCCGAAGGCACCCGTGCCCATCCACAGCCGCCATCGCCGCTGGGCGCCGGTGTAGCGACGGGCGGTGACCCAGCAGGCCACGGTCGCGGCCACGCCGGCGGCGAACTGGCCGAGGTCGTCGATGAGCTGCGCCCACCACGCGGGGAGCAGGCCCGACCCACCCAGCCCGACGACCACGGCCACCGAGACGGCCACGACGAGGAGCGGCTTCGAGGCAGGTCCGCGCGGCAAATGGATCCATCCTCACCCGAGGTGATCAGGACGACACGCGGGCTACGGTACCGCACTGGCGCGCGCTTGTGCGCCGGAACTTTCAACGATGGCGATGCGATGGCGCGCGCGGCCGCGTGTTGCGGCCCCGGTCTCCACGGCGGTGCGGGAGTCGCCGTCGACGGACACGCCGAGCGCCCCTCGTGCCCCGCACCCACGACGTGCCCCGCACCGGCGACGGGGCACGTCGGTGCCGCGCGTCAGAAGGTCTTGGCCGCCTCGGCCGCGTCGGCGTGGGCGCGGGTCCGCCGCGTCTCGACGTCGGTCGCGGCCAGGTTGGGGCGGAAGGTCACCGCCGTGATGTCGGTGATGCCGGCCCAGCGCAGCCAGTCGTCGAAGAACGGCGCCTGGAAGTCGGCGCCGAACCGCGGGCCGCGGCCCTCGCCGTAGACCGCGCTGGTGTACAGCACCGCGGCCTTGCGGCCGGTGACGAGGCCCGTGTATCCCAGCTCGCCGTCGAAGTCGAACACCATGCCGGGCTGGCTGATCACGTCGATGAATTGCTTGAGGATATACGGTATTCCGGAGTTCCACATTGGCACCGAGAACAGGTACTTGTCGGCGCCGGCGAAGCGGCGGAACGTGCCGGCGGCCGCTCGCCACGCCTCGGCGCCCGCCCCGCTGGGCTCGAGCCCGGCGAACACGTCCATCTTCGCCGCCGCGGCGGCCGGGCCGAACTCGGGCAGCGAGCCGTCCCAAAGGTCCCACTCGACCACCTCGTCCTCGGGGTGCAGCTCGCGGTACACCTCAAGGAAAGTCGCGGCCAGGGCGAGGGACTCGGAGCGCGTGCCGCGCGGGGACGCCGAGATGTGCAGCAGCCGGGTCATCGCCGGACTCCTTCCAGGATAAGTGCGTGCGCACGCACGCTCTTGACTGAAAGTTAGCCATGTATGTGCGCGCGCACAAGACTGCTACGGTGTGACCATGGACTCCACGACGGCCTGGGCGGCGCTGCTGCGCGTGCACGCGGCGATCACCCCGCTGCTCGACCAGGAGCTGCAGGCCGCGCACGGGCTGCCGCTGACGTGGTACGACGTGCTGCTGGAGCTCAACGCCGTGCCCGGCCGCCGGCTCACGATGTCCGCGCTCGGTGCCGCGGCGGTGGTCAGCCGCAGCCGGGTCAGCCGCATCGTCGACGAGCTCGTGCGGGCCGGCCTGGTCGAGCGCGACGCCAACCCCGACGACAAGCGCTCGGCGTTCGCGAAGCTGACCCCGGCCGGCCGGGCCCGGCTGCACGCGGCCTCCCCCACCTACCTGGCGGGCATCGAGCGGCACTTCACCGGCCGGATGACCCGTGCCGACGCCCAGGCCGTGGCGGCCGCACTGGGCAAGGTGCTGCGCGCGCACGACGCCTCGGTCCTCGTAGCGCCCCCGACCGTCCGCCCCCGCTGACGAAGCGGGTTCGTGCCGAGGCCTCCGGCGCGGTAGGGTCGCCCATCATGATGCGCGTGCTGCCGCCCCTGCTCGTCATCGGCGGCCCGGCTGGTGCGGGCAAGAGCAGCATCGCCGACGCCGTGGCCAAACGCGTCGACGCCCCGGTCGTCGGCCTGGACGACAGCGCCGGCGAGGACCAGCACAGCGTCGACCTCAACACCCTGCAGGACCGGCTGGACGCCCACGAGGACGCCGAGCTGGTCGTGGTCGAGGGCGTCTTCGCCCTGGCGCTGCCGCCGATCCGCTGGGCCGCGCGGTGGACCGTCTACGTCGACACCCCGCTGGACATCAGCCTCGCCCGCCGCGCGCTGGGCCTGGACGACCCGCACACGGTGCTGCGCGCCTACCTCGACGGCGGGCGCGACGCGCACGCCCGCAACATCGCACCTGGGCGCCAGCTCGCCGACCTCGTCGTCGACGGCACGGACCCGCTGCCGGACACCGCCGAGCGCATCTACCACTTCATCCTGAACCGCCCGACCATCTCGCCATGGTGAGCCCGCCGGCCCGGCGCGGGTAGCCCGGTCAGCCGGTGCCGAGCACCGCGACGAGAAAGTCCGAGTCCGCGGTGAACGGCCGCAGGTCCCAGGTGCCCAGCAGCAGATCCGGCCGCAGCCCGGCGGCGGCCGCGTCGGTCAGGAACTCGTCGAACGCGTAGCCGCGCCCGGCGCCGAACCCGACGACGACCCGCCCGCCCTCGCCCAGGTGCGCGCGGAGGCGCCGCAGGATCTCCACCCGCGTGGAGGGCGCCACGAAGGTGATCACGTTGCCGGCACAGACGACCACGTCGAAGCCGGCCCGGATGCCGGCAGCCGGCAGGTCAAGCTCGGCGAGGTCGCCGACCAGCCACGTCGGCCCGGGATGGTCCTGCTCGGCGACGGCGACCAGCTCGGGGTCCAGGTCGACGCCGACAACCTCGTGGCCGGCCGCGGCCAGGAAGGCGCCGACCCGCCCGGTGCCGCTTCCGGCGTCGAGGATCCGGGCGCCGCGCGGCACCATGGCATCGATCAGCCGGGCCTCCCCGGCCAGGTCGGCGCCGCTCGCGGCCAGGTCCCGGAACCGCTGGACATACCAGCTCGCGTGGCCCGGCTCCTCGGCCTTGCGGCGCAGCCAGGCATTCTCCTCGACGATGTTCTGCTCGGTCATGGTTCCCCTTTCCGTACCCGATCAAGGTATCCCGGCGTGAACAGGCGCCGCCAAGGGCTCAACCGTCTCTGGCCCGCGGTTGCCTGGCCGGCAGTGCCCGGGATTCGACCGGTGGCGTAGGTCCCGGCGTTACGGGACGTCGGTCCCGTGCAGGCGGGCGCTTGGCCTCTCCCGAGCGCCCGGGCTGGACCGGCACGCTATTGGCATCACGCACCGAGCACGACCCGAGCCCAGGAGGGCCCCATGAAGCGCAAGACCCTCGACATCATCGTCGGCGCCGGTCTGGTCGTCCTGGCCGGACTGCTGCTGATCGCCGGCCTCGTCCTGACCAGCAACGCGAACTTCGCCAACGACTACGTCAAGAACCAGCTCAGCGAGCAGCAGATCACCTTCAAGCCCGCCGCCACCCTGACCGCCGAGGAGAAGGCGTCCGCGTGCTTGGTCAAGTACGCCGGCCAGCCGCTCGACAGCGGCAAGAAGGCCGAGTGCTACGCCAACGAGTTCATCGGCCTGCACCTGAAGTCGATCGCCGGTGGCAAGACCTACGCCCAGCTCGGCGACGTGCAGACCGAACTGAAGACCAAGATCGCCGCTGCCCAGAAGGCTGAGGACCCAGCCCTGGCCGACCTGCAGAAGCAGCTCACCGACGTGAACGGCCAGCGGGAGACGGTCTTCAAGGGTGAGTCCCTGCGCGGGATGCTGCTGACCTCGTACGGCTTCAGCGAGTTCGGCGCCAAGGCCGCCCAGGCCGCGCTGGTGGCCTACCTGGGCGCGGGCCTGCTGTTCCTGGTCGGCGCGGCCGGCCTGCTCCACGCCGCCCGCACGCCGCGCAGCGAGGGCTTCGCGGTTCCCGAGTCGGCCTCGAAGAAGTTCGCCAACGCCTGAACCTCCACCAGACCGCGAACGGCCCGGGCCAAGTGGCCCGGGCCGTTTCCGTGTCAGGCGGCGCGCCTGGCCCGTACCGCCGCGGCGAGGTCGTCGAGCAGGGCGTCGGTGGTGTCCCAGGACATGCAGGCGTCGGTGACGCTCTGGCCGTAGGTCAGCTCGTCCCCCAGGTCCTGCCGCCCCGCGACGAGGAAGCTCTCCAGCATCACCCCGGCGATCCCGTCCTGGCCCGCGGCCACCTGCTCGGCAACCTCGCGCGCCACGCCGGCCTGGCGGACGTGGTCCTTGCCGCTGTTGCCGTGGCTGGCGTCCACGATGAGCCGCTGCGGCATCTGCGCCTTCTCCAGCCGGGCCAGCGCGTCGGCGACGTCGGCCGAGCCGTAGTTCGGGCCCGAACGGGCGCCGCGCAGGATGATGTGGCAGTCCGGGTTGCCTGCTGTGGAGACCACCGCGGCCCGCCCGTCCTCGTCCACGCCGAAGAACACGTGCCGGCTCTCCGCCGTGCGACAACCGTCGATGGCTACCTGCACGTCGCCGTCGGTGCCGTTCTTGAACCCGACCGGCATCGACAGGCCCGACGCCAGCTGCCGGTGCACCTGGCTCTCCGGCGTCCGCGCGCCGATCGCGCCCCACGAGACCGCGTCGGCGATGTACTGCGGGCTGGTCGGCTCCAGGAACTCGCACCCGACCGGCAGCCCGAGGCCGAGCACGTCGAGCAGCAGCCGGCGGGCCAGCCGCAGGCCGCGGGGCACGTCGAACGTCTCGTCGAGCCCGGGGTCGTTGATGAGGCCCTTCCAGCCGACGGTGGTGCGGGGCTTCTCGAAGTACACCCGCATGACGATGGCGAGATCGGCGGACAGTCGCTGCGCCGCGGACGCCAGGCGGTGCGCGTAGTCCACCGCCGCCACCGGATCGTGCACCGAGCACGGCCCGACGACCACGAGCAGCCGGTCGTCCGCGCCGGTGACGATGCGGTGCACCTCGTCCCGGCCGCGCTGCACGACCGCGGCCCGCTCGTCGTCCATCGGCAGCTCGGCGGCGAGCTCGCGCGGGGTGACCAGCGGCCGGTAGCCGGTGACCCGAAGATTGTTGGTGTCCATGACCCGTCTCAATCCTTCCCAGGGAGGCGGGCCCGGTGCAACCAGCCCGCCGCGTGACACGACGAAGGGCAGAGACCGAGGTCTCCGCCCTTGCTGGCTCCGGGTGAACTTAGGTCAGCGTGAGCGACCGCCGGCTCCACCCGGAGCCACGGTAAACGCCCGATAACCGAAATTCACGTGACCATAGTACCGCAGGAGCCCGCGCTGTCGACGTGACGCTCGTCAAAGCCGAGTCGCGACCGGGTCCCGGACGACCACCCCACCGTCGCCGTCCGGGACCCGGGCGTTGCTAAGCGGGCAGCGTCCAGCGCTGGTTGGCGCCCGCGAAGCAGGTCCAGATCTGCAGCCGCGTGCCGTCGGCCGAGGTGTTGCCGGTCACGTCGAGGCACTTGCCGAGCGAGCGCAGCGTGCCGTCGGAGTTGGCCGTCCACTGCTGCGCCGTCGTGCCGTTGCAGTCGTACAGCTGGATCTTCGCGCCGTCGGCGGAGCTGGCCGAGGTCACGTCGAGGCACTTGCCCAGCGCCCGGATCGTGCCGTCGGTGCCGACCGTCCACTGCTGGGCGGTGCTGCCGTTGCAGGTGTAGAGCTGCACGGCCGTGCCGTTGGCGGAGCTGGCGCCGGCCACATCGACGCACTTGCCGCCGAGACCGGTGATCTGGCCGGTGCGCGAGCCGCCCCCGCCCCCACCGCCGCCGCCCGTGACGCCGGACTTCCAGGTGAAGGTCGCCGAGGTCCTGGTGGGCAGGCTGTAGGTGAAGTGCTGACCGCCCCAGTTCACGGTGACCTGCTGGGTGCTGCCGGTGTTGTTGTAGGCGATCAGCGCGCGGGTGCCGTCGGTGTTGAGGTACGCGATGTTCGGCACGCTCGCGTTGGCGGTGGAGTCGACGCGCCAGGCGCCCGGCTTCACGAACTTCGTCAGGTGGCCCATCGTGTAGTACTCGATGGTGTAGTCCACCTGCCCGCTGCGCGAGTCTCCATTGTGGACCGTGATGAGGCCGGTGCAGGTGCCGCAACCGCCGTAGTGCGGGCCACCGTTCTGGTCCACGGCGAGGCTCCACTTCGTGAAGCTCTTGCTCCAGTTGCGCCCGTAGTCGATGAGGTTGAGCATGTCCTCCTTCTGCTGGTTGGCGATCCAGGTGCCGCCGGAGTGCTCGGTGCTGTAGGCATCGACGCCCGGGTACTGGTTGTGCACCGACGTCTGCTTGGTGACGTCGCCGCCGTAGCCGTGCCAGGCGATGCCGCCGAAGAGCGAGTCGTTGCGGATGGCCGCGTCGTTGACCGACGGGGCGGCGTAGGAGTCGTACATGTCCCAGTTCCAGTCGTGCACCAGGACCTTGGTGGACAGTCCGGCGGCGTGGAACGCGGGCAGCAGGTTGCTGGCGACGAAGAAGTCGAGGCCGCTGCCGTTCCAGCTCATCGACGGGTATCCGGCGCAGCACGTCGGCTCGTTCTGCGGGGTCACGAAGTCGACCTTCACGCCCTGCGCCTGATACGCCTGGACGTACTTGACGAAGTACTGCGCGTAGGCGCCGTAGTACTGCGACTGCAGCCAGCCACCGTTGAGGTTGCCGTTGTCCTTCATCCACGCCGGCGCCGTCCAGGGGCTGGCCATCGTGGTCAGCTGCGGGTTGAGCTGCTGCGCCTGCTTGGTCAGCGGCAGCACGTCGACGAGGTCGTGGGAGATGCTGAAGTTCGCCAGGCTCGGGTCGGTCTGGCCGGCCGGGCGGTCGTCGTAGCTGTACCCGTAGCGGGCCAGGTCCGAGGCGCCCATGGGGTTGCGCAGGAAGCTCAGGCCGATGCCGTTGTTCGGGTCGAAGAGCTTCTGCATCACGGTATTCCTGGTGCTCGCCGACAGCGCACCGGAGCTGTTCATCAGCCAGGCCGCGGTGTCGGTGAACGAAGCGCCGCCACCGCTGAAGGTCTGGTAGCGGGTGGCGTCGTTGACGGTGATGTTCTGCCCGGCGCCGCCGGTGCCGGAGGTGAAGCCCACGGCGGCCTGCTGGGCCAGGCCCTGGGTGACATTGCGGCCACCGGCGTCGCTGGTGGTGGTGAGCCAGACACTGACGGTCTCACCGGCGGCGAAAGCGCTCGGCGCGGCGGCGAAACCGACGACGCCGACGGTGACGGCGGCGAACGCGGCGAGCCCGGTGCGCAGCCTGATACGGGGACGGTGCATGCGGCCTCCTAGGGCCAGGGGCGGGAAACGGCGGGTGCGGACGCCGACTGTGATGTAACAAATGAAACGGCGGTGTAACATCGCAGAGCATCAGGAAACCGCCACAGGCATTGACTGTCAAGAGTCTTTAGAGAAACCTCTATGCCGCGGATCATGGAACGGGGGTGGTGACCATGGCCGGCCACCGGCGGGTCACGGTACGCGCCATCGCCGCGGAGACCGGCATGTCGATCGCCACGGTCTCGCGCGCCCTCAACGACCACGCCTCGGTCGCGCCGCCCACCCGCGCGCTCGTCCACGAGGCCGCCGAGCGCCTGCGCGCGCGGATCGGCCTGAGTGACCAGCCCCGGGGCGGCACGGTGTTCGTGCGCTGCCCGTATGTGCTGACCGACTACTTCGGCCTGATCGTCACCTCGATCGCCGAGACGCTCACGCTGCACGGCCGCCGGCTCGTGCTCACCGCCGGCGAGGCCGCCCAGCGCACCCCGCTGCTCGCCGACCTCGACGCCCGCTACGGCCTGACCGGCGTCATCGTGATCCTGCCCCCGGAGCCCGGCGACGACCTGGTCGAGCTGCGGCGCCGCGGCATCCCGTTCGTGGTCGTCGATCCACGCACCGCGCTGCCGCGCGACATCGTCTCGGTCTCCGCCGCGCACTTCGCCGGCGCCCGGCGCCTCACCGCCCACCTGGTGGGGCTGGGCCACCGCCGCATCGGCGTGATCGGCGGCCCGACCGAGTGGCTGGCCAGCGACGCCCGCCTGGCCGGCCACAACGCCGCCCTCGCCGACGTGGGCGTGCTCCCGTCCGGTGAACTGCTGCGCAGCGTCGAGCCGACCACCGAACGCGGCCACCGCGCCGCCGGCGAGCTGCTCGACCTGCCGAATCGCCCGACGGCCCTGGTCTGCTTCAACGACAAGGCCGCCGTGGGCGCCCTGCGCGCCGCCGCCGAGCGCGGCCTGCGCATCCCGGCCGACCTCTCCGTCACCGGCTTCGACGACCTGGACCTGGCCCAGGCGACGGGCCTGACCACGGTGCGCCAGCCGCTGCAGGAGATGGGCCGCATGGCGGTCACGCTCCTGGTCCGCCTGCTGGAGCGGCACGAGCTCGACGCGCTGCACATCGAGCTCGCCACCGAGCTGGTGATCCGCTCCTCGGCAGCCCCTCCGCCGGCAGCCTGACGGTGCGATCCTGGGACGCATGACGCGACCCCGCATCTGGTACGTCTTGCAACACCGCCCCGGCCCCGCCGCCGACCCCGCCGTCCGCATCACCGACCAGCCCGGCTTTCAAGAACACCTGGCGTTCCTGCGCCGGCGCGAGCGGGACGGCACCCTGGTCGCCGCCGGCCCGCTCGAGGACAGCGACACCGGCGAGGGCGAGGACATCGCGGTGCTCGCCACCCAAACCCCCGAGGAGGCCCGCCGCCTGGCCGAACAGGACGACGAGGCGGTCCGCTCGGGCCTGCTCTCGGTGACGGTCCGGACATGGACCGTCGTCATGGCGCCCGTGCTGCCGCCCACCGGGCCCGATACGGCCGGATGACCCGGGTGAGCCCGGATCCGCCGGAATATCGCCTCCGAATGTGACGACCTGGCCACCAGTCGCGGGGTTTTGCTTCCGTCATTCAGTTCTCACGGAAGCAGGGAGGCCTCATGTCTCGACCCGTCTGGAAAGTCCTGTTCACGGCCACGGGCTGCACGGCGCTGCTCATCGCCGGTCCAGGCGTGCTGTCCGCCTGGTCGTCCGCGCCACCGGCGCAAGCCCCGGCGCAGATGCTGACCGCGTCGGGCGAGGGCGACTTCTGGCACCATCACACGCCCACGCCCACGCCGACCAAGACGCACTCGAAGAGCCCGACGCCGTCGAAGTCCCCGTCCAAGTCGCCGTCGAAGTCCCCGTCGAACTCTCCGTCCCACACGGTGACGCCGACGCACACCGCGACGCCGACCCCGTCGTCCCTGCCGGTCACCGGCGGCGCGACGGGCGGGACCATCGGCGGGCTGGCACTGGCCGGGGTCACCGCGATCGGCCTCGGTGTCGCGATGCACCGCAGCGCACGCCGCCGGACGCAGTGACCGCCCGCCGGGAGCCGCCGAGGGCCTGACCTCACGCGGAGTGCCGGGTGGCCAGCTCGTCGAGCATCGCCGCGGTCGTGGTGGCGCCGAACCTCGTGGCGCCGGCGTCCACCATGGACAGCAGCACGTCCAGCGTCCGCACGCCGCCGGCCGCCTTGACGCCGACGTGCGCCGAGACCGCGGCCCGCATCAGGCGTACGTCGTGCAGCGTGGCGCCGGTCGGGGCGAACCCCGTCGACGTCTTGACGTATCGCGCGCCCGCCTCCTCGGCGAGCTCACACCCGCGACGCTTCTCGGCGTCGGTCAGGTAGGCATTCTCCAGAATCACCTTGACCGCCGCGCCGGAGGCCGCGACCACGACGGCGGCGACGTCCGCGCGCACGTCGTCGTCGCGGCCCTCGCGCAGGCGGCCGATGTTGAGCACCATGTCGATCTCGGCGGCGCCGTCGGCCAGGGCCGCCGCGGTCTCCGCGACCTTGATCCGGGTCGCGTGGGCGCCGTGCGGAAAGCCGACCACCGTACCGACCAGGACTCCGGTGCCGGAGAGTCGTGCGGCGGCGAACGGCACGTCGGACGGCTTCACGCACACCGACGCGACGTCGTAGCGCGCGGCGAGGTCGCAGCCCGCGGCGACATCGGCGAGGGTCAGCTCCGGGCGCAGGAGCGAGTGGTCGATCATCTTCGCGACCTGTCGTACGGACAGCATGCGGGATCCTTTCCTCAGGGGTCCACCGAGAACGCGACCTGCAGGCCGTAGCGGGCACCGGCATACCGGGACTCGGTCAGCTCCAGCGGGTGGTCGTCCCGGTCGAGAATGAGGCGCCGCTCCACCAGCAGCGCCGAGCCGGGCGGCAGGTCCAGCAGCCGGCAGTCGTCCTCGGTCGCCGGATGCGCGTCGAGCGAGGCGTGACCGTTCGCCGGGGCGCGGCCCAGCCGGACCAGCGTCTCGTGCAGCGAGTCGCGGGCGAGGTCGGCGTCGAGCAGCCCGCGCAGATCGCCCGGGAACACGGCACGCTCGATCGCCACCGGCACGTCGTCGGCCAGCCGCAGGCGGGACACTGCGACGACGTCGGCGCCAGGCCTCAGCGCCAGCCGAGCCGCCTCGTCGGGGCTCGCCGGGCGCACCTCGGCGCCGAGCAGGCGCGAGGAGGGCCGCCGGCCGCGGCGGCGCATCTCCGCGCTGAACCGCACGAGCATGTCCGCACGACGCTGGGTGACCGGCGGGGCGACGAACGTGCCACGGCCCACCCGGCGATACACCAGCCCGTCGGCGGCAAGCCGCTGCAGCGCCGCGCGGGCGGTCATCCGGCTGACGCCGAACTCGTCGCACAGCTCGGCCTCGGACGGCACCGGGTCGTGCGGCCGGGCCGCCGCGACGCGCACGCGCAGCGCCTGCTCGATCTGGTGGTACTTCGGCGCGAACTCCACGCTCATGTCGTAAATGTATAGTCAACTAGCGGGCTATACAACTACGCCGCCGGCCGGGTCAGCCCGCGAGGGCGTCGGCGGCGGCCTTGCGGGCCGCGTTGTTGCCGCCCCAGGCGGCGTCGGGGTGCACGCGGTTGGTCAGCAGCACCAGCACCACCCCGCGGCGCGGCTCCATCACGATCGACGTACCGGTGAAGCCGGTATGACCGAAGGCGCCGTGGCCGGCCAGGCGCCCCATGTACCACGCCCGGTCGACGTCGACGCCCAGCCCGTGCGCCGCCGCCGGGCCGAGGTGGGCGTTGGCGTTGGCGCGCATCCGCTCCACCGTGGCCGGGCGCAGCAGCGGGCCGCCGTCCGACAGCAGCGCCCGGCCGAACAGGCCCAGGTCGGCGGCCGTGGCGAACAGGCCGGCGTGCCCGGACACGCCGCCGAACGCCGCCGCGGCCGGGTCGTGGACGGTACCGCGCAGCGGGCCCTCGGTGGCGGCGATGCGGGGCAGCAGCCGCAGCGGTGGGAGGTACCCGGTGTCGGCCATGCCCAGTGGCGCGGCGATCTCGGTGCGGACCAGGGTGTCCAGGCGCTCGCCGGTCAGCTCGGTGACGATCGCGCCGAGGGCGATGAAGTTCTGGTCGGCGTAGATGAACGCGGAGCCGGGCGCGGCGACCGGTGGCTCACGCAGCACGTGCTCCAGTTGGTCGGCCGGAGAGCCGCCGGCCAGCGGGGCGTCCTTGGACAGGCCGGACGTGTGGGTGAGCAGCATCCGCACCGTGATCCCGGGCTTGTCCACGAAGGACGGCAGGTATCGCGCCGCCGGCGCGTCGAGGTCGAGCCGGCCGCGCTCGACGAGGCGCAGGGCGAGCACCGCGGTGAACACCTTGGTCAGCGACGCCAGGTCGTAGATGGTGTCCGGGCGGGCCGGCACGCGCTCGGCCGCCGGCAGTTCCGTCTTGTCCGCAGCGTAGCGGACCGCGTCGCCGACGGCGAAGTGCGCGGCGACCCGCCCGTCGACGGCGGCGAAGGCGACCGCGCCCGGATACATCGGGTGCCCCGGATGGTCGGGCGTCGGCCGCAGGTAGCCCTCGACCGCGGCACGCAAGCCGGCCTCGTAGCGGGTGACCGGCGGTGTGGCCCACGGCTCCGGCAGCGACACCGGGATCGACCAGGCCCGCGAAACGGCCGATGGCGACGCCGGGACCGGCGACCGGCGGGTCGGTCCGCCGCAGCCGGTCAGTGCCGCGGCGGCGGCCACTCCCAGGATCAGCAGCCGGCGGCGGGCGATCGGCCGGGAGGCGGCGAGGTCGCAGGCGCCGAAACCCGAAATCTGCGATAGGTCCGGGCCGCCACCTGTCACGACGGTGAGCGGACGGCCTCGTAGATCGCCGCCATGTCGACCTCGGCGAAGCCGCGTGCGACCGCCTCGTCCAGCAGGCGGCTGACGGCGTCCACAATGGACGAATCGACCCCGGCCCGGGCGGCGAGCTCGCCGACGAGCCGGGCGTCCTTCGCCGCGCCCTCGGCCGCAAACGCCACCGGATAGTCGCGCTGCCCCATCAGCTGGCCCTTGACCTGTGCGTACGGCATGTCGAGCGGGCCGCCGGCGATGAGCGGAAGGAAGTCGACGCCGAGCGCGTCGGCCAGCGCGACACTCTGCGCGAGCGCGGCGACGCTGGTCACCACCCAGCTGTTGACGACGAGCTTGGCCCGGCTGCCCCGGCCGGCCGGGCCGAGCCAGGTGACCTTCGCCGAGATCGGCGCCGCCAGCTCCTCGACGCGGGCGCGCACCTCGTCGGGGCCGGAGGCGAGCACGTTGAGCTTGCCCTGCTCGGCCGGGCCGCGGGTGCCGAGCACCGGGGCGTCGACGTAGGTCAGGCCCAGATCGGCGGCCAGCGCCCCGAGCTCGTCGGCGCCGTCGGCACCCACGGTGCTCAACTGCAGCCACAGCGTGCCCGGCGCGAGCCCGGGCGCGGCAGCGCGCATGACCTCTGCGACGGAGGCGGCGTCGAACAGCACGGTCACCACGGGATCGGCGCCCCGGACCGCGTCGGCGGGCGTGTCCGCCACGACCGCGCCGTCGGCGGCGAGCGGTTCGGCGCCGGCGCGGGCGCGGTTCCACACCCGCACCTCCTGACCCGCCCTGAGCCAGTTCCGGGCCACCGCCGCGCCCATGATCCCGGTGCCCAGCACAGCCAGTGTCATGCGGCGATCGTCGCACGCTTTGGTGCCCTCTCCAACAGCCGTTCATCCCCACCGCTGCGCGTCACCCCACCCACCGGCACCGAGTGGCGCAGGATCGGTGAGCATCGACCAGGGCGAGTGACGGTGCTGGCGGTGTCCCGCTACGGTCTACGGGCATGAGCTCACCGCAGGAGACCGAAGTCGGTCAGTGCGTTGCGACGCCGGCTCCGCAGCCTTCGCCGGTTGGCATCGGCAGCCGGGTCGTGGCACTCGTCGGTGCGCTCGCGGCGGTCCTGGCGCTGGCGTTGCCGTGGGCCCGGGAGGACAACACCGTCACGGTGGCCACCGATTTCGGCGAGACCGCCACCCTGCTGCAGCGCGGGGGCGACGTGTGGACCGGGTGGGCGCTGCACGGCGCCAGCCGGCTCGACGGGCATCGGCCGGTCACCGTGGCGTTCGCGATGCTGCTGATCACCGCCACGGTGGTGCTGGTGGGCGCGGCCTGGGCGACGTTCGAGCGGCCACGGTCGATCTGGATCGCGCCGACGACGGCGGTGGTGGCGATAGTGACGCTGATCATCAGCGTGCCGGGGCTCGACGGGATCGCCGGGCGGTTCGGGTCCGGGCAAGTCACGACCGTCGAATTCGGGGTGGCGGTGTGGCGGACGGCGCTGGCCGTCGTGGCCGTGGGCGCCACACGACTGACGTTGCTGCAGGAGACGATCCGGCGAAGGGCCCGTTAGCTTCGAGCTGGTGTGTTGCAGTACGCGGCGACGATCGGATCGGTTTCGTCGTCGAACTGGCCGATGACCTGTTCCAGGAGGTCTTCGAGGGCGACCAGGCCGACCGGGTGGTCGTGTTCGGTGACGATGGCGACCTGGGCGCGGTGTTCGCGCATGGCGCGGATGGCCGACAGCGCGCTGCACTGCGCGGGCAAGGTGTACGGGGTGGTCATCAGGTAGCCGGCGGTGGCCTCGACGCGGCCGGTGGTGGCCTTGAGCGCGTCGCGGGCGTGCACGACGCCGACGATGCGACCGTGGTCGGTGACGGGGAGCCGGGAGCGGCCGTGCCGCAGGCAGAGTCGTTCGACGTCGCGGGCGGTGGCGTCGGCGTGCACGGTGACGACCTGTTCGATGGGAACCATGACCGTGGCGACGGTGGTGTGCTGCAGGGTCAGCATCGCGGTGAGCAGCTGCTCGTCGGAGGCGGGCAGGGTGCCGTGCCGGCGCGAGGTCTGCAACAGGATCAGCAGCTCATCGGGGCCGTGAGCCTGAGCCAGTTCGCCCTGCGGTGTGATCTTGAACAGTCGCAGGATGGCATTGGCCATGGCGTTGAGCGCGGCGAGGGCAGGACGGGCGAGCCGGGCGAACGCCCGGAACGGCAAGGCGAGCAACACCGCTGAACGTTCCGGTTGGGTGATGGCCCACGATTTGGGTGCCATCTCACCCACGACCATGTGCAGGAACACCACCACCGCTAAGGCCAGGATGAACGCGGCGACGTAACTGGCCTGGGACGGCAGCCCGGTGGCGTGCAGCAGCGGTTCGAGCAGGTCGGCCAGGGCGGGTTTGGCCAGGGCACCCAGCCCCAGTGAGCACAACGTGATGCCGAGCTGGGATCCGGCGAGCATGAGCGACAGTTCCCGGTTGCCCGCCAGGGCCGCGCGTGCGGCGGGGGAACCGTCGGCGGCGAGGGACTCCAGCCGATGACGCTTGGAGGCGACCAGTGCGAACTCGGCGGCGACGAAGAAGGCGTTGAGGGCCAGCAGCGCCAGTGAGGCGGCCAGGGCGGTGGTGGGACTCATGACTGCTGCCCCATGGCGACGTGGACGGTGGTGGCAACGCGCCGCCGCACGGTCACGGCGGTCAGCCAGATCGGCCGTGCGAGCAGGTCGGGTCCGGGCTGGGTGGCCAGGTCGACGTGGTCGCCCTCGGTCAGTACCCGGCCGAGGCGGCACAGCATGAGGCCGGAGATCGTGTCGTAGCGCGAATCCGTGGGCAGCTGGATGCCGGTGGCGTCGGCGATCTCGTCCAGCCGCCACCGGCCCGGCACGAGCCAGGATCCGTCAGGCTGGCGTTCGGCGCCGGGTTCGGGCAGGTCGTCCTCGTCGCGGATCTGACCGACGAGTTCTTCGGCGATGTCCTCGAGGCTGATGACGCCGGCGAACCCGCCGTACTCGTCGGTGACGATGGCCAGTTGCCGTCGCGCGACGCGCAGCTGCTCCAGCACCTGGGCGAGCCTCGCGGAGGCCGGCACCACGACCGGGGGTGCGGCCAGTTCGCGTACGGGGGTGTGGTCGCGCTGGTCCGGGTCGAGGGTCAGCACGTCGGTGACCGAGACGATGCCGGTGACGTCGTCGACGCCGGTGCCGATGACGGGGAAGCGGGAATGGCCGCTTGGCAGCAGTCGCACGAGTCGGCTGGCGGGTTCGTCGGCGTGCACGGTGATGACGTCGACGCGGGGCACCATCACCTTGCCGGCGCTGAGGTTGCGGAAGTCCAGGCCCGAGTCGAGCAGCCGCGCGGTGTCGACGTCGAGGTCGCCGCGGTCACGAGCGTCGGCGACGATGCGTTCGAGGTCTTCACGAGTGGCGCCTTGGGGCAGTTCCTCCACCGGTTCGATGCCGGCGCGGCGCAACAGCCGCGTCGCCGCGGCGTCGAAGACTTTGATCAGCGGCCCGGCGACGGTCAGGTACATCAGTGTCGAGCTCGACAGCCACCTGGCCAACGTGTCCGGCTTGGTGATGGCGAGGTTCTTCGGTGCGAGCTCGCCGAGGACCATCTGCACCACGGTGGCGACCAGCAACGCCGCCGCCACCGACACAGGCAGGCTCGCCGTGCGTGGGACGCCGGCCGACCCGAGCAGCGCGGCCAGTCCTTCGCCCAGGTACGGCTCGGCGACATAACCGGCCAGCAGGGCCGTGACGGTGATGCCGAGCTGCGCCCCCGACAGCATGAACGACAGCCGCTCGGTCACCTGCAACGCTCGCGCCGCCGCGGGGTCACCACCGTCAGCCGCCCGCCGCAGTGCGCCACGATCCACCGCTACGTAGGCGAACTCCTGTGCGACGAAGTACGCCGTCGCCGCGGTCAACGCCAGGATCAGCGCCAAGCCGACCATTATGAGCGTCACCGGCGTTCACCGGCTCCAGCACGTCGGGCGCGTCCGCGCGACCATGGCGGCGCTGGCGTATGTCGGTCGGGATCACCCACGAACGAAAACTATCACGCGCAACTGTACAGTTTCCGTGCCGTTGCGGGCCTTGGGCGCATCACGGCTCACGAGCGCGGCGCTGCTCCTCGGCCGCGCGCTTCTGGTTCTCCCGCAGGCGCTTGTACTGCTCGCGTGCCTCCGGGCTCCAGCCCTGGATCGCGCCCTCGACGGTGGCCGGACCGAAGATCCGGAACAGGAAGTGAGCGACACGGTCCTTCTTCGGCTGCGAACGACGCTTGAACGGGAACATGACGATTCCTTCGGGTGCAAATCGTTGGGGTGCTAACTATTGGTGTACGGCTAGTATGTCAGCGACCAACACGTTCGGGAAGGGCGGGGCACGTGACCGAGGACGCGGCAGCCGCGGTACAGATCCCTGATCCGCTGGCCCTGGAGCATCAGGTCTGCTTCGCGCTCGCGGTGGCGTCACGCAACGTCATCGCGCTCTACCGTCCGCTCCTGGAGCCGATGGGGCTGACGCATCCGCAGTATCTCGTGATGCTGGCGCTGTGGCAGCACGCACCGCTGTCGGTCAAGGACCTCAGCCGCCTGCTCCAGCTCGACCCGGGCACCCTGTCCCCGCTGCTCAAACGGCTGGAGTCGGCCGGGTTCATCCACCGGCGGCGGGCGCCGCACGACGAACGCGTCCTGGAGGTCACGCTCACGGAGTCCGGGCGGGCGCTGCGCGTGGACGCGGAGCGCATCCCGCCGGCCGTGGTGGAGCGCCTCGGCATGCCGCTGGAGGAGCTGCTACAGCTACATGAGGCCCTGACGAGGGTCATCAAGATCACGACAGCCTAGTACGACCGATTCCGCTTCGCGGGCGCGGTATTCAGCAGCGGCTGGGTGCGGCCGGGCGGTACTGTGCGCAGCCGTGAACGATGTCGTACAAGGGAGCGTGGCGCCCGGGTTCGAGGGCGTCGCCGAGACGTTTCGTGGGCTGGTCGAGTCCGGGGCGGAGACCGGCGCCTCGGTGGCGGCGTATGTGGGCGGCAAGCTCGTCGTGGACCTCTGGGGCGGCTGGGCGGACGCCGGCCGGACGAGGCCCTGGCGGCACGACACGCTCGCGACCGTGTTCTCGGCGGGCAAGCCCGTCGCCGCGCTCGCCGTGCTCACGCGGGTCGCCGACGGGCGGATCGGACTGGACGATCCGGTCGCGCGGTACTGGCCGGCGTTCCAGCACTCTGGCGGCACCGTCCGGCATGCGCTGGCGCACCAGCTGGGGCTGCCCGCGATCGCCGAGGCGCTCACGCCGGGCGAGGCGCTGGACTGGGAGCGCTACACAGGCGCGATCTTCGCGAGTCCGCTGGAGTGGGAACCGGGGACCGCGGTGGGCGAGCACGCCCTGACGTACGGCAACATCCTCGGCGCCATCCTGCGGGGCGCGACGGGCGAGACCGTCGGCGCGGTGGTTCGCGGCCTCGGCCATGATGTCCACTTCGGACTGTCCACGGCCGGCTCGGCGCGGTGCGCGGAGATGGAGCATGGCGCGCCGGACTGGGCGCAGCGCGCGGTGCACGGCCGCGGCGAGCTGTGGGCCCGGGCGCTGGCAACCCGGCCGGGCTGCTCGACACCGCGGTGCTCAACGGGGCCGCCTGGCGAGAGGGCGAGCTGCCCGCCGTGAACGGTCATGCGACCGCGCGCGGCCTCGCGGGGCTGTACCAGGCCCTCCCCGACCTGTTGCCCGCCGGGCTGCTCGCCGAGGCGCTGGCGCCGCAGGCCGAGGGGGTCGACCGGCTGCTCGAGGAGAACGCGACCTGGACGCTCGGCTGGCGGCGCGACGCGGGCTGGGTCGGCATGGGCGGGATCGGCGGGTCGTCGGCCGGCGGGCACCTCGACAAGCCGGGCGGCTACCGGATGGCATACGTGACCAGGCACCTGGCCGACCACGGCCGCGGCAACGCGCTGTACGACGCGCTCGAGGCATGCCTCTGAGGCGGGTATGACGACGTGGTGCTGACGCGTACGCCCGTCAGAGGCCGCCGGCGACGCGGAGGGTGGCGCCCGTCGCATATGAGGCGGCGGGACTGAGTAGCCAGGCGATGGCCTCGGCGATCTCGTCCGGCGTGCCCAGCCGCCCGACGGGGATGCGGGACACGACGTTGGCGGCGCGGTCCGGGTCACCGGTCTGCTCGTGGATCTCGGTGTCGATGAACCCGGGCGCGACGCCGTTGACCCGGATGCCCTCGGCCGCGAGCTCCTTGGCCAGCCCGAGGGTGAGCGCGTCGACGGCGGCCTTGCTGGCGGCGTAGTGGATGTAGTTGCCGGGGCTGCCCAGGGTGGCGGCGGACGAGGACACGTTGACGATCGCGCCGCCCCGGGTCATCACCCGCGCCGCCTGCCGCGCGCAGAGGAACGCCCCGATGACGTTGACCTCCATGACCCGGCGCAGCTCGTCGGCCCGCACGTCGGCCAGGCGCCCCAGGGTGGAGGCGATGCCGGCGTTGTTGACCAGCCCGGTGACCGGGCCGAGGCCCGCCGCCGCCTCGAACAGCGCGACGACGTCGTCCTCCAGCGCGGTGTCGGCCCGCACCGCGATCGCGTGGCCACCCAGCGCCGCGACGGCTTCGACGATGCCGTGCGCCGCCCCGGCCGCGCTGCGATACCCGACGACGACCCGGTGCCCGTCGCGCGCGAGCCGCAGGCACGTCGCCGCGCCGATCCCCCGGCTGCCGCCGGTCACGATGGTCACCTGCTCCATGGCTCCAACCTACCGGTCCGCGGGGGCCGTCGGGGGCGTGCCGGCGCCGAACGGGGTGCCGCCGAGCGATTCGCGGCCGTGGGGCTCCTGCCAGCCGGAGAGGTCGGGGCCGAGCGGGACGATGCCGGACGGGTTGATGTCGCGGTGCACCTCGTAGTAGTGGCGCTTGATCTGGTCGAAGTCGACGGTGTCGCCGAAGCCCGGGGTCTGGAACAGGTCGCGCGTGTAGGCCCACAGGACCGGCATCTCGGTGAGCTTCTCGCGGTTGCATTTGTAGTGGCCGTGGTACACGGCGTCGAAGCGCACCAGCGTGGTGAACAGCCGCACGTCGGCCTCGGTGATGGAGTCACCCACGAGGTACCGCCGCCGCGAAAGGCGCTCCGAGAGCCAGTCGAGGCGCGCGAACAGGCGGCGGTAGGCGTTCTCGTAGGCCTCCTGGCTGCCCGCGAAGCCGCAGCGGTACACCCCGTTGTTGACGTCGCGGAAGACGAGCTCGTTGACCTCGTCGATCTCCGCGCGCAGGGCCTCGGGGTAGAGCCGGGGCGCGCCCTCGCGGTGATACGCGGTCCACTCCGTCGACAGGTCCAGCGTCAGCGGGTCGTAGTCGTTCGTCACGACCTCGCCGGTGAGCACGTCGACGATCGCGGGCACGGTGATCCCGCGCTCGTAGCCGGGAAAGCGCCTGAAATACGCCTCCTGCAGCCGCTCGATGCCCAGCACCGGGTCGCGGCCGCCCGGGTCCAGGTCGAACGTCCAGCTACGCACGTCGTGGGTGGGGCCGCACACGCCCATCGACAGCACGTCCTCCAGCCCCAGCAGCCGGCGCACGATGATGGCCCGGCTCGCCCACGGGCATGCCCGGCTGACCACCAGGCGGTAGCGGCCGGGCTCGACCGGATAGCCGAACCGGCCGTCCGCCGTGACGCGGCTGCCGATGTACCGCGCGTCGCGCTTGAACTCGCCCTCGGTCCGGTATGTGCTCATATTCCAATTACACCAGCTGCGGGTAGAGAGCCTCCGGTGCGGCGGACAGGCCGCGCTTGACATTGCGGCTGACCTCGTCGGCGAGCACCTCGAACGCGTCCGCCTCGACCCCGTCGAAGGCGAGCCGGGCGACCTCGGCGGCGGACGCCTTCGGGCCCTCGATGCCCGCGGTCATGTCGGTGTCGATGTACCCGACATGCAGCCCGGTCACCCCGGTCCCCTGGGGCGCGAGCTCCAGCCGCAATGCGTTCGTCGCCTGCCAGGCGGCGGCCTTGGACGCGCTGTACGACGTGCCCTGGCTGATCCACGACAGCACCGAGTGCACGTTGAGCAGGTGCCCGCCGCCGTTGGCCGCGAGGATCGGGGCGAAGGCGCGGCTGACGTGGATCAGGCCGTAGAAGTTCGTCTCGAACTCGCGGCGAATGTCGGCGATGGCGCCGTTGAGCACGCTCGCGCGCATGCTGATGCCGGCGTTGTTCACCACCAGGGTCACGTCCTGTGCCTGGCCGGCCGCGTGGAGTACCGAATCCGGATCCGTGACGTCGAGGGCGAGCGGCGTGGCGCCGGGCGTGCGCACGGACCGCGGGTCGCGGGCGGCGGCGTAGACCTTGCGGGCGCCGCGCGCCAGCGCGGCCTCCACGAACGCCTGTCCGAGTCCCCGGTTGCCGCCCGTGACCAGGACGACTGCGTTTTCGAGCTGCATCTGAACCTCCGAGTGAACGAGAAAACCGACCGCGTGTCGAAGCTTGGGGATGAGGGGCTACCGGGCCAGGCGCAGCTGGGCGGCGAGCGCGACGAGCGCGGCCACGATGATCGCGCCGCCGTACCACAGCACGGTGTTCAGCAGACCCAGCGGCGCGACGAGCTGGCCGGCGAGCATGGTCGGCACGCCGAAGGAGAGGTAGGCGACCAGGAACACCGCGGCGAACAGGCCCGCCCGCTGGTGGGCCTCGGCGAGCGGGCCGACCGTACGCAGGGCGCCGGACAGGGTGGAGCCGAAGCCGGCCCCGCCGACCAGGCCGCCCACCCACAGCAGGGGCAGGGTGACCGTGCCGATGCCGGCGAGCACGATCGCGGCGCCGGCCAGGACGGCGACGGTGCCGAACCGCACGACGGTGCGCGCGGGGTATCGGCTGAGCAGGTAGGCGGCGCTCGCGGCAGCCGCCGGGGGCAGGAACGCGGTCACGCCGTTGAGCAGGCCGCTGTCGTGGTGGAACACGTCGCGCAGGATGCTCGGCGACAGGCCCATGAACAGCCCGGCCAGCATCCAGGAGGCCAGGTGCGCCGGGGCGGCGGCCAGGAAGTCCGGGCGGGCCGGCCGCGGTACCGACACCTGGGGCCGCAGCGCGGCGACGGCGCCCGGGCGGCGGCTGACCGTCTCGGCCGACAGTGCCGCGGTCACGGTGCCCAGCGCCATGATGACGGCGAGGCTGGTGAAGACGATGAGGTTCGCCTCGTGCGTGAACTGCACGGCGGCGCCGGTGAGCAGGGCGCCGAGGCCGAGGCCGCCGGCGGGGGCGACGGCGCCGAGAATGCCGCCGAGCCGCTTGTGCCCCGGGGGCGCGAGCTCGACCAGGGCGGCGGTGAACGCGCTGGTCGCGGCGCCGGTGGCGACGCCCTGCACGATCCGGGCGGCGATCACCCAGCCGATGCCGGGTGCGAACACGAACATGAGCATCGCGGCGAGCTCGACGACGAGCGCGCCGATGAGCACCGGGCGGCGCCCGACGTGGTCGGACAGGGAGCCGACGACGAGCAGCGAGGCGAGCAGGCCGAAGGCGTAGGCGGCGAACGCCACCGTCAGCACCCAGGGCGCGAAGCCCCACTGGTGCTCGAAGAGGACCAGTAGGGACGTGGGCGCGCCGGCCGCGAGATACAGGGACGCGAAGGCCAGCGCGGCGCCGGCGAACGCCACGCCCGGCGGAAGGGTCCGGCGGCGGCCGGTGACGAGCGGGCGTTCGAGTGTTGCGGTAGACATCGCGCGACTCCTAAAGCAAAAGTTCTTGCGTTAGGCTGAACGTACGCCACATCCCGGTCGTTAAAGCAACGATATTTGCTTTAGTTAGGAGGGTCACATCATGTCTGCCCCTGTGCGCCGCACCGGCGGGCGCAGCGCCGCCGTGCTGTCGGCGATCCGGTACGCCGTGGAGGACCTCGTCCGCGAGCGCGGGGCGGAGAAGGTGACGATCCCGATGGTCGCCGAGCGCGCGGGCGTCAACCCGACGAGCATCTACCGCCGCTGGGGCGACGCGCCGGCGATGCTCAACGACATCGCGACGTACCGCCTCGACCCGGACCGGTCGCTGCCGCAGACCGGCGACCTGCGCGCCGACCTGACCGCGTGGGCCGGCGAGATCGTCGAGCACTACCGCAAGCCGCTCAACGCCGCGATCCTGCGCGGCGGCACCCCGATGGCCGGCGAGCGGGAGACCGACTGCCTGCGCAACCGCCGCACCGAGGCGCTGCAGATCGTCGAGCGGGCCGGCACCGCGAGCCAGGTCACCGCCGACGAGATGATCGACCAGATCATCGCGCCGATCGTCTACCGGGCCGTCTTCCTGCCGTGGACCCTCGACGAAGACCTGGCGGCCCGCCTGGTCGACCGGCTGCTGCCCGCATAGCGTTGGCGGCATGAGTCGCTCACAGCTGATCCCAGGCCCCGACCACCCGATCACCGTCGCGCCCGCGGGCGTGCGGGTCGTGGTACGCGCCGGCGAGCACGTCGTCGCCGACACCACGGACGCGCTCGCACTGCAGGAGTCGACCTACCCGGTCGTGTACTACGTCCCGCTGGCCGACGTCGACCAGAACCTGCTGCGCCGCACCGAGCACAGCACCTACTGCCCGTACAAGGGGGACGCGTCCTACTACTCCGTCGTCACACCGGACGCGACGGTCGAGAACGCGGTGTGGAGCTACGAGGAGCCATACCCGGCCGTGACGCCGATCGAGAAGCGCGTCGCCTTCTACACCGACCGCCTCGAAGTGACGGTCGTCTCCGGCTCCTGAGCCGCTCACTGTAAACCCGGGCCGCCGCCGGCCACGTCTAGGGTTCGGGGCCGGTCAGGGGCAATACCGGCCCAAGGGTTTTGCGCGGCGGCCCGTTGTGGGTACCGTTCGCGGACGGGGGAGGACGCAGACATGTTGAGTCGTCGCAAGATGCTGACCGCCGGCGCCGGGATCGTCTCGGCCGCCGCGCTCGCCGCGTGTGACAACGACGCCAAGGGCACCTGGGCGTCGAACGGGTCGTCGCCGGGCGCCGGCGGCAACGGGGCTGACGGTGGCGGCGGGGGTGGCGGGGGTGGCACACCGGCCAAGGTCACCGTCGCGCCGGCCGCCGACAGCAAGGACGTGCCGCCCACCAGCCAGGTCACGGTCGCGATCGAGCACGGCACCCTCAGCACGGTCACCGTGGCGGCCAACGGCAAGAACCTCGACGGCAAGCTCGCCGACGACAAGCACAACTGGACCTCGACGGGGGCACTGACCTACGGGCAGACGTATACGGTGACCGTCACCGGGGTCGACGCGGCCGGCAAGGACGTCAACGAGACCAGCAGCTTCACCACGCTCAAGCCCAGCGCGGTCGCCTCGATCACGTTCCAGGCCAACCCGATGCTCGCGCTGAAGAACGGCGCCACCTACGGCGTCGGCCAGCCCGTCATCGTGTTCTTCAACAAGGCCGTCAAGAACCAGGACGCCGCCGAGCGGGCGATGAAGGTGACCTCCTCGCCCGGCGTCGAGGGCAAGTGGCACTGGGTCAGCAACCAGAGCGCGCACTGGCGCCCGGAGAAGTACTGGACGAAGGGCACCACCGTCAAGGTCGCCGTCGACCTCCTCGGGGTCGACCTAGGCAACGGGGTGTACGGCGGCGGCAACTACTCCGCCGACTTCTCCATCGGCCCGTCCCGCATCGCCATCGCCGACTCCAACACGCATCAGATGGAGTGCTATGTCGACGGCGAGATGGTGAAGAAGATCCCGGTCAGCCTGGGCAAGGGCGGGACCACGACCGGCTCCAAGGGCGAGACGATCGACTTCTTCACCCGCTCCGGCGTGCACGTGCTGATGACCAAGGAGCCCCTCGTCACGATGAGCTCCGCCAGCTACGGCATCACGGACAAGAACAACCCGAACTACTACGAGGAGAAGATCCGGCTGGCGTGCCGGATCTCGCTGTCGGGCGAATACGTGCACCTGGCCGACTGGAACATCCCCTCCCATGGCAAGGCCAACACCTCTCACGGCTGCATCAACGTGGCCCCGGCCAACGCGCAGTGGTTCTACGACACGTTCGACACCGGCGACGTCGTCGAGGTCCGCAACACGCCCAAGCAGCTGCCCCTCAACGACGGCCTCGGCGACTGGAACGTGCCCTGGGCCCAGTGGTGAGGCAACGGTGAGCCGGCCTGAGCCTCAGACGTCGTCGTCGATGAGGCCGTAGGGGGGCTGGTCGGCGCGGCGCGAGTAGCGCACGATCACGTCGTCGGCGGCGGTCGGGGGCGGGGCGTTGTCGGCGACGATGACCTGCGCGCCGACACCACGGCCGGCCAGCCAGTCCTCGATGTGCCGGTAGACGCGCTCGATCGTCTGGCCGTCCTCGAGATCGCCGAGCGCGCCGAGGTTCTTCTGCGGGCTGTCCAGCAGCAGGAACCCTGGATGCGACGAGCGGGTCTCCCACGCGGTCTCGAACATCGCCAGCTGCCAGGCGAGCGCGATGAGGGTGCGCCCGCCGGAGGACGCGGCGGTGTAGGGCTCGCCCCGCACGTACGGCGTGAGGTCCTCGGCCAGGTAGGCGTCGGCGAGCTTCGGATACCGGAACTCGCGCAGGATCTCGCGGTAGCGCTCGCCGACGCGGCGCACCACGGCGGAGCGGTCCGCACGGCGGGACTGCGGGCCGGCCGCGACGAGCTCCTCGCGGTCGGCGCCGACCTGCTCCATCATCTGCACGATGCCGGCGGCTCGCCGTTCGAGGCCCTGCACCAGCCGCAGCCCGCCGACGGCGCGCTGGAGGGTGGCCGCCGCCTCCTCGCGGCGGCGGGCGATCGCGTCGCGCTCGGCCAGGAACGGGGTGACGGCGTGCGCGGTCAGGGCGTCGACCTCGGCGGCGGCGCGGGACTCGGCCTCCTGGGCACGCGAGGCCGCCGAGCGCAGCCGCGGGATCTCCCGCTCGAGCTCGTCGATGTATCGGCTGAGCTCCGCCAGGCGGGTCCTGGCCGAGCGCAGCTCCCCGGACACGTCGACCGGGGTGATCGGGAACCGGCAGGCGGGGCAGCGCTCATCGTCGGCTGCGTCGAGCGGGGCCTGGCAGGACGCGCAGACGCTCGCGGCGGTCTCGAAGAGCCGGTCGGCCTCGGCGAGCATCGTCCATTTGCTCACGTCGTCGGCGTAGCTGCCGCGCAGCGGGATCATGCGCTGCAGCTGGGTCTCGCGGTCGCGCAGGTCGGTGTAGGCCACCAGCGCGGCGCGGGCCGCCTCGCGGTGCCGCTCGCGCAGCCCGGCGGCGAAGCCGGTGCCGGCCCGGGCGCGGGCGTCGAGGTCGGCGAGAGCCTGGGCGCACGCGGACAGCTCCTCCTTGGCGCTGTGGTGCAGCGCTTCCAGGTCGGCGCGGCTGCCGACGTGCTGCTCCTCGACGAGCTGCTCGGCGGCGCGATACGCGGTGCGGGCCGCGGCCAGCTCCGCCTCGACGGTGCGAATGCGCCGGCCGATCTCCACGGTGTGGTCGTCGTGGACGTCGAAGACCACATCGACGACCTGGCGCAGCTTGAGGTGCTTCATCGGCACGCTCTCGAAGAGCAGGTCCTTGCCGTCGAGGCGCTCGTTGGGCAGGAGGCACAGCCACATGAGGTCGCGGAAGCTCAGCGGGTCGTGGGTGTCGAACGACAGCCGCACGCCCTGCAGCTTGCAGTGCGAGAGCAGCAGGCTGGACAGGCTCTCGGGGTGCCCGGCGGGGCGCAGCGGCCGGCGCACCCGCGGGGCGGCGCCGGGGTCGTCGAGGCGGCCGGCGCGCACGTAGGCGAACATCGACGGCTCGCCGACGGCGCGCTCGATGAGGTATGGCGAGCCGGACAGCTCGACCTCCAGCGTCGCGGACTTGACCTTCGGCGTGATCTCCGGGTGCCGGGGGTGATCGTTGGCGCCGAGGCAGTAGTCGACGAACTCGAGGATGGTGGTCTTGCCGGTGCTGAACGCGCCGGCCAGGATCGACAGCGGTCGCGGGGCGTCGTCGGGGGCGCGGAAGTCGACGTCGTAGGCGCGGTCGTCGCCGCGGAGGCGCAGCCGCCTGATCCGGATGCCGTCGTGGGTACGCAAACCGATCATGGCGCGCCCTTCAATGACACTTGCTGGACTGGCACGTGCCCGCTGGACACCGGGAGAAGCCATTGCCGCAGGCCCTCACGAAGTTTACGACCGCTGAGGCGCCGGAGCCGCCGGATGACGATGCGTACGGCTGTGATGTATGACTGAGCATACATCGCCGTGAATCGGCTCGCCATGCTCACTCCCTCGTCCGTGAGGCGGTACGTCACCCGCCCGGCGGCCGTGACCCGCACCAGCCCCCGCGCGACCAGCGCGGACAGGTCGCGGCCCAGGTGCAGCTGCGCGGTCACGAACCGCTGGGCGGGGCTGGCGTAGGCGACGCTGCGGTCGTCGAACCCGGCCAGCCGCAGCGTGGTGCGGTCCGGGTCGTCCTCGGCGCGGGCCAGCAGCAGCGGGTGCCCGGCCAGAAACTCGTAGATGCCGAGGCGCTCGGCGTCGGCGCCCTCCGCCCCCGCCACGGCCAGGACCAGCAGGATCCTGGCCTGCCGGAAGGCGGTGAGATCGTCGGGCGTCATGCCAGCTCCCGCCAGTGCGTCACCCAGCCGGCGCGGCGCTGCTCGACGACCCGGTGCATGAGCCCGCACTTGTGGACGGGCCCGGCGCGCAGCCCGGCAGGGAAGGCGGTGGACTCGCGGATCTGGTGCATCACGGTGGCGTGCAGCCCCGGTAGCAGCGGATCGTCCCGGAACCTGATGACATGGTGGTTGAAGCCGGCCTCCCAGATGCCGTGCACCATGCCGTCGGCCTCGTCCAGCGCCTCGAGCTCTTCCGGCACCCGCTTGTCGAGGATCTCGCGGGCCAGCAGGTCGGCGTTGAAGTACTCCCGCTTGGCCGCGCCCACCTCGGTGTGCCCGGCCGCGCGAAGCTGCCGCACGAACAACGCGTCCTCGAGCGCGGCGCCGTCCTCCGGCGGCAGAGTTCGCAGCGGCAACCGTGGTGCCTGCGCCGGCACCGCACGGGCGCCCGCGTAGGGGTCGTAGAAGTGCCGGCGCACGTGCGCGCAGTCGGGCTTGATCAGCAGGTTGCGCAGCGCGTTCTCGTGCCACAGCTCGATCTGCACACCGGTCTCGCGCTGCCGCCGCGCCCGCCAGTTGTCCCACCACTGCGCCGTGGGCGCGTCCATGCTCGCCGGCACGCACAACACCCACTGGGCGAGCCGGTAGCCGTTGCGCGCCGCGGCGGCCACCGCGGAGTCGAACGACTCGCGGATCTGGGCCTGGTGCGCGCGGGTGACGATCGGCCAGAAGTACTTCGACTGCCAGATCACGACGAGGCCGGACAGCTCGCCGAGCAGGATGTCGATGCCCCAGTCGCCGGGGTTCGCGCTGATCGCGCGGGCGCCGGGGTGGATCGCCGCGAGCAGCATCGCGAGCATCTGCTCGAAGTCGTCGCGGGCGCCCGCGAGGTTGCCGGCCCGCAGCTGGTGCGCGGCGAAATTGATCGGAGGCTCACCGGAGGCGAGGCTCTTCACAGCCGAGGTCGCCGTCATCTCGCCTCCGGTTCCGGCTGGTCCTGGCCGGCGCGCGCCCTCGGCGCGGGCGGGGCATCGATGTGCGCTTCGCCCTGCTCACCACGCCAGGCGCGACGTTGCGGATTCCAGACTTTCACGAACAGCGATGCGACCGCTACTTTCGGCGCGAATTTCACCGAATGTGCGATCACAGTTTGTTCAGATCGATGTCCGCGTAGATGGCCGCGTGGTCGGAGCCCGCGTGCACCGCCCTCGTCATCGTCTCGTAGACGGGCCACAGCACGCCGTTGCGGCCGCCCCACACGCCCCGGCGCTCGATTCCGCCGCCGCTGGCGGCCGCGAACAGCGCCGGCGACAGCAGCACGTAGTCGAGCTTGTTGCGGGCGGTGCAGTAGCCGTAGGTGCCGGGCCGCCCGCCGTCGTCGAAGCCCGGGTGCCTCGACACGTCGCGCAGATCGGTGCCGCGCAGCAGCGGCGCCAGCGGCTCGCTCTCCGGCGTGTCGTTGAGGTCGCCGAGCACCACCACGAAGGGCGAGCGCTGCGCCCGGTAGATCTCCGCGACGCGCGCCGCCTGCCGCCGCCGGATGGCGTCCGAGGCGACCTTGCCCCCGTAGCCCTTGCTCTTGAGATGGTTCACGAGCACCACCAGGCGCTCCTGCCGGCCGGGCAGCTCGAAGTGGTATTCCGGGCAGTCCCGGCTGAACACCCGCCCGCGCTCGTCGGCGTCGTCGACGTGGGTGCGCTGGCCGGTGAGCGGGAAGCCGGGGGTGGACATGACCCCGACGTCGATGCCGCGCTCGTCGTTGCCGTCCATGACCATGATGTGGTGATACCGGCCGCGCAGCCCGCCCTCGGTGAACCGCTTGAGCGCGTGCCGGCTCTCGGCCTCGACGACGCCGAGCACGTCGGCGCGCAGGTCCAGGATGACCCGGGCCGTGTTGAGCAGCGCCGTCTCGTCGCAGCGGTCGGTGGTGAGCTCCACCCAGCCGATCCAGTCCGCGCGCCCGCCGGCCACCACCTCGACCCGCCCGTCGCGCGAGCGGCGCAGCAGCCGCCCGCGGTTCTGCCGCAGCCGGGCGAACTTCGCCAGGTCACCGTTGCGCAGCCCGAGCCGGCCCAGCTCGCGCAGGATGTCGTGCTTGACCTCGTCGGTGTAGATCGGCTCCTCGAGCAGCTCCCCCGCCCGCGCGAACGCCTCCAGCACCGGCCGCCCGGCCGCCCACGTGCGCTGATCCAGCGCCTTGGCCCGGTTGAACAGGTTCTCGACGTTGTAGCTCGCGATGCGCATCGTCCACGCGACCATGAGGAGACGGTCATCTTTGGATGACAGTGTCCCACGGATGGTCGCCGAATGGAGCACGCCGCCTACGGCCTGCTCATCTTCACGGTCGGCCTGGGCCGGTTCTTCTACCACGGGACGGGCTTCGCGTCATGAGTCGGCGGCCGCGCCGGGCGGCTGCATCAGCTCGCGCACCAGGGTGAGGTCGATGGCCGGATCGCTGGCGGGCTTCGGGTTGCGCTGAGCCGTGGCCAGGTGCGACGCGACCAGCTGGTGCACCGCCTCGGCCTCGCCCGCCTCGATGAGCTCCAGGATCTTGCCGTGCACCTCGCCCGAGGCCTGGCGCTTGCTCAGCGGTACACCATGCGGCTCCGTGCGGCTCGCCCAGCTCTCCTCGTGGCTGGACCACAGCGCCTCCAGCGCGCCGGCGAGGACGATGAGCGGCGGGTTGCCGCACAGGCTCACCAGGGCCTCGTGGAAGCGACGCGACACGCCCACGACGGCGGGCAGGTCGTCGATGCTGGCGAGGTACTCATCGTGCAGCTCCCGCAGGCGCGGTACCACCGTGCGGGCGCGGTCTCGGCGGGCGGCGCAGAGCGCGGCGCAGGCCGGCTCGACGTGGCGCAGCGCGACGGCGACGTCGCCGATCCCGGCCCGCTGGGCGGCCAGCACGAGGCCGAGGTTGTACCCCAGGTTCGCCGGGGACGGCCGGTGCACGATCGCACCGCCCAGCCGTCCCCGGCGGACCGTGATGAGGCCCTCCGCCTCCAGGATGCGCATCGCCTCGCGAAACGTCGGCATACTGACCGGGTATCGGCGGATCAGCTCCTCCGACTTCGGCAGCGGGTCACCGTCGGCGAAGTCGCCGCGGATGATCCGGCCGCGAATGTGGTCGGCCACCTGCTCGGCGAGGCGATGGACGCGGACCTTCGGCTCGTCGTCCACGGCGGAATCGGGCATGCGCTGAAACCTAGTAGGCGTTCGGGTCGTTCTGCACGGCAGTCGGCACCGGGTGGCGGTACAGCACCGAGGCGTTCTCCCACGTCATCTTGCGCACGTCCGCTTCGGGCAGGCCGCCGATCTCCTCCTCGATGGTGCGCTGGGTGTGCGGCCAGGTGGAGTCGCAGTGCGGGTAGTCCTGCTCCAGCAGGATGTGGTCGACGCCGATGACGTCGCGCAGCGCGAACGACGACGGGTCCTCGACCGCGCAGAAGTAGAAGTTGCGCAGCAGCACCTCGGCCGGGGTGAGGTCGATGCCCTTCCAGGTGCCGTACATCGAGTGGTAGCTGAGCATGTGGTTGAGCCGGTCGACGAGGCCGGGCACCCAGCCGATGCCGCCCTCCGACAGCACGATCTTGATGTCCGGGAAGCGGACCGGGATGCGCGAGTAGAGCCAGTCCACGGCGGAGAACATGGAGTAGCCGAAGAACAGCACGCCCACCACGTCCGGCGGCGCGTCCGCCGCGGTCGACGGCGAGGTGCCCGACGAGCCGATGTGGAGGTTCACCACGGTGCCGGTCTCGGCGCAGGCCCGCATGATCGGGTCCCAGTGCCCGGTGTGCAGCGACGGCAGCCCGAGCATGTGCGGCGCCTCGGTGAACGTCACCGCCTTGAAGCCGCGCTCGGCGTTGCGGTAGATCTCCTGGGCGCCGACCTCCGGGTCGAGGAAGTACGGCAGCTGACAGGGGATCATCCGGTCGGGGTAGGCGCCGGACCACGCCTCGATGTTCCAGTCGTTCCAGGCGCGGGTGGCGGCCAGCGCGAGCTCGGCGTCCTTTGTGGACAGCTGGAGGCGCTGCCCGGCGAAGCCCGGCAGGAACGACGGGAAGCACAGCGAGGCGTAGACGCCGCTGAGGTCCATGTCCTTGATGCGCTCGTGGATGTCCCACGAGCCGCGGCGCATGTCGGTGAAGCGGCTCGGCTCCATGCTGTACTCGTCGACGGGACGCCCGACGACGGCGTTGAACCCGACGTTGGGGAACTCCTTGCCGTCGTACACCCAGACGTGGCTGCCGTCCTTCTCGATGACGTGCGGGGTCTGCTCGGCGAACTTCGCCGGCATGCGGCCCTCGAACGCGTCCGGCGGCTCGACGATGTGGTCGTCGACGGAGATGAACGTGTACTTGCGCTCCTGCCGCGGCGGGTCGGGCAGGAACGTGACCTTGTTCCGGTCGGCGGTGGTGAATCCGGTGTTGCGCAGCAGTTCGTCAATCGATGCCATAGGGGTGTCGCTCCTGTCAGTTCAGAACAGTCCAGCTCAGTCCGGATCGGCCCGGATTGGTCCAGGTCGGTCCGTCTTAGTCCAATACCTCGGGCTCACGGCGCAGCAGCGAGCGCACCGCGCCAGCCCAGAAAACGTCGGTGCCGCGCTCCAGCAGCGACTGCTTCATGCCGTGCCGCAGCCCGGGCGCGATGGCCAGGGGGTCGCGGCCGAGCAGCATGACGTCGTAGGCGAGGCGGCAGACCCGGTCGATGCTCGCCGAGCGGTACGTCGCCTCCTGGACGGTGGGCGCGGTGACGATGATGCCGTGGCTGGCCAGGATGACCACGGACTTGTCGCCGATGCGCCGGGCCAGGTCCGCACCGAGTTCGGCGTCATCGACCTCGCCGGTGTACTCCTGCACGAACGCGAGGTCGCCGTCGAACATCGACCCGGTCTGGTGCACGATCTCGGGCAGCACGCCGACGGCCGCCAGCACGCTCACGTAGTACGGATGGTTGTGCACCACGACCCGCGCGTCGGGCCGCGCCCGGTGCAGTTCGGTGTGGATGTGGAACGCCGGCGTCACGTCCCAGCGCCCCTCGACGACCTGGCCGTCGCGGTCGACCACGCACAGGTCCGAGGCCGAGACCTCGTCCCACCACAACCCCCACGGGTTGATCCACATGTCGCCGTCGTCGTTCTTGAGCATGGTGATGTGCCCGGCGATGTTCTCGCTGAAGCCGTCGTGCGCCAGGATCCGGAAGGCACACGCGAGCGCCTGTGGCTCGGTGAGCTCCACCCCGATCGGCGGCGTGATGCGCGGCGCCCAGACGGCCGTGCCCCCCTGCTTGACCGGCGCCTCGGCGGCGGTGTCCGTCGCAGCTGACACGTCCCCTCCCTCACGGTTAAGAACTAATCTTTTAAAAGATTTAGCAAGGCGTACCGCGAAAAGCAAGCAATCGCTTGGTTGGCTTTTCGGCGCGTGCTGCGCGGCCCCGGGTCAGATCGGGCAGGGGGCGGGCTCCTTTCCCCGCGATCCGCGAGAGCGTCTTGTAGTGTCTGCGCGGTGACGGAACCGTTCCCGCTGCCGCCGTGCGAGCCCGGCGGGCCCGATCCGGCGGCGGTGGCGGCCTCGATCGGCGAGTGGGTGACCTCGCCGGCGCTGGCCGAGCTGGTCGGACACTTCGGCGGCCACGTGCCGCCCGGCCCGGTCGGGCCAGCGCTGGCGTGGGCGGCGCAGTTCTCGCAGGTCTGGGACTTCCGGGCCGGGGTGAGGGAACGGTTCGACACCACCCACCTCGACTACGGCCCCGACCTGGACGCCCGGCTGCGCGAGCTGATCCACGTGCTCGGCCTCGCCGGGCGCGACCGCCCGGCGCGCGACGGCTACGACCACGTCGTCGTCCTCGGCGGCGGGATCCGCGTGGCCCTCGGGCGGACCGGCTACGTCGCCCGGCTGCTGGAGGGCGACCTGCGCGCCCGGACCCTCGCCGGGCTGGGCAGCCTGCGGTGGCGCGACGACCGGGAGCACCGCGAGGGCATCCGCCTCGGGCTCGGCCCGATCGACACCGAGGCCGACATGATGATGGTGGGGCTGCGCCAGTTCCTCAACCTCGCGGAGCCGGCGGCCACGCACGAGGGTGACGGCTGGTGGCACCGGGTCTGGCCGGGCCCGCGCCCGGGTGTCGAGGAGGTCCACGTGCTCGCCGCCGCGTCGACCCGGCCGCCGCGCCGGGCGAACACGGCCGACACCCTCGTCGGGTGGGCCGAGCACGTGTGCACACCGACCGCCGCCGAGCGCGTACTGCTGGTCACGAACGACCCGTACGTCCGGCACCAGCACTGCGACGCCGTGCGCCTGCTCGGCCTCCGCTACGGCTGCGGCATCGAGACGGTCGGCTTCGACGACCTCGCGACGCGGGCGTGGGGGCGGCCGCTGAGCACCACCGAGCTGCTGCAGGAGGTGCGCTCCTCGCTGCTGGCCATGCGCAACCTCCACGACGCCGTCACCCCATGACCGCCCGGCGGCGGTCCGGCGGCGCGGCGCCGGGGCGGCGCCTCCTGAAGCCCGGCGGGCACACTGGGATCATGCCGAAGCGTTGGGACGCGGCGGTGGACCACGCGCGCCGCATCTCGCGCGGCATCGCGCGGACACCCTGGCAGCGCCGGACCGTCGCCGCATCGCTGCTCCTGCTGACCGGCTCCCTGTGGGGGGTGAGCGCCGCGCCGCCGGGGCGCCCGGCGCTCCCGCCGGCGGGGCCGCCGTCACCGCAGGCGGTCGCCGCGATCCAGGCCGGGCGCCCGGCCGGCTTTCCCATCGGCGGCATCGACCTGTCCAGCCACGACCATCGCCGCTTCACCGTGCACTGGCCCACCGAGGTCGCGGCGGGCAGCCAATTCGTGTACATCAAGGCCACCGAGGGCACCGGGTACGTCAACCCGCACTTCGCGGCCGACTACGCCGCCGCGCGGGCCGCCGGACGGTACGTCGGCGCCTACGTCTACGCCCGCCCCGACCGCGGCGACCCGGTGGGCCAGGCGGAGTTCTTCCTGCGCCACGCGAGGTTCACCCGCGACGCGCGGACCCTCGTTCCGTTCGTCGACCTCGAGTGGCCCTACGCCGCGGTCCGGGCCGGCGACTGCTACGGCCTGACCCCGTCACAGATGCGCGCGTGGATCCGCGCGTTCATGGACCGGATCGAGGCCGGCATCGGCCGCAAGCCGATGATCTACACGAACACCTACTGGTGGAACCCGTGCACGGGCGACGACGCGTCGTACGGCGGCTATCCGCTGGACATCGCCAACTACTCGGCGAAGGCCACCAGGCTGCCCGCCGGGTGGAGCACGTTCGCGCTGTGGCAGTACCAGCCGGGCGACCCCGAGCAGCGCCACAGCCACGACCGTGACGTCGTCAACGGCGGCCCGGCCGGCCTGCGGGCACTGGCCTGGCCGCCCCCGCCCGGCGGCTGAGGACGCGCTGTGCAGATTCCGGGTCGCACCCGCGTCGCCACACCGCCTCGGACCGACGGTGGAGGGCGCGAAACTTTTCTCACTAAATGGGGACATGTTCGAAAAAATCTGTCGTGAAGCGGCGGATTTCTCCGTTCTCCAAGGCCTCGGCCATCGAAGCCCGCGACGGCTGCCCGGTTCCTGACTGACGCGAGGCAACTCATACGCTGAAATACACAACAGCGTCTGCCCTGACAACCTTGCGTTCCTCACGGAAACGGTTGCTAGGGTCTGCGACGCTTGGCGATCCAGATGCAAGGGGGACGACGTGGGACTGTGGGACAAGGTCAAAGGCGAGTTCATCGATATCATCGAGTGGCTCGACGACAGCCGGGACACGATCGTCTGGCGGTTCCCGCGCTACCAGAACGAGATCAAGATGGGCGCCAAGCTCGTCGTGCGCGAGTCGCAGGTCGCGGTCTTCGTCAACGAGGGCCAGATCGCCGACGTGTTCGTCCCGGGGACGCACACGCTGCAGACCCAGAACCTGCCGATCCTGTCCACCCTGAAGGGCTGGAAGTACGGGTTCGACTCGCCGTGGAAGGCCGAGGTGTACTACGTCAACACCCGGCAGTTCACCGACTTCAAGTGGGGCACCCAGAACCCGGTCATGATGCGCGACCCGGAGTTCGGGATGGTGCGAATCCGGGCGTTCGGTGCGTACTCGCTGCGCGTGACCGACCCGGAGAAGCTGCTCAAGGAGCTCGTCGGCACCGACCCGCAGTTCCGCACCGAGGAGGTGTCGGAGTTCCTGCGCCAGCTCATCGTCGGCCACCTCGGCAGCGCCCTGGCCACCGCGCAGGTGCCCGTGCTCGACCTCGCCGCGCAGCAGCTCACGATCGGCACGAAGCTGGCCGGGGTGCTGACCCAGGAGCTGGCCAGCTACGGCATCCAGATCCCCAAGTTCATCATCGAGAACATCTCCCTGCCGCCGGAGGTCGAGGAGGCGCTGGACAAGCGCACCTCGATGGGTGTGCTGGGCAACCTGGACCAGTACACGAAGTTCCAGGCCGCCAACGCCATGGAGGCCGCGGCGAACAACCAGGGCGGCGCGGGCGAGGGCTTCGGCCTGGGCCTGGGCATGGCGGCCGCGCAGCAGGTGGCCAACTCGATGAACGCCGCGCAGCAGCGCCCGCCGCAGCAGCAGTACGCCCCCCAGCAGCCGCAATACGCTCCGCAGCAGCCGCAGTACGATCCGCACTACGCACCGCAGCCGGCTCACCAGGCCGCGCCGGCCGCCCCGCCGCCGCCGCTGCCGCAGCAGGCGCAGTGGTACGCGGCGATCAACGGCGCCCAAGCGGGCCCGTTCGACGCCGGCGCGCTCGGCACGCAGGTGCAGACCGGGCAGATCAACCGCGACACGCTCGTGTGGAAGAACGGCATGGCCAACTGGACGCCGGCCGGTCAGGTGCCCGAGCTCGGCAACCTCTTCGCCGTCGTGCCCCCGCCGCTACCCCCGATCGGCTGATTTCAACCATGTCGCAGAGCCAGTATCCGTGCGCCGGGTGCGGCGCCAACGTCGAGTTCGCACCCGGCACGAACGTGCTCAAATGCCCCTATTGCGGCCACGAGACCGTGCTGCAGTCCACCGGCGCGCGAGTCCGCGAGCACGACTACCTCAACTTCACCAGCCTTCCGCGCAAGCCGGTGGCGATGCTGGCCAAGAACGTCTTCGTCTGCCGCAACTGTGGCGCGCAGACGGAGAGCGACGCCATCTCCGACCGCTGCCGGTTCTGCAGCGCCCCCGTCGTGGCCCAGCTCAACCCCCAGGACCTCGTGGTCCCGGAGGCGGTGCTGCCCTTCGTGCTCGACAGGCGCCGGCTGCGCGAGGCGCTGGGCAAGTGGGCGTCGTCACGCTGGTTCGCGCCGTCGGGCCTGAAGAAGGTGTCCGAGGCGGAGTCCGCCAAGAGCATGTACCTGCCGCACTGGACGTACGACTCCCGGACCGTCTCGGACTACGTGGGCCAGCGCGGCGAGCACTACTACGTCACCGAGACCTACACCGAGAACGGTGAGACGAAGACCCGCCAGGTGCAGAAGACACGCTGGTATTACGCGAGCGGCACCGTGGCGCGGGACTTCGACGACGTGCTGGTGACCGGCACGACGAAGGTCTCGCAGAAGCACCTCGACTCGCTCGACCCGTGGCCGCTGCCCGACGCGCAGCCGTATCGCCCGGAGTACCTCGCCGGGCACGAGACGCTGCGCTACGACGTCGAGCCGGAGTCGGGTCTGGATGCGGCCAAGCAGAAGATGGCCCCGGTGATCGAGGGCGACTGCCGCGACGACATCGGCGGCGACGTGCAGCGCGTCGACCGCATCCACACGCAGTACAACGACGTGACGTTCAAGCTCATGCTGCTGCCGGTGTGGATCGCCTATTACCTGTACGCCGGCAAGACGTACAACATCCAGGTCAACGGCGTGACCGGCGAGGTCGCGGGCGAGCGCCCGTACAGCGCCATGAAGATCGCCCTGGCCGTCCTCGCCGCGATCGCGGTCATCGTGACGATCATCGGGTTGTACGCGGTCAACAAGCACTGACGCCGTGCACCGGGGCGCGCCGTCCGGGCGCGCCCCCCACCGGCCACCGCCGAGTGGCAGACTGCGACCGTGATCGATCACCGCGCCACGGCGTTCACGCGCGCCGCGCCAGCCCTGGCCAAGCTCGACGACGACACCCTGACCGCGATAGTGGCCACCGCCACACCGCTCGGCGCCGGCATCGGCGGCGAGACTGCCGGCCTCGACGTCGACGGGGTCCCGGTGTTCGTCAAACGGGTCCCGCTGACCGCCACCGAGCTGGCCGCGCCGCACGACACCGGAAACCTGTTCGGGCTGCCCGGTTTCTACCAGTACGGCATCGGCTCGGCCGGATTCGGCGCGTGGCGGGAGCTGACCGCGCACCGCCTCACCACGGCCTGGGTGCGCTCTGGCCGCCATCCCGGGTTTCCAATGCTGTACCACTGGCGCGTCCTGCCCCGCGTCCCGGCCGAGACCGTCGACGTCGAGGAGCGGGTGGCGTTCTGGGACGGGTCTGCGGCGGTCCGCCGGCGGCTGACGGAGCTCAACGCGGCCGGGTCGGCGCTGGTGCTGTTCCTGGAGCGCATCCCCTACGAGCTGGGCCCCTGGCTCACCGAGCGGCTGGCCGACGGCGACGGGAGATTCTGCGCGGCGGTGGCGGCCCAGCTGGAGGCCGGCCTCGCCGCGATGAACGCGGGCGGCCTGCTGCACTTCGACGCCCACATGGGCAACCTGCTCACCGACGGCCGCCGGGTCTACCTCACCGACTTCGGCCTGGCCCTGCACTCCACATTCGCCCGCGCACCGGACGAGGTCTCGTTCTTGCGGGCCCACGCCGGCTACGACCGTAACTTCACCGCCGGTCATCTGGCGACGTGGCTGGCGTTCACACTCGGCTCCCCCGGCGACTGGGAACGCGCTCAGGCCCTGGTCGCCGAGGCCGCGACGGGCGCGCTGCCGGCCGAGCTGGACGACGCCCCGGCCGAGGCCCGCCGCCTGGTCCTGCGCGACGCGCCGACGGCGGTCCGGATGAACGACTTCTTCGCCGGCCTGATCCAGACATCGAAGCACACGGCCTACCCCTACACGGATCAGATCAACAATTCAGCCGTACGATAACGTTTACTTCGTGCAGGGCACCCTATCCGTTTCCAACCCCGTGCGGGTTCTCGAGATCGGCGGCAGTCACGTTACCGCCGGTAGCGTCGAGGTCGCTGGTCATCGCATCCTTGACCAGCAGCGGCACCAGCTCGATCCCGCGCAGGACGCGCACACGATCGTCGGTGTGCTCGCGGACGCGGCCAAGCGGCTGCTGCCCGCGCCGGGCGACCGGTGGGCGGTGGCGATACCGGGGCCGTTCGACTACGTGGCCGGGGTGTCGCTGCACGAGGGGGTCGGCAAGTTCGACGACCTGCACGGGCTGGACCTGCGCGCGGCGCTGGCCGCGGCGATCCCCGCCGAGCCGGGAGCGTTCACATTCGTGAACGACGCCGACGCGTTCCTGCTCGGCGAGTGGATCGACGGGGCGGCGCTGGGGACCAGCCGGAGTGTGGCGATCACGCTGGGCACCGGCATCGGCTCGTCGTGGCTCGCCGACGGGGCCGTGGTCTCCAGCGGGCCCGACGTGCCGCCCGACGGCGAGATCCACTTCTGCGACGTCGACGGGGTCAACATCGAGGATCTCGTGTCGGACCGGGCGCTGGTGCGCGGATACCTGGCCCGCACCGGCACCACCGTCGACGGCATGCGGGGGCTGGCGGCGCTCGCCCGGGATGGGGACCAGGACGCCCGCGAGGTCGTCGACGCCGCGTTCGGCATCCTCGGCCGGCTGCTCACCTCATGGCTGGAGCGCTTCGGCGCCGAGGTCGTGGTGTTCGGCGGTTCGATGGTCGGCGCGTGGGACCTCATCGCGCCGGCGCTGGGCCTGGCGGTGCCGGCCCGGCCGGTCCGCGACACCGAGCGCTCGGCCATGCTGGGCGCCGCCTACGCGGGGCGCACCGACGCCTGACCCGGCCGTCTCGACGGTCACCGCTCCGGCGAGCCGGGCCTGCCGGCCCGGCAACGCCGTCACGCATCTGTGCCGGTGTCGGCGACCGATCAGGCCGCGGCGAGCTGGGCTCGCACGTAGGCGAGGTTGTCGCGGGTGCGCTCGGCCAGCGGCAGGGCGGTGGAGAAGTCCTCGAGGGTGACCCAGCCGTCGTACCCGTGCTCGCGCAGGGCCCGCAGGTAGGCGCCGACGTCGGCCTGGCCCTCGCGCAACGTGGCCCAGTCGGCCTTCCAGGAGACGGTACCGTCGGCGGCGGTGCCGGTCCGGTGCCAGGCGACGTTCTTGACGTGGACGTGCTGCAGGTAGGGGCCGAGCAGCTGGAACGCGGCCCGGTGGTCCTCGTGACCCTCGATGACGAGATTGCCCAGGTCGTGGATGACGCCGACGGCGGCCGGGTCGAGCCCGTCGAGGAGGCGCAGGGCGGCGGACGCGGACGAGGCGATGGTCTCGTGGTGCAGCTCGACAAGGACGGCGACGCCGTGGCGGGCGGCCTCGGCGGTGGCCCACTCGAGGTCCTTGCGGGCTCCGGCGAACAGGTCGCGGTAGTCGCCGGTCCGCAGCAGCGGCATGTTGACCCGCACCCGGCCGGCGCCGAGGGCGGCGGTGGCGGCGAGCAGCCGGGCCACGTCGTCGCGCTCGAAGCTGCGGGCGTAGCCGCCGATGCCGGAGTAGTCCAGGCCGGCGCCACGGGTCAGGCGGTCGATGTCGCCGAGGCGGTCCTCGAGGCCGGTGAGGGGCCAGGTGGCGCGGTTGCCGGCCCAGAAGCCGGGCGCGTCGGCCGGCTCCTGGTCGGTGACGCGCCACTCGACACCGTCCCAGCCCTGCTCGGCGAGGTTGGCGACGGCCTCCTCGGGGGTCCAGTCGGGCGTCGAGGCGGTGAAAACGGAGAACCTCACGTGCTACTCCTGGGTTGTGACGGTGACGTCGTCGAAGACGCCGTCGAGGACCTGGCCGAAGTCGACGGGGCGGCCGAGGGTGGCCGAGACGTAGACGGCCCGCACGAGCGCGAGGGCGAGCAGGCCGTCGGCGACCCGCACGCCTGGTGGTCGGCCGGTGTCGATCGCCTCGACGATGTCCTCGTACTGCCGCAGGTGCCCGACGACGAACCCGTCCGCGGCCTTCGGGGCGCCGTAGCGCTCGGCTGGCGCCAGGTCCAGGCCGCCGGAGGTGGCGGAGTGGAAGTACTCCAGCTGGTCGTCCTGCAGGATCGCGGAACCGCCGGTGCCGTGCAGGGCGAGGCGGACCGGCAGGCCGGGGTGGGCGCCGGTGGTGGCGTGCAGCACGGCGAGGGCGCCGCCGGCGAAGCGGATCGTGGCCACGGCGAGGTCCTCGACCTCGATACGCTCGTGGCAGACCAGCGCGGTGCGGGCGTAGACCTCCTCGGGGCGGCCGAGCAGGGCGAGCATCTGGTCGACGAGGTGGATGCCCTGGTTGGCCAGCGCCCCGCCGCCGTCGTACGCCCACGTGCCGCGCCAGTCGGCGGAGTCGTAATACGCCTGGTCGCGCCACCATGGCATGGACACCACGGCGGAGGTGATCCGGCCGAGCCGCCCGTCGCGGACCGCGGTCCGCACGGCGACCATCGCCGGGTCGAAGCGGTGCTGGCTGACCATCGCGCAGACGAGGCCGCGCCCCTCGGCCTCCAGCGCCACCTTCGCGAACTCGCGGGCCTTGGCCAGGTTGGTGTCCAGCGGCTTCTCCACCAGCAGGTGCGCCCCGGCGCGCAGCGTCTGCTCGGCCGCCTCGACGTGCAGGCCGCTGGGGGTGCAGATGGCGACGAGGTCGATCCGCTGCGCCCGCAGCGCCTCGGCCAGGGTCAGATGGCACGCCGGGCGCGGGTCGATCTTCGCGGCGAGGCCCTCGGCGGCCTCGATGCGGGCATCGACGAGCGCGGCGACCCGCAGCCGCGGGTGCCGCCCGATCGCCTCGGCGTGGTTGACACCGATGATGCCGCTGCCGACGATCGCCACGTTGAGCCGCGTCGTTTCCGAACTCATTTCACTCCTCCGGCCGTCAGGCCACCCACCAGGAACCGCTGGAATGCCAGGTACAAGACCACCACCGGCAGCGCGCAGACGAGCGCGGAGGCCATCAGCTGCCCGTAGAGCGGGATGGCGCCGCCCTCCTGGGTCGCGCCGAACACCTGCAGCGCCACGGCGGCGGTGCGGGTGTCGGCGTCGGTGATGACCGAGGCGAACAGGACGTCGTTCCAGCCGAGCAGGAACGCGAAGATGCCGGACACGACGAGGCCGGGCCAGCTGAGCGGGACGACGATCGAGCGCAGGATCCGCCACGACGAGGCGCCGTCGAGGCGGGCGGCCTCGTCCAGCTCGCGCGGCAGCCCGCGCAGATAGGTGACCATCACCCAGGTGGAGAACGGCAGCGCGAACGTCAGGTAGGTGACGAACAGCGCCCACCGGGTGCCGATCACGTCGATGCCGAGCACCCGGGCCAGGTTGGCGAACAGCACGAACACCGGCAGCAGCATCAGGGTGCCCGGAATGCTCTGCAGCGCCAGCAGCCCGCGCAGGACCAGGCCGCGGCCGAAGAAGGAGAAGCGCACCAGGACGTACGCCGTGGCCACGGAGACCAGCGCGCAGAGCACGGCGACGCCACCGGCGACGAGGACGCTGTTGAGCAGGCCGTCACCGAGCTCGACGGTATTCCAGATGTCGAGGTAGTTGCCGGGGCGCAAGGCGCTGGGCCAGAACCCGCCGCGGGCCACCGCCAGGTCGTCGTTGACGCTCGCGAACAGCATGTACAGCACCGGCGTCAGCGCGAAGACGAGCAGCAGCGCGACGACGGCCGCCTGCAGACCCCGGGGCAGCAGGCGCTGGACGTCAGTCTTCATCGCGGTTCAGCCTCACCGCTCGTAGGTACACCGACAGCGGGACGGCCACCAGCACCAGTGACAGCACCGCCATCGCGGCGCTGAGCCCGAACTTGAAGTTCTGGAAGCTCTCCACGTAGGTGAGCACCGGCAGCACCTCGACGTCGTGCGGGGCGGGGACGCCGAAGAGCACATACGGCAGCGTGAAGCTGTTGAGGGTGTGCAGGAACTCGATGACCATGCCGAGGGCGAGCGCACCGCGCAGGTGCGGCAGCACGATGTGGCGCAGCTTCGCCCACCAGCCGGCACCGTCCAGCGCCGCGGCCTCGTGCACGTCCTCGGCGATGCCCTGCAGCCCGGACAGCGCCAGCAGATACAGCAGCGGCCACGACGTCCACAGCTGCACGAACACCAGCACCCAGTAGCTGCGCGGCCCGTTGAGCCACAGGTTCTGCTCGCCGAGGACCCGGTCCAGCGGCCCGGCCGGCTGCAGGATGGTCCGCCACACCGTGCCCACGACGAACGCCGGCAGCACGTACGGGATCAGGAATGCCGAGCGGACCAGCGCCCGCCCGGTGAAGCGCTGCTGGGTGGCCAGGGCGGCGGCCAGGCCCACCGGCACCGCGGCCACGGTCACGATCACCGAGTAGCCGACGGTGACCCAGATCGCGTGCGGCAGCGCGGTCTCCCGCCACGCCTTCACGTAGTTGTCGAATCCGACGTTCGGCGCGCCGGTCCACTGCCGAAGCGTGTACTGGTTGAGGTCCAGCGTGGACACCAGCAGCGCGACGGCCAGCGGCAGCACGATGACGAGCAGCAGCAGGACGCCACCCGGCGCCAACATCCACAGTGGACGCTGACGCCGGCTGACGGCCCGGCCGGCCGGTCGGGCCGTCCGGGCGCTTCGTGCGATCGTCGTCACTTCGCCTCGTTGACGGCGCTCTGGGCGTCCTTCTGCGCGGCGCCCACCAGCGACTTCAGGTGGCCCTCGTCGACCTTGCCGGCCTTGAGGTCCGGAATCGACTGCACGACCACGTTGAGCAGGGCCAGCTGCACCTTGCTCCAGCCGCCGTTGAACGGCGTGCCGGCCGAGTGGCCCGCCGAGTCGACGATCGCCGCCAGGGCCGCGTCGGACTGCAGCTCCTTGGCCGCGGCCGCGTTGGTCGGCAGGTCACCGAACGTGCGGTAGTACGACTTCTGCTGCCCGGCGCTGGTGATCAGCTTGATGAAGGCCAGGGCGAGGTCCTTGTTCTTGCTGTACTTGGCCACGACGAGGTTGTCGCCGGACAGGATGCTGGTCGCGCCGACACCGCCCGACGGCCGGCTGCTCTGCCCCGGCGGGATCGTCGGCATGACGGCGTACGCGTATTTGCCGGCAACCTGCGACTTGTCCAGGGTGACCTTGGACGAGGCCGACACCATCGGCAGGAACGCCGCCTTGCCGGCGCCGAACTCGGCGATCGCCTGGGCGTTCTTCCAGCCCACCGACGCCGGGTCGACGACCTTGTCGGTGGCCAGCCAGCCCAGGTATGTCTCGTATGCCTTCAGCGTGACCGGGTCGTCCAGCGACGCCTTCTTGCCCGCGACGAGCGGGTTGCCGGCCTGCACGCTCATCGCCCAGATGAACTTCCACGGGTCGAAACCGTCGGCGTAGGCGACGGCCATGCCGTGAGTGGCGCCGGTCGTGAGCTTCTTGGCCTGCTCGCGCAGCCCGTCCCAGCTTTCGGCCGGCTTGTCGATACCGGCGGCCTTGAGCAGCTCGGTGTTGTACGCCATGACGAACGGGCGGCTGGCGAACGGGATGCCGACCTGGTGCTGCGCGTCGGGCCCGGAGATGCCGAACGTGGCCGGCAGGAACTGGTCCCTGCCGCCGACCTTCTGCCAGTCGGCGTCCTGCAGCTCCAGGAAGGCGCCGGTGGAGTAGGCGGTCGGGGTGAACGTGGTGCCCAGCGCGTAGATGTCCGGGCCCTGCCCCGACACCACCGACGTCTGGATCTTCGTGAGCTCTTCGTTGGCGGAGGCGAACGTCTCGAACTTCACCTCGGCGCCGGTCTGCGCCTTGAACGCGTTGCTGATGTCGGTGAACCACTGCTTCTGCTGCTGCGGGTAGATCGTGTTGGCGCCCATCAGGACGTTGAGGGTCTTGCCGGCGCCGTTGAGCGCACCGTCGGCGCTGCCGTCGCTCTTCGCGTCGTCGCCGCAGGCCGCGAGTGCCAGAGCCGCGGCGGCACCGATGGCGATGATCTTCAATCGGTTCATAGGGGTGTCCACTCCTCAGTGAGCGGTGAGCCGCCGGGTCATCGGGGGTGTCGGCGGCGCATCGATGCTGCTTGACCAGCGGATCGAGGCGAAGCTATCAGCGCAGCTCCGGTGGCGGCAATCGTTTGCCATCTTTTGCCAAACCTGCTTTGCTGTGCGCCATGCCCGCCCTGCCCCTCGGTGCCGACGGGAAACGCCCGGTCACCATCAACGACATCGCCGAGGCCACCGGCGTCGCCGCGTCGACCGTGTCCCGCGCGCTGAACAACCCCGGCCGGGTCAACGCCGCCACCCGCGAACGCATCGAGGCCGCCGCCCGCGAGCTGCGCTACGTGCCGAACTCACCGGCCCGCGCGCTGTCGTCCGGGCGCACCCGGGCCATCGCCGTGCTGGTCTCCGACGTCACCAACCCGTTCTACTACGGCGTCATCCGCGGCACGCAGCAGCAGCTCAAGGCGGCCGGCTACGCCCAGCTGCTGATCGACACCGAGGACACCGGCGAGCTCGAGGCCGAGATGCTGCACAAGATGCGCCGCTCCCTGGACGGCGCCATCCTCGCCGCGTCCCGCCTGCCCGACAAGGAGCTCGCCCGCCTCGCCGGGGACATCCCCCTCGTCACCATCAACCGCAACGTCCGCGGCGTGCCCAGCGCCATCATCGACACCCCGGCCGGCATCGGCCAGGCCGCCGAGCACCTGCTGTCGCTCGGTCACCGCGACATCGCCTACGTGTCGGGCCCCCAGCGCTCCTGGCCCAACGAGGCCCGCTGGAACGCGATGCGCGCCGTCGCCGCCCGACACCGCCTCACCTTCACCCGGATCGGCCCGTTCCCGTCCGGCCGCGGCTCCGGCCCGGCCGCCGCCGACGCTCTGCTCAACACCGGCGCCACCGCATGCATCGTCTTCAACGACCTGCTGGCCATCGGCATCCTGCAGCGCCTGCGCGAGCGCCACGTCCGCGTCCCGGAGGACATCAGCGTCGTCGGCTGCGACGACATCTTCGGCGCCGACTTCTGCCACCCGCCGCTGACCACGCTGACCGCCCCGATCGAGCAGGCCGGCCGGGTCGCCGTGTCGATGCTGCTGTCCCGGCTGGACCGCACGGCCGCCCCGTCGCCCACCACCCGCCAGCAGGTCATGCTGCCGGTGCACCTGACCGTGCGCGGATCGACCGGACCGGGGCCCCGGCGGTGACGCCTCCGCCGGTCGGAGCGGGGCCTACGGGACGCGGGCCACCACACCATAGAGCGCGGCGTCGGCCAACGGCGGACGGTCCTGCGGCGGCACCGTCGAGCGCCACTCCACGATCGGCGCGATGCCCGGGTCGACCAGCTCCAGGCCGTCGAAGAAACGGGCGATCTCGTCCTTCGAGCGGGGCACCGCGTCCAGGCGCAGCCGGCCGGAGCGGATCTCCTCCTCCGCGTGCTGGCGCATCGCAGCCGACGCCAGGTCGCTCGTGCCGTGCGTCATCACCACATAGCTGCCCGACGGCAGGGCGTCGACCAGGCGGCGGACCGTGTCATATGGCCGGTGCTCGTCGAACAGGAAGTGCACGATCGCGATCAGCATCAGCGCGATCGGCCGGTCGAAGTCGAGCGTCCCGCGCACGCTGTCGTGGGCCAGGATCGAGGCCGGATCGCGCAGGTCCGCGTCGATATACGCGGTCGCGCCCTGCGGCGTGCTGGTCAGCAGCGCGCGGGCATGGGTCAGCACGATCGGGTCGTTGTCGACGTAGACGATCCGCGACTCCGGTGCGATCGACTGCGCCACCTCGTGCGTGTTGTTCGCGGTCGGGATGCCGGTGCCGACGTCCAGGAACTGCCGCACGCCCGCCTCGGCGGCCAGGAACCGCACTGCCCGCCGCAGGAACGCACGGTTTTCCAGGGCCGTCGTGCGGATCGCGGGAAAGACCTTGGCGATGGCGTCGCCCGACTCACGATCGGCGGCGAAGTTGTCCTTGCCGCCGAGCCAGTAGTTGTATCGCCGGGCCGGGTGCGGCGTGCTCGTGTCGATCCGCTCTGACCAGCCGGCCTGCTCGTCGACGCCCCCGTCCACCGTCATGAATGGATATCGTAGTCCATCACCGTCTCATCGGGTGAGCCGGCCCAGCATCGCCGAGGCCGCGAACACCGCCACCGCGACCGATCCGACCAGCACGGCGATGTCGAGCAGCAGCCGCGACGGGGTGCCGATCAACAGCCCTCGCAGCGCGTCAACCTCGTAGCTCAGCGGATTGACGTGGTTGAGCATGCGCAGCCAGCCCGGCATCACCGAGACCGGGTACAGCGCGTTCGACGCGAAGAACAGCGGCATCATGATCGCCTGACCGATGCCCATCATCCGGTCCCGCTTGAGCACCAGGCCCGCGAGGGTGATCGACAGGCAGCAGAAGAACGCCGAGCCCAGCACCAGCACGAGCGCCGTGCCGAGCAGCTTCAGCGGGTTGGTCGTCAGCGCCACCCCCAGCACCGCGGCCAGCACGATCACCACCACCGCCTGCACCAGCGCCCGGACGCCGGCGGCGAACGCCTTGCCGGTCACCAGTGCCGCGCGCGGGGTCGGCGTCACCATGAGCTTCGCCAGCACCCCGGCGTCGCGCTCCCAGATGATGTGGATGCCGTAGAAGATCGACACGAACAGCGCCGACTGGGCCAGAATGCCGGGCGCCAGGAAGTCCAGATACGGAATGCCTCCGGTCGGGATCGCCCGCAGGTGCGTGAACGTCTGGCCGAAAATGATCAGCCATAGCGCCGGCTGGATGGCCCGCGTGACGACCTCGGTCCGGTCCCGCCGCAGCTTCTGCAGCTCGACGAGACACATCGCCACGATGCGGGTCAGCAGCACCCGCACCGGGCCGGCGGGCCGCACGTCAGCCGAGGCGGCCTGCGGTGCGACGAGCTGCGCGGACATCGCTGAACCCTCCCGAGTCGAGATCATCTCCGGTGTACTCGCGGAACACGTCGTCGAGGCTCTCCCCCTGCGCCGACGCGATCAGCTCCTGCGGGGTGCCGAGCGCCCGTGCGCGGCCGCGGTGCATCAGCGCGACGCGGTCGCAATACTCCTCGGCCTCCTCCATGTAGTGCGTGGTGACCAGGACCGTCATCCCGGTCTCCGCCCGCACCTGAGTGATGCGCTCCCATACGCCGGCACGCGCCACCGGGTCAAGCCCGATCGTCGGCTCGTCCAGCACCAGCAGGCGCGGCGCGCTCACCAGGGCCTGCGCCAGCTCCAGCCGGCGGATCATGCCGCCCGAATACGTCCCGACCGGCCGGTCGGCCGCCTCGGCCAGCCCCATCGCCTCGATCACGGCCTCGGCCCGGTCGCGCCGCTGGGCGCGGGGCACGTCGAACAGCCGCGCGAACAGCGCCACGTTCTCCCGGCCGCTGAGGGCGGCGTCGGCGGACAGCGCCTGCGGGACATACCCGATCGCCCGCCGCACCGCCATCCGGTTGCGCCGCACGTCGAGCCCGAACACGGCCACCTCCCCCGCCTGGGGCGGCAGCAGCGTGGTCAGCACCCGGATCGTGGTCGTCTTGCCGGCGCCGTTGGGCCCGAGCAGGCCGAAGATCTCGGCGGGCCGGACGCTGAGTGAGAGGTCGTCGACCGCGACCGTCTCCTTGAACCGGTGCCGCAGCCCGCGTATCTCAACCGCCGCTGTCATCGCGGTCTCCCTCGTCACGCTCGGCAATGTGTCCTAGGAAACTAGGCTGTGGATCGGTCGCCAGGATGATGCCGGCGAGGCGGGCCAGGACGGGCACCGCCGCCGCGAGCGCGTCTCGCTCGCCGTCCTCGAGCTCCCCAAGCGCGCCGGCCAGCAGCGACACCCGCGCGGCACGCCACGCGTCCAGGCGCACTGCGGCGGCCGGGGTCAGCATCAGCCGGGCCGAGCGCCGGTCGGCGGGGTCCGTGTCCCGGCGCAGCAGGCCCGCCTCGGTGAGCTGGTTGACCAGCGTGCTGACCGAGTTGCCGGCCAGGTGCAGCTGTTGCGCGGCGGCGCCGACGCCGATGCCCGGCGCGGACTCGACCAGGCGCAGCAGCTCCACCTGGCTGCCGGTCAGCGGCGTGGCGCCCGAGCCCGCGATCAGGCCCGCGAGCAGGTCAGCGCGAAGGCGCCGGCGCAGCACCCGGCGCACGCCGATGAGCTGCGCGCCGAGCGCGTCGGCCAGGCCCGCGTGATCCACCCCAGTAATATACCTCGTTAGCAGAGCTAATCAGAAGGGAGTTCCAGGGCGTACCGGTCGCCGACCGGCCGGAAGCCCAGGCGGGCGTAATAGGGGGCGACCATGCCCGGCGGGGTCAGCACGCGGCGGAACCCGTGGGCGGTCAGCTGCCCGCTGCGGCGAAAGACGAACTCGCCCGGGCTGAGGTCGCGGTATCGGCGGGTCACGTAGTCCAGCTCGACCTGTGCCACCCGCGGATCCTCGGGGTCCGGGCGGAGCATGAGCACGCCGACGACGACATCGGCGTCCAGCGTCAAGAACACCAGCCGGTGTTCGTCGTCGAAGCGGAAGCTGGGGTTGAACCTCGCGATGTCGGCCCAGTGGACCCGCAGCACGTGCGCCAGGAAGTTGTCGTCGGTCCCGACCTGCACCACCTGGTACTTGTGCTCGTCGTGGCGGGTGCGCAACAGGGAGTACAACTGCCAGACATTGATGGCGGCCAGGGTGAGGTTGAGGCCGACCATGGGCCAGACCCGCACGCCGGCGTTGTAACCGATCAGGATCACCGAGCCGATCAGGTTGAACGCGCGCAGGCGCAGCAGGCGGCGCTGCAGCAGCGACCACACGAGCAGCGCCGAGCCGGCCCAGCCGACGATCTCCAGCCAGCTCACCGCTCCTCCCGCCAGCCGCGGGTGTACACCACGCCGAGCTTGGCGGCCACGGCCCGCTCGAGGTCGATGCCCATCGTGTGGGCGGTGACGAAGGCGGTGATGACCACGTCGGCCAATTCGGCCTCGACGTCCTCGAACGAGCCGGAACGGCGGGCCAGGCCATAGTGGCGCCGCACGGCGCCGACGAACTCGCCGGCCTCCTCGGCGAGGGCGAGCGCCTGGCGCAGGTGGGGCGCCTCGGTGAAGCCGGCGTCGGTCAGCTTGGCGGCCACATCGGCGGCGACGCCTGGCAAATCGGCGAGCGTGAAGGGTCGGGGGTTGTCCACAATGCTCAGCATGACGCAGAGCGAGACGCGACAGATCCGGGCGGCGTACTGCGCGGAGACGATCACGGTCTACCAGGCGTACGGGCCGCAGATCGCCCTTCCCGCGGTGGCCGCCGGGCGCTTCACCGCGGCGTTCAAGCGCGACCGCATGACGTGGATCAAGCCGTCGTTCCTGTGGATGATGTACCGCAGCGGCTGGGCCACCAAGGAGGGCCAGGAGCACGTCCTCGCCGTCGAGATGCGCCGCGACGGGTTCGAGTGGGCGCTCGCGCGGGCCTGCCTGAGCCACTACGACCACGGCGTGCACGGCAGCCGCGCCGAGTGGCAGCGGCAGCTGCGCGCCAGCCCGGTGCGCGTGCAGTGGGACCCGGAGCGCGACCTGCACCTGCGGCCGATGCCGCAGCGGCGTTCACTGCAACTGGGGCTGAGCGGGGTGGCCGTGCGGCGCTACGCCGACGAGTGGATCGTCGGGCTCACCGACGTCACCGGGCTGGCCCACCGCGCGCATGGGCTGGTGCGCGCGGGCGACCTCGACGCGGCCCGCGCGCTACTGCCGGCCGAGCGCGAGTATTGACAGCGGGCGCGGCGCACGGGCGGCACACTTCGCGTGCCGGACTTGTCCACTCCTATGCTTCGCCGTCCGCGGCGGCGAGCAGCGTCCTGAGACGGCGTACCCGCGACGGGTCGACCGGGGCCGACCAGTCGCCGCCCCGGCGTGCCGCGCTACCGGAATGCAACGCCGTGACGCCCGCCGCCACCAGCCGACCCAGATGGCCCTCGCGCAGGCCGCCGCCGGCCAGGATCCGGTGACCGTGCGCCGCGGCCTCGGCCGCGAGGACGTCCAGGCCAGCGCCGATGCCGTCCGGGGAGCCCGCGGTGAGCACGGCGTCCAGGCCGGGCCGGCCGGCGAGCGCCCGCCAGGCCGCGGCGCGGGCGGCAGCGTGGTCGATCGCGCGGTGGAACGTCCACGGCGCGCCGTCCAGCGCCGGCAGCAGCGCGTCCAGCGCGGCCCGGTCCACGCCCCCGGCGGCGTCCAGGAAGCCCAGCACGAACTCGGCGGCGCCGGCCGCGCGCAGGTCCCGGGCCACACGGCGCAGCGCGGGCAGGTCGGCCGCGAAGCCGGGAGCGGTGCGCAGCATCACGCGGACCGGCAGTGCCGTGGCGGCGCGCACCGCGGCGACGGTCCGCGGGTCGGGGCTCAGCCCGTCGGCCGCCATGTCGCTGACGAGCTCGACTCGGTCGGCGCCGCCCTCCGCGGCGTTTCGGGCGTCGAGCGCGTCCAGCGCGATGATCTCCAGCAGCATGCGGCCAATCGTGACAGGGCGTAGCTTCCGGCAGTACCGAGGGAAAGCTTCGTGAGGAAGTCACTCGGTGGTTTCCTTGCCCGGTTAACGTGCGTTCATGGTCCGCCGTCAGTCCGTGCTGGCGATCGCGCTGGCCAGTGCCGCGCTCGCCACCCTGCTGCTGCAACTCGTCGCGCTGCCCCTCCTGCTGCTCCCGCTCGACGCGCGCTGGGCCTGGCTGCTCGTGCCGATCGCACTCACCACCGTCCCGCTGTGGTCGCTCATCCACGAGGGCATCCACGGCACGCTGCTGCGCGACCGGCGCTGGAACGACCGGCTCGGCCGCGTGCTCGCGACCGGTTACGGCGGCCCGTTCACCCTGCTCAAGGCCGGGCACCTGCTGCACCACCGGTTCAGCCGCACCCAGCGGGAGCGCACCGAGGTCTACGACCCGGCCCACACCACGTGGCTGGCCGCGGCGCGCTCCTACTACCCGCGGCTGCTCGGCGGCCTGTACCTCGCGGAACTCGCCTCGGTGCTGCTGGTCCTGCTCCCCCGGCCCGGCTGGCGGATGCTGGTGCGCCGGACCGACTCGCTGGACTCGGTCAGCGGCCTGCTGCTGGAGCGGGTCTCCCGCCGCGACAACCTCCGCCGGTTCCGGCTTGAGGCGCTGGCGGTCATCGTGACCTACACCGGATCCTCCATAGCCTACGGCCGCCACGCGTGGCTGCTGTGGAGCGCGGTCGGCGCCCGGGCCCTGATCGTGTCGCTGGCCGACAACGCGTACCACTACCGCACCCGGCTGGAGCGCCCGCTCGACGCGATGAACCTGCGCCTGCCGCGGCCGCTGGAGTACTTCGTGCTGGCCTTCAACCTGCACAACGTGCACCACCGCCACCCCGGCCTGCGCTGGCACGAGCTGCGGGCCGCGTTCGCCGCCGACCGCGACGAGCTACATCTGGGCTGGTTCACCGCCATCGCCCGCCAGTTCCAGGGCCCGGTCCCGGCCACGGCCGACGACGTGCGCCCGCTGCCGGACGCCGATACGGTGCCAGAGTGGACAGCGCAGATGTCGGGCGCGCCCTCGACGAGTCGCTGAGGCTGCTCGCCGGACCCGCCGCAGCGGCCTGGCACCCACGGCCCCGCCGTACCCCGTAGAATCCTTGGTGGAACTCCGTCTTCCGTCGTCTGAGAAGTACGTCGCAGATGGACACGGGGCCCCGCACCGGCGGGGAGGAGGTGGCGACAGCACTGCTGGCTGCCCACCTTGAGGAGTTCACGATGGATTTCGGTATCGGCCTGCCGATCAGCTCGCCCGGTCGCCTACTCGACTGGGCCCACCGCGCCGAAACGGCCGGCTTCGACACGCTCGCACTGCTCGACCGGCTCGCGTTCGACAACCCCGAACCGCTCGTCGCGTTGTCCGTTCTGGCCGGCGCGACCACCCGTATCCGCCTGCAGACCGAGGTGCTGCTCGGCCCGCTACGGAGCACCGCGCTGCTGGCCAAGCAGGTCGCCACCCTCGATCACATGTCCAGCGGCCGGTTCGTCCTCGGCATCGGCATCGGCGGCCGCGACGATGACCACGCCGCCGCCGGTACCCCGATCAACCAGCGCGGCCGCATCCTCGAGCAGCAACTGACCGACCTGCGCGGCGTCTGGCAGGGCCGGCCCTACGCGGGAACGCTCATCGGCCCGCGACCAGCCACGCCGGCGGGTCCGCCCATGCTCATCGGTGGATTCGCGCAGCCGGCGCTGCAGCGGGTCGCACGCCACGGCGATGGGTTCATCTGCGCCGCCCCGCCGACCTGGGCAGGGCACCTGCTGCAAACCGTCCGCGACCAGTGGCACGCCGCGGGCCGGTCAGGACGACCACGGCTGGTCTGCCAGATCAACGTCGCCGTCGGCACAGCCGAAACGGTGCGACAGGCCCGGCGAGCAGTCGCGGAATACTACGCATTCACCGGCCGGCCCGGCTGGGGTCAACCACTCACCGAACCGGGCCAGATCACCGAAGCTATCGCCGCATACCGCGAACTCGGCGCTGACGAGGTGGTCTTCTACTGCTACGCCGACAACCCGGCCCAGATCGACGAACTCGCGATGATCGTCCGCTGACCACTCAACCTCGAGCCCGCCCACCTGCCGGCACCGTCGCACGGCTCGAGCTGAGGTGGAGCTCCGGGTCGGCGATCGACCCGTGGCGCAGCAGCTTCACGTCGGCGTGGTAGCTCGTCGAGGTCAGCCACGGCGCGCGGTCGCCTTGGCGGGGCAGTTCGCCGATGGCGCGCTGGATGTAGCCGGCGTCGAAGTCCAGGAGCGGCCGGGTCGGCATGCCCGGGTCGGCCGGCTCCGGGCGGCACACGTTGTAGCCGCGCTCGTCCATGTGGGACAGCAGGCGGCAGAAGTACTCGCACAGCAGCCCGACCTTGAGCGTCCACGACGAGTTGGTGTAGCCCATCGCGTACGCGAGGTTGGGCACCCCGGACAGCATGACGCCCTTGTAGGCGACGGTGTCGGGCAGGTGGACCGGCGCACCGTCGACGCTGAGCGCGACGCCCCCGAACGCCCGCACGTTGAGGCCGGTCGCGGTCACGATGATGTCGGCGGGCAGCTCCTGGCCCGATTCCAGCAGTACACCCGTCTCGGTGAAGGTGGCGATGCGGCCGGTGGCCACGGACGCGGTGCCGGCCCGGATGGCCCGGAACAGATCGCCGTCGGGCACGAAGCACAGCCGCTGGTCCCAGGGGTCGTACGGCGGGTTGAAGTGCTCGTCGACCGGATAGCCCTTCGGCAGCTGCCGGACGTTGGTCCACCGGATGAACCGGCGCGCCGCCCGCGGGTACCGGCGGCAGAACCGCCACAGGGCCCGCTGCCGGGCGATGTTCAGCCGGCGCACCGTCTCGTGCGCCCGCCGCTCGCCGATCAGCGGGCGCAGCCGGGCCGCCAGCGCGGCCCGCGATGCCACCGAGAGGACGTAGCTCGGGGTGCGCTGCAGCATCGTCACGTGCGCGGCGGTGCCCGCCATCGCCGGCAGCACGGTGACCGCGGTGGCACCGCTGCCGATGACGACCACACGCTTGCCCGCGTGGTCGAGGTCGTCCGGCCACTCCTGCGGGTGCACGACGGGCCCGCGGAAGCGCTCGCGGCCCTCGAAGCGCGGGGTGAACCCCTCGTCGTGGCGGTAGTATCCGCCGGCGCAGAACAGCCAGGTGCAGGTCAGCGCGGTCCGCTCGCCGGTGTCGGCACGCTCGACCTCCAGCCGCCAGCGCGCGTCGGGCGACGACCACGAGGCGGCGACGACCCGGTGGTGGTAGCGCACCGCCCGATCGATGCCGTGCTCGGCCGCGGTTTCGCGGAGGTACCGCAGGATCGCCGGGCCCTCGGCGATCGAGCGCTCGTCGCGCCAGGGCCGGAACTCGTACCCGAACGTGTGCAGGTCGGAGTCGGAGCGGACGCCGGGGTAGCGGAACAGGTCCCACGTGCCGCCGCTGGCCCCGCGGGCCTCGAGGATCGCGTAGCGACGGTGCGGGTGGGAGCGCCGCAGGTAGCAGGCGGCACCGATGCCGGAGAGCCCGGCGCCGACGATGACGACGTCGAGGTGTTCGACCTCGGGCATTGGCACCTCCAGGTGGCCGTCGTCGGTTGCTTGTTTCAGCGTCGCGGTTCGACGTCTGCGAGCCAAGGGCGAAACGCACCGAGTTCGCCTGATTCCAGTGCGAATTGTCACCGCCCCGGGGCGGTGATGCGGAATCTCCGACGCAACGGTGGCATACGAGACAGTTCGGCGGCCCGGCCGCGGCCCCTACCATGCCCAGATGGATGTTGATCAGTTCTGGGCCGTCGTCGACGGCGCCCGGGCGCAGGCTGGCGGCGACTGGAGCGCTGTGCCGGAGTTTGTCACAGACGCCTTGGCCCGGCGGCCTTTGGCCGACATCGCCGACTTCGCGCAGATCCAAGACGAATTGGAGTGGGCAGCTTATCGCGAGGACTTGCTGACCGCCTGCCGGCTGATCAACGCCGGCTTCGGCTCCGACGACGGCTTCCTGTACTTCCGAGACTGGCTTCTGGTGCAGGGGCGCGCCGCGTTCGAGGCGGCGCTGGCCAATCCGGACAGTTTGCTGGACGTGCCGGGCGTGTCGGCGATGGACCCGGTGGCGGACGACTGCTTCGCCGACTGCGAGGACTTCCTTTACGTGGCGAACGAGGCGTGGCGAAGGGTGACCGGGGCGCCCGAACTCAGCTCTTCGGTAGACAAGCGTGGCCACGTCAGCCTTGACCCCGACGAGGTCGACGGGCTTGAGGAGGAACTCGAGAGGCGCGGCTATGAGGCCCGCCGTGACGAGCCGCTACCGCTGGCCGGAGAGCCGATCGCCTTCAAAGACCGCGATGCGGTCTTCGCCGCCCTTCCACGACTGTCGGCTCGCTTCTATGACCAGGTGCGCGGCAGTCGTCGCAGGCTCATGAGGGAGCCGTGACCGCGGGCGGCGCGACCTCTGCGGCCTGACCGACTAGTGCGATGTCCACCAACGTTGACCGGGGTCACCCTTGTCGATCTTGCAGTTCTGGCGCCGAGACACTCCGCGAATGCCGGGTTTGTCAGGCACCACAAGTGCAAGATCGATGCGCAGCAAACCCGGCGAACGTTGGTGGACACCGCACTAATTAGTAGTACGCACCTGGCCGGCCCGCTGGGCATGTTCAGCGGGCCGGTCACCGCACCGCTCACACGAGGCGTGTTGACGGGGAAGCGTTCTGCTCAGCCAGGACAGGTTTGCGTGCCTAGCCTTGATCAAATGCGACCGCTTGCCGCACGTACTCGACCAAGAGGGCATCGTCCACATCGGATGGCGACTTGAGCTTGACATGGCGGGTGGTCTTGCCGATGCCTTCGAGCCGGCCATGGGGGTCGATGAACTCCGCGCCGCGTGCGAATGCCAGCGTGATGTGGGTCTTGCTGCGGCTGACGATCGCGACCAGCTTGCGGCCCTCCCATGCGAGCGAACCACGGCTGATCACCTCCCGCGTGCCGGGCGCGTGTCGCGCCATCAGCGTGCGCAGTTCGGCCACGATCGCCTGTTGCGGGCCGGTGAGCTGGCCCGCCACGTACTCGTCGATGTCGGTCAAGGTTCTCACTCCTCAGCTGTATTCGCCACGACCTCGCCGATGGTCGTGAACGTCGGGTAGTCGCCGGCCGTGACCCGGTTGTTCGCCGCCGCGACGACGATCCCGGTGGCGGAGCCGGGGCGCGTGACCGAAGACCCGAGCAACACGTCGATGCCCACGACCGCGTCCCGCACGTTGTGCTGGATGTGGTTCATCGTCGCCTTCCCCCGTCGCTCGGGCGCTCCCGGCCCGCCGCACACCATCCTGCGCGGCGGCCTTACCGTTTCTTTACGGCGGCCGGCGTCGGTGGGCGCCCCGCCCGGCCCGACGTGGCGCATATTGATCATCAAGGTCAGCGTGCACTACTGTCCGGCCCGTGACGATCGAGGCGTTCGACATCTGGACCGAGGACGATGTCGCCGAGGAGGCCGGCGACCGGCCCAGGCTGCCGGCAGGATGGGCCGGTCCAGCCGGGCCGGGCATCGACGTCTCGACCTGGCCACGCTCCCCGCGCACCGGTCAACCGATGCTGCACTGCTTCACACTGTGGCTGCCCGAGGCGTACCGGCGGCACGGACCCGACCTGGTGGCCGTCGCGGTATTCCAATGGGAGGACGAGCTCTACTTCAGGGACCCGTCGCCGCAGGTCACAGCGGTCATCGCCGGGACCTCCGCCGGCGTCGTCGCGCCCGGGCACCCGTTCTGGGCCGAACTCGCCCAGGCCAGGCCGCACCCACGACTGCGGATCGCCGACGATGGCGTCGCGTCCCTGCTCGCCATGGTGTGGCTGACCGAGGCGGAGCTGAACGGACCACGGGTCGCCCGGCCCGCTGCGGCGCCCTCGCTCGCCGACGGCGAGTTCGACAGCACCTCCTGGAGGGCGAGGCACGGCCAATACGGTTCCCTGTGGCTGGTCCCCCGCGACGACCCCAACGCAGGCGTGGCACCGGTGAGCTTCCCGTCCGACGGCGACGCCTACGTCGACGTACCGGACCGGTTCGACGTCTTCCACGCCGAGCACCTGGGCGGCACCTGCATGTCCCCGGACGGAGTGCGCGACGGCCTGTCGCCGTGGTACATCGAGGTCAGCCGACTGGGAGGCATAAGCTACGGCGGCGACCTGGACATCGCCCTGGACCTCGATTCGAGCGCGTTTCTTGGCGACTTGAGCACCGCCGTGTCGTTCCCGGGCATCGACAAGTCTTGACTATTGCTCCCGAGCCGACAACGCCGCGTCGGTCACCGGCCGTTTGCGGTCCGCGGTGAAGAGCACGCGGTAACGTCGGCGCCGGTGCGATGGCACCGCATTCAGTGCTCGTTGACGGGCCGCGACGGACGCTCGCGTGTTCGCGGGTTTGGAAGCCGGTTGCGGATTCGCGCGCAGGGCGACGACGAGCCACTGGCCGGCAGCGGCGATACTCGGCGGCGCCGGCTTGCCACTGATGATGCATACCAGCTGCCAATAGCGTTCCGCGCGAGCATCCGCGGCGATCTCGAGTTGCTCGAGGAGCCGGTGTCTGGCCTCGCGGCAGTCCTCGTCGATCCCGGTTTGGGTGGGCAGCCAAACCTCGACGATCTCGGCGACGATCCGCTCAGCGTCCGGCGAGTCCGCGCGGATGCCGTCCATCAGCGCCCTGGACACCGTTCGGGTCCACATCTCGGTCACTCGTTCGACAGCTGCCGTCTCAGCGGCTGCGTGTGGGCCCGGTGCGTGCTCATCCGCGTAGCTGGCGACGCGGTGCATCGCCGTTCGCAGCCGCGGATCCCGCATGAGATCAGTGAGCTCGATCCACGCGTCGACCTGTTCCGCGCTCGGGTCGTCGGGCAGGTCCGGCATGGCGGCCCGAAGCCGATCGCGATAGTCGGGCACATCGAGTCCCTGAACCGTCTCGGCGACGAACCGGTGGATCATCGCGGCACGTTCCGCGGAGGACAGACGGGTCAGCCTGCTGATGACCGAGAGTTCCTCGGCGGTCGAATGATGCGCCGCGACCCAACGCAGGACGGCGCGTTGTAGCCGCAGCGTACGAATCTGAGCGTCAAGCGCGTCGGCGTGCGTGGCCGCTACCTCGGAAAGCCCTCTCTGCGATCCCACGACCTCGCGGATCGCCGCCAGTCCGAGACCAAGCTCCCGCAGCGTCCTCGCCAGCTCGAGCCGCGCGACGGCCCGTGCGTCGTAGCGGCGGTATCCGGCCCGGGTGCGCTCGCTCGGAGGCAGAAGGCCGCAGTCGGACCAGCGCCGGATGAGCTTGACCGGCAGACCCGACCGTTTGGCCAGGTCGCCGATGCTCAGCGATTCCTCGTCGGCTACCGTCACGCCTCCACCATCAGGTCTCCCATCGCGGGAGAGTCAACCACGGGCATGACGATCGACCGCCGACCGACATCGCCCACACCACAGGTTATCGGCGCCGCGACGGCCACACCGAGAAACACCGTCCCGCCGGGTCATTCGCCATCGCGGCGACCGCGGCGGGCCGGCGACTATGAACTCTTCTGCTTGGATCCGTAGCGGCTGCGGGATTGTCCACGCCCGCGCACTCCTACCGCATCCCGCGCCCCCCGAATGATCTTGTAGCGGACGCCGGGAAGGTCCTTCACCCGACCGCCACGGACGAGGACCATCGAGTGTTCCTGGAGGTTGTGGCCCTCCCCTGGAATGTACGCGGTGACCTCCGCGCCACTGGACAGCCTCACCCGTGCCACCTTCCGCAAGGCCGAGTTGGGCTTCTTGGGCGTGGTCGTATAAACGCGAACGCAGATCCCGGCGAGTTGTGGGCTGCCGTTCAGTGCGGGCGTCTTGGACGCCTTCGGCTTCTTCTTGCGACCTTTGCGAACCAATTGCTGGATCGTTGGCATTTTGCCCCTTCGCGCATCTTGGGCGAACCGACACCCCAGCATCGCGTCTCCCTTCGTGGGAGGGTCAACCGCTCACGACAGCGGGTGATCCGTCTTCCTCGGCCGGTAGGACAGGACGATCACCCCTTTGGGAAGCTGGGTCTGGGAGACGACGTACTTGCGGATGCTGTTCATGCGGCTCGCGTATCCCGCGGTCGGGGTGCCCTGGTCGTCGACCGCCGGCCACGTCTCCGAGAACCCTTCGTAGGTCACGCGGCCCATGATGAGCGCGTCGGCGGCGAACAGCAGATCCCGCGCGTAGCGCCCGTACTCGTCGCTCCAGAAGCCGAGCGACCAATCCTGCGGGTTCTCCTGGACACCATCGAGCGTGATGAAGGTGGAGATGATCAGGTTGCCCACGTTCGTGCGGTCCTTCCCGTCCGGCGCCGCCGTGACACGGCCGCGATCTCTTGCCGCCAGGCTGCCGTGGACCGCTTACCGTCCTCTTACGATCGGTTTCTAGAGGCCGAACCGGCCAGCCGCTCGATGCGGTGCGACGGCGCCGCCGGAGCGCGCTCGCGTTCGTGGATTCCTCATCGTCGGCGCGTCGGTCAGGCGGCGACGTACTGTACGACCGTACGGGGCATCGGCTGCTGAGGGTGGATGACATGCGTTTCGGGGTGCTCGGCCCGCTGACGGTATGGGCGGACGACGGGCGCACGGTCTCGGTGCCAGGCGCGAAGGTCCGCGCGCTGCTCGCGGCGCTCCTGGTGCGAGCGGGGCAACCGGTGCCGACGGATCGCCTCGTCGATGAGCTGTGGGGCGGCAACCCGCCGGGCAACCCGCCGGCGGCGCTCGCCGTCAAGGTGTCGCAGCTGCGCAAGGCGCTCGACGACATCGAGCCCGGCAGCCGGGCGCTCGTCGGGTCCGGGCCGGCCGGGTTCACGCTGCACGCCCGCTCGCTCGACGCGACCGAGTTCGCCGCCCTGCTCACCAGGGCAGCCGACGAGCCGCGGGCGGACGCCCGGGCCGTCCTGCTCAACGACGCACTCGCGCTCTGGCGCGGGCCCGCCTACGCCGACCACCGCGACGAGGCGTTCGCCGAGGTCGCGGTGGCCCGCCTGGAGGAACAGCGGCTGAGCGCGCTCGACGACCGAGCCGAGGCGTTGCTCGCGCTGAGCCGGCACACCGCGGTCGCCGACTCCCTGGCCGACGTGGTGAGCGAGAACCCGCTGCGCGAGCGGACTCGTGGTCTGCGCATGCTGGCCCTCTACCGCTCCGGTCGGCAGACCGAGGCACTCGAGACATACGCGGAACTGCGATCTCAGCTGGTCGAGGAGCTCGGAGTCGAACCAGGACCCGAGATCGCGGCGCTCCATCGGGCGGTGCTGGCTCAGGATCCGGCGCTCGACGCACCGGCGGCACCACCGGCACCGCAGCCGACGAGCAACCTTCCCACGCCGGTCACCGATCTGTTCGGCCGCGACGAGGCCGTCACCGAGGTCACCGACCTGGTGCACGCCAACCGGCTGGTCGCGCTGACCGGTCCCGGCGGCGTTGGCAAGACCCGGCTGGCGCTGGAGGCGGCCCGTCGCGCGCAGCCGTCCTTCCCCGATGGGGCCTGGCTGGTCGAGCTCGCCGCCGTCGACGAGGGCGAAGACGCGGTCGTCGACACGGTGATCACCACGCTGGGCCTTCGAGACACCGCGGCCGGGACCGCACCTCCCGTCGACCGGCTCGCCGCCGCGCTGCGGCCCCGCCGGATGCTGCTCGTGCTCGACAACTGCGAGCACCTCATCACCGACGCCGCCGCCGTGGCGACCCGGCTGCTGCACGCGGCGCCGGATCTCGTGGTCCTCGCCACCAGCCGTGAGCCGCTCAACGTGCCCGGCGAAGTCGTCTGGCCGGTGCCGCCGCTGGACCTGCCGGCGCTCGCCGACGACCCGGGAGGCTCAAGCGCGGTGCGACTGTTCGTGGCCCGCGCCGCGGCCGCCAACAAGGGGTTCATCCTCGACCCGTCCAACTCCGGCCTGGTCGCCGCCCTCTGCCGGCGCCTTGACGGCCTCCCACTGGCGCTCGAGCTTGCCGCGACCCGGGTGCGCGGTCTGGGCATCCAACGACTCGTGGCCGGCCTCGACGACAGGTTCCGCCTGCTGGCGCCGGGACACCGCGGCGGCCAGCCCCGCCACCAGACCCTGACCGCGACCATCGACTGGAGCTGGCGGCTGCTGACCGCACCCGAACGCATCGTCCTGCGCCGCCTCGCCGTGCATGCCGACGGCTGCACACTCGATGCCGCCGAAGCGATCTGCGCCGCCGCCGACATCGGCCCGCAGGACGTGCCGGATCTGCTCGCCCGCCTCGTCGACCGGTCGTTGGTGGTGCGCGTCGAACGCAACACCGACGCGCCCCGCTACCGGCTGCTGGAGTCCGTCGCCGCGTACTGCCTCGACCGCCTCCGCGAAACCGACGACCTCGGCCCGACCCGGCAGCGCCACCTTCGCTACTACATCGTGCTGGCGGAGAAGGCCGAACTCCTGGTGCGGGGACCTGACCAGGCACACTGGCTGCACATCCTCGACGCCGAGGCGGCCAACCTGCGCACCGCCCTGGATTTCGCCATCCGCGAGCGGACCGGCGAGGCCGCTGTGCGACTCGTCAACGGGCTCGCCTGGTACTGGTTCCTGCGAGGCCGCCTCGGCGAGGCCCACCGTGCGCTGCGCGCCGCGCTGGCCGTCGGCACCGGACCGAACCGCGCCTCGGCGCGGGCGACGGCCATCGCGTGGGAGACCGGCTTCGCCTTCCTGCTCGGTGACGTGAGCGATTGGCCTGCCCGCCACGAAGCGGCGCTGCACGAGTTCGACGAGATCGCCGACGACGACGCCTACGCGCGCGCCGCGTGGTTCCTCGGCTACGCCGAGATCGACCTCGGCGACGTCACCGCGACCGAGACCCTGCTGCACGACACCCTGTCCCGGTTCGACAAAAGCAACGACATGTGGGGTACGGCCGCGACCCTCACGCTGCTGGCCAAACTCGCCTACATCCGCGGCGACGCCGAGACGGTCGCCCGCGACGGCACCCACGCCGCCGCGCTCTTCCGCCGGATCGGTGACCGCTGGGGGGTGCTGCAGGCCACCGAGTGGCTCGGGGCCTACGCCGGCCTGGGAGGTGACCACGACACCGCTGTCGCGCTGCACACCGAAGGACTCGGCATCGCCCGCGAACTCGGCCTCTGGGCCGACGTCGCCGGCCACCTCGGCTGGCTGGGCTGGATCGCCATGGAACGCGGTGACTACCCGCAGGCCCGGGCCCACAGCAGCGAAGCTCTGGCACTCGCCGAGCAACAGGGAGCACCCCTGCTCGCTCTCTTCGCGACCATGGGTCTGGCCTGGACAGCCCGACGCACCGGCGACTACGACAGCGCCACGACACACCTCCGCTCGCTGCTCGACGCCGCGGCCGACCGTGACGCCGAGGCGGGCCAACCCCTCTACGTCCCCAGCGTCCTCGTCGAGCTGGGCCACATCGCCGAGCTTCGCGACGATCTGACCACGGCGGCGGAACACCACCGCGAAGCCCTGCGGATCGCACGCAACCTCGGCGCCGCCCGCGACATCGCGGCCGCCCTGACAGGCCTGGCCAGCACGGCCTGCGCCGGCGGAGACCACCACGCCGCCGCGACGCTGCTCGGCGCCGCCACGGCCGCCCGCGAGCCGATCGGCAAGCCCGTCACCGCCACCGAGCGGGAGGACCTCGAGCGCATCGCGACCGCCGCCCGCGGCGCCCTGGGAGGGGCCTTCGACGCCGGCTTCGAACGGGGACTCGAGCTGGCACCCGACGCCCATATCTGAGCCCGATCTCAGATATATCGCGCCACAATGGCGCTGATCGCCAGAAATGACGTGTAGTCGCCGGCCGTCACCCGGTTCTTCGCGACGGCGACCGCGATGCCCGTGGTCGGGTCGGCGAAAGCGGCGGTACCACCGCTGCCGGCCATACCGAAGAGAGCGGGGCTGTCGAGCGGGCCTTGGAAGCCGACGTCGTAGCCGAGGCCCCGCTTGACGGGGAAACCGAGCACCGCGTCGACTCCGCCCACCTCGACGGCACTGACCTGCGCGAACTGGTCTTGCGGGATCAGCCGTACGCCGTCGACAGGCCCGATCAACGCCGCGTACATGCGAGCGATGGCACGTGCCGACATCACACCGCCCGCAGGAATCTCGGAAGTGAGCACGTCGACCCGGTTGCAGTAGCCGGCGTCGGGCATCGCATGCGGCGGCGCCGCTGTCCAGCCGTCGAGGACGCGGAAGAACGGGACGGACTCGGCCATCGCCGCCGCCATCTCCGCGGTCAGGTGCTCGCCGTCGGCCTGCTCGTGCCGAGCCACCCGCCCGAGCTCATTCGGCGGTACCGCGAAGTACAACTCGTCAACGACCCCGAGCGGGCCGGCGACACGCTCCCGCATCTGTGTGGAGATGCTCTGCCCGGTCGCCCGGCGGACGAGCTCGCCGAGCAGGTAACCATACGACTGGGGGTGGTAGCCCGTCTGCGTCCCGGGCTCCCACCACGGCGTCGCCCCGGCGATCCGTCCACACATCTCGTCCCAGTCGCAGAGGTCTTCCGGCCTCGTATCCGCGGGCACGGCCGGCACACCGGCCGAATGGGTCAACACGTCGCGGACCGTCGTGCGGTCCTTGCCGTTGGCCGCGAACTCCGGCCACAGGTCGACGAGTGGTGTGTCGTAGCTGAGCGCGCCGGCCTTCACGAGAACGTGGACGACCGTCGACGTGAGCCCCTTCCCGGTCGAAGTCACGTGGAACAGCGTGTCAGAGGTGACGGGCCGACCGGTGTCCGCGTAGCCCGCGGTCGCGTCGACGATTCGTTCGCCGTGCCGGTAGACCGCCACCTGGAGCCCGCGTTCCTGGCCGGACGCGACGATCTGCTGGATGGCCTCGGTCACCTCTTGCTGCATGTCACGCATGTTCCCTCCGCTCGGAAAGGCCATTTGTGCCTATGCTCTGCGCCGGCGTTACGGAATTCTTACCGCCGAAGCGGGCCGGCGGCCGCTGTCGCCAGGGCGGCGGCGCGGTGTGCCCGGGCACCCGGCCGCTCGACGCGTGCGGGCTTTCGATGACTTCTGCCGCCGCATACTGCTGTGCGTGGCTCACTTCAGCAGGCTGTACACGATCGTCATCGACGCCCCGCGCCCCGACCACGCCGCCGCGGTGGCCTTCTGGTCGGACGCGGCCGGCGCCGACCTCCCGGTCATGGCGAAGTATCCGGAGTTCAACGGCGCGAAGCTGCCCAACCACGACATGCTGCTGCTGGTCCAGCAACTCGGCGATGGCCCCGCCCGCATCCACCTCGACTTCCACACCGACGACCTGGACGCGGAGGTCGCCCGCCTGGAGGCGCTGGGCGCCACCAGCCTGGAGCGCGCCGAGAACTGGCAGGTCATGCGCGATCCGGCCGGCCTGAACTTCTGCGTCGTCCTGGACCGCCCCGGCACCCTGTCCGAGGCCAACGCCACCCGCTGGGACTGACCCGCCGCACGCCGCCGACGACTCCCGCGCCGCGGCCGAGGCGGTGACCCGCCTGGCCGCGGCGGCGAATGTGAGGCGTCGAAGGAGGTCGCGGGGAAACAGGCCGGGTCAGGCCACCGTGTTGCGCCAGGCGCGGCCGCTGCGCTCGATCAGCCGGTTGGCATCCGTCGGGCCCCAGGAAGCGGCCTCGTACGTCGGGATCGGGCTCGTGTCCTCGGCCCAGCGCTCGATGATCGGATCGACGATCCGCCAGCACTGCTCGACCTCGTCGGAGCGGATGAACAGGGTCGTGTCGCCGATCAGCGCGTCGAGCAGCAGGCGCTCATACGCCTCCGGGGACTCCTCGCGGAACGTCTTGTCGTATGAGAAGTCCATGCTCGCCGAGCGGACCCGGAACGAGTGGCCGGGGACCTTCGCGCCGAAGCGCAGCGCGATGCCCTCGTCCGGCTGGATGCGCAGGATCAGGGCGTCCGGCTGCAGCTCGGTCAGTTGCGAGTCGGGGATCGGCAGGTGCGGCGGGCGCTGGAACTGCAGCGCCACCTCGGTGACACGGCTGGGCAGCCGCTTGCCGGTGCGCACGTAGAAGGGCACGCCCGCCCAGCGCCAGTTGTCCACGTCGAGACGCAGGGCCGCGTAGGTCTCGGTGCGCGAGAGCGGGTCGACACCGGGCTCCTCACGGTAGCCGGGCATGAGTTCCTCGCGGGTGCCGCCACGGGTGTACTGCCCGCGTACCGCGATGTCGTCGATGTCGCGGCCCCGGGGCAGGCGGATCGCCTGCAGCAGCTTCACCTTCTCGTTGCGCACCGCCTCGGCGGAGAACGACGCCGGGGGCTCCATGAGGGCCAGGGCGAGCACCTGCAGCACGTGGTTCTGCACGATGTCGCGCATCGCGCCGGCGTGCTCGTAGAAGCTGCCGCGGGTGCCGACGCCCAGGGTCTCGGCCACGGTGATCTGCACGTGGTCGACCCAGGTGCGGTTCCAGATCGGCTGGAAGATCGCGTTGGCGAAGCGCAGCGCGAGCACGTTCTGGACGGTGTCCTTGCCCAGGTAGTGGTCGATGCGGAAGACCTGCGACTCCTCGAAGGCGGCGTGCACGGTCTGGTCGAGCTGCCTGGCGCTGCCCTCGTCGTGCCCATACGGCTTCTCGATGACCAGCCGGGCGAACGAGCCGTCCCGGGCCTGGTGCAGGCCGGCGCCGGCGAGGCCGTTGATGACCAGCGGGAACGCCTCGGCCGGGGTGGACAGGTAGAACACCCGGTTGCCGGCGGTGCCGCGCTGCTCGTCGAGCTCGTCGAGCAGCACCGACAGGTTCTTGTAGGTCTCGGGATCGTCGTAGCCGCCGGCGATGTAGCGCACCCCACCGGTCAGCTGCGGCATGCCGGACAGTCCACGGTCGCCCAGCACGTTGTGGATGAACCGCTCGTCGTCCATGGGGGTGCGGGCCACGCCAACGACCGCGAACCGCTCGGTGAGCCGGCCGTGCCGGGCCAGGCTCTCGATCGCGGGGATCAGCTTGCGGCGCGTCAGGTCTCCGGAGGCGCCGAAGATGACCACCGTCGCCGGCGGGGCGTGCCGGTTGTCGGATTCCTGCAGGACCGTGTCGCTGGACATGGGATGCCTCTCCGTCGGACTCCGCCGTGACATTACGAGTCAACCGGAACGCGCAGCAACGATTCCGGAACGTGACCGGCGTCTCTGGCGGTCCCCTGACAAGCCTAGTCAGTACGTTAGGGCCTGGGGACGACCCCGCTCGCCACGACACCGACGGCTTGCCGGACGCCGCGTCCCGGCCGGTCGAGGCGGGCACTCAGTGAATGCGCAGAGCATCGAGCAGCGGAGCGTGAGGTACGCGATGTCGATCACACCGTGGCGGGAACGCGCCAATCACGTCACCTGAGCGTCGTGGGCTGGCATCCTGTTCGCGGGGTACCAGCCATGACCGGCGGCTACGGTCCGCGCATGACCACGGCGGTGAAGCCCCTCCTCGGCCGCAAGCGCCCCATCCCGGCGCACGTCGCGGTCTACGCGTTCGTCATCATCCCGTTCCTGGCGCTGCTCGCGGCGGTCCCGCTCGCCTGGGGCTGGGGGCTGGCCTGGCTGGACGTCATCCTGGCCGCGGCCTTCTACACCGTGACGTGTCTCGGCACGACGGTGGGTTTCCATCGGTACTTCACGCACGGCGCCTTCAAGGCCAAGCGCGCCCTGCGCATCGGCCTGGCCATCGTTGGCAGCATGTCGGTACAGGGCCCGATCCTGCACTGGGTCGCCGACCACCGCCGCCACCACGCCTTCTCCGACAAGGAGGGCGACCCGCACTCGCCGTGGCTGTTCGGCACCTCCCCCGGGGCGCTGGTGCGCGGCTTCTGGCACGCGCACCTGGGCTGGGTGCTCGAGCGCGACCTGACCAACCAGGAGCGCTTCGCCCCCGACCTGCTGGCCGACCGCGACATCCGCCTCGTGCACCGGCTGTTCGGCCCGCTCACGATCGTCACCCTCGCCGCACCGGCCCTGCTCGGCGGCCTCATCAGCTGGAGCTGGCAGGGCGCGGTGACGGCCTTCTTCTGGGCCGGCCTCGTCCGCGTCACCGCCCTGCACCACGTGACCTGGTCGGTGAACTCCGTGTGCCACATGATCGGCGAGCGCCCGTTCGCCGCCCGCGACCGCTCCGCGAACTTCTGGCCGCTCGCCCTGCTGAGCATGGGCGAGTCGTGGCACAACCTGCACCACGCCGACCCGACCTGCGCCCGCCACGGCGTGCTGCCCGGCCAGGTCGACGTCTCGGCCCGCGTCATCTGGCTGTTCGAGAAGGCCGGCTGGGCCTGGAACGTGCGCTGGCCGACCCCGCAGCGCCTGGCCCGCATCACCGCCATTCCCACGTAGCCGCGGCCCGCCGGTCAGGTGGCGCGCACGCCGAGGCCACCCGCCGCACCCGTCACGAGGGCCCGCCGGGCGCAGACGCGCCCGGCGTTGTCCGGCCCCGACCTGGCGCCGGCGCACCCCCCCGACGGCGGTCAGCGGGACTCGGTTGACTCCGCCGGCACGACGTGGGCGTCCGGGCCCGGGAAGACCAGGCCCTCGTGCCCGTCGAGCCAGCGTACGGTGTACGGCGGCGTGTGGTCGTCGCGCCGCACCTGGGTGATGACGCCCTCGCGGCGGGCGTCACCGACGTGAGCGCCCTCGACGATCAGGCGATCTCCGACGTTTGCGTGCATCGCTCCTCCTCGGTCGCTGTCGGCCGCACCCTTCCAGGATGCCCGGTCCGGAGGCCGGCCGGGCGGTTTCAGGGCAGGCGGCGGGATCCCGGAAAGCGGCATCCGCGAACCCGCGACCAGGCCGTCCTCATGGTGGACGGTCAGCTGACCGGCGGCGTCCCCGGGCACTGCCCGCCCGGCGGAGGGGCGGTCGACTCGCGGACCACCAGGTGGGTGGCGAGCTGGATGTGCAGCGAGTCGGGCACGCCGCCGCGGGCCATGGTGTGCAGGGTGCGCATGGCGACCCGGCCCATGTCCGCGATCGGCTGGTGAACCGTGGTCAACGGCGGCGAGGACAGCTTGGCCGGCTCGACGTCGTCGAAGCCGACGATGGACAGCTCCTGCGGCACCCGGCGGCCCAGCCGCCGGGCCGCCTCGAACACGCCGAACGCGGTGCCGTCGCAGGCGGCGAAGATCGCGGTCGGCGGGTCGGGCAGGCGCAGCAGCTCCAGGGCCATCCGGCAGCCGGCCTCGGCGGAGAAGCCGCCGTGCACGACCAGGGACGGGTCGGCCTCGACGCCGGCCAGTTCGAGGGCGTTGCGGTAGCCGTGCAGCCGCTCCCGCGACGCCGCGATCTGCGCGGGCAGGCCGGCGAAGCCGATGCGCCGGTGGCCCAGCGCCAGCAGGTGCTCGGTCGCCTGCGTCCCGCCGGCGAAGTTGGTCGAGGCGACGCTGGCCAGGCCGGCGCCGAGCGGGCCGGTGAGGTCCACCGAGACCAGCGGCAGGCCGAGCTCCTCCACCGTGCGGACCTGGCCGGCGGTGAGGGCCAGCGACACGACGATGACGCCTAGGCGGCGGCGGGCGGCGGAGCGCATCAGCCACGCGTCGCTCAGCGGCGTGCCCGACCCGCCGGCCTGGTCAAGCACGTCAACGACGACCTCGACGCCGAGGTCGCGGGCCGCGGTCAGGATGCCGTTGAGCACCTGCAGGGAATACATGCTGACCATCGAGTCGAACACGACGTCGACGGAGGTGTCGGCCTGTGCCTCGCGGGGGCCGGTGCTGGGCACGTAGCCGAGCGCGATGATCGTCTCCTCGACCCTGCGACGGGTCCGCGGATCGACGTTGGGGCGCCCGTTGAGCACCTTCGACGCAGTGGCCTTCGACACCCCGGCGGCCAGGGCGACGTCCTCCAGCGTGACGCGCGGATGCTGGTCGCCCATGCCGCCTCCCGAAACAGTTTCGCGCATTGACAGCAGCCTAGGTTACCAATAACGTCCCTATCAACCGGAAACACCGGAAAAAGTTTCGAGCAAGCTGGCAGAGGACGACGGATCGTGACGACTGTGACCGAGAGACTCCCGTACCAGGACGCGGCCCTGCCGGTCGAGGAGCGCGTCGAGGATCTCGTCCGGCGAATGACCCTCGTCGAGAAGGTCGGCCAGATGCTGCAGCTCGACGCCCGGCTCGACCTCGCCGACGCGGTGCTGAAGAGGACGGCCGGCTCGCTGCTGCACGCCTCCCCGGACCGCATCCGCGAGGCGATGGCCCTGGTGGAAGCCACCCGGCTGCGCATCCCGCTGCTCATGGCCGACGACTGCATCCACGGCCACGCGTTCTGGCCGGGCGCGACCGTGTTCCCGACCCAGCTCGGCATGGCCTGCACCTGGGACCCGGAGCTGGTCGAGCGTGCCGCGCGCGCGACCGCGACCGAGATCTCCACGACCGGGCTGCACTGGACGTTCTCGCCGGTGTTGTGCGTCGCCCGCGACCTGCGCTGGGGGCGCGTCGACGAGACGTTCGGCGAGGACCCGCACCTCGTCGGGGAGTTCGGCGCCGCGATGATCCGGGGATACCAGGGCGGCGGCCTGGGCGACACCACCGCGGTCCTCGCCACCGCCAAGCACTTCGCCGGCTACTCCGAGACCCAGGGCGGTCGCGACGCCAGCGAGGCCGACCTCACGCCCCGCAAGCTGCGCTCCTGGTTCCTGCCGCCGTTCGAGCGCGCGGTGCAGGCCGGCTGCGCCACGTTCATGCTCGGATACCAGGCGATCGACGGCGTCCCGGTCACCGCCAACCGCTGGCTGCTCGACGGCGTGCTCAAGCGCGAGTGGGGCTTCCCCGGCACCCTCGTCACCGACTGGGACAACGTCGGGCGGATGGTCTGGGAGCAGAAGGTCTGCGCCGACGACGTGGAGGCCGCCGTCGTCGCGGTCGAGTCCGGCAACGACCTGATCATGACCACCCCGGTCTTCTTCGAGGCCGCGCAGCAGGCCGTCGCCGAGGGCCGCCTCGCCGAGACGAAGATCGACGCGGCCGTGCGGCGCATCCTCCGCCTGAAGTTCGAGCTGGGCCTGTTCGAGAACCCCCGCGCCGCCGACCCGCAGCGCCAGGCCGCGGTCATCGGCAGCGCCCCGCACGCCGAGCTCAACCTGCGGCTCACCCGCCGCTCGCTGGTGCTGCTGCGCAACGATGGCACGCTGCCGCTGTCGGGTGCGGCCCGGCGCATCGCGGTCGTCGGCCCCAACGCCGACGACCCGCACGCCCAGCTCGGCGACTGGGCCGGCGCCTCAGGCCAGGTCGACTGGATGCCGGACGGGCAGCCGCGGGAGACGATCACGACCGTGCTCGACGGGCTGCGCGCGCTGGCCCCGCAGGGCTGGACGGTCGCGCACGCCCCGGGCGCGCAGATCGGCAGCCTGCAGCCTGACCCCGCCGGCAGCCACTTCCCCGACGGCCAGCCCCGCCCGCCGCTGTTCCAGCCCGCGCCCGCCGACCCGGCCGCGATCGCCGAGGCCGTCGCGCTCGCCGAGGCCAGCGACGCCGTCGTGGCGGTGCTCGGCGACAACGTGGCGCTGACCGGCGAGGGCAAGTCGACGGCGACGCTGGAGCTGCAGGGCGGCCAGCACGCGCTGCTCGACGCACTCGTCGCCACCGGCCGGCCGGTGATCGTCGTGCTGATCCAGTCCAAGCCGTCGACCCTGCCGCCGTCGGCCGACGGCGTCGCCGCGATCGTCGAGGCGTTCAACCCGGGCATGCAGGGCGGCCGGGCCGTCGCCGAGCTGCTGCTGGGGCTCATCGAGCCGGCCGGGCGCCTGCCGATCTCGTTCGCCCGGCACGCCGGGCAGCTGCCGGTGTATTACAACCAGATCCGCGGCCAGCACGGCGACCGCTACGCCGATCTGACCCAGGAGCCGCTGTTCGCCTTCGGCGAGGGCCTGTCGTATTCCACGGTCGAATACTCGGACCTGCGCGTCGAGCGCGACCGGGTGCCGGTCGGCGGGACCGTGCGGGCCCGGGTCACGGTGGCCAACACCGGCGCCCGGCCGTCGATCGAGACCGTGCAGGTGTATGTCAGCGACCTCGTCACCAGCGTCACCTGGGCCGAGCGCGAGCTGAAGGCGTTCCGCCAGGTCACCGTCGAGCCCGGGCAGCGGATCGAGGTCGAGGTCGAACTGCCGGCGGCGGCGTGCTCGCTGGTCACCGCCGACGGGCGCCGGGTCGTCGAGCCGGGCCGCTTCGAGCTGCTCGTCGGGCGCAGCTCCAAGCCCGCCGACCTGCTGCGGGCCGGCTTCGAGATCCTGCCGGGCTGATCGGGCCTCGGGGCGGCGAGTAAGGACAACACCGACCCGGGTCGTGCGCTCCGCCACCCGGTTGGCTTCACCGTGTCGCTGGCCGGCATGGCGCCGGGCTTCCTGATGACGCTGCCGACGACGCCGCGCGCGGCGGTGACGGGCCACGGCGGGTCCCCTGCCATGGCGGGCACGCACAGCGTCGGCGTGCCCGACGGCGGCCCGGCGATACCGGTCACCGGCTGGTCGACCACCGACGGCCGTCAGGGTGCTCGCCGGCACGGCGCTGGCCGTGCTCGCCGGCACCGCGCTGGCCGTGCTCACACGGCGCGGGAGCGGTCCGCGGAGCGCGGCCCAGCCCCGGCCGTCCAGGCCGGCGCAACGGCGGCTGAGATCCGCGCGTGTGCCCGGTCGCGTCACTTCGGCGGCAGGGTGGCGACGAAGGCGGTGGCCTCGGCGAGCCAGCGGTCGAGGTCCGCGTCGTCGAGATGGTCGCCGGCGACCAGGATCCAGCCGCGCATCGGGCGGCCGGTAATGTCGAACGGGCGGGTGCCGGGGCCGGTCAGGGCGGCGTCGCCGGTCTCGGGGCTCAGGCGGACGATCAGGTCGTCGCCGTGAATGCCGACGGTCATGTTGCCGTCGGTGAGGAACGCCAGGCCGCCGAACATGCGCTTCTCCGCCACGCCCAAGCGGTCCCGCAACCGCTCGCGGAGGCGGTCGGCCAGCACCTCGTCGTACGCCACGGGTGCCGAGTCTACGACCCGGTCGTCCCCTCGCCCTGGCTGAGCCGCACGCCCATCGCGCGCAGTCCGGCGCGGCCTGAGTGAACCCCCCGTGAATGCCCTCAGTGTGTTGCGATCGTCATTGCGTACCGCACGGAGCAGCTTCACTGAGTGTCACAGATCGGCTACGCTGAATGTCCAGCGTCCGGATGGGGAGGAATAGGCGACCATGGTCAAGAAGATCCTCAGATGGGGTGGCCTGGCGTTCCTGGTGTTCTTCGTCGCGTACCGTCCGCAGTCCGCGGCCAACGTGGTGGGTTCCATCGGCGGCAGCCTCCTCGACATCGCCAACGGCTTCGGCGACTTCTTCGCCTCGCTCGGCGGCTGACACCCCCGTCGACGGCTCTTCAGCCGACGGCGTCGTGGACGAGCAGGGCGATCCGCACGCGGTTGTTCAACGCCAGCTTGGCGAGCAGTCGCGATACGTGAGCCCTCACCGTGGGGACGCTCGTACTCAGCCCCGCTCAAGGCGGCGGCGCAGGGCGGCGAGGTCCTTGCGGTTCGCGGCGCGCACCGCCAGCGCGACCAACGGCCCCGCGAGGCGGCCGAGGCCGGCCGGCTCGCCGCGGTTGCGCATGGTCATCAGGGTGCCGCCGCCGGGGTGGTCCGCCCACGTGTACGTGGTCTCCATCGGGAACGGCCCCTCGGCGGTGCGCATCACCAGCCGCTCGGCGGCGGTGTACTCGACGATCTCGTAGGTGTAGACGAGCCGCCGGCCGAGGAAGCGGGCCACGAACGCCACCCGCGAGCCGAGGCGCACGGGCGGCGCGGTGCGCCACTCGACCGAGTCGATGTTGGCGTACCACTGCGGGGCGTTGCCCGGATCGGCGGCGTACGCGGCGACGACGTCGCGCGGCCGGCCGATCTCGATCTGGGTCAGCACGTCCACGGCCACGCCACCATCGTGCACCTCGCGCGGGGCGATCAGCGCCCGAGCGGCCCGAGCCTCATGCCCGGGTGAGCGCCGGACTCGACCTCCGCGACCGATCGCGGCGGCGAGGGTACCCCACCGAGGTGAGGGTTCGCCGCAACGCGGCCCGGGCGTTTATCGGTTGAGCTCATCGGCGAACGGGTGCCAGCCTGGCGGTTCCCGACGAAGGAGGCCGCATGACGCCGCCGTTCGAGCTGGTCGCGGTGGACCGGGCCGCGGCCGAGGGGCTCGTGCCGATCCTGCGCGACGCCGAGGAGGGCGACGAGCGGATCCGCGGCGCGCGAGGGCGGTGCGCTCGTCGGCGCGGCCGTCGTGCGCTGTCCGGCCGCCCATCCACGAGGACGGCATCCCCATGCTGGACATGATCGTCTTCTCATTCGACGCGTAAGGGCACGCGCCGGTCCACCACCGTCCGGGGATAGTCGAATTTTTGCCGAGGACGCTGCGAAAGATGACTCTTGACGGGCGACAGTTCGAAGCGTTGTATGCAAATACTTGCGTCAGTCGCGTTCCGAACCGCGCGTCGGCGGTGCGCTCACGGACCGCGAGGTACGCCGCTACGTACCGCAGGTCCGAGGAGGACTCCGATGAGACAACCATCGATCAATGCCGCGCGTCGCGCGCTGGCCCCGGCGGCCGCCGCCGCCCTGGCCGGCGCGCTGCTCGTGGCCGCACCGCCGGCACCGGCCACGGCCGCCGGCCCGGCCGCTGGGGCGAGCACACCCTTCACCAGCTACGAGGCCGAGGCCGGCACGCCCGGCGGCGGCGCCACCACCGTGTCGCTGACCGCTGCGCCGACCACGCAGTACTCCAGTCCCGCCCTGGAGGCGTCCGGCCACGCGTACGTACACCTGGCCGGCCCCGGCCAGCGCGTGCAGTGGACGAACACCACCGGCCGCCCGATCAGCGCGCTCGTCGTGCGCGCGAGCATCCCGGACTCTCCCACCGGCGGCGGGATCACCGCCACGCTCAACCTGTACGTCGACGGCGCGTTCCGCCAGGCCCTCAACCTCAGCTCGAAGCAGACCTGGGTCTACGAGGGCAACAACCACTACAACGACAGCAGCGACCAGAACCCCGCCGACGGCAATCCGCGCGTCTTCTTCGACGAGGCCAGCACGTTCGTCACCGGAGCGCCGATCGCGCCGGGCGCCACGTTCACGCTGCAGAAGGACGCCGCGAACACCGCGTCGTACTACGACATCGACGTCGTCGACGTGGAGAACCCGCCGGGGCCCATCGCCCAGCCGGCGAACTCCATCTCCATCACCTCCTGCGGCGCGGTGCCCGACAACGCGGGCGTGGACAGCACCACGGCCATCCAGAACTGCATCGACCAGGCGCAGGCCCAGGGGAGGATCCTGTGGATCCCGGCCGGGACGTTCTACCTGAAGGGCACGAACGGCCTGCACGCGCAGGGGATCACCATCGCCGGCGCGGGGCCCTGGTACAGCACCGTTTATCGCGCGGTACCGCTGCCGAACAACACCCCGCTCGGCGCGATCTTCCAGGTGACGTCGTGCACGGTGAAGGACTTCCACGTCGACTCCAACGCCACCAGCCGGGCCACGGCCGACGGCGCCGGCGGCGCGATGGACACCACCGGCACCAACTGGGTCGCCGACAACATCTGGACCCAGCACACCCTGTCGGGCTTCTGGGCCTCCGGCACCGGCGGTACTGTCCGCAACAGCCGGCTCACCACGATCTGGGCCGACGGCATCAACCTCAACAACGTCTCGCTGAACAACTCGGTCGGCAACAACCTGTCCGCGACGAACAACTTCGTGCGCGGCACCGGCGACGACGGCATAGCCATCAACTCCGTCAACTACAACACCGACGGCAACGGCAACCGGACGTACTACACCCCGATGTCCAACGCGTCGTTCACCCGCAACACGGTGATCGCGCCGTGGGGCGGCAAGGGCATCGGCATCTACGGCGGCAGCGGGCACGACGTGCAGTACAACGCGATCAGCGACACGGCGCGCTACATCGGCCTCGGCGCCGGCCGGTTCGGCGTCAACGGCAGCGACCTGCTCGGCGCCACCGTCAACGGCAACGTCGTGACGCGCTCCGGCGGCAACGGCTACAACCAGGGCCAGCCGGCGCTGCAGGTCGGCAACGGCGGTGACGGCCAGAACGTCGGCGTCGTCGATCGGGTCACCGTCACCAACAACACCGTCGTCGACGCGCTCTACGACGGCATCGGCTTCTCCACGTCGACGAACACCCAGCTGCAGAACAACACCGTCACGTCGCCGTGGCGCAACGGGATCGTCGTCGCGCCGCCGTTCTACCCGGCGCCGAGCGGCTCGGCCGCCATCACCGGCAACACGGTCACCGGGCTGCGTGCCGGGGCGTCGGCGTACCTGAACAATTCCGGCGGCTTCGCCGCGACGCTGAGCGGCAACAGCTGGCAGGGCGGCGGCGGGCCGGTCCAGGCCCCGTACGGCGGCACCCCCGCCGCGATCCCCGGCACGGTCCAGGCCGAGAACTACGACACCGGCGGTCAGGGCCTGGCCTACAACGTCACGTCGGTCAACGGCTCCGGCAACGCCTACCGCGCCGACGGTGTCGACCTGGAGGCCACCTCCGACACCGGCGGCGGCTACAACCTCGGCTGGACCAGCGGTGGCCAGTGGTTCCGCTACACCGTCAACGTGGCCGCCGCGGGTGCCTACACGCTCAGTGCCCGGGTCGCCGCGCCGAGTGCCGTGACCGGCGCCCTGCACCTGGCCGACGCCTCCGGCACCAACCTCACCGGCGCGGTGAACCTCCCGGCGACCGGCGGCTGGCAGACCTGGGCCACCGTCACCGCGACGCTCACCCTGCCGGCCGGCACCCAGGTGCTGACCCTCGCCGAGGACAACGGCGGCTGGAACATCAACAGCCTGCAGTTCACCGCGGCCGGCGCGACGACCCCGACGAACCTGGCCGCGGGCCGGCCGACCACCGAGTCGTCGCACAACCAGGCGTACGCCTCGTCGAACGTCACCGACGGCAACCAGGGCAGCTACTGGGAGAGCGCCAACAACGCGTTCCCGCAGTGGGTCCAGGTCGACCTGGGCTCGGCCCGCCAGGCCAGCCGGGTCGTGCTGCAGCTGCCGGCGTCGTGGGGCTCCCGCAACCAGACGCTGACGCTGCAGGCCTCGGCCGACGGATCGTCGTTCGTCACGGTGGCGGCGTCCGCGACGTACACGTTCTCCCCCGCGTCGAACAACACCGTCACGATCACCTTCCCCGCGGCGACGCAGCGGTACTGGCGGGTGACGATCGGCGCGAACACCGGCTGGCCGGCGGGCCAGCTCTCGGAGTTCCAGGTCTGGAACCAGTAGCACGGTTCGCGGGGCCGGGCCGGCGGGTGCGCCGGCCCGGCGGCGGTCAGGGGTGGGGCCGGCCGGCGACCAGGCGGACGGTGAAGGCGCCGTCGCGGTGCTGCATGGACACGAACGCGCAAACCTGGTGGGCCACCCACAGGCCCAGGCCGCCCGTCGCCGCGCCCGTCGGCCGCATGCCGGCGAGCGGGTCCGACAGGCCCGGGCCGTGGTCGGTGACCGCCACGACGATGCGGCCGGAGGCGGCCCACACGCGGACCTCGACCGGCGGCGCGCCGTGGACGATGGCGTTCGTGACGGCCTCGGTCGCGGCGAGGGTCATGCCCCGCACCTCGAACGCCTGCACCCCGGCGGCCGTGGCCGTGGCGACAACGGTGGCGCGGACGGCCGCGGGGGCCGGGTCGGTGAGGCACGCCAGCGGTTCGGTGTCCTCGACGGGGTCGCGCCACGACCAGGCACGGCCGCGCAGGAAGTCCTCGATGGGCTCGAAGTCGGGGTTGGCGTGGTGCTGCCCGGCGGTGGTGACGATCCGCGGATGGGTGCGCCGCACCTCGTCGAGCACGTCGTCGGGGGTGGTGCGGGTGTCGTACGGGCACAGGCCCCAGACCGGGAAGTCGTCCCAGACGCGGTTGACGGCGGCCTCGTAGCGGCCCCACCAGTCCCACGGCACGCCGACGCCAGGGTGGGGCACGTCGCCGGCGAGACGGACCTGGGTGGCCCCGGCCGCCACGTAGTCGGCGAGCAGCCCGCCGTATCGGCGGATGGCGGTGACCGGGCTGGCGTAGTGGGCATCGGCGTCGGCGAACAGGATGCCGGCGCAGCCGCCGAACACGGAGCGCACGATCGACTGGTTGTGCGGGGCGAACGCCGAGACGATCGGCTCGCCCGCGGCGAGGCCCTCGGTGAAGAACGGTGCCACGACGGCGAGGAACTCCTCGTCCGAGCCGTAGAAGGCGGTCTCGTGAAAGTGGCCCCGATGCCCCGCGGCCGCGCCCGCTCTCATGTCGCCTGTGCCACCATGTCGAGGAGGTCGCTCAGGTATGGGCTGAGGCCGGTGAGGCGCAGCTGCGGGATCTCCCTGGTGCAGCGCAGCAGGGCGGCCGCCGTCCCCACGTCGGCGAAGGTCAGGCCGGACACGTCGATGGTCAGCGGGCCCTCGCCGGGCACGTCGTGGGGCAGGCCGGCCAGCACGGCGGCCAGCGCCGCCCGGTTGGCGAGGTCGGCCTCGCCGGCGATCGCCAGGCCGCGCGGGTCGCTGGTGTAGCGCAGCCGCAGCTGCGGGATGCGGGGGACGCCCGGCTCGACGGTGCCGGGATGGGCCTGGATGTACTGCCGCAGGCGCGCCGGCGAGAACGTGCCGCGCTCGTACAGGCAGACCACGCAGGCGAACCCGGCGGCGAAGACCCGGTTCATCTCGGCCTCGTACCAGGCCAGCCGCTCGGTCCCGGGGACCGGCTCCGCCGCCCAGTTCATGTCGCCGATCACCCGCACCCCCGGGTAGCCGGCGTCGCGGATGCGGTCCAGCTCCTCGCGCCAGTCGTCGATGACCCGCTCCGCGTCGAACGCACCCGAGGGCAGGTAGCTCTCCCGGGCGTCGGTGATCACGAACTGCCCGCTGCGCAGTGCCTCACGGGCGCGGCCGTCGGCGGCCTCGAGGGCCTCGGCGACGACCGCCGGCGTGACCTGGGTAGTGCAGCAGATGACCTTGTCGCCGCTGTCCAGCGCGGGCAGGATGAACGCCTCGATCACGCCGGACCGGCCCACCGGGCCGCCGTGCAGGAGGCACACATGGTCGCCCAACGCCAGACCGCCCAGGGTGGTGCCCGCCACGGCGTCACCTCACTCCCTGTGCGCGAGCCCCCACAGTACCGCACAGATGAGCCCGGACGCCGCACAGTCACCCGTTCACGGGACGCGATGAGCGCCGGCACTCAGCTCTCGGGCCGGACGGGGGCGTCGGGGAGGTGCTTGGCCCTCTGATCACGCGGCGGTACCGCCGGGGCGGCGGCCGGCGCCGGGACCACCACCATCTGCGGCCGCCCCGGCTCGGCGGCGGTGAGGTTGCCCTCCCGCAGCTCGCCGGGGCGCATCGACATCCCGGTCGCGGCGAGCGTGACCAGGAGCGCGCCCCAGGCGAGGGCGGGGGCCCGGCGCCGCTTCGGGCGCACCGACCGGGCCGAGTGCCCCGGGTTGCCCGGGCGCCCCGCCACGACCGCCCGCGCCGCCCCAGCCGGCCGGGTCGACGGGGCCGGCTGAGCCGGCGCCGGGGCGACGGGGTCCCCTGCGGTGGAGTGGCGCGGGCGGTAGTCGGGCGGTGCCGTCCGGGGTGGCGGCACGAACGAGCGGCCCTGGTGGGCGGGTGCGACATGGGTGACCGGAATGGCCCGGACGTACGGGCGGACAAGGGCCGGAGGCATGAGGCGACCGTAAGCCACATCAGCGCTCGCCGATCCCGCCCGGACCGGGTGAGCAGACGAATCACCCGTCGCCTCACCCGGATCTCACCCGAACACGCGCAGCTCGTAGATGCGGGCCGCCGCGTCGGTGGTCTGCGTCGGCGTGACGACGTTGAGTCTGACGTACCGGCCGGAGACGCCGCTGACCGGGTGCGTGGTGTTCGCCGCCGTGTTGCCGGTGACGTCGACGACCTTCGTCCAGGTGTTGCCGTCGGCGGAGACCTCGATCGTGAACGCCTTCGTGTTGTACGTGGCCGGCTCGCCGCCGGCCTGGGCGTGCGCGACCTCGAAGCGGCCGATCGTGCGGGTCGCGCCGAGGTCCACCCGCAGCCAGGCACCGGCGACCGTGGAGCAGAACTTGTCCGCGTTCCCGCCGGTGACGCTGCCGTTGACCGCCTTCTCCGGGCCCTCGGTGGCCGCGCACGCGGTGGTGCCGGTGGCGGGGCGGTTCAGCGCCAGGTTGGCCGGCGCGGTGCCGCCTCCGTACGCCTCCAGCTCGTAGATCCGGGTGGCGGTGTCGGTGTTCTGGGTCGGCGCGGTGATGTTGAGCCGGACGTAGCGCGCGGTCGTGGCCGGGATCTCGTGCGTGGTCACCGGGTCGGCGTTGTTCGCGACCGTGACCGGGGTCTGCCAGGTGCTGCCGTCGGTGGACAGCTGGATGGTGAACGCCCTGGTGTTGAACACCGCCTGCTCACCGCCGGCGCCGGCGTGCTTGACGACCAGCCGGGTCAGCGACTGCGGCGAGCCGAGGTCGACCTGCAGCCAGGCCGGCCCGGCCAGGGAGCAGAACTTGTCGGTGTTCCCGCCGGTGACGCTGCCGTTGACGGCCTTGTCCGGCCCCTCCGTGGCGGCGCAGGCGGCCGATCCGGTCGCGGCGCGGCCCTGGGCCAGGTTCGGCTGCGGGGCTGGTGGGGTGGTGTGGTTCGACGACGGCGGGGCGTCGGCGGTCGCCGTGCCCCAGGTTCCGGGGGCGCCGGCCACGGTGTAGGCGATCGTGGCGCCGTGGGCGAGGTCGGCCTGCGAGAGCCAGGTGCGGGTGAAGGCGGTGCCGCCGAGGGCCGCGGTGGCGATGTAGCGGTTCGCGTCGGTGACGCCGGGGGCGGAGATCGTGACGGTACCGCCCTGCTGGGACCCGAACGATCCGACGGTGAGCCGCGCCGTGGGGAACTGGGGCGTGCTCACGCCGTAGAAGTTCGCGCCGTTCATGAGCGGATACAGGCCCAGCGACGCGAACACGTACCAGGCCGACATGGTGCCGAGGTCGTCGTTGCCGGTGACGCCGTTGGGGCCGTTGGCGAAGAGCGTGAAGGCGGCCCGCAGTACCGTCGCGGTCTTGTAGGGCTGGCCGGTCCACAGGTAGGTGTAGGGCGCGAGCAGGTCCGGCTCGTTGTTCGGGTTGTACGTGGTGAAGCTGTAGTAGTCGTAGGCGCCGTTGACCCACTTGTTGCGCGCCGTGCCCGACGGGTCGGCGAGCAGGTCGCCGTAGGCGAAGAACTGGTCGAGGCGGGTGTTCGCGGCCGCCCTGCCGCCGAGCAGCGCCACGAGGCCGTCGGGGTCCTGCGGCACGAGCCACTGGTACTGGTACGCGCCGGCCTCGTGGAACGTGTGCGCGCCGTCGGTGGGCGAGTACGGCGTGGCGAAGACCCCATTCGCGTTACGCGGCCGGAAGAACCCGATCGACGGGTCGAACAGGTTGCGGTAGTTCTGCCCGCGCGCGGCGAGCAGGTCGGCGTCGGCGGTGTGCCCGAGCGCCCGGGCCATGATGGCGAGGGCGGAGTCGGCGGCCGCGTACTCCAGGGTCGCCGAGCTCGGGTACTGGCAGTCGTGGTCGAACAACGCCGTCGGGTTGCACACCACGCCGGTCGGGATGTACCCGAGCGCGGCGTAGTACGGGTTGCCGTTGCGACCGTTGAGCCCGGTCGAGGCGGGCGGGGTGCCCAGCGCGTTCTTGCGCAGCGCGGCGTAGAACTGCTCCTCGTAGCCGGACAGCAGGCCGCGGGCCCAGAGGTCGACCAGGAAGGGCGTGACCGGGTCGCCGGTCATTGTGTTGGTCTCGGTGTTGGCCAGCGCCCAGCGGGGCAGCCAGCCCAGCTCCCGGTCGACGGACAGCAGCGACAGCGCGGAGTCGCGGGCCACCTGTGGCTCCAGCATTGCGACGAGCTGGTTCTGCGCGCGGTAGGTGTCCCACAGCGAGAAGGTCTGGTAGGGCGTGTACCCCGCGGCGGTGTGGATGGCGTTGTCGAAGCCGCGGTAGGTGCCGTCCACGTCGCCGGCGAGGTTGGGGTGCAGCAGCGCGTGGTACAGCGACGTATAGAAGGCGACCTGCCGGTCCGTGGTGCCGCCGTCCACCTCGATCTTGTGCAGCTTGGCGTTCCAGGTGTCGCGGGCGGCCTGCCGTACCGTGTCGAAGTCGAACCCCGCGGACGACGTCTCCGCGGCCAGGTTGGCCCGCGCCCCCGCCGGGCCGGTGTAGGACAGCCCGACCTTCACCGTCACCGCCCGGTCGGCGCTCGTGTCGAAGCGCACCCAGCCGCCCTTGGCACCGCTGCCGCTGGAAGAGCGTGACCCCGCGCTGAACGTCGAGCCGGACCACGTGCCGAACGCGGCGAACGGGCGGCTGAACTGCGCGGTGAAGTACACCGTGTGCGCCGGCGACGGGGCGCAGAAGCCGGTCGTGGTCACCGACCCCTCGACCGTGTCGCTGCCCACGATCGACACCGAGGAGCTGCTCGCGCCGGTCGCCTGGCCGCGCGCCTGGGCGGTGTTGAACAGCACGTTGGACTGGGTGCCGGCCGGGAAGGTGTACCGCTGCCAGCCGGTGCGCAGCGTCGCGGTGAGCTCGGTGGTGACGCCGCTGGGGAGCCCGACGCGGTAGTAGCCCGGGGCGGCCTGCTCCTGGGCATGGTTGAGCGCCTGCCCGTAGGCGTTGGGGTCGCTGGAGGCGACCGCGCCGACCGTCGGCATGAGCGGCACCTCGCCGGCGACCGGGCAGCCGACGCCGGACAGGTGCGTCTGCGAGAAGCCCCAGATCTTTGTCTGGTCGTAGTTGTAGCCGGTGGCCCAGCCGGTGTCGGGGCTGACCTGCACCATCCCGAACGGCAGGGCCGCGCCGGGGAAGGTGTTGCCCTCCTTCTGCGTCCCGATCATCGGGTTGACGAGGGTCGTCAGGTCGGTGGGCACGGCGGCCCGGGCGGGTGCCCCGGCGGCGAGGACGGTCACGGTGGCCGCAACCACGGCGGCCAGGGCGTTGCACAGCAGCCTTCTCACGTCGCTCCGTTCGGTCAACCGGTGAGTGGCCGCCGACCGCCGAAATCGACGCTCGTGAAGGTTCTCGCGAATCACGAGATCTGTCAATACTTGTCAAATGGCTCGCACCCCGCCGTGGCTCCGATCAGAAACGGCTGCGGCGGGTCCGGATTTCCGTTGTGTACGCCATGACCGGCGTCGCAATCGGTCACCGAAGTCATTCAGCGTTCTTTCAGCAGCCGTCTGCGACCTTGAGCGACTCGACAACCGGTGGCGCACGGGGGAGGACCACATGGGCCGGACGGGGAGCTTAGAGGACGCGCCGCGCGATGCCGCGCCGGGCCGCGGGCGCCGGGCGGCGCTGCTGCTGGTGGGCGTCGCGATCGTGGTGTGGTCGGCGATGCACCTGTCGGCCGTCGGCGCCTCGTGGTCGCAGGCATGGCACCTGATCACGCACCTGGGCTGGCGCTGGCCGCTGGGGCTGGGCGTGGTGTGGCTGCTCGGGCTGTGGGTGCACACGAGCGTGCTCACCGCGTCGCTGCCCGGGCTCAGCCACCGCCGGGCGCTGACGCTGAACCTGTCCGGCAGCGCCGTGGCCAACGTGCTGCCGCTCGGCGGCGTGGCAGGCACGGCGCTCAACCTCGGCATGGTCCGCGGCTGGGGGCACACCGGCCTGGAGTTCGCCAGGTTCGTGGTGGTCTCGAAGGCCTGGGACCTCGTGGCGAAGCTCATGATGCCGCTGGTCGCGGTCGCCGTGCTGCTGCTCGCCGACGCGGGCCCGGTCGGGCACGGGCTGCTGTGGCTGGGGTGCGCGGCCGCCAGCGCCGCCGCCGGGATGCTCGTCGTCGCCGCCCTCCTGGGCCGGGCCGCGCCGCTGCTGCGCCTGGTCACGCTGGCCGAGCGGGTGTGGGCCCGGCGGCCGCGCAGACGCGCCACGACGGCGGAGCCGGGCTGGACGGCGGCGACGGCCGCGCTGCTGGACGGCACCGACCGGCTCGTGCGGCGGCGGTGGGCGGAGCTCAGCTGGGGCATGGCCGGGTACTGGCTGCTGCAAGGCGCGCTGCTCTGGCTCTGCCTGGTCGCGATCGGCGTACACCTGCCGGTGCCGGTGGTGCTCGCCGGCCTCGTCGCCGAGCGCGTGCTGACCCTCGCGGCGATCACGCCGGGCGGCGCCGGCGTGGTCGAGGCGGGCACCATCGCGATCCTCATCGCCCTCGGCGCGGACCCCACCGAGGCGATGGCCGGCGTCCTGCTCTACCGCGCGTTCGTCTTCGTCGCCGAGATCCCCATCGGCGGCCTGGCCACGGCGTTATGGCTGCTCGGCCGGCGCTTCGCCACGTGAGCCCGTCCACCTCTGGAGAGCCTCGTCCATGCGTATCGCCCATGTCACCGACGTGTACCTGCCCCGGCTCGGCGGCGTCGAGCTGCAGGTCCACGACCTGGCCTCCCGGCAGTACACCATCGGCCACGAGACGTTCGTGCTCACCACCACCGCACCGACCGCCTCGAGCCGGCCCGCCGCCCTGGGCAACGTGCCGGTGCTTCGGGTCGGGCGGGACACCGCGGGCCTCGGCGCCGGGCCGTATCGGACGTTCGGCGTCCGCGCACTCGGCGAGGTGCTGCGGGCGCACGACGTCGAGGCCGTGCACGCCCACGTCTCCGCGTTCTCGCCGCTGGCGTGGACGGCGGCCCGGCTCGCGGCGGCCGGCGGCCCGCCCACGGTTGTCTCGGTGCACTCGATGTGGCACGACATCGCGCCGCTGGTACACCGCTTCGCCCGCTGGCAGAACGCCGCCGCCTGGCCCGTGCAGTGGGCCGCGGTCAGCAGCGCCGCCGCGTCCGCGGTCCGCGACGCCCTCGACGGCACGCCGGTCGCCGTGCTGCCCAACGGCATCGACCCGGCCGCCTGGCTGCTGCCCGCGCGCGGACCAGCCACCGGGCCGGCCGCCAGGGCCGGCGTGCCGACGCTGATCAGCGTGATGCGCATGGTGCGGCGCAAGCGGCCCAAGGCGCTGCTACGCACCCTGTTCGCGCTGCGCGAGTCGCACCCGGGCCGGTTCCGGGCGGTGCTCGTCGGCGACGGCCCGCTGCTGCCCGGCCTGCGCCGCGAGATCGCCGCCGCGGGCGCCGGGGCGGACATCCACCTCACCGGGGCGCTGGAGCGCACCGCGATCCGGGCGCTGCTGGCCTCCGCCGACGTGTACGTCGCGCCCGCGCCGCGGGAGTCGTTCGGCATCGCGGCGCTGGAGGCGCGCAGCGCCGGGCTCCCGGTGGTGGCGCGGGCCGGCAGCGGGGTCGCGGACTTCATCCGCCACGGCGTCGAGGGGTGGCTGGTCCAGTCCGACGAGGAGCTGCGCACGACGCTCGGCGGACTGCTGGACGAGCCGGGGCGGGCGGCGGCCGTGGCCCGGCACAACCGGGCGGTGGCCCCGGTCGTACGCTGGGACACCGTGCTCGACGCCGCCGACACGCTCTACGCGCGGGCCGCCGCGTTCCTGGGCCGCCGCGCCCCACTCAGCGAGGGCGCATGACCTTCACGCTTGTCGCCTTCCACGCGCACCCCGACGACGAGACGCTGCTGACCGGCGGGACCCTCGCCCGGGCGGCCGCGGAGGGGCACCGGGTCGTGCTGGTCACCGCCACGCTCGGGGAGGCCGGACTCTCCGCCGGGGCCACCGGCTCGGCGCTCGCCGAGCGACGGCGCCGGGAGCTGCTCGCGGCCGCGGCCGCGCTCGGATGCGCCCGCGTGGAGACGCTCGGCTACGCCGACTCCGGTCTCGATGCCCAGGCGGCAACGCGGGCACGACGCTTCGCCGACGTGCCGGTCGAGGAGGCCGCCGCAAGGCTGGCCGCGATCATGCGCGAGGAGCGCGCCGACGTCGTGACCGGGTACGACCCGCGCGGCGGGTACGGGCACCCCGACCACGTGCAGGTGCACCGCGTCGCCGCGGCCGCCGCGCACCTCGCCGGAACGCCGGTGCTGCTGCAGGCCACCGTCGACCGCTCGGCGCTGCGGCCGGTGCTCGCGATGCTGCGCCTGGCCGGGCGGCTGCTGCCGTCGCTGCCGCTCGGCGGCGCCGCGACGGCGTTCAGCGAGCGGCGGGAGATCACGCACGTGGTGGACGTCAGGGGGTACCACCGCCAGAAACGCGCCGCGATGCGCGCCCACGCCAGCCAGGGCGAGGGGGGCGGCGGCGTGCGCACCCTGGCGCTGCTGTCGCGGCTGCCGGGGCCGCTGTTCCGGGCCGTGGCCGGGCGCGAGTGGTTCGTCGAGGCCGGACGCCCGGCCGGAGACCGGGCGTCCGGAGACGTCTTCGAACGATTGCGTTACCGCAGGATGCCGGTGTGGCCGAGTGAGTAGCGGCCCGGCTGGGGCCAGAAGCACAGGCCGTGCGGCTGGGTGCCGACCTTGATCCGGGCCAGCAGGTGGCCGTCGGCGGTCGACAGCGCGTACACCTCGCCGTTGTAGCGGCCGGACAGCCACAGCACCGTGCCGTCGGCCGACACGCCGCCCATGTCGGGGCTGCCGCCGCCGGGGATGCGCCATTTGGCGACGAGCTTGCCGGTCGCGAACTCCAGCAGCGACACCGAGCCCTCGCCGCGGTTGGCGATGTAGAGGTACTTCGAGTCGCGGCTGACGTAGAGCCCGTGCGCGCCGGCGCCGGTGGGCAGGAACGTGCGCACCTTGAACTGGTCGCCGTCGAGCTCCCAGACCCCGGAGGTGTGCATGTCGGCGACGTACCACGTGCCGCCGTCCGGCGAGATCTTGATGTCCTGCGGCATCGGCTGCTGGCCGCTGAGGTGCAGCTGGCCGATGACCTCCTGCCGCTGCACGTCGACCTTGATCAGGTCGCCGGAGAACTCACAGGTGGCGATGAAGTATCGGCCGTCGGGCGAGAAGTCGGCGTGGTTGACCCCGGAGCAGCCGACGGTGAGCTCGCGCACGATCGCCATCGTGTGCGGGTCCCGGAAGACGATCTTGTGTCGTGCCTCGGACATCACCATCGCGTACCGGCCGTCGGGCGTGAAATAGAGGTTGTACGGGTCGTCGACCGCGATCGGCTTGCCGAACGTGCCCGTCGCCGGGTCGATCGGGACGAGCGCGTTGCCGGTGTTGTCGTTCACCCACAGGGTGCGCAGGTCCCACGACGGCACCACGTGCTGCGGGCCGCCGCCGACACGCACGGTCTGGATGACCTTGAACGTGGCCGGGTCGATGACCGACACGCTGTCGCTGCCGAGGTTCGGCACGTACACCCGGACCGGGTCGCCCTTCACGACCGGGGAGAAGGCGTCCGGCCGGTCCGCGGCGTAGACGTCGTGCGGGTCCAGCGGCGGCGGCATGCCCGGCAGCCCGGGGCCGGGGCTGGTGCCGGCGCTGCCCGACGGCCCGGCCGGGCTCCCGCTGCCGCCCATGCCCGGCATGTCAGACATGAGGGCCGGCGCGTTGTCGTCGCCGGGGCCGGCCGGGTGCTGCCCGGAGTGGGCGCTCTCGGCGGACGGGGCGGAGCAGCCGGCGGCGAGCAGCACGACGACGCCGGCGAGCGCGCTCAGCGCCCGGATCCGGGCGGTCACGCGAACAGCTCCGAGGCGGTCACCGGGCGCAGGCCGCGCTCGCGCAGGCCGGCGAGGAGCTTCGGGATCGCGGCGACGGTGCCCGGGTGGCCGAAGTGGAGGCTGACGATCGAGCCGTTTCGCACGCCCTGCAGCGTAGTGCGAACCACGGCGTCGGCGCCGGGATCCGTGAAGTCCAGCGAGTCGATGTCGTATGACAGACAGGTGGGGTAGCCGGCCCGGGCCGCCTGCGCCCGGATCCGCGCGGTGCTGCGCTGGGTCTGCGACGGGCGGAACCAGCGCCCGATCGAGCCGCTCACGTCGCGCAGCGCGGTGGCGCAGCCGTCGATCTCGGTGTAGGCCTGCGCCTCGGACATGTTCGCGATGGCGGCGTGGTTGAGGGTGTGGTTGCCCAGCTCGTGGCCGTCATCCAGCACGCGCCGGGCGAGGGCGGGCTGCTGGCGCAGCCACACGCCGACGGCCAGCACGGTGACGTGGACGCGCTCGGCGGCGAGGGCGTCGAGCAGGCCGCCGACCACGCCCGGCTCGCCCTGCCCGTGGAACGTGAGGGCGACGGCGGGTACCTCCCGCGGCCCGCTGTCCACCTCCGCCGGCAGCGCCCTCGGTGCGGGGCTCGCCGGGGTCGCGGACGGGGACCCGGGCCGGGGTCCTGACGGGGACCCGGTCCCTGCGGGCCGCGGGGTGGTGGCGCCCGGGGACGGCGTCGGGGCGTCACAGCCGCCGAGCGCCGCGGCTCCCGCCGCGATGAGCAGAGTCCGCCGATGCATGAGGGTCGACCTTCCTGTGGAGTGCGAACGCGAGGGCCGTGATCACGGTCGTGGCCAGCAGCCAGCCGCCGAGCACGTCGGTGGGCCAGTGCGCCACCAGCGCGACCCGGCTCACCCCGACCAGCACCGCCCAGGCCAGGGCGACGGCGACGAGGGCCCGCCGCGCCCACCGGGGCCGCAGCACGGCCAGGCCGAGCACGATCACGACGCCGGCGGCGAGCGCGGACGAGGTGGTGTGCCCGGACGGGAACGAGAAGCCGGACGCGCCGATGAGCCGGTGCTCGGGGCGGGGCCGGGCGATGAGGTGCAGCAACACCAGCCGCGCGCCGGTGCCGGACGCGGCGACGGAGGCCACGAACAGCGCCGGCCACCACCGGCGGCCCAGCAGGCACGCGGCGAGGACGGCGACGAGCACGCAGTACAGTGCGACGGGGTCGGCACTGTGCGTGACCGCCGCCATGGCCGAATGCCACCATCCGTGTCCGGCGGTGAACCGGCGAGCGGCCGCGCTCACCGCCGCGTCGGCGCTCAGGAGCACGGACGCCCGGGCTGCGACCAGGACGCTGAGCACGGCGAGCGCGAGCGCCGCGAGGCCGGGCACGAGGGCGGCGGCGCGGTGGGAGCGATCGGGCGATGGCACACACCATGGTGACCCGGTACACCTGAAAGCGGGCTGAAGGCCCACGTCATCCTCAGGATTGCTTCAGGATCGCGGTGTGAACTTGTGACGTCACGCTGATTTTGGGGGGGGTGGGGCACCGTGCGCGTGCTGGTGGTCGAGGACGAGGTGGACCTCGCCGAGACGATCCGCGACGGGCTCGCGGCCGAGGGGTTCACCGTCGACCTCGTGCACACCGGCGTGGACGGCCTGTGGGCGGCGACCGAGACGCCGTACGGCGCCTACGACGCGGTCGTGCTCGACATCATGCTGCCCGGGCTGTCCGGCTACGAGGTGTGCCGGCAGCTGCGCGAGCGGGAGGTGTGGACGCCGGTGCTCATGCTCACCGCGAAGGACGGCGAATACGACCAGGCCGACGCGTTCGACCTCGGCGCCGACGACTACCTGACCAAACCGTTCTCGTTCGTGGTGCTGGTGGCGCGGCTGCGGGCACTCATCCGGCGGGGCGCGCCGCAGCGGCCCGTCGTGCTCAGCGCCGGCGACCTGCGCCTCGACCCGGTGCAGCGGCGGGTCACCCGCGGCAGCGACGAGGTGTCGGTGACGGCGCGGGAGTTCGCGCTGCTCGAGTTCATGCTGCGCCACCCCGGCGACGTGCTGAGCCGCACCGCGATCATCGAGAACGTGTGGGACGCCCACTTCGACGGCGATCCGAACATCGTCGAGGTGTACGTCGGATACCTGCGCAAGAAGATCGACCACCCATACGCCCGCACCGCGATCCGCACCGTGCGCGGCGCCGGCTACCGGCTCGACCCCGATGGCGGCTGACCCGGGCCCGAGCCCGGCAAGCCGGCAAGGTCGCCGGCCTCGGCGGTGACCGCGGCGGCGATGGCGGACGCGGGCGCGTGCAGAGCCCCGATCCGGGCCGCCTCGGCCAGGTGCCGCCCGTCGGCGCCGGAGATGGCGTCGGCGGCGGCGACGACCCGGAAGTCGCGCTCAGTGGCCTGCAGGATCGCGGCGCGCGGGCAGTTGGGGAAGTTGCAGCCGGCCACGACGACGGTCGACACCTCCAGCCCGCGCAGGAACGCCTCGAGGCCGGTGCGGTGGAACGCGCCCCAGCGCGGCTTCCACATCGCCCACTCCCCCGGCCCCATCGGCTGGAACCCGCCGGCGAGCAGGCCGGCCGGGTCCAGCGGCGGGGCGCCCGGCGGCAGGATCTGCGGCGCCGGTTGGGAGCCCGGGCTGCCGGGCCGCACGATCGGCGCGCCGCCGTCGAGCAGGGTGCGCCGGGCCAGGTCGACGTCCGTCCCGTCGTACAGCCGGACCACGTGCACGACCGGGCGCCCAGCGGCCCGGAAGGCCGCCGCGAGGCCCGCGACGGCGGGCAATACCGCGGCGGTGCCGGGGATCGGGCTCGCCCCGCCCTCGACGAAGTCGAGCTGGGTGTCGATGGTGAGCAGCGCCACTCGGCCCCACTCAGGACGCAGCCACGGGTCCGCCGCGAGGTCCGCCGGTTCGATGCTCATGAACGTCATCATCCCGCATCGCCGCCCGGCCGCCCACCGACCACGGCGCGGCGCGGCGCGGCGCGGCGCGGCGACACGCCATCTCCGGTGTCACCGTCCGTCGAGGTGGTCCTTCAGGGCGTCCAGGTGCCCGTCCCAGTCGCGCGCCAGCGCGGCCAGGAACTGCTGTGCCACCCGCATCGGGGCCGATTGCAGCCGATATCGCACCCGGCGGCGCTCCCCCGGCTCGGCCGTCACCAGGCCGGCCTCGGTCAGCAGGGCCAGGTGCTTGGCGATCGCCTGCCGGGTGATCGGCAGGCGATCGGCCAGTTCCGTGGCTGTGGCCGGGCCGCCCTGCGCCAGCGCGGCGAGGATGCCGCGGCGGGTGGGGTCGGCCAGAGCCACGAAGACCTGCTCGGCGATCGCCTCGACGTCAGGCGGCATTGAGGTATTCGACCAACTCACCCAGCTCGTGTGCCCAACCGTCGGTGTTGCTCTGGAACGCCTTACGGTACTGGTCGTCGGGCAACTGGGCGAAGCCGGTCTCGACCATGGTGAGCCGGGTGCCGGCGCCCACCGGCTCGAGCGTGAACTCGACATAGGTGCGGCGCGGGTCGTCCTCGGCCATGCCGTGGATGCCCCAGGTGAAGCCGAACACGGACGGCTCCTCGACCCGTTCGATGCGCATGCTGGCCTTGTCGCCGCTGTCCCAGGTCAGCTGGGCCGACCCGCCCTCGCGCAGGTCGACGGTCGCGCCGTTGCCGAACCAGGTGCCGAGCCCCTCCGCCGTGGTGAGCGCCGCCCACACCTTGACGGGCGGGTGCGCGAGATCGACGGTGCGCTCGATGTGATCCGGAAATGCCATGACAGCCTCCATGAAGTAGCAACCACTCGGTTGCTACTCACGCTATTGCAACCAATCGGTTGCGTCAAGCGTGGCGGAGGGTGAGATGCCGGCGGCGGAGTGCACAATGCTGCGGTGGCGGATGACGGCGTGTTGCGGCTGCTGACCCTCAACGCGCTGTTCAAGGCCGACGTCCAGCCCCGGCTGCGGGCCATCGGCGAGGTGCTGGAGCGCCGCGCGTACGACGTCGTGTGCCTGCAGGAGGTGATGGCGCGCGGCCACGCACGGATGCTCGCTGCGGCGTACCCGCACCGGCTGTACAGCGGCACGGTACTGCTCAAGGGCGGCCTGGTCCTGCTGTCGCGGTGGCCGGTCGTGCGGCAACGGTTCGTGCGGTACCCGTTCACCGGCCCGGTCCGGCCCGAGTTCCTGATGCGCAAGGGCGCGCAGGTGGCACTGCTGGACACGCCCGCCGGCCGGCTCGCGGTGGTCAACACCCACCTGTCGGCCAACCGCGACGACGACTGGTCGGACGGCAACCGGTACTCCGGCGTCGCGCGCGCCGAGCTGGGCCGGCTCGGCGCCGAGCTCGCGCGGCTCGACCCGGCGCTGCCGGTGGTGGTGACCGGGGACCTCAACCTCCCGCGCGAGTCGCCGGCGCTGGCGCGGTTCTGCGCGGCGGCCGGGCTGCGCGACGCGATGGCCGGCGACACGCGCCCGACGTACCGGCCCACGCCGAGCTGGCCGGCGCCGCCCGCGTTCGACCACGTGCTCGTGCGCTCCGGTGCCGGCGGCGGGTTGAGCGCCGAGTGCCGCCTGGTGCTGCAGGACGACACCGTCACGCTGGGCGGCGGCCGGACCGTGCACCTGTCCGACCACTACGGCGTCGAGGCCGACCTGCGGCTCGCCGTCTCGCGGCCGATCGAGTAATGCCGAGCGGCCGGCCGGTTCGCGCTACCGGCGCACGGCGCGGACGTCCCAGACCCAGACGCCGCCGGTGCGGCGGCCGGGGCCGAACAGCGCGTCGAGCAGGGTGCGCTGCGGGGCGAGGGTCGCGTCCGGCGGGACGAGGATCAGGGCGGTGTGCCAGTAGCCGAGGTCGGCCGCCGCACGGTCCCGGTCCGCGGTGGTGACGGCCGCCGGCGGTGTACGCAGCAGCCCGTCGAGGAAGCGTGGCGGCGGCCCGACGACCGCGTGCCGGCCGGTGACGCCGCCCTCGGGACCCAGGAAGTAGCCGTGCGAGAGGCGCAGGTCCAGGCCGGTGGCGCTCGACCAGTGCAGCGCCGTCCACTGATCGAAGTCGGCGAGCGGCACCACGAGTACCGAATCATCCGCCGCCACATAGGGCCGCCACGCGCCGGTGGTGATGAAGGCCGGCACCGCCGGACGGTCGAACACCAGCGTCGGTGTCGGCGCCGCCGGCAGCAGGACGGCGGCGACCAGCCCGGCGGTCAGCACCCGCGAGGGGAGCCGGACCGCGGCGACGGCCAGCGCGGCGATCGGCGCGAGGGCCCACGTGGCGACCTCGCCGAGCCGGGTCGGCAGCAGCGTGTCGAACAGCGGCAGGCGGGCCAGCGGCGCGTAGGGGCCGGGGACGCCGGTGGCGTGGCCGCGGACCGTGAGTTCGTTGCCCAGCGACAGCGCGAGGAACAGCGCCCCGGTCAGCGCGAGAGAGCGCACCAGCCGGTCGCGCCGGCGCCAGGCGACGAACGCGGCCGCGGCGAGCACCAGTGGCCAGCCGAGGTACGCGTGCTGTTCGGCGGAGAAGCCGGGCGCCGGCGGAAACTCGCTGAGCCGGACCGCGACCGAGTTGCGGGAGAACGAGGTGACGCCGAGCAGGTCGGTGTGGAACCTCGTCATCTGTCGCTCGCCGCCGCGGTAGGCGCCGGTGCCGAAGAACTGCCACCACAGCGGATACGCGAGGACGAGCAGCGACGCGCCCGCGGCGACGGCGAGGCCGGGCAGGATCGGGCGCCACCGCGGGCCGCGCCACAGCAGCAGAAACGCCCCGATCGCGAGCGCGGCGATGAACAGTGTCTCCTCGTTGATGAAGACCTGCCACACGATGAGCGCGGCGAGGATGAGCCCATCGCGGACGAACCGGCGCGAGTCGAACAGCCGCACCACCCGCCACGCGATGACGGGCACGAGGAACTGCGCCGTGAGGTTGGGGTGGAACGTGGCGTGGTTGACGACGCTGGGCGCGAAGCCGCCGACCAGCCCGCCGACCCACGCCGCCGGCCGGGAGTCCACGACGTTTCCCGACAGGAGCCAATACCAGGCCGCGGCGGTGCCGGCCAGGGCCGCCACGATCAGCACGTCGAAAGCGACGCCGGGGCCGAGCAGCCAGGTCACCGGCGCCATCGGGATCCCGAGGCCCAACTGGGTGGTGTTCGCCATCGCGTTGACCCCGACGGGCGCGTTCAACCGGTCGATGAGCAGCGGGTTGCCGAGGTGGTGCAGGATGCGGGCGGCGTAGGCGAGATGGAACTCCGCCTGGATGCGGTCCCCTGGCGTATACGGCAGTCGCTGACCTGGGTGGGCGAGCAGCCGCCCGCACAGCACGACCGCCGCCAGCAGATAGCTCGCGACGGCCAGGGCATCGGCGCGGCGGCCGCCCAGGCGCACCTCTCGGGCGGCGATCATCACGCGGAGTATAGCGGATTGTCGATCGCCGTGCGGTAGTCACACCCCCCGCGTGACTACCGCACGGCCAGTCAATTGTCCCCGCCGGGCGGGCTGCGGGCACTCCCCAGTCCTGGTGACAGGCCTGCGGCGGATCGGGTTCGGTGGATCTCAGGACAGGTTCAGCTCGCGGGCCCACAGCTGCGCGGCGGTGCGCTGCGGCAGCGGTGCCGGCGCCTCCGGGTGTACCAGGCGGTACTTGCGCCGGATCGAGCGCAGGTGGGTATTGGCGGTGTCGATCGACACGAATAGCCGCCGGGCCACCTCGGCGGTGGACAGGTGCTCGCAGCCGACCAGGCGCACCACGTCGAGCTCACGCGGGGTCAGCTGGTAGTGCTGGCGCCGGGCGACGGCGGCGGTGAAGATCCGCCCGACCGCGTCGCGCCCCTGTGCCTCGGTGAGCCCGCAGCTCGCGGCGGCCCGCGCGGGCGGCTCGCCCTGCACGACCGCGCGCAGCATCCGCCGGTCGCCGGCGGACAGCTCGGACCCGGCCGGCAGCGGGCGGCGGCGCAGGTCGGCGTAGAACATCGCGGCGAGGGCGGTGGACAGGTGCAGCCCGCTGTCGTGCACGGTCAGGACGGCGGCGACGAGGCCGGCGGGGTCCTCGGACTTCTCCACGTAGCCGGCGGCGCCGGCGGCGATCGCGTCGAGGACCTGTTCCTCGGGGGCATAGCCGGACATGAGCAGCACCCGCCAGTCGTGCTCGGCCAGCGCCCGCACCGACTCCGGGCCGGAGGTGCCGGGGCCGAGGATCACGTCGCAGACCGCGATGCCGGCCGGGCCGCTGGCGATCGCGGCGGACACCGTCGGCACGAGGGGACGCACCGCGAAGCCGTGCCGGGCCAGCAGCAGGCCCAGCACGCCGACCAGCGGCCCGGCGACGAGGCGGTGGTCGTCGACGACGACCACCGGGACCGCGGGGACTACAGGGACGGCCACCGCAGTACCACCTTGGTGCCCTCTCCCGGCTCGGACGTCACGCTCCAGGCGGCGCCGACCGCCTCGACGGCGGGCAGCGACTCGGTCTGGCCGTGCCCGCGCGGGGTGGTGGCGGCGTCGAAACCGGCGCCGTTGTCGAGCACCGAGATCTCCACGCCGTCGCTGGTCGCCTCGGCGAACAGGACGACCTCGGCGTCGGGGCCGGCGTACTTCAGCGCGTTGGCGAGCGCCTCGCGCGCGGCGGACAGCAGCGCGTCGGCGACCTCGGGCGGCGGCTCGGCGTGCACGTACACCCGCGGGAACAGCAGCAGGCCGAGGTCGAGGAACGTCTCGGCGAGTTCGAGGACGCGCGCGGAGAACCCACCGCCGCCGTCTGCGGCGGTGTGCAGCAGGGCACGGGCCCGGATCGCGCCGCGGCGGGCGGCCCGGCGGGTGTCGCGCCGGACGCGCTCGTCCAGGGCGATGCCGTCGAAGATCGGCAGGACGCCGTCGTGCAGCGACCGCCGGAGGCCCTCCCGTTGCAGCGCGAGGTCCAGTCGGCGGGCGTGCGCCACCGCCGCGGCCGTCTGCGCCGCCATGCCGCGCAGCGTGGTCGCGACGGCCAGGCCCGCGACGTACCAGACGACGAACCCGAGAATGTCGGAGGCGAGCTTCTGCGACACGTCCGGCCACACCGAGGCGGCCCACGTGGCGGACAGCAGCAGGACCGCGGCGGCGGCGCGCGGGCGCAGCCCGACCGCGAACGCCAGCACGACCGGGCTGACCAGGCTCACCGGGACGAGCTCGGTGAGCACCGCGTTGCGCTGGTCGGGCAGGCCGGCCCGCGACCCGGCGGCCATGAGCGCCACGCAGAACGCGGCGTCGGCGAAGGCCAGCAGCCCGTCGCCGCGCAGGTCGCCGGTGCGCCGCGTCCGGCGCAGGAACCACAGCGCCTCGCCCGCCGCGGCCAGCGGCGCGGCCGCGATGATCCACGGGTGGGGCAGGTGGTGCCATTCCATCAGCGGTACCGCCAGGAACGGCACCGTCGCGACCCGGACATAGGCGACCATGCGGGCCAGGCGCTGCTCGTTGGCGCGCACGATCTCCGCGTCGGACTCGGTGGGAACCCGCGACCAGTCCATCGCGGCGGCCACACGCTGAGTAAAGGTCATCAATACGGCATGTTGCCGCACCGGAATGATCGATGGGATCCCCGCGACGGCTGATGGCATTCCGTGTCCGGCCGTGCCTGCGATTTCGGACCCGGGTCCGTGCCCTCCGTCACCAGCCCGTGTCAGGCAGTATCAATCTCGCGGGCCGTAGCGCTCCGCGGCTCGGGCCCGGGCCCGGGCCGCCTCCACCTCGCGGTCCCGCGGTGGCGTGCGGGTCACCAACCCGTCCAGCAGCACCCTGGTCGCCTCGGCCACAGCCTGCACGGCCGCGTCGAACGCCTCCTGGTTGACCGCGGCCGGCCTCGTCATGCCGGCGACCTTCCGCACGTATTGCAACGCGGCGGCCTCGATCTCGTCTTCGGTCGCGGGCGGCTCGAAGTTGTTCAGCACCCGGATGTTCCTGCACATGTACCCCACCTTGCCAGGCCCGCGAAAAAATGTCGTACCCCCTCGCTAGTCTCCGGGGCATTCGATCAAGCGCGACGCGACGGAAGGCGGATCGCATGGGTTGGCTGGCGACGGCCGGTGGTTACGAGGTGACCCTGGAGGCGGGGCGGATAGCGTGCCGCAACCAGAAGGGCAAGGTGCTCAAGTCGATGCCCTCGGCGCTGCGTGACGACCCCGTGGTCACCGGGCTGCGGCAGCTCACCGAGTGGCTCACGCGGCACGAGGCCGAAGTCCGCGAGCAGGTCGACCTATGGATGATCCGCTCGCTGCCGGTGCCGGCCGAGCTGCTCGCACGGGTGTGGCCCGACGAGACGTGGCGGGCGGCGCTGACCGACCTCGTGGTCGCGGTCCTCGACGACGAGGGCGGGTTCGACCCGGACGAGGCCGGCTTCCTGCGCGACGCGACCGCCGACGGGATCGGTGTGGTCAACCTCGACGGCGAGACGGTGCGGCTGCCTGCGGAGCGGATCGCGGTGCCCCACCCGGTGCGCCTGCGCGACCTTGAGGACCTGCGCGAGTTCGCCGCCGACCTGGGCGTCAAGCAGTCCGTCGACCAGCTGTTCCGCCAGACCTGGACGCGCCCCGACGATCTGGAGGCGGGCGCGAGCAGCGTGCGCGACTACGCCGGCGGCCGGTTCGGGGAGCTGCGGCACCTGCTGGCCCGGGCCGCGTCGCTGGGCTATCCGGTGCGCGGCGGCTACGCGGTCTGCCGCGTCTTCGAGGACGGGAGGGGGCTGGAGGCGCGCAGCTGGGTCGGCGCCGACGATCCGTATTCGGAGGCGGAGACCGGCGATCTGGTGTTCGTCCGGCCCGACGGCCGGTCGATCCCGCTCGCCGAGGTGGGGCCGGTGGCCTGGTCGGAGGGCATGCGCATGGCCGCGGCGCTATACGCGGGCCGGCTGGTCGAGCAGAGCACGGAGGAGACGGCGTGAGCGCGGAGAACATCGAGGCGTTGCTGGACGCGGGGGCGGTGCTGCCCGTCGGCACCGACGCCGCCAAGGACACGATCGACACGCTCACCACCCGGGCGTATGGGCATCCGGTGCTCGGCCAGCGGAAGGTGGTCCGGCTGGTGCCCGCCACGCTGGGCCAGGCCGAGGACCTGACGATGGAGTTCCTCGGCTTCGCCGCGCCGCAGACCGTCGCCGAGGTCGGCGTGGTGCGCCAGCAGGCGCTGGGCTTCCCCGCCTGGGCGCTGGTGCACGACCCGGCCAACGGCCACCACGCCCTGGCCCTGGTCAAGGACATCGAGCGGCTGGTGCGGGTGGCCAAGTCGCGCATCGGCCCGGCCCGCGACGGCTTCAACGAGCTCGGCGACCGGCTCGCCCGCTCGGTCCCGCACTTCCTGCCGACGTTCTACGAGGAGGCGGCCCGGGCCTTCCTCGCCGCCGACAGCCAGACGTATGCCGCGAGCATGTTCGGCAAGGCCCGCGAGGCGGAGCGGCTCTACGCGCTGGAGATCGACGAGGAGCGCCAGCACACGGTCTTCCTCGAGTTCGCCCTGGCCGGCGCGTTGACCGCCAAGGCCCTCGCCCAGCACGCCCGCGACCTCGCCGGGCGGTGCACGCCGGAGGTCGCCTATGAGCGGTTCCGCCGGCTGTGCGTGGAGCGCACCCTCGGCGGGATGCCGCCATATGCGCAGATGCACGTCGACCTGGGCCGCCTGGCGAAGGCCGCCGGGCTGGGCCCTGAGGAGGACGAGGCGCTGCTGGCCGAGGTGCTGCCGGCGCCGTCGATCCTGCGGGCCCCCGGCGGGTTCTGGAAGGCCTACCGGCAGGCCCTGGTCCGCCTCGCCGGGCGCGAACCGCGGGTGCGCGGGCAGCTGCTTGGCATGTTCCCCGGCGAGTGCCCGTTCGGCCTGTGGCTGGACATCCTCGAGGAGTGCGGGGCGACGGCGGCGCTGACCGGCCCGGCCGGCGGGGTCGAGGCCGGCGCGGACTCGCCGGACGGGCCGGCGGGCTGGCTGGCCCGTGCCGACCGCAGCCGCGGCAACTGGCGCCGGCCCCGCGAAGCGCGGCTCTACGCCATCGCCGAGCGGATGGCGCCGCGGCTGCGGGCCGACGGCGTCGCCGCCGACCTGGCCCCGAGCCACCGGCGGATCGACCTCGACCTGGTCGACCTGGCCCTCGCGCTGGGCATCCCGGTGGCCGAGATGGCCCAGGACGCGCGCTGCGACGTCGGCGGCTGGATCTCCGACGACGGCGAGGGGCGCCGCGACCTGACCGAGGTCGCCGCCCATGAACGGCTGCTGCCGCTGATCGCGGAGAGCATGGAGTCGTATCTGAAGACGTGGTATCGCGCCGATCAGGCAGCGGTCGCGCCCGACCGGGTCGGCCAGGTAGTGGCCGTTCCGGGCCTGCGCACCGCGCTGCACTGGTGGCTCGACCGGCTCGCCGACCGGATCGCCGCGCAGGGCCTGACGACCCTCGACGACGAGCTCGACCGGCTGACCGCGGTCGCCTGCCCGGCGGGCCTCGCGGTCAACCCGGAGGCGGTCGCCCGGATCACCGCCCTCGACCTGGGCCCGGTGCTGGGCCGCACGCTGCGCGCCGGGGTCCTCGACGAGTTCGAGTGGCCGGCGCTGGAGGCCGGGGCGGCCGCGGTCCGCGGCGAAGACCGGCGCCCGCTGCACGAGGACCTCACCGTGTTGCCGCAATGGCCGGCCCTCGTGCTGCACCGCGGCGAGCGGGTCGCGGTCGTCGGCGACGAGGGCCTGGAGCTGGAGCACACGCTGCGCATCCCGCCCGACGAGCGGCGCTACTCGTGGCACACGGCGGTGCGCTACGTCGACGGCCAGTTGCTCGTGGCCTGGAACCGCGACGGGGAGCGGGCCGGCTACTGGAGCGGCTCGCCCGACGACGTGTTCACCGCCGCGGAGGACGGGCTGTCCAACCCGGGCGAGGGGTCTGTCGCCCTGCCCGGCGGCGGGCGCAGTGCCGGTGGCCGGCCGCTGCACCCGGGCGACCGGCGCGCGCAGGAGTTCGGCGCCGTGATCAGCGACGGGCAGCACTACTGGGTGCAGACCCAGGACCAGTCCGACCACAGCTGGCGCTGGCAGGAATACGACCCGGCCACCGGCGCCCGGGGCCGGGTCTCGCTGCCGGCGTTCTTCGAGGAGGGTGCCGTCGACGGGCAGCCGCTGGCTTTCGCCTCGTGCCGCCTGCGGCCCGCCTCGCCGCGCATGGCGCTCAGCCCGCTCGGCCACCGCGACGGCCTCGTCGGCTGGCGGGTCCGGCACACCCCGGACGGCCAGACCGGCGAGGGGGTCGACGGCCGGTCGTTCGCGCTGGCCGAGCCGGAGCCCGCCAGCCGCGGCCGGCAGGGCTCGCTCACCGGCGCGATCCGGTTCCCGGGCGCCGACGCCGTGCACGGCCTCGTCACCGAACACGGGTGGCGGGTCGTCACGCTGCACCTGCACACCGCCGACGGCCTGCGCTTCGCCACCTTCGGCACGGCCGGCATGCCCAGCCCGTTCGCCGAGGGCACGCCGCTGGTCCCGCCGCCGTCGTTCTGGCACCAGCTGCGACCGCGCGACGAGGCCGGCTCGCTGGCGCTGCGCGGGCTCGGCGACGAACGGGCCGCGGGGCTGCTGGCCGCGGTGTCCGGGCTCGCCACCGCCGCCGGTGACCGCGACGAGCTGACGTTCCCGGACGCCCAGGTGCGGGCCGCGGTCCGCGAGGCGGTGCCACAGCTGTGCGCCGAGGCGCTGGTCGCCGGCGTCGGCGGGGTGGTCAAGCACGCCGCCCGCGCCGCGTTGCGCCTGGCCCGGCTCACGAGCGCGACCGAGGCGATCGCCGCGCAGGAGCCGCAGGCCGTCGCCGACGGCCCCGACGCGCACCTGGCCGACGACGCGGTCCTCGACGCCGCGCTCGGCGGCCTCATCCCGCACTGCTATGACCATGGCCGCGCGTGGGTGAAGGTCTTCGCCGACGTGGGGGCCGCGCTCACCGGCCGCGAGCCCCGCGCGCCGCTGTCGTCGTGGCTGGGCTCCACGGACCTCGACTGGTATTCCGTGCTCGGCGTGCTGCCCTCGATCATGCTGCGGGCGGCATCGCCGACGACCGGCGAGCAGCACCGCGCCGCCCTGCTCGACCTGCTGGAGGTCCTAGCCGGCTCAGGGCTGCTCGACGGCGACGGGCGCACCCGCCGTGTCACGGTCGAGTCCGACACCCACCGGCCACAGATGACCGCCGGCCAGGTCGTGACGACCGGCGACGGCCGGCGGCTGCTGCCGTTCCGCGTCGACGCCGGTGGCGGTGGCGTCATCGGGATCGAGCACGCGGCGGACGGCCGGTTCGGCCCGGTGCCGGGGCACACGATCACCTACGAGCAGGTGTACGAGCGGTCCGGGCACGAGTCGGCGGCCGTGGCCCGTTTCGCCGCCGCCGGCCGCGCTCGCGGGGGCCCGGCCGACCTGCTGGCCCCCGAGACGGTCCGAGCGGTCTGCGCCGCGGCCGGCGTCAGCCTCGCCGAGGCGACGGTGCTGCTGGCCAGCACCACTCACCTCCAGCGCTGGAAGGAGCACCGCCCGGCGGACTGGCAGGCGGCCGACGACTCGGTCACCGACTACGCGATCGAGGCGGCGATCGAGCACGTGCAATGGCAGCAGCGGCGGCGGGCGGGGGACGGCCTCGCCCACACGGCGCTGCTGCCCGCCGAGCCGGCCGAGCTGTGGACCGGCGGGCCGGACGTGGCCCGGTTCGCGGCCTGGCACGCCGAGCGCGTCGGCGCCCGCACCCCGATCGGCGACGACCTCATCACCGCACTGCGCCGGGCGGGCGTCCCGGACGGCCTGACCGCCTCCGAGTTCCTGCACGGCGTCGCCAACCCCGACACCTGCCGCTGGCTGCACGGCCCCGACGCCGGCGTCGACGGCGACGACCTGCTCGTCACCGTCGCTCGCGGGCTGCCGTGGCTGGCGCGGCACCTGCCGGAGGACGACCCGATCCGCCGCAACCTGCCGCGGGTGCTGGAGCTCGTCCGGCGGCTGGCGGCCGACCCGGCGTTCGAGGTGCCGATCGGCGGCAGCGACGAGCAGAACCTGGAGAAGATCCTCGCCGCGCTGGCCATGCCGGTCGAGCGCGGCGAGGACCGCATCGACGCGGGGCTGTTCGTGGCGTCGATGAGTGGCTACTGGCGGCGGGTGCGCCTGCGCCCGGCCCGCCTCGACGGCCTCGACGACCCGCGGGTGGACGCGCTCATCGCGGGGCTGGGCAGCCGGGACCTGCCGGTCGTGGCGCTGCGTGCCGTTCTCGGCGACCGGCTCGACGCCTGGCTCGGCGCACCGTCCGGCGACGCGCCGCACGACCCGTCGCGCTCGGCGCCGGAGCTGGTAGCGCGGGTCGCCGAGCGGCACGGCCTCGGCGCCGACGCCGCCACGCTCTACCTGCAGCTGCTCGCCCTGCCCGATCCGACCGACCGCAACGTCGCGGCCTGGACCGGGTGGAAGCCCGCCCGGCTCAAGGCCGCCCGGGCCGAGCTGCTGGCCACCGAGCTCGTCGCCGAGGCGAAGCGGCCGCGCGCTGGGCGTTCGCTGTTCCTGCCCGGCGGATGGCTGGCCTGGAAGGCGCCGCTGCCGCCGCTGGAGCGATGGAAGCTGCCGCTGCTCATCGGTGCCGACGACGACGGGGCCAAGCTCGGCGCCGTCATCCCCGTGGCGCCCGCGCCGCGGCTGTTCGAGCTCGCCTGGGATCGGGTCGTCGCCGGCGACCACCCCCGATTCGAAGAACTCACCACGAGAGGCCGCCGATGACCGCCACCGTCACCAGCCCCCGGCAGGTCGACCCCGCCGAGCACGCCCACGCGACCGAACTCGCGTTCCTGGCCGCGTTCGACGGCGGGGCCCGGCCGCCCGGCTGGCGGCTCACGCCCCGGGCCGTCGTCACGTTCATCGTCGGCAGCGACGGCGAGGCGCTCGCCCTGCCCAAGGGCGCGCGGCCCGACGGGGTCCCGACGCGGCTGGAGATCCCGCGCAAGTTCGTCGGCGACCGGGCCCTGGTCGAGCGGTGCGTCGTCACCCTCGCCGGGGAGCGGGGGCTGCTGCTCGTCGGCGAGCCGGGCACGGCCAAGTCGATGCTGTCGGAGCTGCTGGCCGCGGCCGTGTGCGGCACCAGCGAGCTGGTCGTGCAAGGCACCGCGGGCACGACCGAGGACCAGCTGCGATACGGCTGGAACTACGCGCTGCTGCTCGCGCACGGCCCGAGCCCGGAGGCCATCGTGCCCTCGCCGGTGCTGACCGCCATGCGCGCCGGGCGGGTCGCCCGGATCGAGGAGATCACCCGGTGCCTGCCCGAGGTGCAGGACGCGATGGTGTCGATCCTGTCCGACCGGCGTATCGCGGTGCCGGAGCTGGCCGGCACCGAGGGCGCGACCGTGCACGCCGCGCCCGGGTTCACGCTCATCGCCACCGCCAACCTGCGCGACCGCGGGGTGTCGGAGATGTCCGCGGCCCTCAAGCGGCGCTTCAACTTCGAGACCGTGGGCCCGATCCCCGACCTGGCCGCCGAGACCGCGCTCGTGGGCCGGCAGGCGCGCGCGGCCCTGGAGCGGGTGCAGACCCCGTTCGAGGTCGACGAGGCGGTCCTCGAGGCGCTCGTCACGGCGTTTCGCGACCTGCGGGCCGGGCGCTCGGTGGAGGGCTGGGAGGTGGAGCGGCCCTCGACGGTGATGAGCACCGCCGAGGCGGTCGCGGTCGCCACGTCGCTGGGGCTCGCGGCGGCCTATTTCCCCGGCGACCGCGACGTGCTGTCGCTGCTGCCGGCGCACCTGCAGGGCGTGGTCTGCAAGGACGACCCGGCCGACGGGGCGAAGCTGCTGGGATACTGGGACGGGGCGGTGCGCCGCCGCGCCGAGGAGGGCGCCCGGCTGTGGCGCCGGCTGTGGGAGCTGCGCGATGTCCTCCAGCCCTGACGCCGCACTCGCCGGCCTGGCCGGCTGCACGGCACCGTTGCTCATCGGGGTTCGCCACCACTCCCCCGCGCTGTCGGCGGTGATGGACGATCTGCTGGACGGGTTCCGGCCCGAGGTGCTGCTGCTGGAGCTGCCGGCCGAGTTCGCCTCCTGGCTGCCGTGGCTGGCCGACCCGGCCACCACGGCGCCGGTGGCGCTCGCGGGCGTGGTCGGCGGCGACGGCGCGCCGGCGTTCTACCCGTTCGCCGACTTCTCGCCGGAGCTGGTCGCGGTGCGCTGGGCGGCCCGCAACGGCGTCGAGGTCGTTCCCTGCGACCTGCCGCTGGCCGCCCGGGAGTGGCGCGCGCCCGGGTCGCCCGTCCCGCCGGGCGCGCCGGTCTCGTTCCTCGGCGACGCGCTGAAGCGCTCGGCCACCGGCCGGTCCGACGAGGACATGTGGGACCGGGTCGTGGAGGCCCGCGCGCCCGGGTCCGCTCCGGAGGCGGTGCGCCGCGCGGCGCTGCTGGTCGGCTGGGCGATGCGCGGCGATTCCGCCGCGGGCGCGGGCGTCGCGGAGCTGGACCTGCACCGCGAGGCGTGGATGCGCCGCTGCCTGGCCTCGGTGGGCGACCGCCGGGCCGCCGCGGTCGTCGGCTCCTTCCACGCCGCGGCCCTGCTCCCCGGCGCGCCGGCGCAAGCCGTCTCGGTCTCGTCGGGCGGGTCGGCGGCTCGTGCGGCCGCGTCGCGCGGCGTCGTGGTGGCGGACGGGGCGGCCGCGGAGCGGGGCGACGTGGTGACCTCGCTCGTGCCGTACAGCTTCGCGCTGCTCGACTCGCGCTCCGGGTATCCGGCCGGCATCCGCGACCCCCGGTGGCAGCAGGCCGTCGTTTCGGCCGGTGGGCGGCCCGACGCGGTCGAGGCGGCCGCCCTCGCGAGCGTGGTCGAGGTCTGCGCGCGGGTGCGCGCCGCCGGGCACCCCGCGGGGCCGGCCGAGGCGCGCGAGGTCTTCCGGCTCGCCACCGACCTCGCCCGGCTGCGGGGCCTGCCGGCGCCGGGCCGTGGCGAGCTGATCGAGTCGCTGCAGAGCGTGCTCGCCCACGGCGAGGTGCTCGGCCGCGGCCGAGTCGTCGCCGCGGCGATGGAGACCGTCCTCGTCGGCGACGTCCGCGGCGCCCTCGCGCCCGGCGCGCCGCGGTCCGGGCTGCGCCCGGCGGTGCAGGCGCTGCTCGGCGACCTGCGCCTGCCCGGCCCCGGCGAGCGGGCGAAGGACCTGCGCCTCGACCCGCTGCGCTCCGACCTCGACCGGCGCCGCGACGTCGCGCTGCGGCAGCTGGCAGCGTGCCGGATCCCCTACGCGGAGAACACCGCCGTCGAGGGCACCGCCGGCGTCGACGCCCTGACCACCCGCTGGAACATCGAGTGGACGCCCGGCACCGAGGCGATGCTCGACGTCGCCGGCATCCGCGGCGTGACCCTGGCCCAGGCGGCCGAGGGCGCGCTGCGCGAGCGGCGCCGCGCCGACGAGGGCGCCGAGGGCCCGACCGCGGCGCAGATCATCGCCGGGCTCGCCACCGCGGCCGAATGCGGGCTGCCCGGGCTGGCCGGCGAGCGGCTGACGGAACTGGCCGAGCAGATCCCCGCGAGCGCGACGCTCGAGGAGCTCATGACGGCCCTCGCGCTCCTCGACCGCCTCCGCAACGGCCACGTGCCCGGCCTGCCAGCCGAGGTCGCCGCGACCCTGGCCGACCTTCCGGCGCTCGGCGATGCGCTCGAGGCCGCGGCCGTCCGCCAGGTCGACGGCCTCGCCGGCTCCGACGACGTCGCCGACGTACGCGCCCTGGTGGCCCTGGGCCGCCGCGCCGACGCCGCCGGCGTGGGCCTGCGCCTGGCCGACGCCCTGCGCCGCCTGGCCGCCGCCGGCACCCCGACGATGTCCGCCGCGGCCGGCGCCGTCCAGGTCCTGCTCGGCCTCGACGAGCCCGCCGCCCTCGGCAGCCGGGTCGCGTCGTGGATCGACGGTGCCATCAGCGACGAGGGCCGCCGCCGGCTACTGGGCCACCTGCGCGGCCTGCTGGCCGCCGCCGAGCCCCTGCTGCAGTCCGGCCCGGACGCGCTGGACGGTCTGCTGGACCGGGTGGCCTCGCTCCCCGACGCCGCGTTCCTGTCGAGGCTGCCGGCCTTGCGCGGCGGCTTCCAGACGGTGAGCCCGGCGGCTCGGGACCGTCTCCTCGCGGTGGTCGAGGACCGCCTTGGCGGCGGCCTGGCCCGCGACGTGGAGTCCACGGATCCGTCGGCCCTGCTCCGCCGGCTGCTGGCCGACCGCGCCGGCCGCGCCGCCGCCGACGCGCTGGGCCTCCTACCGCCGCCCGCGACCTGCGACGCCGCACCCTCAGACGCCGCGACCCCGGCCCCGGCCCCCTTGGACGCCGCAGCTCAAATCGCCGCGGCTCCCGAAGGCGCGGCTCCCAGCGGTGCGGCTCCCAGCGGTGCGGCTCGCGACGGTGCGGCCGCTTCGTTGGAGGGTGCGGCATCTCCCAGTGATGCTCTGGCCGGCGCCGGTTCCCCCGGGCCGGCGTCGCCCCGCGAAGCGGCATCGTTGCCCCATGGGGCCTCGATCGTCGCGGCCGGCCCGACCGCCGACAAATCGGATATTTCTGATCATCCGGATAGTGTCGAGCGGTCGCTGGGCGTCATCGATCGATGGCGGCTGCTGCTCGGGCGGCAGGATCAGCGGCTCGCAGGGGCGGCGCGGCGGTATGCCACGGCGCTCGACGAGCTCTACGGGGCGGGCAGCGGCGAAGGAGCCGCGGCCGATGCGGCCGGGCGGGCTGGGCGCGAGGCACCGTTCCCGGGGGTGCGGGAGTGGGCCGAGGAGCTGTCCGCGCTGTTCGGGCCGGGGATTCGCGAGGAGGTGCTCGCCCGGGCCGCGGAGGCGGGGCGGCACGACGCGGTGATGCTGCTCGATCCCGAGACGGTCAACCCCTCGGTGGAGCTGCTGCAGAGCGTGCTGTCGCTGGCCGGCGGCATGTCCGAGAGCTCCGTCGCGCGGCTGCGGCCCCTCGTGGCGCGCATCGTCGACGAGCTCACCCGGCGCCTGGCCACGCGACTTCGGCCGGCGCTCGCGGGGATCAGCACGCCGCGGCCGACATACCGGCCGGGCGGGCCGCTGGACCTGCCGCGCACACTGCGGGCCAACCTCGCCACGACCCGGCGGGACGCCGACGGGCGGGTCCTGGTGATCCCGGAGCGGCCGGTGTTCCGCACACGGGCGCGGCGCGGCGTCGACTGGCGGCTGGTGCTGGTCGTGGACGTGTCCGGGTCGATGGAGGCGTCGATCATCTGGTCGGCGCTGACCGGCGCGATCCTCGCCGGGGTGCCGGCCCTGACCACGCACTTCGTGGCGTTCTCCACCGAAGTGGTCGACCTGACCGACCGGGTGAGCGACCCGCTGAGCCTCCTGCTGGAGGTGCGCGTCGGCGGCGGCACGCACATCGCCAAAGGGCTGCGACACGCGCGGAGCCTGGTGACGGTGCCGTCGCGGACGCTGGTGGTGCTCGTCAGCGACTTCGAGGAGGGCTACCCGCTCGGCGGCCTCCTCGCCGAGACGCGCGCGCTCGTCGAGTCGGGCGTGACCGTGCTCGGGTGTGCGAGCCTCGACGACTCGGGGCGGCCGCGGTATTCGGTGCCGATCGCCTCGCAGCTCGTGGCAGCCGGGATGCCGGTGGCCGCGCTGAGCCCCATGGAGCTGGCCCGCTGGGTCGCGGAGAAGGTGCGCACTTGACATCTCCCCCAGCTGAAGCAGGGGGATTCAACCCTCGCGGGTTGAGCTTTCTGCCTCACCGACAACAGCCGACCCGGACTACCGGCGAGGGACGGTGTACCGCCCATCGGTCTTACATCGTCTCCACAGACGTCACTTCCCGCCAGCCCGGCGGTAGGCCCGGCCAGCTTGGTGATCGCTGCCCGAGCCGCACGAACCTAGCACACCTGTTCGCTTGCGCACCACGGGCGGCAGACGCCGGATTCGCCTTGGCGGCGAACCGGCTTTCCCTGCCCTGCTCCGCAGGAGATCCGTTTCCTCTCCGGCCTGAGGGCCGGAGTATCCACGGAGGTATCCGATGAACGGTTCCCTGCCGCCGATCGAGACGCCGGTGCTGCTCGCGGCGCTCGACGCGCTGCCGGCCCGGCTGCGCAAGAAGCTCGACGACGCCGCGGCGAAGCTCGCCGGCCGGGTGGTGACGCGCGACGGCGAGCGGCACACGGTGGCCATCGACGACGCGACGACGGTGACCCTGACGACGGACGGCGGCGTGGTCCGCGCCCCGGACGCCGTCACGTGCACCTGCCTGCTCGCCCCGAACTGCCTGCACCGCGCGGCCGTGTTGTCCCTGGCCCCGGTCCACGACGGCGACGCCGAGCCACAGGACGACGAACCCGAGGAGCAGGGGAACGAAATCCCGGCGCGGGACGACGAAGCCCCGCCGAAGGACGACGAAATCCCGGCCCGAAGCAGTGGGACACCGGCACGGGGCGGCGGGAACCCGGCGCAGGAGGGGCGCGACGCGGTGCGGAGCAGCGGCGGTGACGTCGAGGTCGAGGTGCCGCGGGAGGGCGCCGCGGTGCTCACCGCGCAGCAGGCCGCGGCGGTGGCGCAGCTGTGGCGGGCGGCCGTCGCGGTGCTCGCGGGCGGGGTCACCGGGTCCGGCACGGTCACGCGGGCCGCGCTGCTGCGGGCGGCGCACGAGGCGCAGGCGTGCAAGGTGTACCGGGCGGCGGCCGCGGCGCGGGTCGTGGCCACGCTGCTGCAGGCGGGCCGGGGCGGGGAGGCGAACTACCGGCTCGCCGATCTGTCCGAAGCACTGCGCGAACTGCTCGGCGTCGTGCATCGGCTGCGCACCGGGCCGGGCGGAGACGCCACCGCCCAGTCTGGCTCGATGGGGCTTCGCGGCGACCGATCCGGACCAGGTGGGGAGGGGCTGCTGGGCAGCGCGCGCCGGCAGTACCACCTGGAGGGCAGCCTGCGGCTGTACGGCCTGTGCACGACCGCGGTGCTGGCGGGAACGGGGCACGCGGGTGTGGTGACGTACGCGGCGGACCGGCGGGGGCGGCTGTGGATGATCGCCGACGTCATGCCGGGCGACGCGCGGCGGGCCGCGCGGGCGGGCGACGCCACCATCGCGATGGGCGAGACCGCGCTCACCCACCGCCGGCTGACCCGGGCGGGACTGGTCGTGTCGGGGGCGACCGCGGCGGGCACCGGGCAACTGGGCGCGGGGCGCGGCGTGCGGGCCGTGACCGCGTCCGGGGCGGCGTGGCACGAGGAGCCGCTGGCCGGGCTGTGGGCGGAGCCGGTCGCCGCGCAGGTGCACCGGGCGTTCGAGGCGCTGGCGGTGCCGGTGACCGACCGGCCGGCGGGCGCCGACCTGCTGTTCCTACGGGTGACGCTACGCGGGCGCGACGGCGACGCGGTCCTCGCCGAGGCTCCCAATGGATTGCCGCTGAGCCTGCGGGTGGCGGCGGAGCATCCGGCGCTGGGTTACCGGGAGAACCTGCGCGTGCTCGGCCGTGCGGATGGGGTCGAGCTGCTGCTGATCGCGCGGCCCGACCCGGGGCGGCCGGGGACGGTCCTGCCGCTCGCGGTCGCGCCGCCGCCGGGCGCGGCGTGGCACCTGCCGGCGCCGTTCGACGGGCATGCCGACCTGGCGTTCGACCGGCTACACCGCAGCCAGCTCCCCCATCCGGACGCGGAGAAGGACCCAGCGCGCGACGGCGAGGACGACGCCGCGGCGACGGCGGAGACCCGGACCGGCGGCGAGGACGGGGTCACGGGGCCGACCGGGACCGCGGGCGGCGGCGAGGACGAGCCCGCGGCGACGGCGCAGACCCAAAGCGGCGGCACGGACTACGTCACGGGGCCGGCCGAGACCGTGGGCGGCGGCGAGGGCGAGGCGACGGCGCGGACCGGGGGCGGTGCGGACGAGGGGTGGCGGCCCGCGGTACACGATGTGGCCCTGCACCTGCTCACGGCGCAGGTGGAGCGGACGGTGTCGGGCGGGCGGGTCATGCTGACGTTCCCGAACGGGCGGGGGGCCTCGGACACGGCCCGGCTGCGGTGGGCCCGGCTGGACACCGGCGCGGACCTGCTGGACCGGCTCGCCCGCGCGGCCGCGGACCGGCCGCGGGACGCGTTCGGGCGGCTGGCGGACGACGACGGCACGGCGTTCGCGCAGGCGTGGCTGGCCGCGGCGACATACGCCGACGCCGCCGGGCGCGCTCTTGCCGAGGCGTCGTGGCTGCCGGGCGACCCGCACCTGGAGCCGGCCGGATGATCGAGAAGACCTCAGGAGGGGCGGGTCGCCTCGATCGCGGCGATGAAGGCCTTCGCGCGGGCCTCGTAGTTGTCATACCGGCCGTAGCTGGGGGCCGCGGGCGAGAGCAGCACCACGCCGCCCGGCGGGACGATCTCGCGGGACAGGCGGACCGCGTCCGGCAGGTCGGCGGCCACCACCCGGCGCACGGTGGGCAGGTCGCCGACCACGTCGAGGATGTGCTCGCCGCTGTCGGGCACCGCGACGAGGGTGAGCTCCACCGCCGTGTCGCGCAGGTAGTCGCGCAGCGGGGTGTAGTCGATGCCGCGGTCCTGGCCGCCGACGATGACGGCCAAGGTGCGGCCCGCGTAGGCCTCAACCGCGTGGATCGTGGTCTGCGGCGCGGTGGAGAGCGAGTCGTTCACGAACTCCACGCCCGACGGGTCCGCGATCGGGGTGAGCCGGTGCGGCAGCGGCGTGTACGAGCGCAGTCCGGCCTCGATCGCCTCGCGCTCGGCGGCGACGTCGACGCCGGCGGCCTGCAGCGCGGCGAGGGCCACACACAGGTTGCCGGCGTTGTGGCGGCCGCGGAGGGGAAACGCGTCGCGCGGGAAGAGCCGTTCGCCGCCGAGGACCACCCAACCGTCGACGACGTGGAAGGAGTCCTCGGTGGCGGCCGGGACGAGCGGCAGGCCCGGGCGGGCGGCCAGCTCCGCGGCGAGGGTCGGGTCGGTGGCGTTGTAGACCACCGACTCCGGGCCGTGCTCGGCGATGTTGAGCTTGTGGGCGTAGTACTGCGACGGCTGGCCGTCGCGGGTCCAGTCCAGGTGCTCCTCGAACAGCGAGGTGAGCACGGCGACGCGCGGCGAGTCCCGCAGGTCGGCGCACTGGTACATGGACAGCTCGAGCACGTAGCGCTCGGCCGGCGGCAGCGACAGCACGGCGACGCCGATGTTGCCGCCGAGCTCGTTCGGGCGGCCGGTCGCGGTGAGCAGGTGCGAGATCAGCGTGGTGGTGGTGCTCTTGCCCTTGCTGCCGGTCACGCCGATGGTGTGCTTGGCGTGGTCGGCCATCCACAGCGACGTGCCGCCGGTGATGGAAACCCCGCGGCGGCGCAGCCGCTGGATCAACGGGTTGGACTCGCCAACGCCCGGTGAGCGCACGAGGATCTCGACGCCCTCCAGAGCCGGGCCCATGGCCTCGCCCTCGTGCAGCGGGGCCAGCTCGGCGAGCCGCCCCTCCCACTTCGTGGCCAGGAACGTGGTCTTGTCCTGCACGACGACCAGGGAGGCCGGGCCGACAGGGCTGATCGCCTCGATCGCGGCGACGCCCTCCCGGCCCGTGCCCCACACGGCCACTCGCCGCCCGGCGAGCTCCGACAGATGCATGAGTCGGTACTTTAGCCGCGACCGCCGGTCGACGCCTTGCGGTAGTCGCTGTTCAGTCTCCCGATCAGGGTGAGCGGGATGCCCTTGGGGCAGACCGTGGTGCACTCGCCGGTGTTGGTGCAGCCGCCAAAGCCGGCCTCGTCGTGCGTGGCGACCATGTTCAGCACCCGGGAGTCGCGCTCGGGCTGGCCCTGCGGGAGCAGGCCGAGGTGGCCGACCTTGGCCGCGGTGAACAGCATCGCCGAGCCGTTCGGGCAGGCCGCGACGCAGGCGCCGCAGCCGATGCAGGTCGCGGCCTCGAACGCCGCGTCGGCGTCCACCTTCGGCACCGGGGAGGCGTGCGCGTCCGGCGCCGCGCCCGTGGGCGCGGTGATGTAGCCACCGGCCTGGATGATCGAGTCGAACGCGCCGCGGTCCACGACGAGATCGCGCACGACCGGGAAGGCCGCCGCACGCCACGGCTCGACGTCGATCGTCTCGCCGTCCTTGAAGTGGCGCATGTGCAGCTGGCAGGTCGTGGTGGCCTTCAGCGGGCCGTGCGCCACGCCGTTGATCATCATGCCGCACATGCCGCAGATGCCCTCACGGCAGTCGTGGTCGAACGCGATCGGCTCCTCGCCCTGCAGGATGAGGCGCTCGTTGAGCACGTCGAGCATCTCCAGGAACGAGGCGTCCGGCGAGATGTCCTCGACCTCGTACGTCACCATGCGGCCACGGTCGGCCGGGCCCGACTGGCGCCAGACGCGCAGCTTGATCTTCATTACTTGTAGCTCCGCTGGGTCGGGTGGACGTATTCGAACTCGAGTGTCTCCTTGTGCAGCACGGGCGGCTCGCCGGTGCCGGCGAACTCCCAGGCCGCGACGTAGGAGAACTCGTCGTCGTGGCGCAGCGCCTCGCCGTCGGGCGTCTGGCTCTCGCCACGGAAGTGCCCGCCGCACGACTCGGCGCGGTGCAGGGCGTCGACGCACATGAGCTCGGCCAGCTCGAAGAAGTCGGCGACGCGGCCGGCGCGCTCGAGGTTCTGGTTGAGCTGCTCGCCGGCGCCGGGCACCTTGACCCGGGTCCAGAACTCCTCGCGCAGCGCCCGGATCAGCGAGACGGCCTTCGTCAGGCCGGCCTCGGTGCGCTCCATGCCGCAGTACTCCCACATGATGTGCCCGAGCTCGCGGTGGAACGAGTCGACGGTGCGGTCGCCGTCGATCGACAGCAGCTTCGCGATGCGCTCCTCGACCGCGCCGCGCGCCGCGACGACGGCCTCGTCGGTGTCGGAGACCTTCGGGAAGGGGCCGGCCGCCAGGTAGTCGTTGATGGTGTTGGGCAGCACGAAGTACCCGTCGGCGAGGCCCTGCATGAGCGCGGACGCGCCGAGCCGGTTGGCGCCGTGGTCGGAGAAGTTGGCCTCACCGACGACGAACAGCCCGGGGATGTTGGACTGCAGGTCGTAGTCGACCCACAGGCCGCCCATCGTGTAGTGCACGGCGGGGTAGATGCGCATCGGGGTGACGTACGGGTCCTCGCCGGTGATCCGCTCGTACATCTCGAAGAGGTTGCCGTACTTGGCCTCGACCGCCGGGCGGCCCAGGCGCGCGATCGCGTCGGCGAAGTCGAGGTACACCCCGAGCCCGCCGGGGCCGACGCCTCGGCCCTCGTCGCAGACGTTCTTGGCGGCACGGGAGGCGATGTCGCGTGGCACCAGGTTGCCGAACGCCGGGTAGATGCGCTCGAGGTAGTAGTCGCGCTCGTCCTCGGGGATGTCGGCCGGGACGCGGTCGTCGCCGGCCCGCACCGGCACCCACACCCGGCCGTCGTTGCGCAGCGACTCGCTCATCAGCGTGAGCTTGCTCTGGTGCGTGCCGGACTCGGGGATGCAGGTCGGGTGGATCTGCGTGTAGCACGGGTTGGCGAACAGCGCGCCCTGGCGGTGCGCCCGCCACGACGCGGTGACGTTGCAGCCCTTGGCGTTGGTCGACAGGAAGAAGACGTTGCCGTAGCCGCCGGAGGCGAGCACGACCGCGTCGGCGTAGTCGGTCGTGATCTCGCCGGTGACGAGGTCGCGCACGACGATGCCGCGGGCCCGGCCGTCCACCACGATCAGCTCGAGCATCTCGTGGCGGGCGTTCATCTCCACGTTGCCGGCCGCGACCTGCCGCTCCAGGGCCTGGTAGGCGCCGAGCAGCAGCTGCTGTCCCGTCTGGCCGCGGGCGTAGAAGGTGCGCGAGACCTGGGTGCCGCCGAAGGAGCGGTTGTCGAGCAGGCCGCCGTACTCGCGGGCGAACGGCACGCCCTGCGCCACGCACTGGTCGATGATGTTCACCGACACCTGGGCGAGGCGGTACACGTTGGACTCGCGGGCGCGGAAGTCGCCGCCCTTCACCGTGTCGTAGAAGAGCCGGTACACGGAGTCGCCGTCGTTGCGGTAGTTCTTGGCGGCGTTGATCCCGCCCTGCGCCGCGATGGAGTGCGCGCGGCGGGGGCTGTCCTGGTAACAGTACGAGCGGACCTTGTAACCGGCCTCGGCCAGCGTGGCGGCCGCGGCGCCGCCGGCCAGGCCGGTGCCCACGACGATCACGGTCAGCTTGCGCTTGTTGGCGGGGTTGACCAGCTTGGCGGAGAACTGCCGCCGCTCCCAGCGGGTCTCGATGGGCCCGTCGGGGGCCGCCCGGTCCGCGACGGGGTCGCCGTCGATCCAGTACGTCATGTCACTTCACCAACCCGGTGAGAACGGCGAACGGCACGGAGAGATAGCCGGCGACCAGCACGACCGACAGCACGAGGGCCACGGCCTGGGCCCGCCGCTCCCCGCGCGGGGACTGCTGGCCGAGGGTGCGCAGCGCGGAGAAGATCCCGTGGCGCAGGTGGAACCCGACCGCCACGATCGACAGGACGTAGAACAGCGTCACGTACCAGCGCGACGGCGCGAAGCCGGCGACCACGTTGGCGAAGGGGTGCTCCCTGTCGCCGATCGGGTTCACCGTGCCCGTGGTCAGGTCGAGGATGTGGAAGACGACGAACAGCAGGATGATGACGCCGCCCCAGCGCATGGTGCGCGCCGCGTAGCTGCCCTGCACCTTGGGCCGGTGCGCGTAGCGGACCGGGCGGGCGGCGCGGGCCCGGCGGGCCAGCACGACGGCGGCGAAGATGTGCGCGAGCACCGCGACGGTGAGCCCGGCGCGCTGCAGCCAGAGGAACCCGGTGCGCGGCAGCAGGGGCGCGCCGAGGTCACGCAGCCAGTGCCCGTAGTGATCGAACGCCGCCGCGCCGACGAAGATCTTGAGGTTGCCGGCCATGTGCGCGAACAGGAACAGCACCAGCAGGATGCCGGTGCCAGCCATGAGTATCTTCAAAGCGACGGACGACGCCTTCTTCTTCCGGATTGCCGGATGCGTCCGTTCTGCCGTTATTACCGCCACACCCGCCGACGCTAGGTCGGTCCGGCTCGATTCGTCCAATGCATGGAAGCCGCAGTCGCGATAGCCATAGGCTATGAGCATGCAACTGCAACAGCTTCGGTACTTCGCAACCGTCGCCGAAGTACGACATTTCACCCGGGCTGCGAAGCAGCTCGGTGTGAGCCAACCTACACTGAGTAAACAAATTCACACCCTGGAACACGCCCTCGGCGCCCCGCTGTTCGACCGCTCCCGCGGCAGCGTGGTCCTCACGACCGCCGGCGAGACGCTGCTGCCGCTCGCCCGCCGGGTCGTCGCCGACGCCGACAGCGCCCGCGACGCGGTCCAGGAGGTGGTCGGCCTGCGCCGCGGCCGGGTGCGCCTGGGCGCGACGCCGAGCCTCTGCACGTCGTTGGTACCGGTGGTGCTGCGCGAGTTCCACGCGCAGCACCCGGACATCGAGCTGCGCGTCGACGAGGGCGGCTCGCAGGACCTGGTGGCCGACCTGGTCGCACACTCGCTGGACCTGGCGCTGATCGTCGAGCCGGCGCGCGGCACCGACCCGGCCCTCGAGACGGTGCCGCTGCTGCGGGAGAGCCTCGTCGTCGCCTCGGTCTCGCCGCTGTCGCAGCGCATCTCTCTCGCCGACCTGCGCGACACCCCGCTGGTCATGTTCCGCCCCGGCTACGACCTGCGCGACACCACCCTGGAGGCGTGCCGCCGCGCCGGGTTCACGCCGCGATACGCCGTCGAGGGCGGCGAGATGGACGCGGTGCTCGCGTTCGTCGAGGCCGGCCTGGGTGTGGCACTGGTGCCCAGCATGGCCCTGGTCAACCGGCCGTTGCTGCACGCGGCCACGCTGGTCGCGCCGGGGGTGCACCGCACGATCGCCCTCGCCCAGCGCCGCGAGTCGGTCCTGCCGCACGCCGCGCAGGCGATGCGCGCCACGCTGCTCGACCACGTCGCGCGCGGTCCCCTCCCCGCCGGCGTCCGGCCCCTCTGACGCCGGGGATCCGCGCCGACTGGTTCGAGGACACCGCACACCTGGCCGCGCTGCGCGCCGAGCTGAACGAGGGACACGCCAACGGCACCATCGCGATCCCGCGCCGCCGCAGTAGCACTCGACTCCGTCCGGTATGTTCGCCAGCGGCGTGTCGTCCACGGCGAGGAGGAACGGGCGTTGCAGATCTGGGAAGCGATCGTGCTGGGCGTCGTGGAGGGCGTGACGGAGTTCCTCCCCGTATCCTCGACCGGCCACCTGACCATCACCGAGAAGCTGATGGGCATTCCGATCGACGACAAGGGTGTCACGGCATTCACCGCGGTCATCCAGGTCGGCGCGATCTTCGCCGCGATCATCTACTTCCGCACGGACATCATCCGGTTCATCACCGGCTTCTTCCGCGGGCTGCGCAGTGCCGAGGGGCGGCAACACCAGGACTGGCGGATGGCGATCAACGTCATCGTCGGCTCGGTGCCGATCGCCATCGTCGGCCTGGCGCTCAAGGACCTCATCGAGGGCGCGCTGCGCAGCCTGTGGTTCGTGGCCGGGGCGCTGGTGGTGTGGAGCCTGGTCATGATCCTGTCTGAGTACCTGGGCCGGCAGAAGCGTGGCGAGGCAGACGTGGGCTGGAAGGACGCGCTGATCATCGGCCTGGCGCAGTGCGTCGCGCTGGTGCCGGGCGTGTCCCGCTCCGGCGCCACGATCAGCGCCGGCCTGCTGCGCAACCTCGACCGGGTGACCGCCACCCGGCTGTCGTTCTTCCTGGGCATCCCCGCGCTCTCCGCGGCCGGCCTGCTCGAGGGCGTGCACCGGGCCGACGAGATCGCCGCGACGGTCGGCTGGGTGTCCACCGCGGTCGGCACGGCGGTGAGCTTCGTCGTGGCGTACGCCAGCATCACCTGGCTGCTGAAGTTCGTCTCCGGCCACTCGATCGGCGCGTTCGTGTACTACCGGGTCGCGCTCGGCGGCATCATCGTCGGCCTGCTGTGGACCGGCGCCATCACCGCCACCTGATCGTCTCCTAACGCCGGCTTCCCCTGGTCCTCGCGAGCACCTCGACGAGGACCAGGGGGATCACGCCGGCCGGGTACCACCACACGTCGACCCAGTCGAAGGCGTCACCGAAGATCAGACGCAGCACGGTGCTGTACTGCGAGAGCGTGTGCGGCACGCCCGTGAGCTGAAACGCCTCGATCGCCCAGCACCACCCGATCGCCCAGGCGCCCGCGGCCACCGGGGACATGCGGGGCCACAGGAAGACGACGCCGGCGTAGACAGCGGACGCGTAGAGCGCGGTGCCCGAGTTCTGCTGCAGCGCCCCGTTGCTGAAGACCTGACCGCCGGCGACGGCGCGGATGCCGAACGCCACGGTGATCGCCGCGACCGCCGTCACCACCGCGGCGATGCGCACCGCCCTCGTCGACTCGAGCATCCAGCGATGCTAACCTCGCATCGCGATGAGCCCGCGGGCGATGCCGCCGCCCGCTTGCGAGCCCGGCGCCTGGAGAAGACCTCGATCAGCGCGGGATTTCGCGGTTCAGGCCACCCGGTAGGAGGCGGTCGCGGACCGGTGGCTCGTCTTGCCGGTGAGCTTGACCACGACCGACGTGCCGGCCTTGGTCCCGGCGGCGGCCACCGTCACGCTCTCCTCGACCCCGCCGCGTTCGTCGGCGGTGAGCGTGGTCAGCGTCCTGGTACCAACGAGCACCTCGACCCGCTCCCCCGGGCCGAAGCCGCTTGCGGTCAGCCGCACCGCGGCGCCGGCCCGGCCGCTGTTCGGCTGGAGCGACGCCGTCGCCGGCGGGACGCTCGCGGGGCTCGCGGAGGGGCCGCCAGCCGGCGCCGATGTGCTCACGCTCGGCGACGCCGCGGCGGCGAACAGGCTCTCGACCTTCGCCTTGCCGTCGCTGAACAGGCCGCGGCCCCACGGCGTGAGCGTCATGATGAGCACCCACGGCAGCAGCGGCAGCGCCGCGAACCGCAGCCCGCGCAGCATCCCCCCACCGCGACGGCGGCGCGGGCGCGGCTGCGGTGGCTCGGACGGCGCGGACGGGCCGGCCGAACCGCGCCGCGGCTCGTCGTCATCGTCGTCGGGCATGAGGTCGGCGTCGCCGTACACGGCGACGTTGCCCTGCAGCGTCACGCCCGGCCCGATGACGACCGACGGCCGCGACGCCCGCCGCGGCGGCGCGACGTCGGGCTGAACGCTGGGCGGCGCCACGGGCGACGCGCTCACGGGCGCGGAGGCCTGCACCGCAGGAGCACTGACCGGAAACCCACTGACCGCGGCCCCGGACGTGGCCGGGAAGCCGCCGGGCGGTGCCGAGACGGCGGCCGGCCATGAGGGTGTACCGCCGTGGACCGCGACGGTCCCCGTGTGCTCCGGCAGCGGGAACGGCACCGCGCCGGCCCCGCCGGCCCCGCCGGCCTGGCCGTTGGCGAGCAGCAGGGCGCCGAAGGCGACCGGGAGCTCGGGCTGCTCGGGCACGACCGGGGCGATGCCGAAGCGGGTGTGCAGCCGACTCGCCACCAGCGGCAGCCGGCTGGAGCCGCCGACAAGCACGATCGCGTCCAGGCGCGCGGGCGACACCCCCGAACGCTCCAGGACCCGGCGCGTCTCGTCGACGGCGCGGTCGACGAGCGGGCCGGCGATGCGGTCGAGCTCGTCGCGGGTCAGGTGCGTGGCGCGGTCGCTGCCGGGCACGTGGATCGGCGCCGAGGATGACCGGGACAGCATCTCCTTGGCCTGGCGTACCTCGGACCAGAACGTGCGCCGATCACGGAACTCGGCCACGGTCCGCGGCGCGGCGAGCCGCCGCCAGAGCTCCGGGTCGGCGGCGGCGACCAGGTGGCCGAGGTGACCCATGAGCGCCGCGTCGACGTCGGTGCCGCCGAGGTCGGCCAGGCCACCGGTGGCCAGCACGCGCAGGCCCGCGGACGGCGGGCCGGGCGGCGTCTCGACGACGGTCACGTCGAGGGTTCCGCCGCCGAAGTCGAAGACCACCGCGCAGCGGCCGGGGGCCAGGCGTCCGCCGAGGGCGCGCACGCAGTACGTCGCGGCGGAGACCGGCTCGTCCACCAGCGTGACCCGGCCGAGCCCGGCGCGCGCGGCCGCGTCCAGCAGCACCGCCCGGCGGGTGTTGCCCCAGTCGACGGGGCAGGTGAGCACGGTCGCGCCGGACACGGGCACGCCGGTCTGGGCGGCCTCGGCGGCGGCCCGGCGCAGCACGGCGGCGAGCAGTTCGGCGACGGGCAGCTCCCGGTCGCCGAGCAGGATCACGCCATCGTCGACGCGGCCTTTGGGGTTCGGCTCGTACCGCGCGGCGTCGGTCATCATGTGCCGCTCGGCGTCACGGCCGGCGAGCAGCCCGCCGGCGGCGTCGGCGAAGACCGCGGAGGGCAGCAGCGGGCTGCCGTCGAACAGCAGCGGACGGGGCGTGCCGTCGCCGCGGTCCACGACCGCGACGGTGTTGGAGGTGCCGAGGTCCACCGCGAACCGGAAAGGCATCGCGGCATCCTACCGGCAGCGGGCACCCGGTCCCGGCCCGCGATCATGCCCACTTGCGTAATGCCTACTTTTAAGATAGGAAATACATACTACTTTCGAGATCGACGGTTGGAAGGGTGGCATGGTCGCCGAGAGCGCCGTCCGCAGCGCGCAGCAGAACGACGGCCGGCGCGCCGCTCGCCACAGGTGGGGGCTGCGCATCGTCGCGCTGCTGGTGCTCGGGGTGCTGTGGCAGGTCACCGCGACCGTCATGCACAACCCGGCCTTCATCCCCACGCCCGGCGCGGTGTGGCACCGGCTGGTGCAGACGTCCACGACGCACGACGGCGTGCGCGGGTACAGCGGGCATCTGCTCATCGAGCACCTCGGGGTGAGCCTGCGGCGCATCCTCATCGGCTCCGCGATCGGCGTGGCCGGCGGCCTGATCGTCGGGCTCGTGATGGGCACCGTCAGCTGGGTGCGGGTGGTCACCGAGCCGGTCGTCACGTTCGTGCGGGCGTTGCCGCCGCTGGCGTACTTCAGCCTGTTCGTCATCTGGTTCGGCATCGACGAGACGCCGAAGCTGTGGCTGCTGTCCATCGCCGCGCTGCCGCCCGTGGCGGTGGCCACCGCCGCCGCCGTCGGATCGGCGCCGAGCGCGCTCGTCGAGGCGGTGCGCGCGCTGGGCGCGAGCCGCTGGGCCGCGATCCGCGACGTCGTGCTGCCAAGCGCCCTGCCGGAGATCTTCACCGGCGTCCGGCTGGCGGTCGGCATCGCCTATTCCTCGGTCGTCGCCGCCGAGACCATCAACGGCGTACCGGGGATCGGCGGCATGGTCCGCGACGCGCAGCGCTACTCCCAGACCGACGTCGTCGTGCTCGGCCTCTTCGCGATCGGGCTCTCCGGGCTCGCCATCGACGCCGCGCTCCGCAGCGTCGGACAGCGCCTCATCCCCTGGCGCGGCAAGTCCTGAAATCCCCCGGCAAGCAACTCCCCAACCCACAATTGCCCGACAAGAGAAGAAACGGAACACCCGTGCGCCTGAAACTCCTCGCCGCCCTGACCGCCTCGGCCGCGCTGCTCGCCGCCTGCGGCAACGGTGCCGCCGGTGGGAACACCGACCCGGCGAAGAAGACCATCCGGATCGCCTACCAGGCATTCCTCAGTGGCGACCTGATCGTCAAGAACCAGGGGCTGCTGGAGAAGGCGCTGCCCGACTACAAGATCACCTGGACGAAGTTCGACTCGGGCGCGAGCGTCAACACCGCGTTCGTGGCCGGCAGCGTCGACATCGGCGCGATCGGCTCCAGCCCGGTGGCCCGCGGGCTGTCCGCACCGCTGAACATCGCCTACCAGGTCGCGTTCATCCTCGACGTCGCCGGTGACAACGAGGCCCTCGTCGCGCGTAACGGCACGAACATCAACAGCGTGGCGGACCTGCGCGGCCGCAAGGTGGGCACGCCGTTCGCCTCCACCGCGCACTACAGCCTCCTCGCCGCGCTGGACAAGGCCGGCGTCAAGGAGTCCGAACTGACCATTGTGGACCTGGAGCCGCAGGACATCCAGGCCGCCTGGACGCGCGGCGACCTCGACGCCGCGTACACCTGGCTGCCCTCCCTCGACGAGCTGAAGAAGACCGGCAAGGTGCTCATCTCCAGCCGGGAGCTGGCCGCGGCCGGCAAGCCGACGCTCGACCTCGGCGTGGTCTCCACGGCGTTCGCCGCCGCCCACCCGGACGCGGTCGACGCGTGGCGCAAGGCCCAGGCCAAGGCGCTGGACATCATCGCGCAGAACCCCGACGCCGCCGCCGAGGCGGTGGGCAAGGAGCTCAACATCTCCACCGCCGACGCCAAGCACCAGCTGAGCCAGGGCGTGTTCCTCAAGCCGGCCGACCTCGCCGGCGGCGAGTGGCTCGGCACCGACGGCAAGGTCGGCGACCTGGCCAAGAACCTGCACGCCGCGGCCCAGTTCCTCAAGACCCAGAACAAGATTGACGCGGTGCCCGACCTCGCCACGGTCGAGAAGGCCATTTACACCAAGGGCCTGCCGGGTGTCCTCACCTCCTGAGCCCGCCGTCGTCGTCGAGGGGGTCGAGCACCGGTACGGCACGGTCACCGCGCTCGGCCCGCTCGACCTTCGGGTGCCGTCCGGTTCCTTCCTGGTCCTCGTCGGCGCGTCCGGCTGCGGCAAGAGCACCCTGCTGCGGCTGATCGCCGGGTTCGAGCGGCCGAGCGCCGGGTCCGTGCGGGTCGCCGGTGCGGAGCCGGTGCCGGGCCGCGGCGCCGGACTGGTCTTCCAGGCGCCGCGGCTGCTGCCCTGGAAGACGGTCGGCGGCAACGTGGAGCTGGCGCTGCGCTACGCCGGGGTGCCGCGCCAGGAGCGGGCGGAGCGGGTGGCGCAGCTGCTGGCCCGGGTCGGGCTGCACGACGTCGCCGGGCGCCGGACCTGGCAGATCTCCGGCGGCCAGCAGCAGCGGGTGGCCATCGCGCGCGCACTCGCCGTACCGAATCCGCTGCTCCTGCTCGACGAACCGTTCGCGGCCCTGGACGCCCTGACCCGCGAACGCCTCCAGGAGGATCTGCGGCGGATGAGCGCGGAGACCGGACGGACCTGCGTGTTCGTCACGCACAGCGTGGACGAGGCCGTGTATCTCGGCAGTCGGGTGGTCGTGCTGACGGGCCGGCCCGGGCGCATCGCGCTGGACCGCGACATCGATCTGCCGCGTGCCGGCGTGGAGCCCGACGAGCTGCGTGGCCTGCCCGCCTACGCCGCGTACCGCACCGAGATCGGCCACGCGGTGCGCGACGCCGCGCAGGAGAAGCCAAGCAGAACGGTATGAGGCGCGATTCGGCGCCGGCGCTCACGCCAGCGCGCTGAGGACCTCCGCCAGCGGGAGGTCCGCGGCCGCGCGCAGGAGCAGGTCGGCCGCGGCGAAACGGGACTGGTCGGCGTAGCGGTTGGGGATCGCGACGCAGCGCAGGCCCGCCGCCTTCGCCGCGGCCACGCCGTGCGGGGTGTCCTCGAAGGCCACCGCGCGGTCCGGCGCGACGCCGAGGCGGCGCAGGGCGAGCAGATACACGGCCGGGTCGGGCTTGTGGCCGGCGACCTCGTCGCCGTACGCGCGCACCGCGAAGCGGTCCAGGTCGCCCGTGCGGGCCAGATGGTGCTCCACCCACGAGCGCGGCGAGCTGCTGGCCACGGCCAGCCGCAGGCCCAGGGCACCGGCCCGGTCGAGCCAGTCGCGGATCCCGGGCGCCAGGCCCAGGCCGGCGTGCAGGGCGTCGCGGTGGGCGACCCGGCGGGCGTGGCTGGTGGCGCGGTCGAACCCGGGGCCGACCGCGGCCGCGAGCTCGGCGTAGCGTTGCTCGGTGACGTCGCCGCCGTGATCGGCGAAGAACCCGGTCTCGTCCAGCCGCAGGCCGTGGCGGCGCCACTCGGCCCGCCAGCACTCCAACAGCGTGGACTCGGTGTCCATGAGCAGGCCGTCGAAGTCGAAGACGAGGGCGTCGATGCCGCGGAGCATGGCCGCGACGCTACGGGCGCGGCCCGGGCCGGCCGGGCACGTCCGGGGCCTCTTATGACGCGTGTCACGTCCGGTGCCGAACACCGGCCTGGCCGGTCCGGTGATTCCCGAGGACCGTTCATATCCAGTACGGTGCCTGCGTGTATCACGGGGAGAACACCGAGCCGGCGGACGCTCCGGCCGCGCCGGGCTCGGACGAGCCGACGGTACCGGCCGGTCCGAGTCCCGCCGCGCCTTCGGCCGCACCGGTTCCGCCGCCGGGCGTGATCGCTGCCTACCAGTCGCCCACGGCGCCGGCGGCGATGATCGCGCAGCAGCGCGGGCCGGAGATGTACGCGCCGCGGCCATCGAACCCGGCGCCGCCGCCCTCCGCTGCGCCCTACTCGGCCCAGCCCTACTCGGCCCTGCCCTTCTCCACGCCGCCGGCCTCGGCCCCGCCATACTCCGCGCCGCCGTTCTCCGCGCCGCCCGGCTCGACGCAGGCGTTCCCGGCGCCGCCCGGTCCAGGGCAGCCCGCCGGGGGTCCGGGGTACTGGCCGGTGCCGCCGGCGGGCCCCGTGCCCCAGGTGCCGCCGAGGCCGCGCCGGGGCGGGCTGGTCGCGACCGGGGTCGTCGCCGCAGTCGTGCTCGTCCTCTCCCTCGCCGTGTGGATCGCCTCCGCGGGGCCCGCCGGCCAGCACACCTTCACCGGCCCGGGTCACGCGCTGCCGGGCCGGTCCGGGGCGGCGGCCGGCACCGTGCCCGGGGCCAAGGGCGAGGGCACCGTCTCCGACAAGATCCTTGCGACGCTGTCCAAGCAGTCCACGGCGCTGCTCGCGGGCGACCGTGACGGCTACCTCACCGGGGTCGGCGGCGGGCTGCGGGACGGGTTCACCCGGCGGTTCGGCTCGCTGCGCGCGATGGGCGTGCAGACCTGGAAGCCGACCCTCGTGGACAAGCCCGCGCAGACCACCGACGGCACCTGGTCGGTGCTCGTGCGCTACGACTACTGCTTCGGCAAGGGCTGCACCCAGCTGTTCCCGCAGGTCGTGCAGACCTCGTGGACGGTCACCGGGGACCAGGCGTCGATCGCGAAGTACGAGAAGAGCTCCGAGCCCTGGGACGCCTCCGCGCTGCAGGCGCTCACCGGACGGCGGGTCATCGTCGCCGGGGCGGCGGCCAACGCGGGCAAGCTGCAACGGGTGCTGGCCAAGGCCGACGCGGCCGCGGACGTGGCCGACCGCTACGCGCGCTGGGACCCGCCGCCGAAGTGGTACATCGTCTACGTCGCCGGCGAGAGCGAGTGGAAGACGTGGTGGGACAACGGCGACATCGCGGCGTCGTACGACGGCTACTCCACCGGCCCGCGCGGCATCGTCATGCAGGCCGCCGACTCCACCCAGCAGTGGCTGCAGATCCTGCTGGCGCACGAGTTCGGCCACGTGGTGACGGTGGGCGAGGACTACGGCACCGCCGATGACTGGTGGCTCGTCGAGGGCATCGCCGACTACATCTCCGACCGCGACGGCACGGCGATGCGCGGCCGGCTGCCGGGCGTGCGCCGGTTCGTGAAGAAGGGCTGGAACGGCTCGATCACGCTCGGCCCGCCGCCGACGACGGCCTCGGGCGAGGAGATCGACGCGCGCTACGGCATCGCGCTGATCGCCGTGACCTGCCTGTCGAAGAAGTTCGGCGAGCCGAAGATGCTGGACTTCTTCGGCGAGGTGGTGCGCAAGAACATGCCGCTGGCGTCCGCCTCGACCTCGGTGCTGGGCAGCGAGTGGACCGGCGTGGCGTCGGCGTGCGCCACCCAGGTGCGCAACTCCTGATCACCGGCGCGCTCGATGGCGCTGAGTCCCGCGCTGCCCCGGCGCGACGCGAGAAGCGGCGCGCCGGGGCGGCGAGTGGCAGGCGCTCGTCAGGCGAACCAGTGACGCGCCAGCAGTTCGAAGGAGCGGACCCGGTCCGCGTGGTCGTGGGTGATGGTCGTGACCAGCAGCTCATCGGCGTCGGTCGCGGCGCGCAGGATCGAAAGGTGCTCCGCCACCTCCGCCGGGGTGCCGACGAACTGGGTGTCCAGGCGATCCTGGACCTGCGCCTGCTGCTCCGCGGTGAGCGGCGTGGCCCGCGCCTCGGCCGGGGTCGGGAACGGGATCGCGCCGCGGCCCGAGCGGATGCTGTGCACCCAGTGGCCGTACGGGGTGGCGAGCTCTCGCGCCTCGCTCGTCGTCGGGGCGACCACGACGTCGGCGGAGACGAGGACGTAGGGGCGGTCGAGGACCTCCGACGGGCGGAACGCCGAACGGTAGTGGCCCACCGCCTCCAGGATGGTGGCCGGGGAGACGTGGTAGTTGGCGGCGAACGGCAGGCCCCGCTCCCCCGCCACCTGCGCGCTCTGCCCGGCGCTGCTGCCCAGGATCCACAGCTCCGTCTTCGCGCCCTCGCCGGGGGTGACGTGCACGTCGATGCCGTCACGGGCGTAGGTGCCGGCGATCAGCGCGCGGATGTCGTCGACGACCTCGGCGAAGTCCGGGGACTGCGCGCCGGGCTGCTGCTGCAGGCCGGCGTGGACCGCCCAGCGCGGAGACGCGGCGATCGCGGTGTAGTCGAACGGGGGCGGGATGAGCAGGCCGTCGACGACCTGGGACTCGGTGCGCGGGGCCGGGCGGGGCGCGGCGATGGCCGCCAGCGCCTCCGAGCGGCGCTGGCCCGAGCGGCCGAGGCCAAGGTCCAGCCGGCCCGGGAACACGGCGTCGAGCAGGCCGAAGCTCTCCACGATGGACAGCGCGGTCTGGTGGCCGACCTGCACGGCGCCGGAGCCGACCCGGATCCGGTCCGTGGCCGCGGCGATGAGGCCGATGAGCACGGCCGGAGCGGCGCTGGCAACGCCGTCGGTGAAGTGGTGCTCGGCGACCCAGTACCGGTGGTAGCCGAACGACTCCGCGCGCCGGGCGAGGTCGATGCTGTTGCGCAGCGCGCCGCCGGCGTCGCTGCCGGACGGGACCGGTGCTAGGTCCAGGATGGACAGTGGAACTGCGGTCATGAGGGCCTCCCCAGGACGCCTTCAGCGAAGGCGTAAGCCTCTTCTAGATGCGGATAGCCGGACAGGATGAACTCGGAGATGCCGGCCGCGCGATACTCCTCGATGCGCGCGGCCACCTCCGTGTGACTGCCGACGAGGGCCGTGCCGGCGCCGCCGCGCACGAGGCCGATGCCGGCCCACAGGTTGGGCGCGACGACGAGGCGGTCGCGGGAGCCGCCGTGCAGGTCGAGCATGCGCCGCTGGCCCTCGGACTCGAGCGCCCGCAGGCTCTCCTGGCGCTGCCGTACCGTCTCGTCGTCCAGGCCCGCGATGAGCCGCTCGGCGTCGTCCCAGGCGCGGTCGGCCGTGTCGCGGGTGATGACGTGCAACCGGATGCCGAAGCGGAGCGAACGCCCGTGGGCGTCGGCCTCGGCGCGCACCTTGGCGATCTTCTCGGCCACCTGCTCGACCGGTTCGCCCCAGGTGAGGTACACGTCGGCGTGCCGTGCGGCGAGACGCACCGCGGCGGGCGAGGAGCCCCCGAGGTACACGGTCGGGATGATCTGCGGCGGCTCGCGCAGCAGGCCGCCCTCGACCGTGTAGTGCGGACCGGTGTGATCGAAGCGCTCGCCGCGCCACGCGGCGCGGACCACGTCGAGGAACTCGCCGGCCCGCTCGTAGCGGGCGTCGTGGTCGAGGAGGTCGCCGTAGCCGCGCTGCTCTGCCGCGCTGGAGCCGATGACGACGTTGAGCAGCAGCCGGCCGGCGGACAGTCGCTGGAACGTGGCGGCCATCTGCGCGGCGAGCACCGGGGCGATGAGACCGGGCCGGAACGCGACGAGGAACTTCAGGCGCCGCGTCTGCGCGATGAGCGCGGCCGTGGTGAGCCAGGCGTCCTCGCAGTGCACGCCGGTGGGGGTCAGCACCCCGGCGTAGCCGAGCCGGTCGGCGGCGCGGACGATGTCGCCGAGGTACTCCAGGCTCGGCTCCCGGTGCGTGGCCGAGTGCGGCAGCGTGACGTCCCGCGCGCCGATGATGCCGCCGTGGCTGCCCGCGCCCACGGCCCGGTCGTCGCCGCCGGTGGGCAGGAACCAGTGGAAGACGGGATCAGTCATGGTCGAGCCCGAGGTGCCCGCGCAGGGTGGTGGTCGTGTACTCGGTGCGCAGCACGCCACGCTCCTGCAACAGCGGCACGACGGTGTCGACGAACTCGTCGAGGCCGCCCGGGACGATGTGCGGCACGAGGATGAACCCGTCCGCGGCGCCCTGCTGCACGGAGTCGTCGATGGTCGCGGCGACCGACGCCGGGGTGCCGATGAAGGTCTGCCGGCCGGTGACCTCGATGATGAGGTCGCGGATGCCGAGGCCCTTCTCCTGCGCGAGGGCGCGCCACTCGTTGGCGGTGGCGAGCGGGTCGTCGAACAAGCGGGTGCGGCCCTTGATGATGGAGTCGGCATCGAGGACCGGGTCGAACGCCGGCAGCGGCCCCTCCGGGTCGAAGTCGCTGAGGTCCTTGTTCCACAGCTGTTCCAGCAGCAGGATCGCGGTCTGCGGGCTGACCTGCTGGCGGCGGACGTGGTGCGCCCGCTCGCGGGCCTCGTCCTCGGTGTCGCCGAGGGCGAAGGTGGCGGCCGGCAGGATCTTCAGCTGCTCGGGGCGGCGGCCGTAGCGCGCCATGCGGCCCTTCACGTCGTCGTAGAACGCCTTGCCGGCCTCGATGGTGCCGTGCCGGGAGAAGATCGCGTCGGCGTCGGCGGCGGCGAAGTCCCGGCCGGCGTCGGAGTCCCCGGCCTGGATGATCAGCGGCCGCCCCTGCGGGCTGCGCGGCACCCCGAACGAGCCGGCGATGTCGATGTGCCGTCCCTTGTGGACGAACGCGCCAGGGTCGGCGGTGCGGGTGAAGACGCCCGTGGCCGCGTCGGCGACGGGCTCACCGGCCGGCCAGGTGTCCCACAGCTCGCGGGCGGTCTGCAGCACCTCGGCCGCGCGGGTGTAGCGATCCGCGCGGTCGAGGTAGCCGCCGCGGCGGAAGTTCGCGCCGGTGAACGCGTCGGAGGACGTGACGACGTTCCAGCCGGCGCGGCCGCCGGAGAGGTGGTCGAGGGTGGCCAGCCGCCGGGCCAGGTCGAGCGGCTCGTTGAAGGTGGCGTTGACGGTCGCGGTGAGCCCGAGGTGGGTGGTGACCGCGGCGAGGGCGCCGAGCACCGTCAGCGAGTCGGGGCGCCCGACGACGTCGAGGTCGTGAATGCGGCCGCGCTGCTCGCGCAGGCGCAGCCCCTCGGCGAGGAAGAAGAAGTCGAACCGGCCGCGCTCGGCGGTGCGGGCGAGGTGCTCGAAGGAGGAGAACTCGATCTGGCTGCCGGCGGCGGGGTCGCTCCAGACGGTCGTGTTGTTCACGCCCGGGAAGTGGGCGGCGAGGATGACCTGTCGCTTCGTCATGCGGCCACCCCCGCCGAGCGGACCGGACCGGACGCGGCGTACCGGCTGGCCGGGCGCTCGAGGCCGAGGTGCCCGCGCAGCGTGCCGGCCTCGTACTCGGTGCGGAAGAGGCCCCGCTCGCGCAGCGCCGGCACCACATCGTCCACGATGGACAGCAGGTCGGCCGGCAGGACGCCGGGGCGCAGCCGGAAGCCGTCGAGGCCGGCCGCGTGCCACTCGGCGAGCAGGTCGGCGAGGTCGCCCGGCGTGCCCTCGAACGTGTGCGCGTCGCTCTCGGGCAGTTCCCCGTCCGGGCGCCGGCCGAGGTAAACGATCAGGTCGGCGAAGATCTTCACGGGGCGGTCGGTCAGCGCGCGGACCTCGGCGGCGATCGCCCGCGCCGAGTCCGGACCGGTCGGGGTCACGAAGACGACGTCGGCGCCGGCCGCGGCGAACTCGTACACGTGCCGGCCGTGGGCGAGCGCGGCGACGATCGGCTGTCCCTGCGGCGGCCGCGGGGTGATCGACGGGCCCTTGACGCTGAAGTGGCGCCCGGCGAAGTCCACGTAGTGCAACCGTTCGCGGTCGACGAACCGGCCGGTGGCCACGTCGCGGATCTCGGCACCGTCCTCCCAGCTGTCCCAGAGCCGGCGCACCACCTCGACGTGGTCGGCGGCCTCGGCGACCAGGTCGTCGACGTCGCGCCCGGCGTCCCGTGCGATCTGCACCCGCCATCCGGCTCGGCCCCGGCTGACGTAGTCGAGGGTGGCGAGCTGGGTGGAGACGTGGAACGGCTCGGTGTGGGTGGTGACCACGCTCGGCACCAGGCCGATGTGCGAGGTCAGCGGCGCGACCCGGGCCGCGATCAGCAGCGCGTCGAGCCGGCCGCGGACAAGGTCGGTGCGCTCGTCGTCCGGCGGCCCGCCGGGCGCACTGGCGCCACGGTCCTCGATGGTCACGAAGTCCAGCCGGCCGCGCTCGGCGTGCCGGACCAGGTCCGTCCAGTACCCGGCGGTGAGCAACTCGGCTGGACGGGCGCCGGGCTCGCGCCAGGCGCCCGGGTGCCAGCCGGCGTCGTCCAGCGCCACAGCCAGGTGCAGTCCTTCAGTCATGCCAATCCTCTGCGCTCCGGAGCGATGAAGCCGACTAATCCTACGTGCAAGCTATGAATTATGCCAGGGGTTCGTGACGCAAACCTCGCTTGGTTGACACCCGCGGCGGCCCGCTGCTGCACTGGCGGTGACGCCGGTCGCTTCGATACCGGCGCATCTTCCAATTCCTCCTTTCATTGGGGCTTCTCCATGCGCAGATTTCTTGCCGGCCTCGCCGCGGCCGGCTTACTCCTCGCCGGCTGCCAGGGCGCGACCGCCGATCCCGACGCCGGGTCCGGCGCGCCGGTCCAGGGCGGCAAGCTCACCTGGGGCATCGAGACCGAGCCGATCACCTTCAACCCGCACCAGTACGCTCAGGCCAAGGCCCGCCTGCTGGTGTGGAACAGCTTCGAGGGGCTGCTCACCCATGACGACAAGGGCGGCTACATACCCTGGCTGGCCAAGTCCTACAGCGTCTCCGCCGACGGCCTGACGTACACCTTCAAGCTCCGCGACGACGTGACCTTCCACGACGGCGAGAAGTTCGACGCCGCCGCGGTGAAGGCCAACCTCGATCAGCTGCAGGTGCCCGGCTACGCCCCGTCGGTGCTGGGCTCCCAGCTGAGGAACTACAAGGACGCCACGGTCGTGGACGCCACCACGCTCGACGTGCACCTCAAGCAGCCCGACGTGCTCATCCTCGACTTCTTCGCCGCCCCGCAGGGCGCCCAGATCTCCCCGAAGTCGCTCAAGAGCCCCGACCTCAAGGCCGGCGGGCCGGACGTGGTCGGCACCGGGCCGTTCATCCTGGACCGCTACACCAAGGGCCAGGAGGTGCACTACAAGCGCAACCCGAACTACAAGTGGGCGCCGGCCAACGCCGGGCACCAGGGCCCCGCGTACCTCGACGAGGTCACGTACCGCTTCCTCAAGGAGTCCTCGGTCCGCGTCGGGGCGCTGACCTCCGGCCAGGTGGACGTGGTCGAGGGCGTGCCGGCGACCGAGCAGGAGCTGGTCAAGGCCGACCCCAACCTCGCCTTCAGCCGGTCGCTGAACAGCGGCACCGCGTACATCTACTACTTCAACCAGACGAAGGCGCCGTTCGACGACATCCGGGTGCGCAAGGCCTTCCGCGACGCCGTCGACGTCGACGCGCTGCTGCAGGGCGTCTACCGCGGCACCGCCACGCGGGCCTGGAGCATCCTCAGCCCGTCCGGGCCGTTCTACGACGCCTCGCTGGAGAAGACCTACGGCAACAACGCGACCGAGGCCAACTCGCTGCTCGACCAGGCCGGCTGGTCCACCAAGGACGCCGAGGGCTTCCGCACCCGCGACGGCAAGCGGCTCACCGTTCGCATCGTGCTCTCCGCGCCGTATGTGCGCGACAAGCGCGACATCCTGGCCCAGGCCGTGCAGGCCGCGGTGAAGCAGTCGGCCGGCATCGACCTGCAGGTCAAGATCGTCGACGCGGGCACCGCGACCGACGCGCTGGCCAAGAACGAGTACGAGGTGTTCGACAACTCCCGCGCCGACACCGACGCCGGTGCCGCGCTGAGCCTGCTGCTGCCCAAGGGCGCGCCGATCAACCGGCACGGGTACAACTCCCCGGAGATCGACCAGCTCGTCGCCCAGGGCAGTGCGACCGCGGACACGGCCAAGCGCAAGGAGATCTACCTGAAGCTGCAGCAGCTGACCGTCGCCGACAACTCGACGCTGCTGCCGCTGTACGCGCCGGCCGACCAGATCGCGGCGCAGAAGAAGGTCGGCGGGCTCGGCTTCGAGCCGACCGCCGGGGTGCCGGCCAGCGCGTACAACGTCTGGATCGGCGCATAGCGATGCTCAAGCCGATCCTGCGGAGATTGGCCAGCGCGGCGGCGGTCCTGTGGGCCGCCGCCACTGCGGCCTACCTCGCGCTGCATCTGGCGCCCGGCTCCACCATCGACACGATCGTCGGCGACGGTCCGGACACCCCGGCCATCCGGGCGCAGATCGCCGCCGACCTCGGCCTGGACCGCCCGGCCCTGGTGCAGTACGTGACCTACCTCGCCCGGCTGCTGCACGGCGACTTCGGCCGCTCTTACGTGCTGCAGCGCCCGGTGATCGACATCATCGGCGGGCAGATCTGGCCGACGGTGAAGCTGACCCTGCTGGCCAGCGTGTTCACCGTCGTCATCGCGCTCGGGCTGGCGATCCTCACCACCGGCCGGGCGCGCTGGATCCGCGGCCTGGTCTCGGTCCTGGAGCTCTCGCTCGTCTCGGCGCCGAGCTTCCTCGTCGGCATCCTGCTGCTCAGCGTCTTCTCGTTCCAGCTCGGCTGGTTCCCGGTCTCCGGCGACCGTGACGCCTCGGCGCTGGTGCTGCCCGCGCTGGCGCTGGCCCTGCCGCTCGGCGCGCTGCTGAGCCAGGTGATCCGGGAGGGGCTCGAGCGGGCCCTGGAGGAGCCGTTCGCACTGACCGCCCGGGCCCGCGGCCTGACCCGGCTCGCCCTGCTGTGGCGGCACGCGCTGCGCCACGCGCTACTGCCCGCGGTCACGCTCGGCGGCACGCTGATCGGCTTCATGCTCAGCGCCGCGGTCGTGGTCGAGATCGTGTTCGGCCGGCCCGGCCTCGGCCAGGTCGCCACCGAAGCGGTCGGCACCAAGGACATCCCGGTCGTGCTGGCCGTGGTGATGCTCGCCGCCGCGATCTATGTGCTGCTCAGCACGCTCGCCGACCTGGCGTACCTCCTGATCGACCCGCGGCTGCGGAAAGGCTGACCACCGTGGACGTCTCGCTGCCCGTACCGTCCACGGTGGGCGTTCGCGCCGGATGGCGGCTGCCCTCCCTCGTCGCGCCGGCCGCGTTCCTCGTGCTCGTCGCCGTCGCGGTGGTCGCGCCCGCGCTGCTGACCGGCACCGACCCGCTCGCCGCCGACCCGATGTCCGCGCTGCGGGCGCCGAGCGCCGCGCACTGGTTCGGCACCGACCAGCTCGGCCGCGACGTGTTCACCCGGGTCATCTACGGCGCTCGGTACTCGCTGAGCATCGGCCTGGCCGCCACCGCGCTGTCGGTCGTCGCCGGCGGCGTCGTCGGACTGCTCGCGGGGCTCTCCCCACGGGTCGTGGACGAGTTGCTGAGCCGGGCGCTCGACGTGCTGTCGGCATTCCCGGAGGTGCTGCTGGCGCTGCTGTTCATCGCCTTCACCGAGCCCGGCACGCCCAGCCTGATCCTGGCCATCGCGCTCGCGTTCGCGCCGCGCTACGGGCGCATCGTGCGCGCACAGACGCTGCTGGTGCGCCGGGCCGGCTACGTCGAGCAGGCCACGACGTTCGGGCTGTCCCGCGCCCGCCTCGCCTGGCGGCACATCCTGCCCAACGTGCTCGGCCCGCTGCCGATCCTGGCCACCATCGGCCTCGGCAGCGCGATCGTCAACGCGGCCTCGCTGAGCTTCCTCGGCATGGGCCCGCAGCCGCCGTCGCCGGAGTGGGGCGCGATGCTCGCGGAGAGCCGCAACTACCTGCGGGTCGCGTGGTGGTCGGCGATCCTGCCCGGCCTCGCGCTGACCGCCACCGTCGTCTCACTCACCGCCGTCGGCCGCCGGCTGCAGGCACGCTTCGAAGGCAGGCGCTGAATGTCCGCAGCAGAACCGCTGGTCTCGGTGACCGACCTGCACGTCACCTTCCCCGGCCCCGTGCACGCCGTGCGTGGCGTCAGCCTCACCATCGCACCCGGCGAGTGCGTGGCCATCGTCGGCGAGTCCGGCTCGGGCAAGAGCGTGACCGCTCGCTCCCTCGTCGGCCTAGCCGGGGACACCGCGACGGTACGCCACGCCGGCCTCACCGTCGCCGGCCGGGACACGACCGGCTACACCGACCGGGACTGGCGGCGGCTGCGCGGGCGCCTCGCCGGACTCGTGCTGCAGGACGCGCTCGTCTCGCTCGACCCGCTCAACACCGTCGGCCGGGAGATCGGCGAGGCCCTGCGCACGCACCGGGTCGGCACCGCCGCCGAGCGCCCGGCCCGGATCGGGGCGCTGCTGGAGTCGGTGACCGTGCCGGCGGACCGGGCCGGTTCATACCCGCACGAGCTGTCCGGCGGCCTGCGCCAGCGCGCGCTCATCGCCTCGGCGATCGCCGCCGACCCGCCGCTGCTCATCGCCGACGAGCCGACCACCGCCCTCGACGTGACCGTGCAGGCCCAGCTGCTGCGGCTGCTCGCCCGGCGCCGGGCCGAGGGGCGGGCGCTGCTGCTCGTCAGCCACGACCTCGCCGTCGTCGCCGGCATCGCCGACCGGGTCGTGGTCATGCGCGACGGGCGCGTCGTCGAGCAGGGGCCGACCGAGCGGGTGCTCACCGCGCCGGAGCACGAGTACACCCGGTTGCTCCTCGCGGCCGTGCCGGACGCCGCCTCCCGTGGGCGGCGGCTGTCCTCCCCCGGCCGGGAACCGCTGCCGCCGCGGCCCGAGCCCGGCGAGGAGGTGCTGTCCGCCTCCGGCGTGCACCGGCGCTTCGGCGCGCGGCACGCCGTCGACGACGTCAGCTTCTCGCTGCGCCGCGGCGAGACGCTCGGGATCGTCGGCGAGTCCGGGTCGGGCAAGACGACCCTCGCCCGCATCGCGCTGGGGCTGCTGGAGCCGTCGGCGGGCCGGGTCCGGCTCGGGGGCGAGGACTGGAGCGGGATCCCGGAGCGCCGCCGCCGCCCGCGCCGCCGGCGGCTGCAGGTCGTCTCGCAGGACCCGCTGAGCTCGTTCGACCCGCGGTACACCGTGGAGGAGATCGTCGCCGAACCGCTCCTGGAGCGCGGCCGGGCCCGCCGGGACCGGGTGGTCGAGCTCCTCGAACGGGTCGGGCTCGGCGCGCAGCACCTGCGGCGGCGGCCACGCGCGCTGTCGGGCGGGCAACGGCAGCGGGTCGCGATCGCCCGGGCCGTCGGACCGCGCCCGGACGTGCTCGTCTGCGACGAGCCGGTGTCGGCGCTGGACGTGTCGATCCAGGCGCAGGTGCTCGACCTACTCGCCGAGCTGCAGGCCGCGGACGGCACCGCGCTGCTGTTCATCTCCCACGACCTGGGCGTAGTGCACCATCTGGCGGACCGGGTGCTCGTCATGAAGGACGGGCGGGTCGTCGAGGAGGGTTCGGTGAACGCGGTGTTCAGCGCCCCGTCGCACGAGTACACGAGGCAGTTGCTGGCGGCCCTGCCGTCGCTGGACCTTTCCGGTGCCGGCGCCCGCGGTCACGCCTGACCTGACCCGGCCGAGCCGTCGACGCTGTCCTGCGGCAGCGCCGAACGGGCTCCTCCGGCCCCGACGACTATGGCAGGATCCTGGCACCATGAACCCTCAGCGACCGAGCGCCGACGCAGGCCAGGATCGACCCGACCGGTTCGCCGACCGGCACCCGACGAGCGACGTCCTCGACACGCCGGTCTGGGCCGCGCTGCACGGCTCGCATCGCCGCTTCGCCGAGGTCATCGGCAAGGCGGCCCGCTTCCGCACCGACGTGGCGCCGTTCTACGCCCTGGCCCCTGACGCCGGCCCGGAGGCGTGGCCCGACCTGGCCAAGCTGGCCGGCCCGGGCGTGGAGGTGTCACTCACCGGCGACACCCCGCCGCCCCCGCCGGACTGGACCGTGCTGCGCGAGCTCGGCGGCGTCCAGCTCGTCGACGTGGCCCTGGAGGCCGCCCCGGACCCGGACGCGGTCGTGCTCACTCCCGCCGACGTGCCCGAGATGCTCGACCTGGTGGCGCGCACCCAGCCGGGCCCGTTCCTGCCGCGCACCATCGAGCTCGGCACATACCTCGGCCTGCGCCACGAGGGCGCGCTCGTCGCGATGGCGGGCGAACGCCTGCACCCGCCGGGCTGGACCGAGATCAGCGCGGTGTGCACGGACCCGGCGTTGCGCGGCCGGGGCCTGGCGACCCGCCTGGTCCGCGCGGTCGCGGCGGGCATCCGCGCGCGGGGCGAGCAGGCGTTCCTGCACGCCTCGGCCGCCAACACGAACGCGATCCGCCTGTACGAGTCGATCGGCTTCGAGCTGCGCAAGCGCACCACGTTCAAGACCTTCGTGACGCCGTCCTGACCGCGGCGCGATCGGTCGACGGTCGGGGTCTTTGCCCGCAGCCGCCGTAATCAGCGTGTTACGCTCGGCGCGCACCGAGGTCGCAAGCGCTTTGCCAGCAATGCTGCCGAATGAGAGTGCAGCAGCTCGGTTCGCGCCCCGACGGTGCTGGGTCGGCCGACTACGGCCGCGTCTTCCGCTCGCTCTGCACGGGCGATCGAGATGATCCCGACCGGAGCTGCCATGAAGATCAATGTCGATGACGCGCAACTGCGCCGCCACCTTCGCGATGCCGAGGTGCCCGCCCTGCTGATGACGGTGGCGCACCTGACCGGCGACACCTCGATCCTGCGCGACGACCTGCGCACCGACGGCTGGCTGTTCCTGCCGCAGGGCGGGCTGACCGCCGGGCAACGCGAAGAGGCCCGGACGCTCGCGGCCGGCGTGCTGGCGCGGTTGCGCGAAGGGGCGCCGGTGCCGCCACTGGACGCGCGGACCCTGCACCGGATCACCAGCTGGGCGCTGGGCATGGACACCGCGGACCTGGTACCGCTGCTGGCCGAGGAGATCGTGCCGTCCGGCGCGGATGCCAAGGCACCCGGCTGGAACCGCTACGACCTGCCCGGCGCGCGGGACGTCGAGGTGGCCGTCATCGGTGCCGGCATGAGCGGACTGCTCGCCGCGCACCGGCTGAAGCAGGCCGGCGTGCCGGTCGTCGTCTACGAGAAGAACGGCGACGTCGGCGGCACGTGGCTGGAGAACACATACCCGGGATGCCGGGTCGACGTGGCCAGCCACCTGTACAGCTACTCGTTCGCGCAGCGCACGGACTGGCCGCAGCACTTCAGCACCCAGGATGGTCTGCGGCAGTACTTCACGGACTTCGCCAAGCAGCACGGCCTGTACGAGCACATCCGCTTCGACACCGGGGTGCGCGCCGCCGCCTGGGACGAGCCGGCGGGCCGATGGCGGCTGACCCTGGACACGCCCGACGGTGAGCGCACGGCCACCAGCACCGTGCTGGTCGCCGCCGTCGGGCAGCTCAACCGGCCGCTCGTGCCCGACATCCCGGGCCGCGACGAGTTCGCCGGCCCGGCGTTTCATTCCGCACGCTGGGACCACTCGGTCGAGCTCGCCGGGCGGCGGGTCGCGGTCGTCGGCACCGGCGCGAGTGCCGTCCAGTTCATCCCGCACATCGCGAAGACGGCGGGCGAGCTGCGCATCTTCCAGCGCACGCCGCCGTGGCTGCGCCCCACGCCGAACTACCACCAGCCGGTCGCCGACGGGCTGCGCTGGCTGCACGAGCATCTGCCGTACTACGCCGCCTGGCAGCGCTTCTGGCTGCTGGCACCGGGACTGCACCGCGTGCTCGATGGCTGGGTCGTCGACCGGGACCACCCGCCGACGGAGCGGGCGATCTCGGCGGTCAACGAGGTCCTGCGCGCGACGCTGACCGGCCACATGCGGGGCCAGCTCGCCGGGCGCCCCGACCTGGAGCCGTTCGTGATACCCGCCTACCCCGTCGGCGCCAAGCGGGTCCTGCGCGACAACGGCAGCTGGATCGCCACGCTCAAGCGCGAGAACGTCCGGCTGGTGAGCGAGCGGATCGAGCGGATCACGCCGAAGGGGATCCGGACCCAGGACGGCGCCGAGCATCCCGCCGACGTGATCGTCTACGGTACCGGCTTCGCCGCGTCGCAGTTCCTCGCCCCGATGACGGTCACCGGCCGCGGCGGCGTCGACCTGCACCGGTCGTGGAACGGCGACGCCCGCGCGTACCTCGGCCTGACCGTGCCCGGGTTCCCCAACCTGTTCTGCCTCTACGGACCGAACACCAACCTCGCCGGGCACGGCGGCAGCATCATCTACATGTCCGAGTGCGGCGTCACCTACCTGCTCGACGCGATCCGGCACCTGCTCGGCGCACCGCACCGGGCGGTCGAGGTGCGCCGCGAGATCTGCGACGCCTTCAACGTAGAGCTCGACGCGGCCAACGCGGAGCGCGCCTGGGGCTTCTCGAAGGTCGGCGGCTGGTTCATCAACCGGGCGGGCCGTTCGGCGCAGAACTGGCCGTTCCCGGCGCAGGAGTACTGGCGGCGCACCCGTCGGTTCGATCCGGCGGAGTATCTGCACCTTCGGTAGGCGGCCCGGCACCTGCCGTGACGGCACGGATGACCTGCCCGGCGTCGTGCAGCGCCCGGACCCCCTCCGGCAGGACGGGGTGGTACCACTGCCAGGCGTGGAACATGTGCGGCCAGTGGTGCAGGATGGCGCGCCCGCCGGCGGCCCGGATGCCCTCGACGAGCATCAGCGCGTCGTCGAGCAGCACCTCCTGGCCGCCGACCTGGACCAGCACCGGCGGCAGGCCGGCGAGATCGCCGAAGACGGGCGAGAGTTCCGGCCGCCGGGGATCGGCGCCGCCGGCGTACCGCGCGGCCATCGCCAGGAGATCCTCGGTGGCCAGCACCGGGTCCGCCGACGCCAGCTCCCGGTGGCTGCGCGAGGAGCAGGTCAGGTCGGCCCAGGGTGAGAGCAGGACGAGCAGGTCGGGTGCGCGGGCCCCGTCGTCGCGCAGGCGCGTCGCCACCGACACGGCCAGGCCCCCGCCCGCCGAGTCCCCGGCGATGACGACCGGGCTGAGCGGCGCGACGGCACGGATCGTCTCCATCGCGGCGAGGGCGTCGTCGACGGCGGCGGGGAACGGGTGCTCGGGTCCTCTGCGGTAGTCCAGGACCAGGCAGGCGGCCCCGGCGAGGTCCGCCAGCAGGCCCGCGAGGTGCAGGTGTGACCGGGCCGAACCGATGCAGTAGAAGCCGCCGTGCAGATAGAGCAGAACGGGCCGGCCCGCGGCGGGAGGACGGATCCAGGTCCCTGGCGCCGCCCCGACCGGGGACGTCTCCGCTTCGGCCGGCGCCGCCGCGAACGCCTCGGCCGCCCTGTCGTAGGCGGCCCGCCGTTGCGCCACCGTGCCCGCAAGCCCCGGCGCCGCCCGCCGCAGCATCGCCCGCACCAGCGCCGCCTTCACCGACGGTCGATCGGACACGACCAGGTCGGGGTGATTCGCCGGCACGCTCACCTCCTACTGCGCCGTGAAGCCGCCGTCGGTGGCGAAATACGAACCGGTGGTGTTGGACGCGCGATCGGAGGCGAGGAACGCGACCAGCTCGGCGACCTCTTCGGGCCGGCCCAGCCGGCAGGTGGGGTGCAGGAAGGCGACGCCGGAGGCGCCCTCTTCGGCCAGCAACGGCGTCTGGATGAAGCCCGGTCCGACGCTGTTGACCCGGATCGCCTGCCTGGCGTACTCCAGGGCGGCGCTCTTGGTCATACCGACCACGCCGTGCTTCGCCGACACGTACGCCACCGACCGTGCGAAGCCGACCGATCCCATGATCGAGGCCATGTTGACGATCGAACCGCGGCCGTTGTGCAGCATGGCCGGGATCTCCGCCCGCATCGAGTAGAACACCCCGCTGAGGTTGACCGCGATCACGCGGTCCCAGCCGTCGAGCGGATATTCGCCGGTGAGCGCCCGCGGCCCGCCGATGCCGGCGTTGTTCACGGCCACGTCGAGACGGCCGAAGGACTCCACCGCTTCGGCGACCATCGCCTCACACGCCCGCGGGTCGGACACGTCCACCCGGTGGGGCAGGGCCGCCTTGCCGATGGCCTCGGCGACGCGGGTCGCCGCGTCGAGGTCGAGGTCGGCGACCAGGACGCTGGCACCGCGACCGGCCAGCAGCGACGCGCAGGCCGCGCCGATGCCCGAGCCGGCCCCCGTGACCAGAGCGACCCGGCCCGCGAAGTCCAGATCCGTCGTGTCGGTGAAGCCGGTCATGTTCTGCTCCTGTCCTCGTGCCGGCGCGGCACACCGGCCGGACGCGCCACGGTGACGGCCGGCGCCTCGCGCTCTCTCGGGCGCGCCCGCACCGACCCGGCGACGCGGTGCGCCCACGACTGCCAGTCCTCGAATCCCAGGAACTCGCCCAGCCGCCCGAGCTGCTTGCGCGGGTCGTCCACGAGGTCCTCGTACGCCATGGTCAGCAGTTCCCGCGGCCGCGCGTCGGCGATGGCCTGCTCGGCCTGGCTGGCGAGGAACGCGCACAGCCCCCGGTAGCGCCGCACGTCGTTTCCGCGCTCGCGAAGCATCTCGGCGGTCAGCCGGCCGGGCAGGTAGCGCTCCACCTCTTCGGGCACCCGCTGACCGGTGGCCACCCTGAACGGGTCGAGCCCGTACCGGCCGACGGACTCCACGCACAGCTGCATGAGCTGGAAGCAGGAGTGCCGGCTCATCGATCGCGCGGTGTCCATCCAGTCGCGCTTCAGATAGACGATCTTCGCGTCGGGAAAACTCTTCAGCAGGTACGGGGCGATGTTGCTGGAACCGCCGGAGCGCTCGACCCAGCGCCGCCGGCCGGTGAGCGAGGTGAGCAGGTCCAGGAGCATCCGGTGGTGCCGCGCCAGCGGCTGGGCCGGAAACCCGGGCACGAGCTCGGCGAGGGTGTCGAAGAGGCCGTCGGGATCGGACGAGATCTTCGGCAGCGTGATCGCGAGGATCTGCGGCAGTTCGGTGAGGTTGCCGGCCCAGCGGCCGTTCACCGGGTAGCGCACCTCGGGCGGCGTGAGCCCGACCCGGAAGAGCGTGGCGAGGTGGGCGCTGGGGTTGCTCAATGTCGACCAGTACGCCGCGCCGGTCAGCACCTCCCGGCCGGCGGCCCGCGGTGCCACCCACCCGAAGAACTCCTGGACCGAGAGGGTCTCGGGCTGCTCGGCGAGCAGGTCGGACAGCAGCGTCGATCCGCACCGGCCGGTGTTGATGATGATGGCGTGGTCCTGGATTCCTGAGTCCATCGCAAGTCCTATTGATCGGTGTATGCCAGTCGGCGATCGTGGGAGTGGAGGCCGCACGCCTGGTGCAGCCAGGGCATGACGATGTCGCGGATGGAGTTCGGCCGGTCGACGAGGACGGTGTGCCGCTGGCCGGGCACGGTGGCGATCCGCGCGTGCGGCAGCAGCCGGCGCACGTCGGGGGCCAGCGCGCCCACGCGCGACTCGCCCCCGTACACGCACAGAACCGGGCACCCGATTGCGGCGATGCGCTCCTCGGCCGGCAGCCGGCTGGCCGGCACGTCGCGCCTGAGGCTCGTGGAGGCGAGCACCTCGCGAGCGGCCCTTGCCAGGCGGCCGGTGCGCTCCCCTCGTCCGGGATCGACCTCGGCGAGCGCGTGGCCGCCCGGCAGATACGCGGCGGCCCTGTCGAGCCACCCGGGCATCCGCTCGAGCCACGTCGCGGTGGGCGGCACAGACTCGACGGTGGCGATGGCCGCGACCCGCTCGGGGTGGCGTGCCGCGTAGCCGAACGCGATCGTGCCGCCGAACGAGTTGCCGAGCAGAAGGACCGGGCCGGTGATGTCGAGCGCGGCCAGCAGCGCCTCCAGGTCGTCGACGAAGTCGTCCAGCGTGTAGCCCTCCGGGGGGCGTTCGGTGTGTCCGTGCCCGCGCAGGTCGTACATGACCACGTTGAGGCCGGCGGCGGCGAGCGGGGTGGCCAGGGTGAGGTACCAGCTGGCCAACGTGTCCAGGGCCAAACCGTGGATCAGCACGGCGGTCGGGGCGATGCCGCGCACGCCGGATGCGCGTTCGGGCGGGGCGAGCTGCTCCACGTGGATGGACAGGCCGTTGGCCAGCACCTCGCTCATGCCGGCGTACCCACCTCGTCGAGCGCGGCGGCGATGTAGTCGACGAGTTGACCGACCCTCAGATGTCGTACCGAGTCCAGGTCGAGGCCGGCGATGAACTGGGCGAAGTTGACCGTGTCGCCGTAGCGGACCTGCAGGCGGCCGGCGAGGGAGACCACGTCGATGCTCTCCATCTCCAGGTCGTCCTCGAACCTGGTCGACATCGTGATCTCACCGTCGACTCCGGCGTGGTCGCGGATCGCGTGCAGCATCTCGGCGACCTCGGCGAGGATCGCGGCTTGGTCAGCAGGCATGTCATGTCCCTTCTCGTTGTACGTGCCGCTACGGGCGGCCGGTTGGATGGACGGGCTGCGGTCCCCAGGTCCAGCCGACGACGTAGCGCCGTGGGGGCAGGCCCTCGGGGTTGGCGACTTCTCGGTGGGCGACCAGGTAGACACGGCCGGCGACCTCCACGGTCAGCGCGGCCGGGGTGGCGGCCACCAGTTTGAACCGCCGGGGGTCGCCGGCCAGGCCGCTGCCCTCCGCCTTGGCGGCGGCCTCCTTCGCGGCCCAGAAGCGGGCGAACCACAGCCACCGGTCCTCGCCGGTGGCCACCTTCGAGTCGAGCAGCCGCCGTTCGGAGTCGGACAGCGCGAACGTGATCGTGCTGTCCGGATGGTCGGTGATCTCGGTGACGTCGATGCCCACGCCGGCGGCGTCGGCCGGTGCGCCGGGCGTGCGGGGCTTGGCGATCGCGACGGCGATGTCGGCGACGTGGGCGAGTGAGACGTCACACTCCCGATAGCCGCGGCCGGGGCGCGGGTGCACCCGGGGCCGCCCGTTCGGGTCGTTGCTGACCGTCAGCTCGATCGGGTAGACGTCGGTGTGGCCGTCGTCCCACAGTTGAGAGCGCACGGCGTCGTTGACCGCGATCCGGCCCAGCAGCCACTGCTTGCGCGCCTTGGCCGGCTGCCGCTCGTATTCGGCCACGCCACGGGCGCCGAGGATGCCGCGGGCGGCCAGTCCGCGGGAGACCAGGTCGGGCCAGCGATCGAACGCCACGGTCCACCCCTCCGGCTGCCGCAGCGACATCGGGTGGCGCTGCGGGATGCGCTCGGCGGGCCGAATCTCGGGGTGGCTGAAGAACCGCCGGTGGACGCACCCCTCGAGCTGCGCCCATACCTCGCCGTCGACGGCGAGCTGCGATTCGAAGACGAGTTGCGCGGCCTCGAGCGAGCGCACCCGCACGACGCAGTCGACCGCCGTGCCCGGGGCCGGTGACGGTCCGAAGAACCGTGCGTGCCCGATCCCCACCGGCAGCGCCCCGTACGGCTGCGTCGTGAAGAGCCAGTTGCCCATGAGCTGGGACGCGTTGTCGAGCAGGGCCCCGGGCTGGGGCAGAGCGGTCAGGACGCCACGGACGTGCGTGTCGCCGACGGCGTGGACCTCGCTCACGCCCCGGAACCGGGGTCCGTGGAACACGAACCGCTCGGCGTACATCTGCTCGGCACTGATCAGCGGGGGCCGCTCCGTCGCCGGGTCGTGCCGCCACACCTGCGGACGCTCGGCCGGGTAGTCGGGCCCCACCTCGATCGTGGAGCGGGCGTAGCCACCGAAGGCCACCGAGAACAGGCCGGGTCCCGCGGGTTTCACGGTGATCTCGACGTCCTGTGGCGGCGCGGCGACGCACCAGCGGTTGAACCGCGCGTCGCGCACGGCGAGCACTCGCGAGCCGGGGGCCGCCTGCTGGGCGGCATCCATCATGTGCTGCATGACGGTGGTGGCCGGCACCACGGGCCATCGATCTTCCGGATGGGGCCAGTCGTCGGGCTGGGCGAAGAAACAGTGGTCGCGCAGGTACGGCATCGTGTCGAGGGCGACCCGCAGGACCGTACGGTGGGCATCCGGCGGCGGTGACGTCGGGGTCGGCTGGGTCGGCTGGGTCGGCTCGGTGCCGCCGCCGGATTCCGCGCCGCCCGCGACCACGCCGCCGGTCGCGCCGCCCAGGAGCGAGGCGAGCTCCGCGGCGGCGCTGGACTGCCCGGCGAGCTTGTGCAAGGCCGCCAGGGCCGGCGACCTCGGCGCCGGCACGGTGGCTTGCGTCGCCACGGTGGCATGCGTTGCCACGGCGGTGTGCGTCGCCACGGCGGCCGTCCGCACGCCATCGACCGTGTCCGATCCACCGCCCGCCGCGGCGGCCCGGGCGATCGCCGGCTCGGCGGCGCGTGCGGGCATGCCGAGCAGATCGTCGGCTCCGTCACCGAGGTGGACCAGCGGTACGCCGAGCTCGAGCCGCACGATCGGCCCGCGGCGGGCGGATCGTGCGGCAGCGGGGGCACCGGCTCGCGCGTGGCCCGTGCCGGTCGTGCCGAGGGCACGCAGGTCCGGCGCGGCGCCCTCGACCCACAGCGCGGTGGCCACGCGGCGCAGCTGGTGCAGGCCGCTGCGGTGGGCGACGTTCACCGGCATGGCGAGGTGGTCGCGCTCGCGCAGGTTGTCGTCGATGACCGAGGCGAGCTGCCCGACGCCGACCTGCAGGAACACGCGGAACCCGGCGTCGTACATGGCCTGGACGGTCTCCCGGAACCAGACCGGTTCGAGCATGTGCCGCACCGAGATCTCCCGGATGCCGGCCGGATCGCCGGGGAACGGTGCCTTGAGGGTGGTCGACCAGACCGGTACCCGCGGGGCTTGAACCTCCCAGCGGTGTAGGGCGGCGCCGATCGACTCCAGCCCGGACGCGAACAGCGGGGTGTGGAAGGCGGAGCGGAACGGCAGCTTCTGGCAGACGAGGCCCTTGCCGCGCAGTGCCTCGACAAGCCGGTCGATGTCGCTCTCGGGTCCGTTGACGATGCACTGCTCGGGCGCGTTGTCGTGGGACAGGACCACCCCCGGGTAACGCGCGAGCCACGGGCCGATGCGCTGGGCGGCGGCGCCGACGACGGCGAACGCGTGGCCGGGCACCTCGACCGACGCCGCGTTGAGCTCGGCGACGACCTCGTCAACGGAGAAGGCGCTCAGCTGCCCGCCGGTGACCGCCGCAGTCCACTCGCCGAGGCTGTACCCGGCGACCGCGTCCGGGGTGATCCCGACGCGACTCAGGGCGTCGGTGAGCAGCTTGCCCAGCTCGATCAGCCCGGCGCCGTGGCGGCCCAGGTCGGCGGCGGACCACTGCCGGTCGGGCAGGCCGAAGTGCGCCGCGACGTCCGCGGTGCGCGGGCTGAACTCCGCCTCGATGCCTGGGAACACGAAGGCGATCCGGCCGGCCCCGGCCGGCGTGGCCTCGCCGCCGAGCAGCGGGGCCGGGCTGAACCAGATGTCGCGGGCGCCGCGCCAGGACTGCCCCCTGGCGACGGCGAGGCGGGCGGTGGCGAGGCGCTTGGCGTCGGGGTCGACGATGCCGAGCCGGCAGCGCTCGTCCTCGCCCTGTTCGTGGGCGCCGCCGGCCTGCCGGGCCCTGGCGGCGCCAAGGGTGCGCAGGGTGTTGTCGTCCGTGTCGAGCAGGCGGGCCAGCGCGGCCGGGTCGGACGCTGCCAGCCACAGCACCTCGTCGGGCTGCTCGACGCCGAGCGCCGCCCCGGCTCGCACGGCCGCCTCCGCCGCGGGCGGCGTCGCGGACCCGGTCACCGGCCCGGCCGCGCCCGTGCCGCCGCGGCGGGCCGCCAGTGCGTCCGGCGTCTCCTCCAGGATCACGTGGGCGTTGATGCCGCCGAAACCGAACGCGTTGACGCCGGCGCGGCGCGGCCCGTCGCTCTCCCACGGCCGGGCCGAGCCGATCGGGGCGAAGCGGGTGTGCGCCAGCTCCGGGCGCGGGTCGTCGCAGTGCAGGGTGGGCAGCAGCACGCCGCGGTACACGGCCAGGGCCGCCTTGATCAGCCCGGCGATGCCGGCCGCGGGCATGGCGTGCCCGATCATCGACTTGACCGAGCCGATCACCGGCTTCGGGCCTCCGGCGTGCGGGCCGAACACCTCGGCGAGGGTGTCCAGTTCGGCGGCGTCACCGGTCGGCGTGGCGGTGCCGTGCGCCTCCAGCATGCCCAGCGCGTCCGGCGCGGCCGGGTCGAGGCCGGCGGCCGCCCAGGCACTGCGGATCGCCAGTGCCTGCCCGGCGGCGGCCGGGTTGACCATGCTCGCGGCGCGACCGTCGCTGGACACCCCGCTGCCTCGGATCACCGCGTAGATCCGATCGCCGTCGCGCAGCGCGTCGGCCATCCGCTTGAGTACGACGATGCCGGTGCCCTCGCCGATCAGCAGCCCGTCCGCCGCACGGTCGAACGGCCGGATCTCGCCGCGCCGGGACAGCGCGCCGAGCTGGTTGAAGACGGCCCAGAAGCCGACGTCGTGCACGTGATGGACGCCCCCGGCGAGCACCACGTCGAGCCGCCCTCGGTTGAGTTCGGCGATCGCCTGGTCCACCGCGACCAGCGACGAGGCGCAGGCGGCGTCCACCGTGTACGCGGGGCCGCGCAGGTCGAGCCGGTTGGCGACCCGGGAGGCGGCCAGGTTCGGCACCACCCCGATCGCGCCCTCCGGATGATGCTCGCCGAGCCGCTCGACGAACCGCTGCCGGATCGCCTCGAGCCGGCTTTCCGGCAGGTCCGGGATCAGCTCGCCGAGCACCTGGATCACCTGGTTGGACATCCGGATCCGCTGGTAGTAGCGGACCTGGCCCGGGCTGAGGAAACCGCCCCGGCCGAGGATCACCCCGACCCGGTCGCCGGCGGGCAGCCGGTCCACGCCACCCGCGTCGTCGATGGCGGCCGCGGCCACCCGCAGCGTGATGAGCTGATCCGGTTCGATGTCGCAGATCGACGCCGGCATGATGCCGAACCGCACCGGATCGAAGGTGGCCAGGCCGTCCACGAACCCGCCCCGCCGGCAGTACAGCCGGTCCGGACGGTGCGCCTGCGCCGGGTCGTAGAACTGCGGGTCCACCCGGTTCGACGGCATCTCGCTGATCGCGTCGGCCCCCTCGACCAGGTTGCGCCAGTAGCCGTCCAGGTCGCCCGCGCCGGGCAGCAGCGCCGCCATCCCCACGATGGCCGTCTGATCGGCGTGCAACGCGGTCACCAGCCCGACGCGGTGTAGACGACGGAGGTGACCGCCGGATCGCCCCAGGCCAGCTCGCCCAGCAGGCTCAGCGCGCCCTCCTCGGGGTCGATGAGCGCGATGCCGCGCCGGGCGTACTCGCGGCCCAGCTCCGCGCTGACCATGCCGCTGTGGCCCTCGGCCGGCGCCCACGGTCCCCAGTGGACGGTCAGGCACCGGTTGCCGGAGCGGGTCGCCCAGCGGGTGCCGATCGCCTCCAGAGCGTCGTTGGCCGCCGCGTAGTCGGCCTGACCGCGGTTGCCGTACGTCGCCGCGACGCTGCCGAAGAACACCACGAACCTCGGGGCGAGTCGCAGGCCGTCCAACGCGTCCAGCACCGCCTGGGCACCCAGCACCTTGGTGTCGAAGACCCGGGTGAACGACCGCGGGTCCTTGTCGGCGATCAGCTTGTCCTCGATCACCCCGGCGGCGTACACCAGCCCGTCGACGCGGCCGTACTCGCCATGGATCGCCGCGATGAGCCGGCCGGTCGCCTGCGCGTCGCGTACGTCGACACTGTGGTAGCGCACCCTGGCCCCCAGCGCACCGAGCTCCCGCACGGTGGCGTCGACCTCCCGGCCGGCCAGGATCGCCTGGGCCCTGCGGGCGATCTCGGCCGGCGAGCCGGCACCCTGGCGCGCGAGCGCCGCCCGCAGTGAAACCTCGTCCGTGGCCGCCGCCAGCATCGGATCCGCCGGCCCCTCCGGCAGCGGGGTCCGGCCGACCAGCTCGATGCGGCACCCGGCGGCCGAGGCGAGGGCGCGGGCGAACCAGGAGGTGATGCCCCGCGCGCCGCCCACCAGCACCACCACCGAGTCGCGGTCCAGGCCGGCTGCCCGGGCCTCGGCCACGCCGTCGCCGGCCGGACCGGCGCCACCGGCCGCGAGCGGCCCGAGGCTCGCCGGCACCAGCTCGCGAGCGCGGCGCGGGCCATCGCTGCGGTCCACCACCGCCGCGTCGCCCCCGGCGAGCAGCTCGTCGACGATCTGCTCGGCGAGTCGCTCCGCGGGTTGCGCGCCGTCCACGACGGCCACCCGCGCGGTGGTCGACGGGTACTCCCGGGCAATGGTGCGGAACAGGCCGCCGAGCCCGTCCGCGACGGCACCGGCGTTGGCGTCGGCGACCGCCAGCACCCAGCGCGGGCCGCCCGCCAGGACCTGTTTGATCGGCCCGAACGCGCCGGGCAGCAGCGGCGTGTGTCCACCGGCCAGCCCGTCGAGCAGGAGCAGCCCGTCCGCCCCCTCGACGGTGCCCGGCTCGGCGAGCAGGCCGGTGCGCACGGTCGCCCCATACCGGCCCAGCAGCTCGACCACGCGCGCGGCCGCCGGGCTGGGCCCGGTGACGACCAGCGTGGCGCCGGCGAGCGCCGTCACCGGCCGGACCGGCGCGTCGGTGATGGGAGCCAGGGCCGGGAGCAGGCGCGCCGGCGCGACGCCCGGCCGCGGGTCACCGCCGATCGGTGCCTCACCGCCGGCCGCGGTCCGCGCGGGGACCGGCTCGAGCGCTGCGGGTTGCGCCGCGGCCGGCGCGGTGCGGGCCTGCACGGGTATCGCCGGGGCCGAGGACGGCGACGGGGCCGTTTCCGCCCCTGCCGCGTCCACCTGGGTCGTGAGCCAGCCCACCATGGCACGCACGGACCGGGCCTTGACCAGCTCCTCCAGCTCCGACTCGTTACCCTCGGCCGACAACCCGAGCCGGGCCGCCACCTCCCCGGCCACCTCCGCCCGCTTGATGGAGTCGATGCTCAGGTCGGCCTCCAGGTCCAGGTCCAGGTCGATCAGGTCAACCGGGTAGCCCGTCCGCTCGCTGAGCACCGCCAGCACCGCACCCTGGAAGTCTGGACCCTGATGGTCCGATGCGGCCGGCACGGCGACGGGTGCCGCAGGTGCGGCCCTGCCGATCCGGGGCAGCGGCACGCCGCCCGGCGGCGCCGCGACAGCGGCGCCGTTCGTCCCCGGCGAGGTCAGCGCGTCGTTCACCCTGGCGGTCAGCCAGCCGACCATGGCGCGCACGGTCCGGGCCTTGACCAGCTCCTCCAGCTCCGACTCGTCGCCCTGCCCCGACAACCCGAGCCGGGCCGCCACCTCCCCGGCCACCTCCGCCCGCTTGATGGAGTCGATGCTCAGGTCGGCCTCCACGTCGAGGTCCAGGTCGATCAGGTCGACCGGGTAGCCCGTCCGCTCGCTGAGCACCGCCAGCACCACGCCGTGGAAGTCGTGCTTCGGCGCCGGCGCCACCAGCGTCGTCGTGCCCGGCGCGGCGGCGGCGCTCCCGTTGGGAGACGGCGTGAACACCGCCGCCGCGACCGGCATCGGCGCCGGCGAGATCGAGCTCGGCGCGGCCGGTATCGGCGCGGCCGGTATCGGCGCGGCCGGTATCGGCGGACTGACGGGTGCTGGCGGAACCGGCGACACCGCGGATCCGCCGTCCATGTCGTGGCCGAGGTAGGCGAGCATGACGTCGCGCTGGGAGGCGATCAGCTCGCGGTTCGTCCGCAGGAACTCGGCGAGCATCTCGTCCTGGCCCTGTCGCCCGGCCCGGTTGTCGCGGCCGTCGGCGGAGGGTTCGATGGTTGCGGTCATGGACAACTCCTTGATGCGTCGTGAGGGCGTCAACCCACCGGGGATGCTGTTGCCGTCGCGGTCGCGGACGAGGTGGCCGTCCACTGTCCAAAACGGACGGTCGTCCGGTGCTGCCTGGGTGGCCTCGGCGGTGTCGCGGCCGTGGAACAGCCAGCCGGTCCGCACCGGTACGCCGGTGCAGGCCAGCTGTGCCACCGCGGTGAGCAGGTCGCGCAGCCCTTCGCCGGTGCCGCGGTCGCAGGCGACCGCGAGGTGTGGCCGATCGCCGAGGATGGCCTGGACGAGGCGCGTGAGCACCTGCCCGGGGCCGGTCTCGATGAACGTTCGGGCGCCGGCCGCGTACATGGCCTCGATCTGCTCGGCGAAGCGAACCGGCGCGCCGACCTGGGCGGCGAGCTCGTGCCGCACCGCATCGGCGTTCGCGGGATAGGCGGCGGCGGTGCGGTTGGACCAGACCGCGACGTCCGGTGCGGCGACCGGTTCGGCGGCGAGCACCCGCGCGAAGCGCTCCACGGCGCCGGCGACGAGCGGGCTGTGGAAGGCGCAGGCGACATTGAGCCGGTGTGTCGTCAGGCCGGCGGCCTGCAACGCGCTGATCGCCGACCGCATCGCGGGGGTGGGGCCGGAGATGACCTGCTGGGTGGGAGAGTTCTGGTTGGCCAGGACGACCTGGCCGGCGAGGCCGGCGTCGTCCAGGACCTTGACGATCCGCTCGGCGGTGGCGCTGACCGCCGCCATGGTGCCCGGATCGTCACCGGCGGCGTCGAGGATCGCCTCGGCACGGCGCCGGCTGAGCCGCAGCAGCGTCGAGGGTTCATAGGCGCCGGCCACGCACAGCGCGACGAGTTCGCCGTAGCTGTGTCCCGCGGCGAGGTCGGGACGGATGTCGAGCCGGCGCAGCAGGTGGCCGACGGCGAGCCCTCCGATGCCGAGCACGGGCTGGGCCACCCGGGTGTCGAGCAGGCGCTGCTGCTGCTCACGTTCGGCGGCCGCGTCGAACGCGGCCGGTGGGAACAGCAGGTCCGCCCACTCCTGCCCGAGTTCGAGGTACTCCCGCAGCTCGGGAAAGCTGACGAACAGCTCGGCCAGTGCCCCGGGTCGTTGGCTGCCCTGCCCCGGGAACAGGAACGCCACCTTGCCCGTGGCTGTGCCCGGCGGGGGCTGGATCAGCCCCCGTCCCGGGTCGTGCTCGCCGGCGAGCGCGCGACGCAGGAGCCGGGCGAGCTCGCCGGTGTCGCGGGCGACGACGGCGACCTGGACGGGGCCGGAGCGCGGGTCGGTCTGCGCGTCGGCGGTGGCGGCCAGGTCGCGCAGCCGCCACGGCCGGCCGTATCGGTCGGCGGTGTCCAGCAGGCCGGCGAGCCTGCCCACCGCCTGGTGCGCGGCCGCCCGATCCCGGCCGCGGAAACAGAACAACTCGGCCGGCCATTCGTCGCGGGCGTGGCGCGGTTCGGGCGTGTGCGGGTGCGCGGCGAGCACCACGTGGAAGTTGGTGCCGCCGAAACCGAACGCGCTCACCCCGGCGATGCGCCGCTGCGCCGGTGCCGCCCACGGGCGGGCCTCGGTGTAGAAGGCGAACGGGCTGGTTCCCGCGTCCCAGACCGGATTCGGGCGGGTCAGGTTGACCGTCGGCGGCCGTACCCCGGTGTACAGCGCCATCGCGGCCTTGATCACCCCGGCGAGTCCGGCGGCGCACTTGGTGTGCCCGATCTGCGACTTGACGGAACCGAGCGCGCAACCGCCCGGCTGCGCGCCCGCCTCGGCGAACAACCGGGTCAGCGTCTGCAGCTCGGTACGATCACCGACCACGGTGCCGGTGCCGTGCGCCTCGATCAGGCCCACCTGCCGAGGGGAGACGCCGCTCTGCGCGTACGCCCGGTCCAGCGCCCGGCGCTGGCCCTCGGCACGCGGCGCGGTCAGTCCCAGCGCCCGCCCGTCGCTGGCCGCGCCCAGCCCCTTGATCACCGCGTAGACGCGGTCACCGTCGCGCCGCGCGTCGGCGAGCCGCTTGAGCACGACACACGCGACTCCCTCGCCCAGCGCGATCCCGTCGCCGGTGGAGTCGAAGGAGCGACATCGCCCGGTCGGCGACAGCGCATGCGCCGAGCTGAACATGAGGTAGTCGTGGATGCCGTTGTGCAGGTCCACCGCGCCGCAGATCATCAGGTCGCTGCCGCCGGTGGTCAGCTCCTTGCAGGCGGCGTCCATCGCGGCCAGCGCGGAGGCGCAGGCGGCGTCCACGGCGAAGTTGGGCCCGCCCAGATCCAGCCGGTTGGCCACCCGCCCGGCGATCACGTTCGTCAGTACGCCGGGAAACGAGTCCTCGGTGACCGCGGGCAGCTGCTCCGCCAGCGCCGCCGGCACGTCATCCAGATAGGCGGGCAGTGACGTGCGGAGCACCTTGCCGTTGCTCAGGTCGCTGCCCGCCTCGGCACCGAACACGACCCCGGTGCGTGCGTGGTCGGCCCCGGGCGAGTCGTGGTGGTAGCCGGCGTCGGCCAACGCCCGCCGTGCCGCCTCCAGGGCCAGCAGCTGGGCCGGGTCGATACTGGCCAGCGCCGCCGGGGGAATGCCGTAGCCGATCGCGTCGAACGGCACCGGCTCGATGAAGCCGCCCCACTTCGACACGCTGATCCGGCCCGTCTGTCCCGGCTCCACCTGGGGCGCGTAGTAGGTGTCCGCAGACCAGCGCTGGGCGGGCACCTCGGTGATCGCGTCGCGGCCGTCGAGGATCGTCTGCCAGAAGGAGGCCAGGTCCGGTGCGCCGGGAAAGACGCACGACATGCCGACGACGGCGATGTCCAGGGGCGTCGAGGACTCCCGCTCGGCCGCCGTGGCGTCCGGTTTGGGCGTTGCCGTAAGGGCTGCGACCCGGACGGCGTGGAAATGCCGCGCCCCCGTGGTCACATCGGCGTGCAGGGCGGCGACGGTGGTCTGCGTGTCGCGCAGCACGGCGACCTGGCCCGCCATGAACATTCCCTCGGCGCGCTGGCCCGCCTCGTCCACGGCGACCAGCGCGTCGCCCTGGCGCCGCTTGCCCTTGCTGGCGATCCGGAGCCGGCCGACGTTGAGCATCTCCAGCTGCTCCCACACCTGCCGGCCCGCCACCCCCGCCGCGGCGAGTTCCTGCCGCATCCGGTGGAAGTCGTCGACGTACGGCGTGTGCAGGCACCGTGTCACGTGCCCCGGCGCCGTCTCCAGCAACGCCGTGACGCTCGCCCCGATCGCCTCACGCTGGAACAGCGGCTGGATCGCCCCGCGCTCGACCGCCTCCCGCGTGAACAGGTACGCGGTGCCCATCAGCACCCCCACCCGCACACCGCGGCGCGTCAGCGGCCCGGCCATCGCCGCCACCATCGCCGCCGAGCGCGCATCGTGGATACCGCCGGCGAAGAACACCTGCACCCGCTCGGCGGTCCCGGCCGGCGCGTCGTCGAGGTACTCCTCCAACGCCAGCGCCTGCGCCTCCCACAACGCGAAGCTCGTGCGCGGCCCGACGTGCCCGCCGCACTCGGCGCCCTCGAACACGAACCGCCGTGCCCCGGCCCGCAGGAACTGCCGCAACAACCCCGGCGACGGAACGTGCAGGAACGCGTCGATGCCGTCCGCTTCAAGGGCCTTCGCCTGCGCCGGCCGGCCACCCGCGATGATCACGACTCGCGGCCGGACCTCCATCACCGCCGCCAGCTGGGCCGCCCGCACATCCTCCGGAGCGAAGCCGAGCACGCCGACCCCCCACGGACGCTCCCCCAGTCGCTGCGCGGTCTCCCGCAGCATCCGCCGGGACTGTTCGCCGGTGGCCAGCGCGAGCGCGATGAACGGCAACGCGCCGTCGTCGGCCACCGCCTCCGCGAAGCCGGCGAGGTCGCTGACCCGCGTCATCGGCCCCTGCGCCACCGGGATGCGCACGCCAAGCTCCCGCGCCAGCGACGCGCCGGGCGCCAGCGTCGCGCCCGCCTCGGCGTCGCCGGCCGCGGCCTCGATCGCCGTGCGGATGCCGCGTATCGCCTGGGTCGTGTTCCCCCAACGCTTGCGGAACTGCGCCGCCAACCAGCCGTCCTGGCCTACCGGCAGCAGCTCGCCGGTGCCGTCCGGCCGGCCGTCACGGCGCAGGCCGCGCACGCCTTCGCGCAGCACCGTCTCCGAGCCGTCCATCCGCCCGATCACGGCCCGCACGTCGTCCGGCAGGTCCGACTCCGGCATCAGCGCGAGCTGGCTGTCCAGCACCACTCCGGCCGCCCCGCCGACCACGGATGCGGCCGCCGTGCGCGGCCCGATGCCCCCGGCTGCCCACACCGGCAGGGCCAGCGCCTCATCGCCCAGCAGCTGCTGCAGCAACACGAACGTGCTCAGCTCGGCGCAGGCGCCGCCCGCCTCGCAGCCGCGCGCGATCAGCCCGTGCGCACCGGCCGCGGCCGCCGCGAGCGCCTCCGCACGGCTGGTCACCTCCACCAGCACCCGATGCCGCCGCACCGCCTCACTCAGCGGCCACCCGCCGTTCGCCGGCAGTACCACCAGGCTCACCCGGTCTTTCGCGGCGCGCTCCACGTCGGCCATCGTGGCCGAGCATCCCGCCGGCACCCGCACCCCGATCGGCGCCGCCGACCACGACGCCGCCTTCTCCAGCGCCCGCATCGTGCGGCGGTCTCCCCCGGCCAGATCGAGCACGCCGATCCCGCCACCGGCACCGGTGGCCGCCACGATCCGCGGACCAGGCTCCACCGCGCCGCACGGATTGATGGCGACAACCAGATCGTTGCCGCCGATTGCAGTACTCATCAGGCTCCCGTTGATTTGCCTCAGGTGTGCCGGAAGCGTGGGACGGCACAGGCGCACACTGGCCCGACGACGCAGCCCCGCGCGCCGAGTCAATCAGGTGTTGCGACATAGCGAGATTCCGGCAGTCCGGCCGGAGAAACATGCTCACGTATGGCGTGCGCGCCCGCCGGCGTCCGTAGCCGGCCCGTCCGCGGCACCTTCCAGCATGCGATGGCCGCGACCCATCATTCGTACAACACGGCGGTCGCGTCCGTCCCCGGAAATTCAGAACTCTCTTCGCCGATCGTCCCGTTCGCACGACGGCCGTCTGATACAAACCTGGAGGTAGACGCCTTGGGCTGACATGCACGCATGGCACAGGCCGTCCGGATCGCTGGCCGTCCCAGCCGGACTCGCAACCTGTGCACAGGCGTATGTGGCAGGCTGCGCCGCCCGCTCGGCCCAGGGTGCGGACACATCGGTCTTCGCCGTACCCGTCTTCGACACGAGCCTGTGGATGCCCTGCCCGTCGGTGGGTCCCTTGTCTCGTCAGCCAGCCTTCCCGAACCGTCCGCGGCGCCTGCCGCCGACGAGCCAGTACCTGAAGAGAGGACAACCATGCACAGGATCCGGTTCTTCGCCCGATCTCTGCTACCCGCCGCCGTCCTGGCGGTCATCCCGGTGTTGGTCGCCACCCCGGCCGCCAGCGGCGCCGTCCGAGCCGACACGGCACGGGTGAGCTCGAGACCGGAACTGCTGGCGAAGGCCGCACCGGACGAGTGCTTCGCCGGGCCCGGTCAGCCCTACCCTGCGGGGCCGCCCTGCAAGAGCGGGCAGGCGAAGGTGAACCAGTCCTACGTGTGGGGCCTGACCAAGTCGGGCGACCGGGTCTGGTTCGGCACCGGTGCCAACGTCCAGTGCCTCACGCTGGGCACGAGCCTCGGGCAGAGCGCGCCGGTCCAGAACGACGACTACGCGTGCGAGTACGGCTCCAGCCAGCTGAGCAAGAACACCAAGGGCCTGGCGGCGCCGCTGGGTGACTGGCGCCCGCCGAAGGTGTACCTCTACCAGACGTCGTCGAGGCAGCTGACCGACAAGACCGGCGACATCAACAAGGCGTCCAGCACCGACAGCCAGCGGATCAACACCACCGTCGGGATCCGTGCGGCCGGCTCGAACAACGGCGTGGTGCTGCTCGCAGGACCGAGCCTGCTCGGCATCAACCTCTTCGCCTTCGACAGCGCCTCGGGCCGATACCTGGGGTCGACCAGCATCAACCAGTACGGCAACATCCGGCACTTCGTCGTGGCCGACGGGGTTCTCTACGCCGGCGTCGGCCTGGGGCCCGACGGCATCGCCGGGGGCGCGGTGCTGCGCTTCTCCAGCGACAAGTCCAACCCGTTCAAGTACACGGTGGTGGCCAATCTGCCGGCGCAGGTCGCGGACCTCGTCGTGCACCAGGGCCGGATCGCCGTCACCACCTGGCCCAGCGCCGGCGGGTACACCAAGGCGAACTCGGCCGCGGTATGGACGAGCCCGCGCCTGGCGGACGGGCGGCCCGGCCTGACCGAGGCCGACGCCAACGCCTGGAAGCAGGTGTGGAGCGTGAACAGCTACGAGCCGGACCCGACCGTGGCCAGGACGTACGGCCTCGGCGCGCTCGCCTCCTACGGCGGGTACCTGTACTGGGGAACGATGCACGTGCCGCTGAAGGCCACGCAGACGTTCGTGAGCCGCTACAAGCCGGCGAACCAGCAGCAGGGCGCGCTCGCGGTGAAGAACACGCAGCGCACGGCGAGCATCTTCCGCGCCGGTGACCTCGACAAGAGCCGCGCGTCGGTCGATCTGCTGTACGGGGAGTCGCAGCTGCCCGCGTACGACCCGAAGGCGGGCGGTGGCGCGGGCGCCTGGCGGCTCGTCTCGACCGGGTACAAGCCCAAGTTCGGCGCGTCGGGATTCGGCAACGCCTACAACACCTACACCTGGTCGATGGTGGTGACCGGGGGCGCGCTGTACGTCGGCACCATGGACTGGGGCTACATCAGCAGGTACTCGCCGGCGGCGGCCCGGCCCGGGGTGCAGGCCGCGCTCGGCACCCCGGATCCCAAGTCGTACGGCAGCGACCTGTGGGCGTTCACCGACCCGCAGCGAGCGGCCACGGCGGTGGACACCACCGGGCTCGGTAACTACCTCAACTACGGAATCCGCACCATGGTCGCCGACGGATCGGCCATCTACCTGGGTATGGCCAACCCGATGAACCTGCGCACCGACAAGACCGACAAGGTCCCCGAGGGCGGCTGGGAGCTGATCCGGCTCCGGACCTCGCCCGACATCCGGACCTCGCCCGACATCCGGACGAAGTCGTACCGCGTGCGCTCGGGGAGCTGACGCGCTTCCGCGAGCCGAGTCCCGTCCCGCCGACCGGTCGATGCACGGCGCCGACCGGCCGGCGGGACCCGGCGAGGAGTCGCGAGGTGCCAAGAGAGGCGGAGGTCTCATGAACCGGCGATCCAGCAGTGCGGCGTCCTTCAGGCGTACCGCGTGGGCGGTGGCGGCTGTGAGCGTTCTCGTCGTGCTGATCGGCTGCGACGCGGCGCGTTCGCAGGGGCGGGGGACGGCCACGCCGACGGCTTCGGCCAGGTCCGCGGCGGTCGCGCCCAAGCCCAAGAGCCCGGCCGTCGCCGCGGGCTCGTCCGAGCACAGCATCACCGTCGGCGGCAAGAAGCGCACGTTCCGTCTGTACCGGCCGGCCAAGCTGTCGATGTCGAAGCCGGTGCCGTTGGTGGTGATGCTGCACGGCGCCTTCGGCGACGGCCGCCAGGCGGAGATGGCGTACGGCTGGAATGCCATGGCGGACCGCCAGGGGTTCGTGGTCGCGTATCCGGATGGGCTCTTGCGAACCTGGGTCGTGAGCGACGACTGCTGCGGACCGGGAGCCCACGACGGCGTCAACGACGTGGCGTTCATCGACGCCATGGTGACCACCGTCTCCGATGCGTTGCCGGTCGACCCGGCCAGGATCTACGCGACCGGCATGTCCAACGGCGGGATGCTCGCCTACCGGCTGGCCTGTGAGACCACCAGGTTCGCCGCGATCGGGGTGGTGGCGGGAAAGCTGCTCGGGCAGTGCCCGTCGCCACGTCCGATCTCCGTGATCCACGTCCACGGCACCGGCGACGATGTGGTCCCGTACGACGGCCGGCCGGGGAAAATGAACAACGGCGGCGAGGGACTGATTCCGGTCAAGATCGACGGCGGACCCGTGCCCGACCAGATCGACAGGTGGCGGAAGATCGCGCGGTGTGCCGCCGCGCAGACCCGGACGACGGGAGAGGTCACCACGTCGACGGCCCACTGCCCTGACGGGCGCGACGTCGAACTCATCACCGTCGCCGGCGCCGGGCACCAGTGGCCGGGGGGTGCGTCGCAACCGGCGGTGGAGCGCCTGCTCGGGCTGCCCCCGCCGTCGAAGGCGGTGGACGCCACCGACTCGATCTGGCGCTTCTTCAGCGCCCACCCGCGCAAAGGGTGAGTCCCGGCACGCCGCGGTGCCTCGGAGGGCGTGACGCCGCCCTCCGAGGCACACGGCTCGGCCTACTGCGCCCCGCCGTCCCGCGGCGTGACAAGCACCACCGGCCGGCGACGCGTCAGGACGAACAGGACCGCGCCCGCGGCGAGCAGGGCCGCGCCGACCGTGATGACGAGGCCGGTCTGGGCGCCGGTCAGCGGCAGCGCGCCGCCACCGCCGGAGCCGCCGCCACTGCCCGCCGGGTTGAGGACGACCTCGGCGAGATCGTTGGCCGGGTTGTCGTCCTTCGACACGACTTCCGGCAGCAGCGGGTGCTGGAACGACACGGTGCCGGTCGCGTTGGCGATCACCTGCGTGATCTTGATGCCGAACTCGACGGTGGCCGACGCGCCCGGCGAGAACAGTTCGTCCCGGTTGGCGCATTCGTAGAAGCGTTTGCCGGCGACGTGGCCGGCGTGGGTGGCGTCGTTCTCCCGCCACAGCCCGTCGCACTCGTCCGGCACGGCGACGACCTCGGCGCCGTCGGGCACCACGAGGTAGTACCGCCATGACGGATCGCCACCGGCGTAGTGCGCGTCGACGGTGCCCTTGCCCACGTTCTTGGTGCCGATCTTGACCTTGACCACGTCGCCGGCCGCGCCGGCCGCGGTCGCGCCGATGCCGGCGATGTCGATGGTGTTGGCGACCTTGAACTCGGTGTCGGCGTAGTTGTCGTAGTCGTTGATCTCGACCGACCGCGCCCGGGCCGGCGGCTTGGCCTTGGCCACGGCGGAGAACTTCCGGCCGCCGGTCGCCTTCTTCGAGCTGACCTTGGAGCGCAGCGACTGAGCGAGCTCCAGGCCGCCGGCCGACGGGTCGGCGGTGAAGCCCACCCGGTGGTAGCGCGCCGCGTCAGCGGTGATCTTCGCGTGGAAGCCGGGGGTTTGACCGCTCCCGCCCTCGGTCACGAACGTGGCGCCCTCGCCCGGCTTGAGCGACTCGCCGAGCGGGCAGGTGACCTCGACACCGGACTTCCAGTCCGTGTACGTACAGCCGTCGTACTCGTCGGGGACGAAGGCCGAGTCGAACCAGAACGTGAACGCGGAGTCATCGGCGTCCCGGTTGCCCTCGTTGACATACGTCGCGGGGATCCATACGTCGTCGCCCGGCTTCGCGGGCTGCTCGCCGTCGCTCCCGTCGATGGCGACGAGGTCGAAACCATCGGCGACGGTGACCTTGGTGACCGCCGCCGCCTCGGCGGTGTTGCCGGCCTTCGCGACGAGGCTGAGCGTGCCCTTCGCGCCGACCTTGGCGCCGCCGGCGGGCGCCAAGATGAAGGACACCAGGAAGTTGTCGTACGAGCCGCCGGGCAGCGCACAGGTGACCTTGCCGCCGGCCACCGCACAGATGTCGTCGTCGATGGGCGTCAAGGTGGCGAACGCGGCGACCTGCGAAACATCGATGGTGAACCGCGGGTTCGCGGCATTGACGGCGGTGGCTGCGTAGAAGATGGTCTTGCCGATGCCGTCGCTACCGATGGCGATCTCGCTGACCGCCGATACGGTGAACCGCGGCGCCTCTTCCGCGCGAGCGGACCCGGCCGGCGCGGCCGCGAATGCGAGCGCCACGGCGGCGAGTGCCACGGCGAACCGGCGGGCTGCGCGGCGGGGAGGTCGTTCCATGTATGTCCTCAAGACCCGAGGTCTCCTTCACTCTGCGTTCGTTGCCTCACATTGACGGTCGCTGGCGTCCACCCTGGTTGGGCGTGTTTCGACCCGCAAGCCGACTCGTCGATATCTCACCCCCGTTTCACCCGGGTGAGACGTCTCGTCAACTACTGAGTCCACTGTGGACACAGTCGCCGGTGTGAGAATTCGCTCAGGTTGCCGACCCGGCCGGCGATCCGGTTGCTCCCGGGAGAACTCGGACAAATCGTCGCGCGGGTCAATGGCAGGGGGATCAGTTCCGCGAAGGTGCCTTAGCGTGTCACACGCTGTTCAGCATTCGTCCGCCGACAGGTCGAAGTCGGACGCCTAGCGTCCGTAAGTCGGCCGCTGGTCATCGAGGCCGAACCACGACACCTGGAGGTCCGGGCCCATGTCCCGTGCGCTCGTCCGGCGGGTAACCGTCGCCTTGTCCTTAACCACGGCCGGCTTGGCCTGTCAGTTGCACGCCGTCCCGGCATTCGCCAGTCCCGCCGGGACGGGTCTGGTCATCAGTGAGGCGTACGTCAATGGCGGCTCGTCCGGCGCGAGCTTCCTCAACAAGTTCATCGAGCTCTACAACCCGACGTCGAAGTCCGTCTCACTCACCGGCAGCACCCTGCAGTACCGCGCGCCCACGAGCACCGTCGTGCCGAGCGGCGCGCAGGTGTTCGCGCTGTCGGGGGCGGTGGCCGCGCGCGGCCACTTCCTCATCCAGCTGCCGAGCAACGGCACCGGCGGCGAATCGCTGCCCACGCCCGACCTGAACACCGGCGGCAGCATCAACCCGGGCGCGGGCGGTGGCACGCTGTTCATCGCGGCCAGCACCGCCGGCGTGCTGCCCACCGACACATCCGTCATCGACAAGATCGGCTGGGGAACCAGCAACTCCCCGGAGGGGACCGCCGCGACGGGCAACTCGCTCGTCCTGAGCTACCAGCGCGACGCGGCCGGCACAGACACGGACAACAACGCCGCCGACTTCCGCACCGCCACCCCGACGCCGCAGAACGCGGCGTCCGACGGCGGCACGGCGGCCGTCACGGTGACGAACCCCGGCACCCAGAACGCGGCGGCCGGCACCTCGATCGCGCTGCTGACCCTCAGCGCCTCGGGCGGCACCGCGCCGTACACGTGGACGGCCACCGGGCTGCCCACGGGCCTGGCGATCTCCTCGTCCGGGGTCGTCTCGGGCACCCCGGCCGCCGCCGGTGTCTCCTCGGTGACGGTCACCGCGACCGACTCGACCGGCGCGAGCGCCTCGGCGTCCTTCGACTTCAACGTCGCGTCCGAGTCGAAGGTCCTGCCGATCGCCGAGATCCAGGGCACGAACACCGACACGTCGCCGTACGTCGACAAGACCGTGACGACCGAAGGCGTCGTGACCGCTGTCTACACCACCGGCGGGTTCAACGGCTTCTTCATACAGACCGGCGGCGCCGGCGGCACCGAGGCGGACGACGCCACGCCGGGCGCCTCCGACGCGATCTTCGTCTACGGCTCGGCCGCGGCGAGCCAGGTCAGCATCGGCGACAGCGTCCAGGTCACCGGAACTGTCGCGGAGTTCCAGGGCGAGACCGAGATCACCTTCCCGGCGGTCACGAAGCTCGCCAACGCGCTGCCCTCCGTCAAGCCGCTCGTGATCCCGTGGTCCCACCTCGCGACGGACGCGCAGAAGGAGTCGCACGAGGGCGAGCTGCTCGCGCCCCAGGGCGACTTCACCGTGGCGGACAACTACAACGCGAACTGGTACGGCTCCTTCACCCTCGCCGCGGGTGACGGCCCACTGCGCCAGCCCACCGACGCCGGCGCTCCTGGAAGTGCCGCGGCGCAGGCCGTGGTCGCCGAGAACGCCGCCCGGACGGTGACCCTGGACGACGGCGCGAGCTGGAACTACAGCAGCAGCGCGTACACCGGTGTGCCGCTGCCGTGGCTCACGCAGAACAACCCCGTCCGCGTCGGTTCGAAGGTCACCTTCCGCCAGCCGCTGATCCTCGACTACCGGTTCTCGCTGTGGAACCTTCAGCCGGCCCAGCAGGTGACCGACGATGGCCACGCGGTCGCGACCTTCAGCGACACCCGGGCCCTGAACCAGCAGCCGGCCACCGTGGGCGGCAACGTCCGCCTAGCGACCTTCAACGTCCAGAACTACTTCCCGACGACCGGGGAGGCGTATGTCGCCAAGGGTCTGGGTACCTGCACCTACTACACCGACCGGGCCGGCAACCGCATCACCGTGAAGACCTGCAGCGGCCCCGGCAACACCGCCGGCCCGCGCGGCGCCGCCAACGACGCCAACTTCCAGCGGCAGCAAGCGAAGATCGTCACCGGCATCAACCGGCTCGGTGCGAGCGTCGTGTCGCTGGAGGAGGTCGAGAACTCCGCGAAGTTCGGCCAGCCGCGGGACACCGCGCTCGCCGGCCTCGTCGACGCGCTCAACGCCGCCGCCGGCTCAAACGTGTGGGCGTACGCGCCCACCCCGGCCGACGACAAGCTGCCGCCGCTCACCCAGCAGGACGTGATCCGCACCGCGTTCATCTACAAGCCGGCTGAGGTCGCGCTCGTCGGGGCGTCGACGGTGCTCACCGGCGACTCGGGCCCCGGCCAGCCGTTCTCGATCGCCCGCCAGCCGCTGGCCCAGGGCTTCAAGAAGGCCGGCGCGACCGACGCCGACGCGTTCCTGGTCGTGGCCAACCACTGGAAGTCGAAGGGCAGCGGGACCCCGCTGTACGACGGCGACACCGAGGACACGTCCTCGCCGGCGGTGAACCAGGGCTCGTTCAACGCGACCCGCGTCCGTCAGGCGCAGGACACGACCGCCTTCGCCGCACAGGTGGCGGCGGGCCTGGGCACGGACCGGATCTTCCTGGTCGGCGACTTCAACGCCTACACGCACGAGGACCCGATGCGGGTGCTCTACGACAAGGGCTACACCGACCTGGGCTCCACCCTCTCCCCGTCGGAGTACACGTACGGCTACAACGGTCTGCAGGGCTCCCTCGACCACGTGCTGGCCAACGCCGCCGCCCGCGCGCTGGTCACCGGGGCGGACGTGTGGCAGATCAACGCCCAGGAGGCGGTGGCCTACGGCTACAGCCGCTACAACTACAACACCACACTGCTGTTCAACGGCGGCGAGCCGTTCTCCGCCTCGGACCACAACCCGGTCGTCGTCGGGCTGAACGCGCCGGTGACGCCGGTCGCGCCCGCCTGGAGCGCCGCGAAGGCGTACAACACCGGCGACACGGTCTCCTACCAGGGTTCGACCTGGCTGGCGAGTTGGTGGACCCAGAACCAGACCCCGGGTGACCCTTACGGCCCGTGGCAGCAGATCACGACGGCCCCGGACGGTACGGCCGTCTGGACCGCGTCGCGCATCTTCAACACCGGCGACACGGTCGTCTACCAGGGCAAGAAGTACGTCGCCCAGTGGTGGACCCGCAACCAGGTCCCCGGCCAGCCCTACGGCCCGTGGAAGGTCGTCGGCTGATCCGACGGCAGTGCGAGCCGGGGCCGCCTTCCGCGCGAAGGCGGCCCCGGTCGTCATTCGGGCAGCCGCCGCCCGCCCGTCGTATCGCCTGTCTCACGGCGCCGCAGCCCCCGGCGAACGTTCGCGGATGCGTTCGCGCCACAATCTGATCTTCCGATGTCGGGTCGCCTTGCCGGCATCCGATCGCTACTGCTGTTGGGGCGGCTGAATTGGCGGATGCGGTGACGCCGTGGTGGCAGGCGGTCGACGAGGCCGTCGAGTCGCTCGTCGCGGTCCTGACGGCGGCCGCCGCCCGCGCCGGCCGCGAACGCCCACGGGGCGGGCCGCGGACGGAAGGCCGCGCCAAGAGCACGCGCCGCCAACTGGCCGAGGTCGTGCGCTCCCACCGCCTGGCCCCGGGCGTCACCGCCGATCGCACCACGATCGCGGCACTGTTCGCCGGGCACCGCGGGCTCGTCACCGATCCGGTGCTGGTCGTCGCCGTGGCTCAGGCCTGCGCCATCGTCGCGGGCCGCAAACTCACCGCCCGGGAGACTGCCCGCCTGCGCTCGGCGAGCGCCCGGATAGCCAAGCTGATCGCCCGCGCGGAGGCCGCCGACCGGGCCGCCGTTCCTTCTGTTCCGGCAGGTCTCACCGCCCTGCCCTCGGCCCCCTCAGCTCCCTCAACCCCAGCCGCGCCTGCTCCCCCGGCAGCTTCGCCGCGGCCGACCACCGCCGCGCCCTCGCCCACGACGCCGCCTCCACCCGCGCTCCCCGCGCCGGCTCCCCCGGCAGCTTCGCCGGGCCCAGGAGCGGCCTCCGGCGGACCTCGGCGCCCCCGCGGCCGGCGCACGCCCGTCGGTGCGACCGCCCGCCCCCGAGGCCACGGCCGGCGGCACCGGCGACGGCTGGCCGCCGTGGCGGCGGTGCTGATCGCCGCCGCCGGCGCCCTCGTCGTCGTCCCGGTTGCGCTCTCGGGCCCGTCGAACACCTGCCAGGCCGACGGCGTCCGCACCGCACCGCTCGGCGGTCGGCCGGTACCGATGGCTCCGGCGCTCGACTTCGACGAAGTGCACGGGTCCGTATGGCGGGCCGATCAGCACGGCCGCACCTACTACTGGGCCAGCGCCGGCTCCGCCGCCGACCGCCCGGCATCCGGCGGAGCCAGCGTGCGCTGGCGGTTCGACACCGGCGACACGTGGCACGACTGCGCCGTCACCTTCCCGGCGACTGCCCGCGACGACGTGCACACCGCGGCGGTCGCGACCACCCTGGCCGGCCGCCCGGTGCGGCTGCACGTATGCCTCTGGCGCGATCGCCCCTTCCGGCAACAGTGCACCGCCGTCGGCGACGCACTGCCGGCCGCCAGCCCCGGCAGCTGAACATGCTCGCCACTCGCTTCACCCGCACCAGCGTGCACCGCACGGCCCGCGCCGGCACCTGACCGATGCCCGCGCTACGTCAGTCCGCTCGTGCCGGCCGGCCCGCCCGGCCGTCCGGTCAGCGAGTCCGCCTCGACGCGCGCCGCCTCGGCCTCCGCGGTCGCGGCCGCCGCCTCGTCGTGCTGCCCGAGCCGACCGCAGATCTCCGACACCGAACGCAGCGCCGCGGCGAGTTGTTGTGCGCGTTCCGCCGAGCCGGTCGAACCGGATTCGTGGCAGACGTTGGCGGCCCGTTTGGCCACGTCCAGCGCTTCGCCGTGCCGGCCGAGCGTCTCAAGGCTCGCCGCGAGGATGACCAGCGCCCGGCTGTACGCCGTCGTCCGGCTGCCCGCGGCCTGCTTGCGTGCCGCCTGGTACAGCTCCACCGCCTCCTGCGCGGCCTGCAGCGCCTCGTCGTCACGGTCGGCCTGCGCCAGGCTGACGGACAGGTTCGTCAACGCGTGGCCGAGCCCATCGGCTCGGCCACCCGGGTTGTTCCGGTCCAGGCCACGAAGAATCTCCACCGCCTGCTGGTCGACGGCGAGGGCGTCGGCATACCGGCCGAGACGGTCGAGCTGCAACGCGAAGTCGCTGGTCGCTGCCCCCAGCGCCGACCGGTACATGCCCGGGTGCCGATCCTCGAGCTCGTCGTAGACGTCGACCGCTTCGTCGGCGGCGCGCAGGGCCTCCTCGTGCCGGCCCAGCTGGCTCAACCGCCGCGCCAGTGCATCCAGCGTTTCGGCCAGCTTCGGCTGATACGCGTCCGGGTCGGCGCTCGCCATCCGGCGCGTCAGCGCGACCCGGATCGCCTCCGCGCGCGCGTCCGCCGGCTCGTCCGGGGCCGGCACGGCGCTCGCCGGCACCGCCCGGGCCGGCCGCGGTGCGGCCGACTCGGCGCCACCAGCGCCGTCTGGCCCGCCTGAACGGGCGTGGGGAGACGACGCGCTTGCCGGGCCCGTGCCCGCGGTCGCAGACCTGGCGGCGGCCTTCTCGCGGCGACGATCTGCCCTCCGCCGCGCCGTGGCGACCGGGTGCTCTTCCGGCTCCACGACCGTCAGCCACTCGGCCGTGCGCGGGCGGTAACCGTGCCGCTTGAGCAGGCCGTGCACAATCGCCGTCGTGTGGCCGGCACCGTAGACGACAGCCACGTCGATGCGCTCGGCCGACCGTTCCCGGTCGATGGCCGACAACGCCGCGAGGAGCCGCTCGTCCCGCGTGCCGCTGAACACGTCGTCCAACTGCTGCGCCAGCTCGTGATCGTCGAACGTCTCCTGCTGGGTGTCCGGAAGGTCGCTCAGCTCCACTTCCGGCCCGAGCAGATGCCGACGGCCACCGAAGAACTGCATCACGGCCACGAACGGCATGACGCACCACAGGACGATCCGCGCTCGCCAGGGGAGAGTTCGCCAGCTCTGCGTGAACTCGTCCACGGTGACATCCGGGTTGATCAACGGCACGCCGAGCGACCCGTACGCGATGTTGTCGACCACCAGGTGCGAGCGCTTGTTGGCCGGCATCAACCGGTATGTCAGGGTGATCGCCCGGCCCAGCGTCGAGCGCCCGCCGACGCCCTCGACCACGAGCAGGTCGCAGCGCCGCAACCGTTCGGTCACGTCGGCGTAGAACCGTGGGCTGGACACATGCAACATCGGGAACACGACGAACTGCAACTCGGCACCCGGACGACGCAACCGCAGCACGGCCGACCGGGTGCCGATGACACTGTGCTCGATGATCTGCACGCCGCTCTCCCCCGAAGCACCCGGATCAGCCCCGCGCCGAGCCGGGTCTCGAGAACAGTGTTACGCGCCGATGCGAGCCGGCACATCTCGCTGCTCGGTGGGCCGCCCGGATCACGGCTGACCCGCGCACCGGGCGGGAGGCACCACCGTCCGGTCGATGACATTGATCGCTTCGCCCGGCCGCCCACGATGTGCGGCTTCGTCGCCGTCATCCCGTTTCGTGGCCCGGGCCAGGCGGGGCTCGGTCAGCAGCAGGGCCACGGCGGCCGCTGTGATGAGGGCACCCGCGAGGGTGACGGCGTGGACGCCGGCTCGGTCGATGATGAGGCCGCCGAGAAAGGAGCCGCTGGCGATGCCGACGTTGAAGGCGGAGCCCGTGCCGGCCGAGGCGAGGTCGGTGCTGCCGGGCGCGACCTGCAGTGTGCGGTTCTGGATGGCCGCGGCCATGGCGCTGAACGCGAAGCCGTTCAGGGCCAGGGCGGCGATCGCGGCGGGCCGCAGGGTGCCGAGGAGGTACAGGGCCAGCAGGGCCACGACGGTGAGCGCCATCGGGATGACGAGGGCGAGCCAGGGGTACCGATCAAGAAATCGGCCGACCACGACGGTGCCGAAGAATCCGGCTGTGCCGGTCACGAGCAGGAGTGGGCCGAGCGTCGCGGGCGCGAAGCCGGTGACGTCCAGCAGAAAGGGCGTCACATACGTCTGTGCGGTGACCGCGCCGGTCACAGCGATCGCGGTGCAGAGCACAAGCAGGAGGTATCGCCGCGTGTCGGGAGCGCTACCGCGCGCGGCGGCCTCGGACTGAGCAGTGCTGCCGCCCGGAAGCAGGGTCACCACGGCGGCGCACGTGATGACGCCGAGCACCGCCATGACCAGGAACGCGAAGCGCCAGCCGGCCTGCTGGCCCAGCCACGTGCCGATGGGCACGCCCAGCACCGGGGCGAGGGCGGCACCCATGGACATGCGCGCCACGGTGCGGCCGCGCCGCGACGGCGGGAACAGGCCGGTGGCGGTGGAGCCGACGACGGACCAGAACAGCGCCTGGGTGAGTCCGACGACGAGTCGCACGGCGAGCAGCACGCCGTAGTCGGCGGCGAGCGCGGTGACCAGCGTCCCGGCGGAGAACACGCCGAGTGTCACGCCGAGCAGGAGGCGGCGCGGGACCCGCTGGGTGATCCGGGCCAGGGGCAGCGACGTGAGCATGACCACCACGGCATAGCCCGTCATCAACAGGCCGACCTGTGATCTGGACCGGTGTAGGTCGTCGGCCATGAGGGTGAGCAGCCCGACGGGCAGGACCTCCGTGGTGACGAACGTGAACGTCGCGATGGACAGGGCGGCCAGGGCCAGGTTGGCACGTCGGTGATCGAGCATGACCGCTCCATATCCGAGAATGTTTCCGACCAACTGTCGAACGATGGGATCATGAGCATGGCACTCGTCCGCTGCGACTTCTTCTCCGACACACTCGGGTTCGGCACGTCGATGACCGTGCTGCTGCCGGAATCGACGACCGGGCAGATCGGCATGGCAGGCAGCGGTCGCACCGGCGAGTTCCCGACCCTCTATCTCCTGCACGGCCTCAGCGACGACGACACGATCTGGACGCGCCGCACCGCGCTCGAGCGATACGTGGCCGAGATGGGCCTCGCCGTGGTCATGCCGCAGGTGCAGCGCAGCTTCTACACCGACGAGGCGTGGGGCCGTCCGTATTGGACGTTCGTGGCCGAGGAACTGCCGCGTGTGGCGCGCAGCTTCTTCCGGCTCTCCGACGACCCGGCGAAGACGTTCGTCGCCGGCCTTTCCATGGGTGGGTATGGCGCGTTCAAGCTCGCGCTGCGCCACCCCGACAGGTTCGGCGCCGCCGCCAGCCTCTCCGGCGTGCTCGATCTCGCCGACCGGATGCGCGTCCTGAACAGGCCCGAGGACCCGCGGATGTGGCAGCGCATCTTCGGCGACCCGCCGGCCATCGAGGGGACCGACGACGACCTGTTGCACCTGCTCGGCAAGGTCGCCGAACCGCCCCCGCTGTATGTCACCTGCGGCACCGAAGACGTCCTGTATTCGTCGAACGTGCGGTTCCGCGACGCGTGTGCCGAGCGCGGCATCCCGCTGACGACGGACTTCTCCCCCGGAGTGCACGACTGGGCCTTCTGGGACGACAAGATCCGCGACGTCCTCGCCTGGCTCCCGCTGCCGTGATCCGGACGCTGGCGCATCGAGTGGACATCGATGCCGGCGCCCGGGCCGGCCGGGCGCAGAGGAGTAACGGGCCTACGGCAGCAGTTGCAGGATGCGATCATCGGTGCTGATCGGTGCGCCGCTGCCGTCCCGATTGGACGTCATCACCCACAGCGTCCCGTCGGGCGCGGAGGCGACGGTGCGTAGCCGCCCGTACGAGCCGGCGAGCAGCGCCTGTGGCTGCTGTCCGTTCAGCCTGACCTTCCACAGTCGCTTGCCGCGCAGGCATGCCACGTACACGTGGCCACCGGCGACCGCGATGCCGCTCGGCGATGCGTATTCGGGTGCCCAGACGTCGATCGGGTTCGCGAACCGGGTGCCGCTGCCCTTGCCCTCAACCACCGGCCAGCCGTAGTTCTTTCCGGCCTCGATGCGGTTGAGTTCGTCGAAGCGCTCCAAGCCCAACTCAGATGCGTACAGCGTGCCGTGAGGGTCGAAGGCGAGACCCTCCACGTTGCGATGGCCCAGGCTGAAGACGGCGCTGTTGCCGAACGGATTGCCGGGCCCCGGCTTGCCGTCGGGGGTGATGCGGAGGATCTTGCCGGCGAGGGTGTGACGGTTCTGGGCGTTCTCGCCGTTGGCGGTGTCGCCGGTACTGGCGTACAGCATCCCGTCCGGGCCGAACGCGAGCCGGCCTCCGTTGTGCTGGTCGGCGTGTGGGATGCCGGTGAGCACCGGAACGGGGGTGCCGCCGAGGTGGAACCGGACGATGCGGTTGTCGACCGCGGTCGAATAGTACGCGTACACCCATTGGTCGGTCCGGTACGACGGCGACACCGCGATGCCGAGCAGACCCCCTTCGCCGGTCGCGTGCACGTCGGCGAACCGTTGGACTTCCTTGACCGCACCGCGCTTGCTCACCGCCAGGACCCGTGCGGTGTTCCGTTCCGTGACCAAGGCCGAGCCGTCCGGGAGGAAGGCGAGGCCCCACGGGATCTGCAGGCCGGTGACCAGCGTGCGGACCTCACCTGGCCGGAGGTCGTTCTTCGGCGGCCCGGCAACACCAACGCCGAGCCAGACGGCTGCCGCCGAAACGCCGATGGAAGCCGAGACGGCGACCGCTGCGACGACGGTCCACCAACGGAGGCTCACCACCCCACCACGATTCCGGATGCGACCAAACGCCGCCCCACCCGCCGGAAATGATCCGGACGCCCGGCGGGGTGACGCTACCCAGCCCCCCGCGACGTGGCGGCCCGGATCGAGCAGCTCGTCACCCGATGAGCCCGCACGCGTGATCCGCCGCCTGTGACGCGGGACACTCTCGGCGATGCACCGGATCGGACAGGATGGTCGTCTTGCCTGATGTGGGACGAAGTTTGGACGCGGTCGACGAGGCGGAACTCGTGCGCCGTACGGCGGCGGGCGACCGGCGGGCCTTCGACGAGTTGTACCGGCGTACGTCGCCTTGGCTCGCCTTGCGACTGCGCCGACGGTGCGCCGACGACGACGTGGTCGCCGACGTGATGCAGGAGACCTATCTCGCGGTCTGGCGGGCGGCTGGGAGTTTCGTCGGCACTGCCACCTCCGGCAGCGCGGTCGGCTGGCTCTGGACGATCGCCGCCAACCGGCTGGTCGACGCGTTCCGGAGGCGGGCCCGGCAGCCGCAGGTGTCGGCCGTGCCGCTCGCCGAGGCGGTTGTTCCGGCAGCCGAGGACGAGGTGATGGCCGGCCGGGTCGGCCAGGACCTCGAGCGGGCGCTGCTGGCGCTGCCGCCCGAGATGCGCGAGGTGTTGCGCGCCATGGCGCTCGACGGGCTCAGCGCCCGCGAGACGGCCGTGCTGCTCGGCGTGCCGGAGAACACGGTGAGGTCCCGCGCGCGGCGGGCCCGGATCGCCCTGCGGGAGGCGCTGTCATGACCATTCACCCGAGCTCCGCCGCGATCGCGGAGTATGCCGCCGGCGGCCGAGGCTTGGACGAGGCCGCTGTCTGGTCGGTCGAGATCCACCTGGAGGCATGCGAGCAGTGCCGCGCCCGGCTGGCCGACCGGGCCGCCGGGGACACCCTCGTCCTGCTCGACCGGGTTGCTGCCGCACTCGACCGGGAGATCGCCGCCGGGCCTGCCCCGGTCCAGCGTGCCCGCCGCTGGGCGGCGCCGCGGCGCCGCTGGCTGGTCGTCGCGCTGGCGCCGTGGGCCACCATGACTGTCGCGGTGCTGCTCTGCGCGTCGGTGCTGACCCGGCTGCTGCCCGATCTGCCGTCGCTAGTGCTGCTGCTCGCCCCGGTCGCTCCGCTGCCCGCGGTGGCAGCCGCCTGGAGCCGTCGCCTCGACCCGGCCGGGGAACTGATATCCAGTACCCCCGTGGCCGGCCTGACCATGTTGCTGCGGCGCACGCTGGGGGTGCTCGCCGTGATCGTTCCGGTGCTCGCCCTGATCGGTGCCGGTACCGGGACGTCGCTGGCGCTGATGCTGCTGCCGTGCTTGGCGTTCACCGCCGGCACCCTCGCGTTCGGCGCGCTGATCGGCGTGCCACGCGCCGCCGCCGGCCTCGGCGCGCTGTGGACCCTGGCCGTGGTCGTGCCGACCTTGATCACTGAGGACCTGCCGGTCGTGCTGCGGCCCGGCAGCGCCGCCGTCTGGGCGCTGGCCACCGCGGTGCTGGCCGGCGCCGCGGTGCGCCGCGCCGACGACTTCCGCCGACTGACCAGCCATTACTGAGCGTTCCCAGTTCCTGCGACGAAAGGCATCACCATGCATATGGTGCGCGCGGCCGAGACGGCCCCCACCGCTTATCCCTGGATCGTGCATGCCGACGGCCTGCAGGTGAAGGCCGGCACCCACCTGGCCGTCGACGGACTCGACCTGGCACTCGGCACCGGCGTGCACGCCCTGCTCGGGCCCAACGGCGCGGGCAAGACCACGCTGATGCGCGCCCTGGCCACCGTGGTGAGACCGGCCGGCGGCACGTTGACCGTACTCGGCGCGCCTGTCCACGGCCGCGCCGAACTGCGGCGGGTGCGCCGCGCCCTGGGCTATCTGCCGCAGCATTTCGGGTTCTACCCGCGATTCACGGTGCGCGAGTTCGTGGAATACGTGGCCTGGCTCAAGGAGATGCCCAGATCCGAGGTGCCGGCCGCGGTGCAGCGGGCGATCGACCGGGTCGGGCTTACCGCCAAGGCCGATACGCGGATGAAGACGCTGTCCGGCGGCATGCTGCGCCGGGCCGGCATCGCCCAGGCGATCGTGAACGACCCGGAACTGCTGCTGCTCGACGAGCCCACCGTCGGCCTCGACCCCGAGCAGCGCCTGGACTTCCGCGAACTGCTGCGCGACCTCGGCGTCGACAGCTGCGTCCTGGTCTCCACCCACCTGGTCGAGGACGTGGTGGCCGCATGCACCGACGTCGTCCTGCTCAATGAGGGGCGGCTGGTACACCGGGGCGCCACCGCCTCGCTGATCGCTGAGGGCGGTTCCAGCGACGCCGGGGACAGCCCGGCCGAGCGGGGCTATTCCGCCCTGCTGCGCCGCCACCGGGCGGAGGCGGGCCGATGAGCCGCATACTGCGCATCGAACTGCGCCGCTCCGCCGCCCTCTGGGCCGGCTTGATCCTGCTGCTTGCCGGTGTGGTCATGTGTTATGTCGGCCCGCAGCGCTGGTCGTCCGGCTGGATGGCGCTGGCAATGATCGAGCGGGAGTACCTCATGCTGATGGCCCCGCTGGCGCTGGCGGCCGGAGCCTGGCAGAGCCGCCGGGAATCCCGGGCCGGCCTGTCCGAACTCCTCGAGAGCACACCCCGGCCACGCCTGCAGCGGGTCCTACCGGTCCTCGGCGCGCTCGGCCTCGCCGTGATCGGCGGCTACCTGGCGGTCCTGGCGGTGACCGCGCCGTGGATCGCCGGCACCGCCCGGTATCTGCCCGCAGCGGCATTCGCCGTGGTGACCGTCGGCGCCCTCACCGTGGCGGCGGCGGCCTGGCTGGGTGTCGCGGTCGGTCGCCTGTGGCCGTCGATCGCCGCCGGTCCGGTGCTCGCGTGCGCCGGCATCGGCTGGCTGATGGGGTTCCCCGCGGCAATCCGCGGCCAGCAGTGGCTGGGCATGCTGTTCTCCCCGATGTACGGGATGAGCCGGTTCAGCGACTACGAGACGGTGTCCGGCCGGCTCACCGCCGCCCAGACGGTGTGGCTGGTGGCGCTTGTTGTCGCCGTGTACATCTTGCACGGGGTCGAGGGCCGCCGGGCGCGGCTAGCGGCGTCGCTGCCGCTGGTGCTCGGCGTGGCCGTGGCGATCACGGTGGTGCCGCACGACCGCTCCGTCGCACATGCCATCGACCCGGTCGCGCGGGAACTCGTCTGCACGACCGATGCCCCGAAGGTCTGCGTTGCCCGGGTCCACTCCGCCCTGCTGCCCGAGGTCACGCCCCAGGCGCGGCAGGCGCTCGCCTTGCTTGCGCGGTTGCCGCAGCCGCCGGCCGAGGCGTACGAGGACACCACCACCACCTGGGGTAGCGGTGTGCCCGAGCTAGGCCCCGATCCGGCCGGGGTCGCGCTGATGACCATCACGGTCGACGACCGCGGCCACCTGGCCTTCCCGAACGACCTCGTGCCGCGGATCGTCGGCCGGGTGCTGGCCAATGTGGGCCGGTGCCCCGGCGGGCTGGACTCGTCGGTCCTACGGGCGGCCACGTACTGGCTGGTCGGCACCGAACCACCGGACGAACCCCGCGTCGACGACGACCGGCGGAACGACCACGTCCGCCAACTGTGGCAGGGACTGCTGAAGCTGCCCGAGGCGCGGGCGCTGGCCCGGGTCGCGGCAGTGCGCGAGGGCGCCCTGCGATGCGCCGACCTCGAGGGGATGCTGAGCGACACATGAGGTGGCTGACACTCTATCTTCGGTCGCGCCGGGTTCCTGCGGCTCTGGCCGCAGCCGCCGCAGGCATTGCGGTGATGTGGGTGCTCGGCACTGCCATCAGCGATAGCGCCCCAGGCCTCTGGATGGTCGTACTCACCGTCCTGCTGCTGACCGGGGTGCTCACCGCCACCCTGGGCGGCCCCGACGAGGAGCTGGACCGGACCGCCGCACTGCCCTGGGCGCCGCGCCGGGTCGCCCATCTGCTCGCCGCCGTGGCCGTGGTGGCCGGCCTACCGTTGCTGACCCAGCTCACCCCAACCGGCTTCGGGCCGGCCGCGTTGGTGATCAGGGACGCTGCCGGCCTGCTCGGTCTGACCGCGCTGAGCGCGCCGCTGCTCGGCGCGGGCCGGGCCTGGTTCGTACCGCTGGGCTGGACGCTTGCCGCGACGATCTATCCAGCGGCCGGGCACATGCTCGGGCAGATTCTGACCTGGCAGTCCCAGGCGCCGGGCAACGTGCCGGCCGCGGTGACGGCCGCGACGCTGGCTTGCGGCGGCCTGATCGCATACGCGGTGGCCGGCCCGGCCAGGCACGCACGCGCCGAGGCCGCCCTCTGAAAAAGGTGGTCGACCCGGATGTGCTCCGACTGTGGTCGCGGTCCGGCCGCCGCTCCTCCGGGGCCGGCGGCTGGTCACTCGCCGCGTCCCGCAGATCGGCAGGAACACGTCCGGACTACATCTCGTCGTGATGCATCGGCACAGGGGTCAGTCGATGGTCTGCGTCTGCGGTTGCGGCTGCGGGGCAGCCACTGCTGCGGGCCTGGACTTCACCAGCCACAGGCCGGTGCCGACGGCGGTGAGCAGGCAGGCGGCCCCGGCGGTGAGGAAGGCGCTGTCGAGGCCGGCTCCGAAGGACGCGCCGCTGGACTCCCGGGCGGTGACGATGGCACCGAGCACCGCCACGCCGAGCACGGCCCCGATCTGCCGTGTGGTGCTGCTGATGCCCGACGCGAGACCGCCCTCCTGCGGGTTGACCGACTGGATGGCCGCACCGGTCAGCGGCGACATGGTCAGGGCGAAGCCGGCGCCGATGATCGCCAGTCGCCACCAGACGTTCACGTAGCCGGTGTCCGCGTGGACGACGCCCAGGGTCAGCAGCCCCAGCCCGGCAAGCACCAGGCCGCTGGTGACCACGACCCGGAAGCCGTACTTGGCCGCCAGCCGGCCCGCGTACGGGCTGACGATCGCCATGCCGAGCGAGGTGGGCAGGGTCTGCAGGCCGGCCACCAGGACCGAGGCGCCCTGTACGGTGACGAAGAACTGCGAGAAGAAGAAGACCGAGCCCATGAGCCCGAAACCGACCATGACCATGGCTGAGTTGGCCACCGTGAACAATGGGTTCCGGAACAGCCGCAGCGGCATCATCGGCGTCGGCGTACGTCCTTCGACCGCGAGGAACGCGATGGTGATCACTACCGCGGCGGCGAAGCTGCCCAGGATGATCCCCGAGGTCCAGCCCTTGGCACCGCCTTCGATCAGCCCGTAGGTCAGCGCCCCGACACCCAGGATGGAAAGGATCGTTCCGGGGACGTCGATGGCCGGGGCGTTGGTGTTGCGGGACTCGCCCAGGGTGGGCAGGGCCACCAGGACCAGCACTACGCCGATAGGCACGTTGACCAGGAAGATGGCACGCCAGTCGAAGGCATTCACCAGGATGCCGCCAGCCAGCGGTCCGGCTGCCAGGCCGATTCCGCTGATACCGGCCCATAGGCCGATCGCCTTGACCCGCTCCTGCGCAACGGGATAGGCGGCGGCGAGCAGGGCCAGCGAGCCCGGGCTCAGGGCCGCGGCTCCGATGCCCTGCAGCACGCGCCCGGTGATCAGCCAGCCGAGCGAGGGCGCGACGGCGCACACCACGGACGCGAGAGTGAACACGACCACGCCGGACAGGTAGATCCGCTTGCGGCCGAAGCGGTCGGCGAAGACGCCGCCGGACAGCAACAGCATCGCGACCAGCAGGACGTACGCGTCCACGATCCATTGCAGTCCGGGCAAATCGGTATGCAGTCGATTCTGCATGTCGGGGAGCGCCGCGCCCACGATGGTGCTGTCGAGCAGCACCATGAACTGCCCCACGCAGGCCATGGCGAGCACGACCGATCGGTTTGATCGAGCTTCTACGGACACAGCTAACCCCTTCGGGCACTTCCGAGATCGATGAATCCCGCCATGAGCGGGAGCTGAGGTTCCAGCCGCGCGGCATTGACGCAGGCTCTCGGCCGGGCGCTCGCGGGAAGCGGGTAGCCCGACGAGAGCTGAGCAGAGCGGAGTCCCGGTGCAGCAGCGGTTCACCCACCGGTCGGGCCAGGTAGGAAGCCCGCTCCGGGTTCAGCCGGGGATCGCGGGCACTGCGGTAGTTCGCGGCGAGGTGTGCGTCATCGATGTCCGTCGCGACGCGGCTGAGATCACTGCGAAATCCATGGCAAGACCCCCGTCAAGCCTTGTGGGTAGGCAGGAGCGTTACGCGTCGCCGTCAGTGCACGGCGGTGGGTATGGATTCGTTCCCACCGAGGCGCAGGACGACGTCGAGCAGGCCCGGGAACTGAGTGCTGAGCACGTCGGTGCGCAGCCAGATGCGACGACAGCGGCCGTCGACGGCCATCCTGACCACACCCGCCTCACGCAGGATGCGCCAGTGATTGGTCAGTGTCGACTTCGGCACTTCCAGGTCGGCGTCCGAACAGATCATCCCGGGGCTGGCGAAGACGCGCGACACCAGCTCCAGACGCACCGGATCGCCAAGCGCATACAGCACCGACGCGAGGGACAGTTCCTCGGATGCCGGCTCGGGCAGCGGCCTCATGTCGATGACCGTAGCACACAATTCGATCGTTCGGGACTATCGAACAATAACCTTCTCCCCCGGTAGCCGGGCACCTTACGCACACGACGAAGGGCGCACCCCATACATCGACGTCGAGACGGGATGCAACACCTGTGGCCGCGGCTACGATTCGCCCATGGCCGATGCTGCGACGTATCGCGAACTGGGCGAGGCCGCGGCGGCCTGGGTCCTGCGCCAGGTCCGCGACCGCGACGGCCCCTGGCTGCCGGAGGAGATCACGGATGCCGAAGCCGGGGATGGTGTACCGCTTGCGCCGCACGCCGACGTGCTGTACGACCAGCGGGGTCAGCGCCCGCCGGACGCAGCGCATCCGCCCACACCGTGAGGGCCGCCTCCCAGCGGGCGGCCCCGTGCCGGCTACGCGGCTTCGTGCACCGCGGAGGTGGGGGCGGGCTTCGTGGTGGTGGCCGGCTGGGCTTCCCAGGCGGGGCGGCCCGTGCGGACCAGCAGCAGCACCAGTGCGGCGCCGGCCAGGGCTATCCAGCCGGCCACGGTCAGCACGTGGTTCACCGCGTCCGCGGCGGCGGCGTTTGCGGAGGCCGGGGTGGTTGGGTGGTGGGAGGTCAGGCGGTTGGTGAAGATCGAGCCGAAGACCGCCACGCCGAGCGCGAAGCCGAGTTGGCGGAACGTGTTCATCGCGCCGCCGGCCATGCCGCTGCGTTCGTGGGGGACGGCGGCCAGGGAGGCCGAGGCCATTGTCGGCAGGACCGCGGCCACGCCCAGGCCTACGACCACGAGGCCGGGAATCAGGGCGGTGCCGGTGCTGGTGGGCGTGAGGCGGGCCTGCAGGAAGGCGCCGGCTGCGATGAGGATGAGGCCGAGGCCGATCGTCCAGCGCGGGGCGATCCGCTGGAAGAGGCGGCCGCCGGCGAAGCCGGCGACGAAGGAGGCCGCGGACATCGGTAGGGCGCCCAGGAGACCGGCGTCCACCGGGCCCCTGCCCAGGAACTGCTGCAGCCAGACGGTGGTGAAGGGAAGGTAGGCGAACGCGGCGGCCTGTGCGAGTACGGCGGCCGTCATGAGCACGGCGAAAGACGGCCGCGCCAGGGAGAACAGCCGCAGGTCGAGCATGGGGTGGGCGGTGCGGCGCTCGACGGCGACGAAGGCGACCAGGGCCGCGGCGGCGACGCCGAACGAGATCAGGGTCGACGCGGAGGTCCAGCCGGCGTCGCCGCCGCGGATGAGGGCGAACGTCACGGCGGCGGCGCTGATGGTGAAGGTGACGGTGCCGGGGAGGTCCAGGCGGGCGTCGGCGCGGCCGCGGGACTCGGTGACGCCGCGGAGCGTGAACCACAGGGCCAGGACGCTGACCGGGAGGTTGACCAGGAAGATCCAGCGCCAGCCCAGGTGCTCGGTGAGCAGGCCGCCGGCGATCGGGCCGGCCGCGGCGGCGGCGCCGTTGACGGCGCCCCAGATGCCGAAGGCCACGCCGCGGTCGCGGCCGGTGTAGGCGACGCTGAGGATCGCCACCGTCGTGGCCAGCATCGCGGCGCCGCCGAGACCCTGCAGGAAGCGGGCGGCGACCAGGAACTCGGCGTTGGGGGCGGCCGCGCACAGCAGCGAGGCGAGGGCGAAGACGACGGTACCGACGAGGTAGACGCGGCGGCGGCCACGCCGGTCGGCCAGCGCGCCGGAGGCCAGGAGCACGGCGGCGAGCGCCAGGGCATAGCCGTCGAGGACCCACTGCAGGCCGCCGAGGGTGGCGTCCAGGTCGCGGGCGATGGCGGGCAGGGCGACGGTCACGATCGTGACGTCGACGAGGAGCATGAAGGTGCCGATGGACACGGCGATCAGGGCGGACCACTTTCGCATGCCGTCGAATGTGGGTCGGGCGCCCGGTTTCCGGTACTCACGGCTGGTCAATCTGGCGGATTCCGACAGGCGATAGGGTGTAGTGGTGGAACTCGACACGCTCGACCTGAGTATCGTCGACGGGCTGCGGATGGACGGGCGGGTGCCGTTCAGCACGCTCGCCGAGGTGCTGGGGGTCTCCGACCAGACGGTCGCCCGGCGATATCGGCGGCTGCGCGTCGAGGCCGGCCTGCGTGTCGCGGGGCTGCCCGACGGGGCGCGGCTCGGATACGACAGGTGGCTCATCCGGCTGCAGACCACGCCCGACAGCGCGGCCGCGATCGCCGAGGCCCTCGCCCGCCGGCCCGACACGACGTGGGTGACGCTCGCCTCGGGCGGCACGGAGGTGACCTGCGTCGTGCAGAACCCGGGCACCGCCGACCGCGACGCGCTGCTGCTGCAGAAGCTGCCGCGCACCCCGCGGGTGGTGTCGGTGCGCGCACACTGCCTGATGCACCAGTTCACCGGCGGGGCCGAGGGTGACACGCGGATGACCCGGCTGACGGCCGAACAGACGAACCGGCTGCGGCCGGCGCCTGCGCCCCCGGACGCGGTGCCGGCACTGAGCGACGCCGACCGGCCACTACTGGCCGCGCTGAGCCGCGACGGGCGGCTCGGCTACCCGCAACTGGCCACGGCGACCGGCTGGTCCGAGTCGACGGTCCGCCGCCGGCTGGAGCACCTGTGCACGACGGGCGCGGTGTTCTTCGACGTGGAGGTGGACCCGTCGCTGGTCGGGTACAGAGCACGGTTCCTCTTGTGGCTCAGCGTCGCCCCGGCGCACCTGGAGGCGGTGGGCCGGGCGATGGCCACGCACCCCGAGGTGGTCTTCGCCGCCGCGACGACGGGCGACACCAACCTCGTGGCCACGGTGATCTGCCACGACATGGCGGGGTTGTACGAATACGTCACGCATCGGGTCGGGCCGCTGCCGGGGGTGGACCGGCTGGAGTCGGTGCCGTCGCTTCGGCACGTCAAACAGGTCGGCGCGCTGCTCCCCTAGTCCCAGGCCCAGGGCGATCCATCCACGATGCGTCTGCCGGCCGCGCAGGCGGGTTCGGCCGTGCGGCACGCGTCCTGAACCATACGTCTGCTTGCCTTTGTCGATGATCGTGGCACGATCACCTCCCATGGAACGCATCACGGTACCCTTCACCGGCGACGGCGCCGGGCGTGGCGAACTGACCTGGGGTCAGCAACAGGTCTGGCGGGCCATGGTCGAGGTGGACACGTCGATGAGCATGGGCGGCGTCGTGCCGGTCCTCGACGCGCGTACCGTCGAGGACTTCGCCGGCGAGCTGCGGTTCTTCATGAGCCGGTACCCCGCGATGCGCAGCCTGCTGCGCATCGCCCCCGGCGGCGCGACGACCCAGGAGGTCCTCGGCTCGGGCGAGGCCTTCCTGGAGGTGCACACGGCCGCGTCCGCCGACGCCGCCGGGGCGCTCGCCGCCGAGGTGTACGCGGGCTGGAAGGCGCGCAACTTCGACTATGCGCACGAGTGGCCGATCCGCATGGCCGTGGTCCGCGCCGGCGAGGGCGGCCCGGTCACGCACGTGGTCGTCATGATCTGCCACATCGCCGCGGACGGCAGCGGGCTGGCCACGATGGTCCGCGAGCTGGCCGAGCGTGACACGATCGGCCCGCACCCGGCGACGGGCCCGCTGGAGCTGGCCGCCACGCAGCGCGCCGCCGGGCGGCACACCGACAACGCGATGCGGTACTGGGAGGCGCAGCTGCGCGTGATCGAGCCCCAGCGCTTCGCCGGGTACGCCGAGCCGGAGGGCGCGCGGTTCCGCCAGGTGGTGTGGCGCTCCCCCGCGATGTACCTGGCGAGCGAGCGACTGGCCGCCGAGTTGTCGGTCGACGCCGCGCCGGTGCTGCTGGCCGCGTACGGCGTCGCCTTCGCCCGCGTCGTCGGCGGCGGCCCGCTCGCCTCGCAGGTCATCGTGAGCAACCGGTTCCGCCCCGGCCTGGCCGACGTGGTCTCCCCGCTCGCCCAGAACGGCCTGGTGGTCCTCGACGCGCGGGGCATCACTGCGGCCGAGGCGGTGTCCCAGGCCCGCCAGGCGTCGATGAGCGCGTCGAAGTACGCCTACTACGACCCCGGCACCCGCTTGGCGCTCATCGATCGCATCGGCAAGGAGCGCGGCGAGCCGATCGACCTGGCGGTGTTCTACAACGACCGGCGGATCAGCGTCCGGCCGCCCGCCGAGGCGCCGGACGAGGCCGCGACCCTGGCCGCGCGGCCCGCCACCGAGCTGGTCTCGGAGACCTCGATGTCGTTCTTCAACGAGAAACTGATGATCAACATCGACGACGTCCCGGGCACGGTCCAGATCACCACCGAGGTCGACACCGCCTATCTGCCGATCGAGGACCTGCGCCGACTGCTGTGGCAGATGGAGGACTTCACCGTCGCCGCCGCCCTCGACCCGGGGGCGCCGACCGTCTGACGTGCGCATCCGTCCGCAGGGGAAGATGGCTGCATGGAAGTCACCTGGTGGGGCCATGCGACCGTGGCGCTCCGTGAGCGCGGGGTCACGATCCTGACCGATCCGGTGCTGCGCAACCGGCTGGCGCACCTGTACCGGCGGCGCGGGCCTCGCCCGCTGCTGGCCCACCCGCCGGACGCGGTCGTCGTGTCGCACCTGCACTCCGACCACTGCGACCTGCCGTCGCTGCGGATGCTGCCGCGCGCCACCCGGCTCATCGTGCCCCGCGGGGCGGCCGCCTTCCTGCGCGCCCGCCTCGGCGAGCGCGACTTCACCGAGCTGCGCGCCGGGGAGGAGACCTCGGTCGGCGCGCTGACGGTGCGGGCGGTGCCGGCCGCGCACGACGGCGGGCGCACGCCGAAGTCCCGCATCCGCGCGGTGGCGCTCGGCTACGTGGTCGGCGGCGAGCGGTCGGCGTGGTTCGGCGGCGACACCGGGCTGTTCGACGAGATGAAGGAGATCGGGCCGGTCGACCTGGCGCTGGTACCGGTGTGGGGCTGGGGCTGGACGCTCGGGCCCGGCCACCTCGACCCGGCCGGCGCCGCTCAGGCGATGCGGCTCGTCGGGCCGGCGGCGGCGGTGCCGATCCACTGGGGCACCCTGTGGCCGGTCGGCTGTCGCAGGGTACGGCCGGACCGGTTCGTGCGGCCCGGCGACGAGTTCGCCGCGCACACCCGCACGACCTCGCCGGCGACCGACGTGCGCGTGCTCGCGCCCGGCGAGAGCCTGACGCTTTCGTGATCACGTTCGAGGGGCTGGTCGCCGCACTCGCGGTGACCTTCGCGGTGGTGGCGATCGGCTCGACGCTGCCGGTGCTGCCGACCGGCGCGGCGGTCAGCGGGACCGCCGTCCTGGCCGCGCACTACAACCCGCTCGCGGTGCCCGTCGTCGTCGCCGTGGGCGGGCTCGGGGCGTACCTCGGCGACGCCGCCACCTTCGCCGCCTGCCGCGCGGGCGGCGAGGCGCTCACCCGGCGGCTGCGGCTGCTGCGCCAGCCGTGGCGGCTCGCCGGCGCGGTGCGGGAGCGGCTGCGGCGGCGGCCGGTGACCGCCCTGCTGGTGTCCCGGCTGGTGCCCGGCGGCCGGATCCCGGTGCTGCTCACGGCGGCGATCGTGGGGCTGTCCTGGCGCAGCTTCATCGTCTCCAACATCGCCGCGTGCGCGCTGTGGGCCGCCACGTACTCCGCGATCGGCCTGCTCAGCCGCAACGTGTTCCCGCAGCCGTGGCAGGGCGTGGTCGCCGCGATCGTGATCGTCCTCGCCGCCGGTCAGATCGCCGGGTGGGTCGAGCGACGCCGGCAGAGCCGGGCCGGCGTCGGCAACGGCAGCGGGGCCGACGTCACGCCGTGACCTCGACGTAGATGGTCTCGTCGTTGCGCAGCACCTGGTCGAGGTCGGCGACGTCGGGGCGGGCACCCTCGCGGAAGGCCCGCACGACGATCGCGTCCTCGGCGAAGCCGGCCGACGTCAGCGCGTGGCGCAGTTCCCCGAGGTCGTAGAGCCAGCGGTGGCCGTAGACGTAGAAGAGCTGGTTGAACATGAACGCCCCGCGCTCCGGCATGGCGGGCGCGATCCCGCTCAGCGCGCGGTTCATGCGCCGGCGGTGCTTGCCGAAGAAGCCGTCGCCGTTGACGTAGCTCTCGGCGTACACCCGCAGGTCGGGCGTGGTGATCCGGAGCAGGCCGCCGGGGCGCAGGATGCGCCGGACCTCGGTCAGCCAGGCGATGCCGGCGCGCAGTGTCACGTGCTCGATGAGGTGCTCGGCGTAGACCCAGTCGACGGTGTCGTCGGTGACCGGCAGCGGCCGGGTGATGTCCATCTCGAAGAAATAGGCCGCGTCGTCGACCCGGTAGACCTGCCCGGGCCCGGAGCGGGTGCCGTCCACCGCGGTCAGTGAGACGAGGTCGGTGCCCAGGGCCTGCGGGTGAGCGCTCTTGAACGCGGCGAACTCGAGACCGGTCAGGCCGAGCTGGTCGAAGTGCGAGCGGTCCAGCACCGTCGCGCTCAGCTCCGGCGACAGCTTCCCGACGCGGGCGAGGTCCTCGGTGAACCCGTCGACCGTGGTCTCGAGTTCCTGCGGGTCCTCCCAATTCCAGGGCCGTAAGGCGTCGTCAGCCATCTGACCGGGTCCTCCTGAGGCACGGGGACGAAAAGTCAGATGATCTAAACACCTCGAACCCTGCTGGACAAGGGAGTGTCCTGGTCAAGCGGCCGGAGCGCCTCGGGCCGCCGCTGCGGCGCGCGCAGCCCGAGTTCGTCGAGCCAGGCGACCAGCTGGTGGTGGATCGCGACCGGGCCGCGGGGCTCGGCCGACAGCAGCGACCAGTCGGCCGGGTGGACCAGCACCGCCTCGGTCTGCCAGCCGCCGATCCCGCCGTGCGAGCCGACGAGCTCCTCGAACGCGGCGACCTCCTCGGTGCCGGGGTCGATCCGGCTGAGCACCACCAGGTCGCCGACGTGCGCCATGGCCTGGTGGGCGAGCAGGTCGGCGGCGGCGGACGGGCCGTAGGGCACCAGCGGGTCCTCGCCCTCGACGCGCCCGTCGCGCAGCACGTGCCGGCCGGCCGGGCCGATGGCGACCGGGCCGTGCGGGCCTTCGGCGACGACCAGGCCGATGCCGGGGTGCTTGGCCAGGCCGTCGACGAGGCCGGGGCGCAGCGCCTCGACGGTGGCCAGGTCGGCGCGGCCGGGCACGTCGGTGAGGTACAGCATGGCCAGGTTCCCCGAGGCGACCGTGACCACCTCGCCGCGCGGGCGGTGCGTTACCGGCCCGCACGAGCGGGTCTGGTTCGACACCCCGGCGAGCAGCGTGTTGGCCCGGCCCCAGTCCTCGTCGTCGGGGCCACCGGTCACCGTCGTCGCGGCCTCGCCGCCGTTGCCGGCCAGGTCGGCCACGAGGCGTTCGAGCGTCACACCGTGCCGCTGGCTGAACGTCGCACCCTGGCTCTGCCCGTGGTCGGAGAGCACGACGATCCGGTAGTCGCGGCCGGCCACCCTTGCCAGCTTGTGCAGGGTGCCCAGCACCCGGTCGAGCCCTTCGAGAGTCTGCAGGGCCTCGGGGCGCAGCGGCCCGGCGTGGTGCGCGACCTCGTCGTAGTCGACGAAGTCGCAGTAGACGACCGGCGCGCCGCGGCTCATCTGCTCGGCGATGAGCGAGACGTTGAGGTCGCGCAGCAGGACGTTGGTGACCGCGCGCAGGGCCACGTAGGCGGCCGTGCGCGGCACTCTGGGGTACACGTCGCGGAACCGCTGCCGGCGCGCCTGCTGGATCTCCTTGAGCATCTCGCCGAGCGACAGCACGATCGCGCGGGCGAAGCCGTAGGGGCTGGCCACGAAGGCGAGATAGCCGCGGGCGGAGCGGCCGGGCAGCGCCGAGTTGCTGAACGTCAGCAGGCTGGTTGGAGCATCTCCCGAGAACATGTTGCTGATGCTCACCCCGCCGTCGGCGAGCAGGCCTCGGCCGTTGGAGATGCGCGCCTGCACGTCGGCGGCGTCGCGCGGGCGGTTGGTCACGACCAGCCGGGCGCCATCCTTCTCATACCACCGAAACGCCGGGATCTGCGCGAAGTCGCCGTGCATGATGCCGGCCTGGCTGGCCGGGGTGGTCGCCGGCATGCCGGTGTGCCAGGGCACCATCGCGTGCGTGCCGGTGCGTAGCCACTTGCCGAGGTTGGGCAGGTTGCCGGCCTTGACCGCCCACGACAGCAGCGGCGCCGAGAGGCCGTCGATCTGGACGATGAGCAGGCCGGGCTCGGTGGCGGGGACGCCGCGGTGCCGCCGTGCCATCTGCCGCAGCGCCTGGCCGAGGAAGACGTCCTCGCTGCCGGCGTCGGCGAGCCAGTTGACCAGCGCGGTGAGTGCGGCGGCGAGCCAGCTCGCGACCCAGGCGTCGGCGAACGAGTCGACGCTGACCCCCTTGCCCAGGCGCAGCGCGGCGAACATCACGACGGCCTGGATGACCACGCCCAGGGCGAGCACGCCCACGCCACCGACGACGACCGCGATGCCCAGCAGCGCCAGGCGCATCAGCGTGCCGATGAGCGCGAGCAGGATCGTGAGCTCGACGAGGGCCGCCGGGCCACTGGCGTGCACGCCGGGCAGCAGCCAGAAGGTGACGGCCAGGACGATGAAGCTGGTCACGCCGGAGCGCAGCAGCGACTTGCCCCACGCGATCGTGAGCCGCCAGTCCCGCAGCAGCCGGATCGCGAAACGCACCCGCTGCCTGACGACCCCCACGTCCCCAGGTTACGGCCGCCGGGGGCCGCGGCCCGATAACCGGTCGGAGTGACCCCGGTCGCACCGCATCCGATCAGACCGGCACAAGACGGGCGCCGAACCGCGCCGAGAAGCGTCGGCGAGCTCGGCCGGATGCGCGTCGAGCTGCGAGAATAGGGATCGTGGACGGAAAGCTCGAGGTGGAACGCAAGTACCGGCTGCCGGGCGGCTTCGCGCTACCCGACCTGACCGGGATCGGGGGCGTCGCGACCGTCGGCGAGCCCGATGACCAGCGGCTCGACGCCGTGTACTACGACACCGAGAGCCTGCGCCTGGCCCGGGGCCGGGTGACGCTGCGCCGCCGCAGCGGCGGCAACGATGCCGGGTGGCACCTCAAGCGCCCGGCCGGCGGGGAGCGCAGCGAGCTGCAGGTTCCGGCGACGAGCCGGCACCACACCCCGCCGCGCGCGGTGGCCGACCAGGTCCGCGCGCTCACCCGCGGCGAGGAGCTGATCCCCGTGGCGCGGATCCGCACGCATCGCGTGGAGCGGGCCCTGCGCGCCGCCGACGGCAGCACCGTCGCGCTCGTCGCCGACGACCGGGTGCGCACCGAGTCGCTGCGCGGCGGCGCCGCCCGCAAGTGGCACGAGCTGGAGATCGAGCTCGTCGACGGCCCCAGCGAGGCCCTCGACCGGCTCGACGCGGCGCTGCGCGAGGCCGGCGCCCGCCCGGCGAAGAGCCCGTCGAAGCTCGCCGAGGCCCTCGGCCGGGACTACCCGGCGCCGCAGCGCTCCCGCCCGCGCGGTTCCAAGGCCCACCGCGTGCTGGCCGCATACCTGGCCACGCAGCGCGACGCGCTCGTCGAGCAGGACCCGCACGTGCGCGACGGCGACGCCGAGGCGGTGCACAAGATGCGCGTGGCGACCCGGCGGCTGCGCTCCACCCTGCGCTCGTTCGCCCCGGTCCTGTCCGGGGACCTCGACGCCCTGCACGACGAGATCAAGTGGGTCACCGGCCTGCTCGGCGAGGTCCGCGACTGCGACGTGATGGCCGAGCGCCTGGCCGGCCTCGTCGCCGACGAGCCGGCCGAACTGGTCGTCGGCCCGGTGCCGGCGCGCATCACCTCGCTGCTGGCCAAGCGGGCCGCCGAGGCGCGCGAGGCGCTCACCGTGGGCCTGGACAGCCGGCGGTACACCACGCTGCTGGGCGACATCGACGCGCTCGTGGCACGCACGGCCGAGCCGATGACGAGCCCCCGCCGCATCTCGCGCCGCCTCGCCAAGGCCGGCCCGGCGCGCTGCGCAGGAGCCGGCCCGGCCAAGGCGCTGATGCGCTGCGCCCGCCGGGCCGTGCGCCGCGCTGACGCCCGCCTCGCCTCGGCCGGCCGCGCGCGGGCCCGTGCCGCCGAGCGGCCGCCGGCGCCGGGCGAGCCGACCGCCGACGAGCGGCTGCACGCGGCGCGCAAGGCCTACAAGCGGGCCAGGTACGCGGTGGAGCTGGTGGTCCCGCTGGCCGGCAAGCGCGCCACGAGGCTCGCCGGCCGGCTCACCGGGATGCAGGACGTGCTCGGCGCCCACCAGGACGCGCTGGTCACCTGCGACCTGCTGCGCGGCTACGCGCTACGCGCCCACGCGGCCGGGGAGAACGCCTTCACCTACGGCCTGCTGCACGCCCGCACCGACGAGCACGGCCGGCAGGCCCTGAGCGCGCTGCCCGCGACCAGCCGCCGGGCCCGGCGCGCGGAGCGGGCTCTGTTCGGGTGAGCACCGGGTGACAGGAGGTGCGCGGGTTCGATAGGGTTCGAAGTCCGCTCCCTCCACACCCCGGGTTGACCAGTGCAGCTGCAGATTCACCTCGAAGCGCTCGGCGACGGTCCGGCACCCGACATCGACACCCTGCTCAGCCTGCGACAGTGGCTGACCGGCGAGCACGACATCGCGCGATCCGAGATCGGGCTGCCGGCGGCCGACCGGCCCGGCGAGCTCGGCGCCGCCGTCGAGATCATCAGCCTCGTGCTCGGCACCACGCTGTCGGTCGGGCAGTTGCTGCTGGCGGTGTCCAACTGGCGGCGCACCCGGCCGTCCGCGCCGGCGGTCGTGCTGACCCGGACCGGCCCCGACGGCGTGTCGGTGCGCATCGAGTCCGCCGACCCGGCGGCCGTCGCCGCAGCGGCCCGGGCGCTCGACGGCTGAGCCGTGGCGGAGCTGGCCGACCCGCGCGGGTCGCGGGCAGTGCTCGTCGGTGTGGCGCGATACGGGTCGCTGCCGGAGGTGCCGGCGATCACCCGGAACCTCAACGGGCTCGCCGGGGCGCTGCAAGACCCCGACCTGTGGGGGCTGGCGCCCGAGCACTGCACCGTGCTGGCCGACCCCGACGACGCCCGGGAGGTCGGCCGGGTGCTGCGGCGGGCCGCCGACGAGACCACCGCGGAGGGGATGCTCGTCGTCTACTTCGCCGGCCACGGCCTGGTCGACCCGGTCGACGCAAGCCTGGTGCTGGGTCTTCGGGACACGGATCCGGCGGTACCATACGAGGCCGGCCTGCCCTTCGAGCACATCCGCCGGGCGGTGGCCGGCAGCCGGGCGCGGCGCCGGCTGGTGATCCTGGACTGCTGCTACTCGGGCCGGGCCACCGGCCACCTCGCCGCCGACGAGACCGGCACGCGGGTGGTCGCCGACCAGGCCGGCACCGACGAGACATGCCTGCTGGTCTCGGCGCCGCGCAACCGCACCGCACAGGCCCCGCCCGGCGAGCCGTACACGGCCTTCACCGGCGAGCTGCTGCGGGTGCTGCGCGGCGGCCTGGCCGACCGGCCCGCGGTGCTGGACGTGCGCACCGTCTGGCGGGAGGTCACCAACCGGCTGCGCGAGCGCGGGTTCGAGCTGCCCGAGCTGCGCTCGGCCGGCGACGAGCTGCCGTTGGTGCGCAACGCCGCGCGGCACCACCGCGACCTCGTCGGCCGGATCGTGGTCGCCACCGCCGCCGTCGAGGACCGCGACCTGCGCCAGGCGGCGGTACTGATCCTGCGCCACGACCGCGCCCGCGGCGCCGTCGGCGTGCGGATCAACCGGCCGACCACCGACCCGCTGCCGGCCGACATCCCGCAGGGCTGGCGACGGCTGCTGACCACGCCGGCGGTGCTGTTCGACGCGGGCCCGCTGAGCCGCGACGAGGGGTTCATCGCCGTCGCCCGGTTGCGCCCCGACGCGGAACCGCCGCTGCGCTTCCGGCCGGTCCGCGACCGGCTCGGCGTGATCGCGCTGTCCGCCGACCCGGAGCCGCTCGCCCCGGTGATCGCCGGGCTGCGGCTGTTCTGCGGCTACCTCGGCTGGGGACCCGAGCAGCTGGAGGCCGACATCGACGGGGGGCTGCTGCTGCTCAGCGACGCCGAGGTGCGCGAGGCGCTGTCGAGCCGGCCGCGCGAGCTGTGGACGACCCTGCACGCCCGGGCCGGAGGGGAGTAGATGGAGGGCAGGTTGATCGACGAGATCGTCTCCGCCATCCGCCACGGAGGGACGATCACCCTGATGCTGGGCTCCGGGATGACCATGCCCGCGGTGCCCGGACTGGAGGGGCTCATCGAGCTGGCCGAGCGCTACGCCGCCGGGCTCGGCGACGACGGTGAGCTGACCCAGGCGCTGCGCCAGGCCCGGGAGTCGCTGCCGCCGCACGCGCTGCCGATCGAGGTGTACCTCGCGTACCGGCGCGTCTTCACCGCCCGCCGCTCCCCCGGCGAGTTCGACGTCGTGGCGCAGCAGGCGGTCCTGGCCGGCTACCGCGTGCCTGACCTTGCCTCCTCTCCCCTCGCCACGCACGGCATCTGGCAGCGCGTCGACCTGCGCCTCGGCGAACGGGTCGAGAACAGCCTGGACTGGTGGGAGCTGCCGGCCGGGATACGCGCCGTGGGCCGGCTGCTGGCCGGGCGCCCCGAGGAGTTCGGCAACGGCCTGCTCACCACCAACTTCGACCCGCTCTTCGAGGTCGCGGTCCGGCACACCGGCCGGCAGGCGGTCAGCATCCCGGTCTCCCCCGGCGGGCGCCCGGACCGCCGGCCCGAGGGCGACGGCGCCGTCCAGGTGTTCCACCTGCACGGGTTCTGGCGCCCGGTCAGCGAGGAGACCCGCTCGCCGCTGCTGCACGACCCCGCCCCCGACGCGACCGTGCCGGAGGCCACGTCCCAGGCCCTGGCCGAGCTCATCACCGGCGACGTGGTGCTCGTCGTGGGGTACGCCGGCTGGGACGACGTCGTCACCGGCGCCCTGCGCGCGGTCGGCGCGGCCCGCCCGGTGCGGGTGTTGTGGGCGCTGCACGACGCCGCCCCGCTTCGGCTGCCCGACCGGCTGGCCGGGCTCGTCACGTTCTACACCGACATCGACGGCGACCGGCTGTTCAACGGCCTCGCCGACCGGCTCGAGGTCCCGCCGGCCGGCCCGCGCGTGGACCCGCGCCGCCGGGTGCGGCACCTGGAGTGGGAGCGCGAGCTGTTCTCCCAGCCCGGCAACACCGCCCCGGAGGGCGTGCTCCCCCTGCTGCGCCAGCTCGAACGCCGCTACGGCTGGGGCGTGGACTGGGCCAACGAGCCACAGCGGCCCCGCCTGCTCTTCTGGCCGGTCCGGCTGCGCGCCCGCGCGTCGCTCATCAACGCCGTGCAGGCCCTCACCGCCGCCGCGCTCAGCGCCCGCGGCGTGCGCGTGGCGATCTGCCTCGACGACTTCGGCGTCACCGGCCGCGACGAGCTCATGGCCGCCTACGTCGCCGACCTGCGTCGCTGGATGCACCGCGTCGACCCTGCCGCCGCGCCGCAGGTGGCGTCGCTGCAGGACTACGTCGACTCGCTGCCGGCCCGCTCCGCGGAGTCGCTGCTACGCCCGACCGACCCGTGGTCGGTGGCGCGCATCTTCTACGGCGAGCGCAACCCCTCGCTGTACAGCGTCCTGGCCGCGATCAAGGTCGTGCCGCACCTCGCCCTGCACGACCTGGAGCGCAACGCCGGCGCGATCGTGCAGACCCTGCTCAGCAAGGACGCCAACCGCCTGCTCACCCCGCTCACCACATGGTCCTACCTGCACCACCTCCTGGAGACCGAGCCGGCCGCCGAGGTCGTGGCCTACGCGGGCGGCGACGAGCGCCTGCTGTGGGAGCAGTTCCGGGAGCACTTCGGCCTGGGCGGCACGCTGCTCTACAACCCCTACATCAAGCACCTCACGAACGAGTCACGCATGGTCCGCTGGACCACCGCGGCGGAGCTGCGCGCCTACCTGACCTCGACGCGGGGCCTGCCGGGCTGGGGCGAGGAGGGCGGCTACGTCCACTGGCTGGTCCAGAACGCCTTCCTGCTGCCGCGCTACCTGACCGGCGCCGACTTCCCGGAGGCGGGCGGGTATCGCCTGGACTCCTGGGCGGCGTTCGCCGCCGCCCTCGAGCGCGGCGTGCCCGTCCTCGACCTGCTGGCCGAGGACGTCTCGGCGTTCTACCTGCCCGCGGCGTCCTGAGCGTGGCACGTTGGTGGGCTCGCCGGGCCGGGCGGGCGCGGGTAGCGTCTCCAGTATGACCGTGGGGGTCCTGTCGACGAGCGGCATCGACCGCTGCGTGGCGCTGCTGGGCGAGGAGCTGACCGCGTACATCGCCGGCGCCGCCACCGTGAGCGAGTTCAACCGTTGGCGTGCCGATCGTCACCGGCGGGCCGAGATGGCCGGGCGGCTGCACGGCGCCGTCGAGGTGGCCGATGCGTTCGCGCGGGCCAACCGGCTCGGGGCGGCCGCGGGATGGCTGCGGGAGATCGGGGCGGCCGGGGTCGAAGGGCGCTCACCCGCCCGGCTGCTGCGCGACGCGACCGGGGACACGCTCAAGTGCGTGGTCGACGCCGCCGAGCGGTTCACCCGCCGCTGACGGCCCGGCGCTCACCGCCCGCGGTCCGGTCTCTCACGCCGGCGCCATGACCTGACCCGTTGCGGTTCACCCCGGGCCGGTAGGGCCTCGGCGGCGGTGCGGAGGTTTCACTCGGTCATGACACCCCGCCGCACTACCGGTGCGCGGGAGGCTGTATATGTACTTTCCGGGTGGTTACCGCGACAAGCTGCGAAGGACGCGCCGTGGGCGACACGCTGCTCCCGCACCGTCTCGACATCGCCGGGCTGCTCGATCGGCTCGCCGCCGACGTGCGCGCCGGGCGCCCGCCGGCCGGGGCGCCCTACCGGCACGTGAACGGGTTCACGAAGATCGTCGCCGCGGAGTACGGCGACGGCAGCCGGCTCACCCTGCACTACTGGCCGGCCGAACCGCGCGCCGGCGAGGACGTCTCCCGGCCGCACGACCACCGGTTCCCGTTCAGCTCGATCCTGCTCGGCGGTCGCCAGCACTTCATCGAGCTCGACGAGGCGCCGATCGGGACGGCGGAGAGCACCCAGTGGCGACGCTTCACCTACCGGCCGTACGCCGGCGGGAGAATCGCCCATGTCAGCTATTCCGGAGCGATAGCGTTACGTCCGTTCCGGCTCGTCGAGCGGGCGCCGCTCGACGGCCAGTACGTCACGACATCCACCATCGTGCATCAGGCCGTCACCGACCGGCGGCAGGCGTGCGCCACACTGGTCCTGCGTGGACCCCGGGAACGGCTCCGCTCGCAGGTCTACTACCAGCCCGGCGAGCCACCGCCGCGCGGCGGCCTGCAACTGGGCCGCCGCCTGGACCGCGCCGAGGTGGTCCGCCAGCTCGCGGACATGGCGGCCATGATCGCGTAGGAGGCGTGCCGGTGCTGTCGCCACGGTTCGAGGAGGCGCTCGCGTTCGCGGCGCGGCACCACGGCGGGCAGGTCCGGCACAACACCGGCACGCCGTACGTCTCCCACCTCCTCGCGACGTGCGCGATCGTGCTCGAGGAGGGCGGGGGCGAGACGGCCGCGATCGGCGCGCTGCTGCACGACGTGCTCGAGGACCAGCCGACCGAGCGCGGGGCGCTGCGCGAGGCGTTCGGCGACGAGGTGTACCGAATCGTCGACGACTGCACCGACGCGGACGCCGCGCGGCGGCCGCACCTGACCTGGTGGGAGCGTAAGCGGGAGCACCTGGGCCGGATGAGCTCGCAGGCCGGCCCGGAGTCGCTGCTCGTCATCGCCGCCGACAAGGTGTGCAGCCTGCAATCCCTGGTGGACGATCTGCACCGATTCGGCCCGATGTTGTTCGAGCACAGCGCGCGCACCGCGGACGAGCTGCTGTGGAACTACCGGGAGGTCCTCGGCGTGCTCGAGCGCCGTCTCGGCGACCGGCCGGTCGTGGCCCGCCTGCGCCGCCTGGTCGAGCAGTTCACGGCGCTTGCCGTTGATCCGCGGCGGTGACAAGATCGTTCGGTGCGGCTTGACCTCTCGGCGCTTTCGTCCTTCCACGGCTCGCTCATCACGCCCTACGACCCCGACTACGAGAGCGCGCGGGTTCTGTTCAACACCCGGGTCCGGACCCGGCCGGCGCTGATCGCGCGGTGCGCGGACGCCGGCGACGTGGCCGCCGCGATCCGGTTCGCGCGTGCCAACGGGCTGCCGCTGTCGGTGCGCGGCGGCGGGCACCACGCCAGCGGGCTGTCCCTTGTGGAGGGTGGCGTGGTCGTCGACGTCGGCACCATGCGCGACGTGGTGTTCGATCCTGCCGGCGGCACCGTGAAGGTCGGCCCCGGCATCGGCTGGCGCGACGTCGACCAGATCACCTACGCCGGGCACTCCTTCACCGGGCCCGACGGCCTGGAATACGGGCTGGCCGGCCCCGGCGGCGAGTGTCCGACGGTGAGCAACGCCGGCTACAGCCTCGGCGGTGGGTACGGGCCGCTCGGGCGCACCTACGGCCTCGGCTGCGACCACATCCTCGAGGCCGAGCTGGTCGACGCGGAGGGCAACCTGCTGCGGGCCAGCGAGACCGAGCACCCGGACCTGTTCTGGGCGCTGCGCGGCGCGGGCGGGGCCGGGTTCGGCGTGGTGACGAGCCTCACGTACCGGCTCAACCCGCTGCCGAAGACGGTCGTGGGCGGGATCATCGCCTGGCCGTACGAGCGGGCCCAGGACATCTTCCGCGCCTACCGCGACCTCTACGCCGGCCGCACCGACGACCGGCTCGCGCTGTGCCTGGTGCTGACCACCGAGCCCTACCCGGACGGCGATCCGGTCATCGCCATGTACGGCATGTACGTCGGGCCGCCCGCCGAGGCCGAGGAGGCCTTCGCCCCGATCCACGCGCTCGGCGAGCCGCTGTTCAGCACCATCGGCGAGACGAGCTACCTCGACATGATGACGGTCTTGGGCGAGGAGATCGTGTACGGGTTGCAGTCGAAGTGGCTCGGGGGGTACTTCTCGGAGACGGGGTTCGACGAGGACGCGTTCGAGGTGCTCGTGGAGCGCTTCCGGCAGGCGCCGTCGGGCTTCTCGATGGTGCGCTTCGACCTGCTCGGCGGCGGCGCGATCGCCCGCGTGCCCGCCGACGCGACGGCGTTCGTGCACCGCTCGGCGCTGCACTACGTCTCGATCCTCGCGCAGTGGTCCGGCGACGAGGAGACCGAGGCCAACGTGACGTGGATCGACGACTTCACCGAGGCGCTCCGTCCGCATCTGACCGGCGAGGTGTACCAGAACTACGCCGACCGTGACCTGCGGGACTGGCCCGCGGCGTACTACGGCGCGAACTACCCGCGGCTGCAGGCGGTCAAGCAGGCGTACGACCCGGGCGACGTCTTCCACACGCCGCAGTCGATCAAGCTGCCGTAACCACGACGGCCTCCGGCTCGCGGGCGAAGCGCTCGACGCCGGCTGGGGTGATGTCGGGCGCCGGCGCGGGCGCCCGGCTGCGCCGTGTCGTCGCCCCTCCCCGCACGGCAACGCGGCCCGGCTCCGCGCCCCGTCACGGGTGTGGGTCACGATACCGGCCGACATTGACGTTCACCAACGGGATGACAATTCAAAGGGTACGGGAAAGGGTTGCGATCGCGAGCCGTAGGGCACACTCGCGGGCATCCGTCCCGAAGCCTATGGCCTGCCGGGCAACACGAGAAGATCCGGGATTTTCCCAGCTCATTTATCGTCAAGTCCCGAACGGTATGCCCGATTCCCGCCGAAATCATTGAATAGTGACGAAGCCACGACGTGCCGGTTGACACGGTCTGAAAGTCGGGCGATGCTTTGTTTAGGCCATCGAAAATGGTCGCTTCAGTGAATGGTTGTCTTTTCTGGTGTGCCGCGATTACCTCCGATACGTCGGTGGGAATCGCCGCCGCCGCATGCGCGCGGGCCGGCGCCGCCGGTGTGCGCGCCCGTCCCAGGAGGTGAACATGTCGGACACGAAGCACAAGGTCGTCTCGGGCCGCAGCGTGGTCTCGGGGCGCAGCGTGGTCTCAGGCCGCAGCGTCGTCTCAGGCCGCAGCGTCGTCTCGGGCCGCAAGGTCGTCTCGGGCTGATCCACCCCGCGGGCGGCCTCCCCCGGCCGCCCGCACCCGACCTGGCGTGCACCGTGGAGGCGGCGTGAAGACCTATCCGGCCACCGTCGGCCAGCTGTCGGTCTGGCGCGACATCGAGAAGATGCCGGCCGGGCGGACCTGGGAGGCGAACCTCACCTTCGTCTGGGACCTGCCCGTGGACACACCGGCGGACGAGCCGGCCGTCTGGCGCGCGCTGGCCCGGCTCGCGCTGCGCCACGGATCCCTGCGCACCCGGTTCGTCGTGGACGACGCCGGGATGCCGCGCCAGTGGCCGTCCGAGGACGGGGCGGCGGAGATCCTCGAGCGGATCCGGCAGGGTAGCGCCGACGCCGCCGAGCGGGCCGAACTCGAGCAGCGGGAGCTGCAGCGCTCCATCGACGTCACCCGCGAGCTGCCCTGGCGGGCCTGGCTGCTGCTCGACGCCGGGCGGCCGGCTCAGGTGCTGGTCATCGTCAACCACATGGCCGCCGACGGCGCCGCGGCGCTCGTGATGCGGGATGACTTCCTGCGCCTGCTCGGCGGCGAGCAGCTGCCACCGGCCCCGGGGCCGCTGGAGATGGCGCTGGAGCAGCAGGCCGACGGCGGCGGGCGGCTGCGCACCGCCGAGCGGTACTGGCGGCGCACGCTCGCGGCGGCGCCCCGGCTCGCGGACGGCGCCCGCGAACCCGAGCGGGTCGGCGCCACGCTGCACACCGGCCTGCCCATGCCGGACGCCCACGACGCCGCCGCCAAGATCGGCGTGAGCCTGGCCAGCGTGCTCCTCGCGGCGTACCACCGGGCGCTGTGCGCGGCGACCGGCGAGGGAGCGCACCTGTTCTTCCCGATGTCGGCCAACCGCTACGACGAGCGGCACGCGGGGGTGGTGACGAGCCTGAACCAGTGGGCACCGCTGCTGCTGGACCTCGACCCCGCCGAGCCGTTCGACGCCGCGGCGGGCAAGACGCACTGGAAGTCGTTCAACGCGCTGAAGAACGGTGTCTGCTCGCCTGACGCGATCGTGGCGATCCGCGCGGAGCATGCCGACGCCGACCCCGGCTACTACTACAACCCGATCCTGGCCCCGCCCGGCTTCCCGTCCGGGGACACCCCGGCGCCGGCGACGGTGGAGTGGTACGACCCGGCCCGCGCGACCGGCCCCGGCTTCTACATGATCGCCCGGGGCCTGACGTCTCTCGACCTGATCCTGCGTGTGAACCGCCCCGGCTGGGACCACCCGCGCGTGGCGGCGTTTCTGCACGCGATCGCGGGCGAACTGTCCTCGATCGGTGTCGATTCGCCGCCCATTTGATTGCCGCCCGGAAATTCGCCGAAGCAATCCGCGCGACCGCAGGGTTGCGGATAGGGCGCCCGGACCCTTTGCCCCGCAAGGGCTTCGGGCCTCCAGTTCATTGAAATACTGGTGGTTGACTTCGGCACAGGCGAGGGCGATGCTTCCTTCGGCCGTCGATTCGAGTGCGGCTGAATGGACGGCCAGGCATCCTCGCGTGCATGCGAATGCGCGGAAGTCGCCTTTCAATCGGCCCGGCAGCCGGGCGCGCACGGTCTCACGCCGGGCGCGGTTCGGACCGGCCGCCGGGGACGCGGATAAGTCCAGACGCGGACGCGTCCGGACTTATCCGATATTTCGTCAACGCACCGAGAGCCGCGGCCGCGCTCCCTCGCGTGTCACGCATGACGGGCGACGAGGTCACCCCGGGCCCGCAGAGCACACACCGCGCACCCGGTCGTCACGGCCGGCACCGGCAGACGGCACCTGAGCCGCCCCACCGAGCGAGGTGCGGCGAGGCAGGGCCGTAAAAGCCGAGCCCCGCCGCACATCAGCCTCAGTCGCGCAGCGAGCGGCCGGTCTTGGTGAGGAACACGTCGTCGAGAGTCGGGCGGTGCAGCTCGATCGTGGACAGCGGCACCCCGGCGCCTTCGAGAGTGCGCATGATCTGCGGGATCGCGGTGTCACCGGCGTCGACGTTGAGGCGCAGCTCGCCGTCGTCACGAACCTCGACGCCGCGGGCGAAGGGCTGGTCCTTGAGCACCTCGGCGGCCTTCTCCGAGAGCTCGCCGACGCCGACGGTCACCACGTCGCCGGAGATCTCGCGCTTGAGCTCGTCGGGCGTGCCCTCGGCGACGATCTCGCCGTGGTCGACGATGGCGATGCGGTCGCAGAGCGCGTCGGCCTCGTCGAGGTAGTGCGTGGTGATGAAGACCGTCATGCCGTTGGCCCGCAGCCGGCGGATCTCGTCCCACATGTGGGCGCGGCTCTGCGGGTCCAGGCCCGTGGTCGGCTCGTCGAGGAACAGCACCTTCGGGCGGTGGATGATGCCGAGGGCGATGTCGACGCGGCGGCGCTGGCCGCCGGAGTACGTCTTGCACTTGCGGTCGGCGAACTCGGTGAGGTCGAAGGCGGCGATCGCCTCCTCCGCACGCGTGGCGGCCTCGGTGCGGCTCAAGCCGTACATACGGGCCTGCAGGATCAGCTCCTCGCGGGCGGTGACGTCGTCGGTGGTACCGCCGCCCTGCGCCACGAAGCCGATGCTGCGCCGCACCTGGGCCTGGTCGGTGCGCAGGTTCGCACCGGCGATGGTGGCCTCGCCCTCGTCGACCGGGATGAGCGTGGCGAGCATGCGCAGGGTCGTGGTCTTGCCGGCGCCGTTGGGGCCGAGGAAGCCGAAGATCTCGCCCTCGGCGACGTCCAGGTCGATGCCCTTCACGGCGTCGACGCTGGTGGTCTTCCGCTTCTGCCGGGTCTTGTAGGACTTCTTGAGCCCCTTGGTCTTGATCATCAAGTGTCCCCTAACCTACTTGACCGAGCGCGCGAAGAGGCTGGCCGACCAGGCGACCGCCGCGATGACGACCGCGCCGCAGAACACGAGGCTGCCCCACACGTGCGTGTCGCCGGGGTTGCCGGCGTAGAGAGCCCGCATGCCGGTGACGGCCCAGTTGAACGGGTTGTAGTCGGCGATGGTGCGCAGCCACAGCGGGGCGAGCGCGAGCGGCAGCAGGGTGCCGGAGAGCAGCATCAGCGGCTGGGCCACGTTGTTGATGACCTGACCGAGCACGTTGGGGTTGTTCACCTTGATGGCGATGCCGTACGAGATGGCCGCCGCCGCCAGGCTGATCAGCGCCAGGATCGCGTAGCCCAGCAGGATGTTGCCGATGTTCGTGATGAGGCCGAACGGCAGCGACAGCACGGTGATGACCAGCGACTGCACGACGACCGTGACCACGTCGCGCAGCGCCCGGCCGAGCAGCAGCGCGACCCGGCTGACCGTGGTGACCCGGGAGCGTTCGATGACGCCGTTGGCGAGGTCGCCGAGCAGGCCGAAGCCGACGTAGAGGCCGCCGCCGATGGCGAGGGCGACGAGCATGCCCGGGACGTAGACGCGGTAGGCGTCGAGCATCGACGTGGCGCCCATCGACTGCAGGGCCGGCTTGAGCAGCGGGGCGAACAGGACGAGGTACACCACCGGCTGCGCGATGCCGAGGAAGACCCACAGCGGCGAGCGGACCATGAGCAGGATGTGACGCTGGAAGATGAGCCAGGTGTCGCGAAGTACTTTCACTCGTATCGCCTCAATCGTTGTGGTGTGCCTCGAGGATGTCCGCGGCCGCTTCGGCTCCCCCGCCTGCCGTGAGCCGGTCGCCCTCCGCCCGGGCGGCCGCGGCGTAGGCCGGCTCGTCGAGCAGGCGCAGCAGGGCGGCCCGCAACGCGTCCGGGCGGGTGTGGTCGAAGGAGACCCGCAGCCCGGCGCCGGCGGCCTGCACGGCGTTGGCGTTGAGCGCCTGATCGCCCTTGATCGGCGCGACGACGAGCGGCACGCCGTGCACCAGCGCTTCAGAGAGGGTGTTGAGACCGCCGTGCGCGACGACCGCGTGCAGGTGCGGCAGCAGGTCCAGCACCGGCACGCGGCGGCGCACGAGCACGTGGCCGGCCGGTTCGGTGAGGGTGCCGTCGGGGGCGACGACGATGGCCTGCAGCCGGTCGCCCAGCGGCGCGAGGGCCTCGGCGACGCGCTGGTAAAAGCCCTTCGCCAGGTCCATCGACAGCGTGCCCATGGTGACCAGCACGTGCCGGCGGCCCGGGTCGAGCCAGTCGAACGGGAAGTCCGGATCGGGCGCGCGGGCGGCGATCGCCGGGCCGACGAGGCCCACATCGGACGGCAGGTCGGCCGGGTCACCGGCGAGCGCGCCGGCGGTGAACGCGATGACGCCGTGCGGGGAGAAGCGCAGGTCGTGCGGCGGTGCCCCGGGCATGCCGGCGGCGCTCCACGCACCCGCCATCTGCTCGCCGATCCACGCCTCGACGCGGGGCAGCGCGCGGCGGAACGGGCGGGTCAGCTCCATGGTGGTGGGAGCGACGGAGACCCACCGCAGCCCGTGCGCCTGCGCGACGATCGCGCCGGCGATCGCGTGCTGGTCGACGACGAGCACGTCCGGGGCGAAGTCCGCGACGGCGGCCTCGACGCCCTTGCGGGTGCTCTTGGCGTGCGGGACGATGTAGCCCTCCCACCGCGAGCGGGTCGCGTCGAGCCCGCGCTCGGCCTGCCCCCGATGCGCCCGCAGCGGGATCGGGTGGATCCGCTCGTCCTCCCCGACCAGCGGCCGCAGGAACGACTCGGATCCGGCCCACAGCACCTCGTGGCCCCGGCGTCGCAGGGCCGTGGCGACCGCCGCCATCGGATTGACGTGCCCGGTCAGGGGCAGGGACAGGAACAAGAACCGACTCATGCCGGAACCTCCGCTTCACCGCGGCAGCGGCATGAGTCGAACCCGCGCTTGCGACAAGCGGCCCCGCTGATCGACCCGGACCAGACGCCGCTTCGCCGCGGACCGGTCATGGTGTACCACCGCAGACGTCCACATAGGACGCGACGTCCGCGACGCTCAGGGTCAGCAGCGCCTCCAGGTCCAGCCCGGACACCCACCCGGCGAGGTCGACGCCGGACCCGAACCGGGCGGCCAGTCCCTCGCCGAGCGCGACGAGCTCGATGCTGTCGAGGAACAGGTCGCCATCGAGCCGGGTCTGCGGGCCGATGCCGGCCAACCACTCCGCGTCCTCGCCGGTCACCTGGCGCAGCAGCTCGGCGACCGCCAGCTGCGTCGGCGTCGGCGTCGTCATGCTCAGTCTCCGGCCGGTAACGCCGCGGGCTTCACCGCGCGGACCGCGCCATACGTCACCGCGCCGGTGCTGAAGCCCTTGAGCATCAGCGGTCCCGCGTAGAAGAAGCCGAGCACGTCGACGCCGCGGTCGCGGGCCAGGTCGCGCATCATGGCGCGGCCGTTGTCCAGCTCGCGCACCTGCGCGAAGGTTGGCTCCCAGGAGTTGGCCACGTTGGCGCTCCAGTCCACGATGGACACGTCGTCGAAGCCGGCCGCGCGGGCCAGCCGCTCGTGCTCCTCCAGCGAGGAGAAGCTGGGCATCACCTGGTGGCGCAGGATCTGGTCGACGACGCGGTGCTCCTCGGGGCTGAGCTCGCCGTCGCGCACCGACCAGGTGGCGATGGCGAGCACGCCGCCCGGGCGCAGCAGCCGCATGGCCTCGGCGAAGAACGCGGCGCGGTCGGCGATGTGCATGAGGCTCTCGACGGCCCACAGCGCGTCGAACGACGCGTCCGGGAAGCCGTTGTCCAGCGCGTCGCGCTGGTGGAACCGCGCCCGCTCGCCGAGGCCGGCGGCGGCCGCCTTCTCGTTGGCGCGCGCGGCCTGCGCGGCGCTGAGCGTGACGCCCTCGACGCTGCAGCCGTGGGGCCCGGCGAGGTACAGCGCGGGGCCGCCGATGCCGCAGCCGACGTCGAGCAGGTGCGCGCCGGACGGGATGCCCGCGAACTCGACGAGCTCGCGCACCAGCCGGTCGGTCGCGGCGTGCCGCTCCTCGTCGCTGCCGGGGCTCTCGCCGGCGTCCCAGAAGCCGTGGTGGACGTGCTCGCCCCACAGGTCTTCGTACAGGTCCAGCGTGGTGTCGTAATAGCGCTCAACCGCGGCGTTGAGCCCCTGCCCAGCGGGCGCGGACGGGTATGCAGAACCGGTATCGGCTTTCACAGTCGCAAATCTCCGAATGGGCAGCACCGAGAATGGGTACGCGGCCGGAAAGGCGGCGAGCCCGGCCATTGTATGAACCCTGCGCCGAGCCTTGTCAATGACCCGACGAAGTTTGCTGAACGCGCTCTCACGTGTGCGCGACCGGCACACTGTGTTCAACCGGATACCCGCGCAGTCGGTATATCCGCAGTGCAACAACCTAACGACCGTTCGACGCCCCGTTGCTGACGGTAGCGGGGATCTCGACCCATAGCGTCCCGACCTGCGGCGAATGCCCGATTGTGCAGGGCTCACATGTGGCCGTGACCCGGCCTGACCTCGGCTTTCACCGAAATGCCGACGGTATCGATCCAAACGATTTTTCCCGGGAGGTCGTATGACAGAACGGACATCCTGTCGCATGCTCAGGTTGCCCACCCTTGTAAAACGGGTCCGATTGCGTAAGGTCTATGCCTAGTCGAGGTGCCTATTCCTGCGTTAAGCAGCTGGGTACTAGTGTTCGGGCAACGTTGGCCGAACCAGGCGCCACAGCCCCTCGGCCCTTCGCAGTGTGTTCATTCGGGGGTTGTGCACGCTGATCGACGGCCAGAGTCGGCCGGTCCGGTCGGTGCGTACGACCCTGCGCGCGTGCCCGGAAGCGGGCCCTGGCGCGCCGCTCCGCCGTGCGGCGGTGACGGCGCCCCCGGTCCGCCGATGTGGCGCGCCCGCACAAGGAATTAGGGGGTTGTCCGTTGACCGCACCGGCCCTCGACCCGAGCTGGGTCGACGAGGTGCTGCTGGCGGATGCCGCCGGCCGTCCCGCCGACCGGCCGGCGCTCGTCTTCGACGCCCCCGTGACCCGCGCGGAGCTGCGTCGCCTCGTCGAGCAGAAGCAGGCGGTGCTGGCCGAGGCCGGCATCGGCCGAAACGGCCCGGGCGACTCCGTGGCGCTGTGCCTGGCCCCTTCGCTGGCCTTCGTCGCCAACCTGCTCGCCTGCTGGCGCCTCGGCGCGCGGGCCGCCCTGCTGGATCACCGGCTCACCCCGTTCGAGATCGACGCGGCCCTGCAGCGGCTGGCCCCGCAGGCGGTGGTGTCCGCCAAGCACGCCACCGGCGGGCCGCTGCGCGGGTTCCAGGACGTGCAGGAGCAGGTCACCACCTACCCCGGCCGCCCGGCCGGCACCCCGCACGCGCTGGTGCAGCTCAGCTCCGGCTCGACCGGTCCGTCGAAGGTCATCGCGCGCACCGCGGCCAACCTCGTCGCGGAACTGGAGCGATACGTGGCCATCGGCGCCGGCGTGCCCCAGCCGGGCGAGCGCATCGTCTGCCTGGCCTCGATGGTGCACGTGCTCGGGCTCGTCGGCGGCCTGCTGTACGGGCTGCACGCCGGCGCGCAGCTGATCGTGCCGGCGCGGATGACGGCCGACGGGATCCTCGCCGCCGTCGCGGCCGGACCCGAGCCGACCACGCTGCTCGGCGTGCCCTTCCACATCGATCTGCTCTCCTCCGGGCCGCGGCCGCCGCACCTGCCGCAGCTGACCGGGATGACCACCGGCGGCGAGCTGGTGCGCGCCGAGGTGCACGAGACGTTCACGGACCGCTTCGGCATCCGCCTGGGCAACATGTACGGCATGACCGAGGTCGGGGTCATCGCGACCGACCTCTTCGGCGAGCACCGCCCCGCCCTCACCCCCGCGCCCGGCCTCCAGGTGCGCGAGGAGGGCGGCGAGCTGCTGGTGTCGCTGGCCGAGTCGCCGTACCTGGGCCTGGTCGACCCGACCCGCTGGGCCGACGGCTGGCTGCACACCCGCGACGCCGGCACGGTCGACCCCGCCACCGGCCGGTTCCGCATCCACGGCCGCAACGACTCGCAGGTCTCCGTCGGCGGGCTCAAGGTCGACCTCACCGAGGTCGAGCACACCCTCGCGGCGCTGCCCGGGGTGGCGTCCGCGGTCGTGACGTACGACAAGGCAATTGAGGCCTACGTGATGCTGCGCGACGACACCACCGTGGAGCAGGTACAGGCGCTGCTCGCGCAGCGGCTGGCCGCCTTCAAGCGCCCGCGCGTGCTGCGCGCCGTCGAGCAGCTGCCCCGCACGGCCACCGGCAAGCTCGTCCGCGACCGCGCCCTGCTGGTCGCGGCGTCCGTGAAGGAAGGAAACGCCCAGATATGAGCGACGAGACCACCACCGAGATCCGCCAGTTCCTGCTGGACTCGCTGACCGAGATGAACTACAGCACCGACGACGTCGACGACGACACGGCGCTCGGCCCGGCCGGCGCCGACCTGGAGTCGCTGTCGCTGGCCGAGCTCGCGGTGCGCGTCGAGGACCGCTTCGGGGTGCGCTTCGACGACGACGAGGCCGAGAAGCTCGCCGGCATGACGGTCGGCGAGTTCATCGCCGCCGTCGCCGAGCGCCGGGCCGCCGCGGCGACCACGGGCAGCTGACGTGACCGCTGCACCGTCCCGCGACGAGGTCGTCGCCATGCTGGCCACCTACGGTGACCGGCGGCCCGAGGACGTCGCCGAGGGGATCGACTCGCTGGAGCTGGCGTGGCTGATCCACCAGCTGGAGCAGCACTACGGCGCCGCGCTCGACCTGTCCGACGAGGAACTGGCCGGGATGTCCACCGTCGGCGGTGCCGTCGAGGTGCTGGCCGGGCTGAAGGTCGAGACAGGCTAACGGTGAGGTCGTGATGAACGTGATGACCCGGGGTACCGCGGACGTGCTGATCACCGGCGTTGCCGTGCTCAGCGCGTTCGGCCGGGGCATGGGCGCGCTCGCCGCCGGGCTGGACGCCGGCGTGCCGGCGTTCGCGCCCGTCGACCGCTTCGACGTGACCGGCCGGCGGGTCGGCGTGGCCGCGACCCTGCCGGGCTCGCCGGACCTCGCCGCCGAGCTGGCCGCGCTCGTCGACGAGGCGTGCGACGAGGCGAAGCTGAGCACGGCCGAGCGGGCCGCCACGCCGCTGTTCCTGGCGATGCACGGCGACCCGCGACTGGCCCGCTCGGCGCCCGCGGACCGGCCCCGCCACGGCGGCGCCGCGTTCGTGGCCGCCCTCGCCACGAACACCGGGCTCGGCGCGCCCCGCGCGTACACCTCCGCCTGCGTCGCGGCGAGCACCGCGATCGCCGACGCGGCCGGGATCATCACCCGTGGGGAGGCCGCGCGGGTCGTCGTCGCCGGGGGCTACCTCGTCGACGCCGACCAGTTCGCGCTCTTCGACGCCGGCCGCGCGTTCGCCGCTGACGGGGCGATCCGCCCGTTCAGCGCGCACCGGCGCGGCCTGCTGCTCGGCGACGGCGCCGGTGCCGTGGTCCTCGAGTCGGCCGCCGCGGCCCGCGAGCGCACCGTCGCGCCGTTGGCGACCCTGGCCGGCTGGGGCCGGGCCGGGGACGCCCACCACCCGTGCCAGCCGCACCCGCAGGGGCGCGGGATGGCTCGGGCGATCGCCGCGGCACTGCGCCGCGGCGGGATCGGGCCGCAAGAGGTCGGCTACGTCAACGCACACGGCTCCGGCACCGCGCAGAGTGACGCGGCGGAGGCCCAGGCGCTGCACACGGCGCTGGGCGGGCACGCCGCCGACGTGCCGGTGTCGTCCACGAAAGCCCTGCACGGCCAGGCCCTGGAGGCCTCGGGCGTGCTGGAGCTCGCGGTGACGCTGCACGCGCTGCGCGGCGGGCGGCTGCCGGTCAACGCCGGCTACCTCGCCCCCGACGAGCAGTGCACGCTCAACCTCGTGCTCGACGGCGCGCGGACCGCCGCGCCCGCCTACGCGCTGACGCTGAACGCCGCCTTCGGCGGCGCCAACACCGCGCTGTTGCTGGGCGCGGAAGCATGAGCGGGTTAGGGGCACGCGCGACGGCGGCCGGGCTGGACGTGCTCGCCGCCGCGGGATGGCCCGGTCCCGGCGACACCGAACCGCCGCGGCTGGCCGGCTTCGTCCACTCGAACTTCAACCCGATCGTCGCGGCCGTCGCCGGCCGCTGTCTCGCGGAGTTGCCGGAGAGCGCTCACCCGGACGGCGACGGCGCGGGCACCGCCATCGTGCTGGTCAGCGACCTCGGCGACGTCGAGAGCGCGGCGCACGTCGCGCGGGCCGTCGACACCGGCGCCCGGGTCGGGCCGCTGTTCTTCTTCCAGTCCGTGCCCAACGCCGTGCTCGGCCACGTCGCGGCACGCCACGCGCTGACCGGTCCGGTCGCCTGCGTGTGCGACGCCGCGTCAGGGCTGGACGTGACCCGGGGGCTGCTCGCCGACGGCGACGCCGGCCGGGTGCTGCTCATCGAACTCGACCATGACGAAACCGGCGAGACCGCGGCCGCGGTGCTCGTCGCACACGGAGGCGCATCATGAACGCTCACGCGGCGGTCACCGGTATCGGTCTGGTGACGCCGGTCGGGAGTACCGGCGCCGAGGTCTTCGACGCCATGTGCGAGGGCCGTTCCGGGCTGTCCAGCCCGCCGGCGGACCACCCCCTCGCCGGCTCGGTCGACGTGGCCGCGTTCGGCCCGCCGATCGACCCGCTCGAGGTGCTGCCCGGGCCGGACGCGCGCCTCGTCGACCGGTACATCGTGATGGCGCTGCGGGCCGCCGAGATCGCGCTCGCCGACGCCGGGATCGAGGTCGGCCGGGACGTGGACCCGTACCGGGTCGCGGTGATCCTGTCCGGCACCGGCGGCCTCGCCACGCTCGACGCCCAGGCGGTGCAGCGCGAGAAGAAGGGCCGGGCCGGCGTCAGCCCCTACCTGCTGCCCGGGATGCTGCCGAACATGGGCGCGGCCCGGGTCGCCATGAAGTACGGCCTGCAGGGCTTCAGCTCCTCGGTCGGCACCGCCTGCGCCGCCGGTGCCCAGTCGATCGGCGAGGGGCTGCGGCTGCTGCGCGCCGGCGAGGCCGACGTCGTGGTCTGCGGGTGCAGCGAGGCGCCGCTGTTCCCCACGCTCGCCAACACGTTCGGCAACGCACGCGCGCTGGCCCGCGGCTGGGCCGACCCGACCGAGGCGAGCCGGCCCTTCGACCGGCGCCGCAACGGCCTGGTGCTCGGCGAGGGCGCCGGCGTGTTCGTCCTGGAGCGGCCCGAGCACGCCGACGCCCGCCGCGCCGCCCGCCACGCCGACCTGCTCGGCTGGGGCGCGACCAACGACGCGCACCACCCGACGACGCCCCGTCCCGACGGCTCCGCCGCCGCCGAGTGCATGCGCCGCGCCGTAGCCGACGCCGGGCTCACCCCGGCCGACATCGGCTACGTCAACGCGCACGGCACCTCCACGAAGCTCGGCGACGTCGCCGAGGCGCTCGCGATCCGCTCCGTGTTCGGGCCCCAGGCGCCGCCGGTCAGCTCCACCAAGGGCGTCACCGGGCACATGCTCGGCGCCTCCGGGGTGGCCGAGGCCGCGGTGACGGTGGAGGCGCTGCGCCGCGGGGTGCTGCCACCGACGCACAACCTCGACGAGCCCGACCCGGCCTGCGACCTGGACCACCTGCGCGAGCCCCGGCAAGCGCCGGTGACCCACGCGCTGTCGAACTCCTTCGGCTTCGGTGGCCACAACGTGAGCCTCGTGCTCGGCCCGCCGAGCTCGCCGTGGGCCAAGGCCTGATCCGCCCGAACCACAAACCCCGAAAGGGAAGCAGGCAATGCAGATCCTCGACACGGACCACATCGAGTTGTACGTCGGCGACGCGCGCGTGGCGGCCGAACAGCTGTGCGCATCGTACGGCTTCCACGTCTACGGGCAGGGCGGCCCGGAGACCGGCCTGGCCGGCCAGCGCAGCGTGCTGCTGGGGCAGCGTGACATCCGGATCCTGCTCACCTCCGGCCTCAGCAGCGGGCACCGGGCCAGCCGGTACGTGGCACAGCACGGTGACGGCATCGCGGTCGTCGCGTTCGGCTGCACCGACGCGGAGGCGACCTTCGCCGAGGCGGTCGCGGCCGGCGCGACCCCGGTCGAGGCGCCGCGGCGCATCGCGCACGGCGGCGCGTCGGTCGTCGTGGCCGAGGTGTCCGGCTTCGGCGACGTGACGCACCGGCTCGTGCAGCGCGACGGCGAGGCGCAGTTCCTGCCGGGCCTGCTCGACACGTCGATGGCGCCGGAGGGGCCGGACGCCGGGGACCTGCTGCACACGATCGACCACGCCGCGGTGTGCCTGCCGGCCGGGGAGCTCGACACGGCCGTCGCCTACTACCAGCGGGCGTTCGGCTTCGAAATGATCTTCCAGGAGTACATCGAGGTCGGCGACCAGGGCATGCAGTCCAAGGTGGTGCAGAGCCCGTCCGGTGGCGTGACGTTCACGCTCATCCAGCCGGACATCAGCCGCCGCGCCGGGCAGATCGACGACTTCCTCGCCTGGCACGAGGGCGCCGGCGTGCAGCACGTCGCCTTCAGCACCCACGACATCGTCGCCGCGGTGCAGGCGCTCAGCGCCCGGGGCGTCGAGTTCGCGCAGACCCCGGGCAGCTACTACGACATGCTCTCGGCCCGCCTCGGAGACGTGGACGTGCCCGTCGACGAACTGCGGCCGCTCGGCATCCTCGTCGACCGCGACCACTGGGGCCAGATGTACCAGATCTTCGCGAAGTCGACGCACATCCGGCGCACGTACTTCAACGAACTCATCGACCGCCACGGCGCGCGGACGTTCGGCACGAGCAACATCCCCGCGCTGTACGCGGCGAAGGAGCGAGAGCTGGCTGCGGTGCGCGACATCACTCATTCTGAAGGGAACGCACTGTGACCATTCCGGTGACCCAGGACTTCGTGTTGACGGAGCAGGAACTGGCGTTGCTGCCCACCGACGAGGAGGTCGAGGCGTACGCGCGCAACGGGTGGTACCTCACCCGCAAGCTCTTCACCGATGAGGAAGTCGACGAGCTGACGGCGGCCAGCGAGCGCTTCTACGCCGGCGAGCGTTCGCGGACCCTACCCGCGCACCCGCCGCGGCTGGCCTACTGGCAGCCGGAGCACGGGCCGGTGCAGCGGCACAACGACTACATCCACTACGAGAGCGACGACATCGCGCGTATCCTGCGCAAGCCGCTCATCGGCGCGGTCGCGGCCCGGCTGGCGCAGGCGGCGGAGATCCGCATCTTCCAGTCGACGCTCATCTACAAGCCGCCGATCGCCGGCGAGCCCTCCAACCTCGTGCCCTGGCACTTCGACCGGCACTACTGGCAGACGAGCACGTCCGACGACATGCTCACCGCGTTCATCCCCTTCCACGACTGCGGCGTCGAGCTGGGCACCATCACGATGGTCGACGGCAGCAACCGCTGGGTCGAGATCGGCGCCGACGACACGACCACCCGGCACTTCGCCCAGCGCAGCTGGGACGACCTGGAGGTCATGCTCGAGCAGAACGCGGCGCACAACGGGGCCGAGATCAACAAGATCCCGATGATCATCCCCAAGGGGCACATGAGCTTCCACCACTGCCGCACGTACCACGGCAGCGGCGCCAACGTCAGCGACGGCCCGCGCCGGGCGATCTCGTTCCACCTCCAGCCGGGCACGAACGAGTACCGCCGCTTCGAGCTGTCCACCGGGGACGTCGTGACCTACAACCACGACGTGCTCGTGCGCCGTACGGCCGACGGCCGGCCGGACTACGCGGACCCCGAGTTCTGCCCCGTGTTGTGGCGCGACACCGAGCGCTGAGCGAAGTCACATGCAGAGATCAAGGCCCGCACCGGCGTCGAAGCCGTTGCGGCGTAAGGGGGACGTGACGTGACGCAAGTACGGGTGGACGCCGCCGGGCTGTACCGGACGGTCCGCCTGATCCGCCGCTTCGAGGAGCGGGCCATCGAGCTCGTCCGCGACGGCACGATCGTCGGCGGCATCCATCCGTACGTCGGCCAGGAGGCCATCGCGGCCGGCACCTGCGCCGCGCTGCGGACCGGCGACGTCATCACCAGCACCCACCGCGGCCACGGCCACGTGCTGGCCAAGGGCGCGGACCCGGCCCGCGCGATGGCCGAACTGGCCGGCCGGGCGACCGGGCTCAACCGCGGCCGCGGCGGCTCGATGCACGCCGCCGACTTCTCGCTGGGCATCCTCGGCGCAAACGCGATCGTCGGCGCCGCCGTGCCGATCGCCACGGGCGCGGCCTGGGCCGCGCGCCGGGCCGGCCTGGACCGCGTCGCCGTCACCTACTTCGGCGACGGCGCGGTCAGCCAGGGCGTGGTGCTGGAGACCTTCAACCTGGCGGCGCTGTGGCGGCTCCCGGTCGTGTTCGTGTGCGAGAACAACGGGTTCGCCACCACCACCCGGGTGTCGGAGGCGGTCGCCGGCACCATCACCGGGCGCGCGCACGCGTTCGGCATCCCGGCGTCCACCGTGGACGGTTCGGACCCGGAGGCGGTACTGCACGAGACCGCGACGGCCGTCGAGCGCGCCCGCTCCGGCGGCGGGCCGTCGCTGGTGGAGTGCGTCGCGTACCGCTTCGACGCCCACCACACCTGGGAGCACGCGGCCCGGCCGCGCTACCGCACCGACGATGAGGTGTCGGCCGGCACGTCCCGGGACCCGGTGGAGATCCAGGGCGCGCGGGTCGCGCCGGACGAGCGGGCCCGCATCGACGCCGAGATCGAGTCGACGCTGGACCAGGCGGTCGACTTCGCCCGGCAGAGCCCGCACCCGGACCCGGCCGGTGCGCTCGACCACCTGTACGCGGACGGCCTGCGGGCCAGAGCGGGGGCGTGACATGACGATCCTGTCGTACCTCAAGGCGCTCAACCGGGCCATCGCCGCGGAGATGGAGCGCGATCCCGCGGTGTGCGTGTTCGGCGAGGACGTGCGCGTCGCGGTCAGCAACGTGACCACCGGCCTGCACAAGAAGTTCGGTTCCGAACGGGTCGTGGACATGCCGATCTCGGAGCAGGCGTTCACGAGCTTCGCCACCGGCGCGGCGCTGTGCGGACAGCGGCCCCTGATCGAGTTCCAGATCCCGGCGCTGCTGTTCCTGGCCTTCGAGCAGATCGCCAACCAGGCGCACAAGTTCTCGCTGATGACCGGCGGGCAGGCCGCCGTGCCGGTCACCTACCTGCTGCCGAGCTCCGGCTCCCGGGGCGGGTGGGCCGGGCAGCACTCCGACCACCCGTACAGCCTCTTCGCCCACGTCGGCGTGAAGACCGTCGTGCCGTCCACCCCCGCCGACGCCTACGGGCTGCTCGTCTCCGCGATCCGCGACGACGACCCGGTCGTGGTGTTCGCCCCGGCCGGCGCGGTGGGGGTGCGCGCCGACGTCGACCTCGCCTCGCTCGCCCCGATCCCGCTCGGTGTCGGCCGGGTGCACCGCAGTGGCGACGACGTGACCGTGGTCGCCGTCGGCCACCTCGTCCACGACGCGCTCGCCGTCGCCGAGGAGCTCGCCGGCACCGTCTCCGTGGAGGTCTTCGACCCGCGGACCCTGCACCCGTTCGACTGGGCCGGGCTGGCCGCGTCGCTGGAGCGCACCGGCCGGCTCGTGGTCGTGGACGACTCGAACCGCTCCTGCGGCATCGCCGGGGAGATCCTCGCCTCCGCCGCGGAGGGCATGCGGCTCATCGCGCCGCCGCGGCGGGTCACCCGCCCGGACGCCGCGGTGCTGCCCTTCGCCCGCGACCTGGACCTGGCGCTGCAGCCCAGCCGTGCCCAGATCCGCGCCGCGGTCGAGGACGTCGCCAAGCTGGGTCAGGAGGGCTGAATGAGCGTCGCACTGGTCACCGGGGGTGGCGGCGGGATCGGCGCGGCGATCTGCGCGCGGCTCGCCGCGCTCGGGCACACCGTCGTCGTCGCCGACCTTGACGCCGAGGGCGCGGAGCGGGTCGCGAAGGAGGTCGGCGGCACCGCGGTGCGCGCCGACGTCGCCGACCCGGCGGACAACGCCGCCATGGTGGCGCACGCGGTCGCCGCGCACGGGTCGCTGGACATCCTCGTGCTCGGCGCCGGTATCCAGTCCGACGTGCCGCCCGACCCCGGCATCGACCCCGCCCGGTACCGCCGCGCCCTCGGGGTGAATCTCGACGGGGTGGTGTTCGGCGTCGACGCCGCGCTGCCGGCCCTGCCGGCCGGCGGTCAGGTCGTCGTGCTCGCCTCGCTCGCCGCGCTCGGGCCGGAACAGGCCAACCCGGTGTACGCGCTGACCAAGGCCGCCGCCGTCGCCTACGTGCGGGCGATGTCGACGTCGCTGACCCCGCGCGGCGTGCGCATCAACGCGCTCTGCCCCGGCTTCACCGACACCCCGTTCCTCGGTATCACCGGCCGCCTGCTGCGCAAGCAGAAGATCCCGATGCTGAGCCCGGACGAGGTCGCCGCCGCCGTCCAGACGGTCGTCACCGGCTCCGGCACCGGCGAGGCCTGGGCGCTGGTGCCCGGCCGGCCCGCGCAGCGCTACGAGTTTCCCGACGTGCCGGCCGGCCTGCGCGCCGACGGCACCGAGATCATCTTGAAGCCCTTCATGTCGGCGAAATAAGGAGACAGACCATGGCGTCAACGAGCATCCGGGCGGCGCTGGCCGGCGACCCGAGCGTCGGTGCCGGCAACGTGCTGCACAAGCTCATCGAGCACGGTGCCCCGCTGGACGGTCCCGGCATGACGTTCGACACCCCGGTCGACGGCATCCCGGCGTGGCAGGGCCTGACGCTCGGCGAGCTCTACACCCGGGCCGCCGCGCGGGCCGCGTGGCTGCATGCCGCCGGCATCCGCCGCCGCGACCCGGTGGCCGTCTACGTCACCAACGCCGCGGACTGCTTCCTCAACTGGATGGGCCTGACCTGGCTCGGCGCCATCCCGGCGCTGATGAACCCGAACATCCCGGGCGAGATCGCCGCCGAGTACATCCGCAAGCTGCGCGGGGTCGCCCTGCTCGCCGACGCCGAGCACCGCGACCGGCTGGACGGGCAGGACCTCGGCGGCATCCCCGTGCACGACGTGGCCGAGACCGGCTCCGGCGACCCGGCCGCGGCCCCGGTCGCGTTCCGGCACCACCCCGACGACCCGATCGCCATCACCCACTCCTCGGGCACCACCCGCATGCCGACCGCGGTCGTGCACTCGCACGCCAGCCTGTTCCACGCCACCCGGCGGATCCGGCTCAGCGGCCCCCGCGCGCAGGGCACCGAGCGCATCCTCAGCGCGCTGCCCGCGCCGCACGCGGCCGGCATCATGACCATCAACCACGCCCTGAGCAACCGCTCGGAGCTGCTGTTCCTGTCCCGGCAGAGCGACGGCGCGGCGGTGCTGGACGCGATCGAGCAGTGGAAGCCCACCGGCGTCTTCGGCTTCGCGGTCACCTGGGCGGAGCTTGCCCGCTTCGACCTCGACGCGCACGAGCTGGACTCGGTGTCGCTGTGGTTCAACACCGGCGACTGCGCGCACGAGCCGCACATCCGCAACCTGGTGAACGTGGGCAGCCGCAACGTGGTCACCCGCGAGGGCGTGACCCGAGTCAAGGGCTCCAGCTTCGTCGACGGGCTCGGCTCCACCGAGATGGGCCACTCCGCCTTCCACATCACGCACCGCAACGACACCGAGCGCTACGGCCGCTGCGTCGGCGTCCCGCACGTCTTCGCCGACGTCGCGCTGCTGGACACCGAGACCGGCCAGGAGGTGCCGGTCGGCGCCGTCGGGCACTTCGGCCTCAAGTCGCCGACGCTCGCCCCCGGCTACTGGAACGACCACGTCAACACCTACCGCAACCGCCTCGCCGGCTACTACCTCACGGGCGACCTCATGTACCGCGACGAGGAGGGCTACTACTACCACGTCGACCGGGCCGTGGACTCCGTCGACCTCGGCGGCGGCGAGTGGCTCTACACCGCCATGTCGGAGGAGCGGATCCTGCGGGCGGTGCCCGACGTGCGCGACTGCACGGTCGTGTCGGCGCGCACCGCCGAGGGCAAGGTCGTCACCGATGTGCTGCTGTCCCTGCACACGGGCGCCGACCCGTCGCTGGACCACACCGAGAAGGTCCGCGGCGCGCTCACCCCGGCCGCCGGGGCGACGCTGCGGCGGGTCGTCGTCTTCTCCGACGACGACATTGTGCTCGGCCCGACCGGCAAGGTACGCAAGTTCCTCATGCGCCAGCGGCACCTCGCCGCGATGGCGAATGCCTAGCCTCAAGGCGCCGCCCCTCGAGCTCCGGCCGGCCGCGCGCATCCCGGTGCGCTTCGCCGGCGAGGGTGCGGGGCTCGGGGAGCTTTCCTGGGGCCAGCGCGAGATCTGGCTGACGATGCTGCGGCAGCGCTCCTGGCTGCCCATCGGCGGCTGGTCGCGGCTTGCCCCGGGCACCACCCTCGCCGGCGTGGCCGACGAACTGCGCTGGATCATGGCGCGGTACCAGCCGATGCGCACCCGGCTGCGCTTCACCGACGACGGCCGGCCACTGCAGAGCGTCGCCGACCGCGGCACGATCGGCCTGGACGTGTACGACTGCCCGGACGACGCCGACCCGGAGGCGTTCGTCGTCGCGCTCGACGCCCGGGACCGGGCCCGCGCGTACGACTTCGTCGAGGAGTGGCCGGTGCGCATGGGCGTGGTCCGCCACCGCGGCGCGCCGACGCACCTGTCCACGGTGATGACCCACCTGGTCACCGACGGGCTCGGCGGGCGGATCTTCCTGACCGAGATCGCCGACCGGGGCGCCGCGGCGCCGGACACCGGCATGCCGCCGCTGGAGCAGGCCCACTGGCAGGGCGGCCCGGCCGGGCTGCGGCAGAGCGGGTCCGCGCTGCGGCACTGGGAGCGGACCCTGCACCGGCTGCCGGCGGCTCGGCCGGCATCCGATGTGGACGGTCCGCGGTTCTACCGGGGCGAGCTGACGACCCAGGCGCTGCCGGCGGCCCTGCACGTGCTGTCCGAGCGCGCCGACGCGGACTCCTCGCAGGTGCTCATGACGCTGCTCGCCCAGGCGGCCTGCGCCGATGACGGGGATGCGGTGCTGCGGCCCATGGTGAGCAACCGGTTCCGGCGCGGGTTCGCCACGGTGGTGGCGATGGTCGCCCAGCGCGGGATCTGCGCGGTGGACGTGGCCGGGGAGCCGTTCGCCGAGGCCCTGCGACGGGTCGGCGCGAGCGCGATGGCCGCCTACAAGTACGCGTACCTCGACCCGGACGCGGTGGCCGGGCTCTTCGCGCGCATGGGTGTCGACCCGGAGGCGGGCGTGTGGTTCAATGACCGCCGCGTCGGCACTCGGCAGGGCTTCGCCGGGCCGCTGCCCACGGCCGGCGAGCTGCGCGCCGCGCCGCCGGGAGCCTTCCGCTGGACGGTGGCGCAGGACGACCCGTTCGACCCGCTCAGCGTCGACGTGGACGACGTGCCGGAGGGGTTTTTGCTGACCGTCTTCACCGACGCGAGCCGGCTCGCCCCGGCGGGCGCCGAGGCGCTGGTGCGCTCGGTGGAGGCACGCGCGGTACAAGAGGCGATCCGGCTTCTGGAGAGCGAGGACGTATGACCTCAATGGCCGCGGTGGGCACGTTCGTGCCAGCCGACCGGGTCCCGATCGAGTCCTACGCGGACGCGTTCGACCTGAGCCCGATGCAGGTGCGCGTGTTCCGCCGCTACCACAAGATCGGCTCGGCGGCGCGGTCCGAACAGCCGCTGACCGGCCTGCTGCGCCTGGCGCTCGCCGACCTGGCGCTGACGCCGGAACTGGCGGCGCGGGTGCGGTACGTGCTGTATGCGCGCAGCTTCCCGGTGGTCGTGCCGTATCCGCACAACCCGCTGCACGAGGTGCTGGCCGAAGCCGGGCTCGGGCACGCGCAGGCGTTCGCGATCGGGCAGCAGGCGTGTGCGTCCGGGCTGCTGGCGATCGACCTGGCCGGGCGGCTGCTCGCCGCGGACGGCGACGACGGTCTCGCCGTGGTGCTGGCCGGGGAGAAGGCGTTCACCGGCGAGACGCGGTTCGTGCCGGAGACCTCGATGTTCGGCGAGGGCGCCGCCGCGTGCCTCGTGTCCGCCGCGGGCGGGCGCGACCGGCTGCTGTCCTACGTGGCGCGGCTGCGCGGCGAGTTCGACGGCGATCAGGAGGAGGTGGCCTCGGAGTTCCAGCGCATCTATCACGACGCGCTCGGCGAGGCGGTCACCGCCGCGGTCGCCGAGGCCGGAATCGCGCTGCAGGACGTGGCGGTGATCCTGCCGCACAACGTCAACAACATCGCGTGGCAGCGCACCTGCAAGCGGATCGACTTCCCGCTCGAGCGGGTGCTGCTCGACCACGTCGCCGATTACGGCCACGTATTCTGCGCCGACGCGTTCATCAACCACCGGACCGCGATCGAGCGCGGACTGCTGCGGCCCGGGGACCGCTACGTCATCGCCGCCGCCGGGGCCGGGCGCGGCGCCACGTTCTCCGCCATGGTCTTCGAGCACTGACTCAGCACTGAAATCCGGAGGATCTACCGTGTCCGACACCGCGACCATCGACCCGGCGCTGCGCGAGCACGTCGTGGAAACCATCTGCGCCCTGCTCCCCCGCGTGCTCAAGCGGGAGGTGCCCGACGCTTCCGAGAGCACGACGCTGATGGACGACCTCGGGATGAGCTCGACCACCGGCCTGGAACTGGTGCTGGAGCTGGAGGACCGCCTGGAGCGGGAGATCAGCGTCGAGGACCTGGGCCGCGACGACTTCGAGACGGTCGGCACCCTCGCCAGCTACGTCGCCGGCAACCTGCTGCCGGAGGAGTGACGGTGCCAGGGGCGCCATGGGGCCTGCGCCGCGCGGTGGCGCGGCGCTTCGAGGGGCCGGCCGCGCAGGCCGTCGACACCGCGCACGCCGCGCGGCTGGCGACGTACCTGACCGACCTGCTGGAGCCGTACGGCCTGGGCCCCGCCGACGGGATGGGCGACGGGCAGTCGTACGCCGAGATGGCGGCCACGCTGTTGCCGGACGAGCCGGTGGACGCGCTGGTCCTCGCCTACGACATCCCCGACATCGCGCCCGGGCGGGCGACGGCGACGTACCTCAGCCACCTCTGCCCGGGCGACCCGATGTCGTTCGCGGTGTCGGACCAGGGCCGCGCCGGCGCGCACACGGCGCTGCGGCTGCTGCACGACTACGCCCGGTCCGGCACGTACCCGCGCGGGCTGCTGATCGTCGTGGAGCAGGCGTCGCTGCCGTACGACCCGGGCGTGCCGGTGGAGGTGCCGGCCGCGCACTGCGCCGTCGCCGTCCACCTCGGACCGTCCACCCTGCAGGCCGCGGTGCCGCGGATCCTCCCCGGCGTCGAGCCGCAGGACATCGCCGGGCTGCTGGGCGACGTCGGCCCGGCGACGCTGGTGCTCGGCGGCCACCTGGCCGATCTGGACGCGAAGGCCGACACGATCGTGCGCGCCGACCCCGCGCAGCCGATGACCGGCGTCTGGGAGGCGCTGGCGTCGGTCGAGGGTCCCGTGGTGCTCGCCGACTACGACCCGGCGCTGCGATACCTGTGCGTCAGCTCGTTCGGATGACGAACGGCGCCGGGCCGGCGAGGGCGACCGCGGCCCGGAAGCCGTCCGGCGCCGCGAGGTCGGCCACGGCGTAGACGACGCCGTCGTGCTCGACGGGCGGCGGCGGGTCGCCGGCCACCGGCAGGGACAGGCCGCGGGTGAGCCGGTCGCCGGCCGCCTTCACCACGGCCTCCTTGCGGGCCCACAGCCGCGCGAACTCCCCCGCACCCCGCCGTGCCACCAGGTCCGCCTCGGCCGGCGGGAAGAAGCGGCGGGCCATGGCCGCGAAGTCTAGCCCGGGCACCAGGTCCTGCAGGTCGACGCCGACGGGCCGATCGTCCGTGACGGCGATCAGCGCGAGATCGCCGGCGTGGGAGAGGTTGAACTGCAGGCGCTCCCCGTCGAGGGCGGGTTTGCCGTTCGGGCCGCGGACCCAGCACCCCTCACGGCCGCCCAGGCGCCGCGTCACGATGCGGCGCAGGGCCACGCGCGCGGCGAACCGGGCTCGGTCCGCCCCACCGGGCAGCTCGCCGGTGTCGACCTCGCGGGTGTCGACGTGCCAGACGTCGACCGTGCTCACCGCGACAGCAGGCCGGCCAGGCGGCGCACGCCCTCGTCGATCCGCTCCGGCTCCAGGGCGCTGCACGACAGCCGGATCGCGTGCGTCCCGCCGCCGCCGACGTAGAAGAAGCGCATCGGCGTCCACAGCACGCCGTGCTCACGGGCGGAGACCTCCAGCAGCTCCTCGCTCGCGTCCACGGGCACGTCGACGACGACGAAGAAGCCGCCGCTGGGGCGGTTCCAGCGCACGGGGGTGCCGTCGAAGTGCCGGTGCAGCGCGGCCAGCAGCCTGGCGAGGTTGTGCCGGTAGAACGCGATCTTCGCCTGGTTGGCCGTGCGCAGGCTGAACCCGCAGTCGATGAGCATGCCGCCGACGACGGCCTGGGAGAGCGCCGAGGTGTTGACGGTCAGCATGCTCTTGACCGTGGACAGTTCCTCGGCGAGCAGGGTTTGCCGGCCGGCGGCGTCGACGACGGGCTGGTCGGCGACGAGGTAGCCGACGCGGGCGCCGGGGAAGTACGACTTGGCGAACGAGCCGAGGTAGATGACCCGCTGGTCGGCGTCGAGCGACTTGAGCGTGGGGCGGGGCTCGTCGTCGAGGCCGAACAGGCCGTAGGGGTCGTCCTCGAGGATCAGCAGGTCCTCGTCGGCGGCGGCGGCCAGCAGCGCCCGGCGCACCGGGACCGGCAGCGACACCCCGGACGGGTTGGCGAAGTTCGGCACGAGGTACAGCGCGCGGGGCCGCTTGCCACGCGCCCGGGTGGCGGCGGCGACCTCGCGCACCGTCTCGGGGCGCAGCCCGTCGGCGGACTCGGGCACGCCGACGACCTCGACGCCGAGGATGCGCGCAGCACCGGTGAGCCCGACGTAGCACGGCTCGGCGGCCAGCACCACGTCGTCGGGGCCGGCGCACAGGCCGCGCAGGGCGATGACCATCGCCTCCTGGCAGCCGGTGGTCACCATCACCGCGGCCGCGGGGACCTGGATGTTCTCGTCCACGTCGAGCATCCGGGCGATGAGGTCGCCGACGTGGCCGTTGGTGCGGCCATACTGGGTCAGCAGCTGCCGGCTCTGGGCCTGGGTCAGCCCGCGCTCGCGCAGGTGCGTGAGATACGCCTGGATGTGCTTGTCGATGTCGCCGACCGAGTGGAACTCGTCGAACGGGCGCCCCGCGGCCAGCGAGATGGCGGCCGGAAACCGCCCGGCGATCTCATTGAGGAAGTTCATCGACGCCGACACGGGGTCGACGACCGACACGTGCAACTCCTCGCGCGACAACGTCACCATTCAGGCATCGCCTCCCGTCAACGACGTCGTCCGAAGCGCGGTGCGGTCCAGCGCGGCCAGCGTCGGCCGCCCGGCCAGCGCCATCGCGTGGGCCAGCTCCTGCGTGGCGGTGCACAGCACGCCCGCCACACCGTCCGCTCCCCCGGCGGCCAGCCCCCACAGCGGCGGGCGGCCGAGCAGCACCATGTGCGCGCCGAGAGCGAGCGCGGCGAGGACGTCGGCGCCGCGGCGCACCCCGCCGTCGAACAGCACCGGGCAGGCGCCGCCGACCGCGTCGACGACCTCAGTGAGGGCGTCGAGGCTCGCCACCGCGCCGTCGAGCTGGCGCCCGCCGTGGTTGGACACCACGATCGCGTCGGCGCCGTGCTCGACCGCCAGGGCCGCGTCCTCGGCGGTCAGGATGCCCTTGAGCACCAGCGGCAACCGGGTGCAGCCGCGCAGCCAGGCGAGGTCGCCCCAGGTCAGCGAGGAGTCGAAGGAGTCGCTGGCGTGCCGGGCGAGGGCGGAGCTCCCGGCGTCGCGCTCGTGCGCCGAGGCCATCACGGCCGGGTCGATGTTGACCGCGGCGACGCCGCCGCCGATCGCGAAGCCGTTTCGCATGTCGCGCCAGCGCCGGCCCATCCGCGGCACGTCGACGGTGAGCATGATGGCGCCGAAGCCGGCCTGCTCCGCGCGCTGCGCCAGGGACCGCATCACGTCGCGGCGGCGCAGCCAGTACAGCTGCAGCCATGGCCCGGTCGAGGACGCCTCGGCGATGTCCTCGATCGTGCGGCTGGCGAACATGGCCGCGACGAACAGCGCGCCGGCCGCGCCCGCGCCCCGCGCCGTGGCGACCTCGCCCTCGGCGTCGATGAGCCGCTGGTAGGCGGTCGGCGCGACCCCGATCGGCGTGGCATAGCGCGTGCCGAAAAGTGAGACCGAGGTGTCGACGTCCGAGACGCCGGCGAGCACGCGCGGGCGCAGCCGGACCCGGTCGAAGGCGCGCAGGTTGGCCGCGAGTGTGCGCTCGTCCTCGGCGCCGCCTTCGATGAAGTCCCACACGCCCGGCTCGACGAGCCCTTCCGCATGACGGCGGAAGTCCGATGCGGTGAGGAGGATCGGTCTGGTCTCCAGTTGTGTCACCGCAGGACCACCATAGGCGCTAGCCTATCGGTACCCTCTCGCCTTCCGCATGAGCCGAAAGGCCTACATGGCAACGGAATATGCGCTTCACTGCGCCGTCGGCGGGCCGCTCGCCGGCCATCCGTGGCGCCGCTACGCCATGCTCGGCGACAGCGTCGTGCAGGAGCCGGGCGGCTTCGCCGAGCTGGTGCGCGACGAGCTCGCCGCCGCCCGGTCCGGGTCGGTCGGCGCGGAGCCGGGCCTGGCGTTTCTCAATCTGGGCCGGCGCAACCTGCGCGCCGCCGAGGTCCGCGCCACGCAGCTCGCACCGGCGCTCGCGTTCGCGCCCGACCTCGCGCTCGTGATCTGCGGCGCCAACGACGCGATGCGGCCCGGATACGAGGCGCGCGCCGACGCCGTCGACGCCGAACTGGCCGGGATCATCCGGCCGCTGCAGGAGGCCGGGGCGCGCGTGATCACGGTCTCGGTGTTCGTGATGCGCGAGTATCCGCGGCTGCCCGCCTGGCTGGGACCGGGCTTCGCGCGGCGGATGGCGCTGCTCGCGCGGCGCACCAACGCGCTCGCCGCGGCGCTGGGCACCGTCCACGTCGATCTGTCGGATCACCCGGCGATCGGCGCCGGGGAGGCCCTCACGGGTGAGGATGGGCTGCACGGAAACGCGCACAGCCATAGGATCGCCGCTGCGGCCGTGATCCAGCGGCTGAGCGCCGAGCTGTAGGCTGACACTGACAAAGGGGGATGCTTCGATGCCGTTCGACCCGCAGGTGCAGGCGATGCGCGACCGCAAGGAGCGTGACCGGGTCGCCCCGCTGTATACGATGAGCCTCGAGGAGGCCCGCGCGGCCGACCTCGCCTCGATCCGGGCCGCCGGCGGCAGCCCCGAGAAGGTGCACGAGGTCACCGACCACTGGCTGCCCGGCCCCGACGGCAAGCTGCCGCTGCGCGTCTACCGGCCCAGCGCCGAGCCGGCGCTGCCCGTGCTCATGTATTTCTACGGCGGCGGCTGGGTGCTCGGCACCATCGACACCGCCGACGGCATCGCCCGCAACCTCGCCAACGCGACCGGCTGCATCGTGGCCGTGCCCGGCTACCGGCTCGCGCCCGAGCACCCGTTCCCGGCCGCGATCGAGGACTGCTGGGCGGCCACCGAGTGGGTCGCCGGCAACGCGGAGGCGCTGGGCGCCGACCCGGGGCGGATCGCCGTCGGCGGCGACAGCGCCGGCGGCAACCTGGCGGCCGGAGTGACCCTGATGGCGCAGCGGACCGGCGGCCCGCGCCTGGCCGGCCAGCTGCTCGTCTACCCCAACACCGACCAGGCCGCCGACGACGAGTCGATGCGCACCAACGACGACCCCTACCTGTTCAACCATCACTCGGTCGCGTGGTATCGCTCGCACTACCTCACCGACCCCGACGACGCCCGCAACCCGCTCGCCTCGCCGCTGCGGGCCGAGTCCCTGGTGGGCCTGCCGCCGGCGCTGGTCATCACCGCCGAATACGACCCGCTGCGCGACCAGGGCGAACGCTACGCGGCCCGGCTCGCCGAGGACGGCGTTCCCGTCACCGTGACCCGCTACGAGGGCATGATCCACGGGTTCTTCGCCATGTCGGGCACCCTGGACGCGGGCAAGTCCGCCCTCGACCAGGCCGCGAAGCAGCTGCGGACGTGGTTCGAGGTGTGACCCACCGGTGAAGAGTCGTGTCCCGTGGCGATCGTAGGTATGGATGCCAAGGTCCCGTCCGGCACTGTCGTCATCGCCATCGATGTCATTCGTGCCTTCACCACGGCAGCGATTGCCTTTGAGCGCGGCGCGACGGAAATCGTCTGCGCGCCGTCGGTCGAGGTCGGTCGAGATCTCCGGCGGCGGTACCCGGATCGCCTCCTGGTCGGCGAGACCGGTGGGTCCCTTTTGCTGCGACGTCGATCGGTCCGAATTCGCCATGGTCGGCGAGATCCGCCAGGATCACGTCGCGCTCGCACGGGTGCCGTGCTGAAGGGCGGATGCCGTCATCCCCCGGTCCGCATGCGAACCGGGGGATGACGGGATCACAACCGTGACGCGATCAGACCCTGGTCCAGCGCTGGTTCGCGCCGCCGGAGCAGTCCCACAACTGCAGTTGCGAACCGTTCGCGGTGCCGTGGTTGGCCACGTCGACACACTTGTTGGCGGCGGTGTTCCTCAGTTCGCCGGCCGCCGAAAGAGTGAACTTCTGGGCGTTGGTGCCGTTGCACGTGTACAGCTGTATCGCCGTGCCGTTCGCGGTGCCGGCCGCGGCGGCGTCCATGCACTTGCCGAGCGCGCGGACGGTGCCGTCCGACCCGATCGTCCACTGCTGCGCACCCGTGCCGTTGCAGTCGTAGACCGACAGCCGAACCCCGTCCGCGGCATTGGCGCCGGGCACATCGATGCAGCGACCGCTTTCGGCCCCGCGCAGTGCGTTGCCGCCGCCGGCCGGCGGCGGGTTGTCGGCCGTGCTGACGCGGACGTAGTCGATGAGCATGCGGTTGACCGACGGCGTGCTGCCGTCCGGGCTGCCGGGGAAGTTGCCGCCGACCGCGAGGTTCAGAATGATGTAGAAGGGGTGGTCGAACACCCAGCTGTTGCCGCGAACGCTGGCCGGGGTCGCGCGGAAGTACTCCGAGCCGTCCAGGGTCCAGATGATGAGGTTCGGGGACCAGTCGATCGCGAAGACGTGGTAGGCGTTGCCGAGGGCCTGGCCGATGTTACGGGTGCCGCCCACCGCGTTGCCGCCCGAGTAGCCCGGGCCGTGGATCGTGCCAAACACGGTGTTCGGGTCGCGCCCGACGTTCTCCATGATGTCGATCTCGCCGCCGTTCGGCCAGGTGCCGCCGCCGAGCATCCAGAAGGCCGGCCAGAGACCGTTTCCCTTCGGGACCTGAATCCTCGCCTCGACGTGACCATACTGCTGGGTGAACTTGCCGGCGGTGTGGATCCGGCCGGACGTCCACTGGCAGGTGCCGTACCAGCAGCTGCGCCCACCGCTTTCCCGGCGCGCCTCGATCACCAGGTGACCCTGGCCGTCCTGGTAGACGTTGCTGGTGCCGCTGTTGTAGTACTCGAGCTCCTGGTTGCCGAAGCCGCCACCGCCGGTGTCGAAGTTCCACCTCGACGTGTCGACGCCTTGGCCCGACGCGCCGTTGAACTCCTCGCTCCACACGACCGCGGCCTGCGCGGCGCTTTGCGCTGACACGACAACAAGGCCGGTAGCGACCATCGACGCGACCAGCGCGGCGGACGCCAACGACTTGAGTCTTCGCATCTGAATACCTCCCATGGGCGGGTCCCTTCTGGGGCGGAGCGCACACACGGACCCTGAGGCGGCAGGGTCCGGGGCGCCAAGGGATCTGTGAGGTTCCTTAACAGATCTATAGGAGGCTATTGCGGGGCTGGCGCGGAGTCAATACGGGACTTAAATTAAGCCACAGCCGCAGGTCGCGGTGCATTGACAACTAATAGTTAACTTTCCTATCGTCTCAGCACCTGTCATCGCACCGGCGCACAGGACGACCCGCCGGACATGGCGGAGTCGACGGCGGGCCCGCCCACCCTGCCCGCCACGCCGGTCGACCCCACCCGAAGGAGCATCATGTCCCCCCAGTCGGAGTCCGGGTCCGCCCGACCCGGACATCACCGGGCGCGCCGGTCGGCCTTCACCGCCGCGGCCGTCGCGGCCGTGACGGTCGCCGCCGGCGCGGCCGTCACCCTGGCCGTCCAGCCCGCCGCCAACGCGGCCGTACTGCCCAACAACTTCAAGAGCATCGGCTACATGCCGTCGTGGGCCGGCAGCGCCAACTCCATCCAGTACAGCAAGCTGACCCACATCAACTACGCGTTCATCCTGCCCAACGCCAACGGCAGCCTGCAGGGGCTGGACAACGCGGCGAAGCTGCAGTCGATCGTGTCGCAGGGCCACGCCCAGGGCGTCAAGGTGTCGATCTCGATCGGCGGCTGGAACGACGGCAACGACTCCGCGTTCGAGAGCCTGGCCGCCAACGCCACCGCGCGGACGGCGTTCGTCAACAACGTCGTCAACTTCGTCAACCAGTACAACCTCGACGGCGTCGACATCGACTGGGAGTACCCGGACCCGGGTGCCTCCGGTAACAACTACACGGCGCTGATGTCCCAGCTGAGCACCGCGATGCACAGCCGGGGCAAGCTGCTCACCGCCGCCGTGGTCTCCGAGGGCGGCACCGCCAACGGCGTCCAGCCGGCCGTCTTCGGCTACGTCGACTGGCTCAACATCATGACGTACGACGGCGGCAGCCCGCACTCGAACTACGACTGGTCCGTCAACGCGGTCAACTTCTGGAAGGGTCGCGGCCTGCCCGCGAGCAAGGCCGTCATCGGCGTGCCCTTCTACTCACGTCCCGGCTACCTCACGTATGCCGACCTGGTCGCCCGCGACCCGGCCAACGCCAACCGGGACTGCGTCACGATCAACGGCTCCAACGAGTGCTACAACGGCCTGCCGACGGTGCGCCGCAAGACCCAGTGGGCCATGGCGAACGCCGGCGGCATCATGTACTGGGAGATGTCCCAGGACGCCACCGGCGCCAACTCGCTGGTGAACGCGATCTACACCACGGCGACGGGCGGCACGACCCCGCCGACCTCGCAGCCGCCGACCGGTCAGCCGCCGACCGGCCGCACGGGCCGCATCACTGGCCTGGCCGGCAAGTGCGTCGACGTGGCCGGAGCGTCGACGGCGAACGGGGCAGCGATCCAGCTGTACACCTGCAACGGCACCACCGCACAGAACTGGACGGTGGCGTCGGACAGCACGCTGCGCGCCCTGGGCAAGTGCTTGGACATCACGTCGGCCGGCACGGCGAACGGCACGAAGATCCAGCTCTGGGACTGCAACGGCACCGCCGCGCAGGTTTGGCAGTACAACACCGCCAACAGCACGCTGCGTAACCCGGTGTCGAACAAGTGCCTGGACGTCACCGACAACAGCTCTGCCGACGGCGCACGTCTGCAGATCTGGGACTGCTTCGCCAGCGCCAACCAGCGCTGGACCCTCCCGTAACGAATGCTCCCAGCGGCGGCCGTCCTACCCGGACGGCCGCCGCCTCATTTCGGCGGCTGGACGCTCGCCACGACGGGCACCTGATCCGAACGCTGGTCAGCCTGTCGCGGTGACCGGGGCCAGGGTGGTGGGCGCCGCCGCCGCGTCCCGGGCCGAGCGTTCGGCCGCCTCAAGCATGGCCGTGGTGGGCCAGGCCCTGCCGGCCGTCCACGAGCGGCGGGCGTCGCTGTGCCGCCGCGCCGGCCGGGCCGTACTGGCGGAACGGCCGGCCGGTCGTGGCGGCGTAGCGCACCTCGAAAATGAACCAGCCGATCCACCTGATGCAACCGGGAAGGTGGGACGGACCGGTCACGTGATCGTCGGCAGCGGGTTGGCGGGCCAGTTCAGGGCCGCGGCGCCGCGAACCGCGGCCTGCAGGGTGAAGCGGTGGTCCGGGTCGGCGGGGTCGTATCCGGTCAGCGTCCTGATCCGGGCCAGCCGATAGGTGACCGTCCGGACCGAAATCTGCAGCTGTTTCGCCGCCTCGGTCGCGACCTCGCCGGTGGCGAAGTACGCCCGCAGGGTGTTCAGGAGCGGCTCGGCGCCGCCGCGGGCGCCGGTCAGCGGGCCGAGCACGGCGCCGACCAGGTCGACGATGGCCGGCTGGTCGCGCAGCAGCACCCGGTGGACCAACAGGTCGTGGGCGTTGGCGACCGGCACGTCCAGGCGCAGCCGTTTCACCATGGCCAGTGCTTCGCGGGCCTCCTCGTAGGAGCGGGCGATGCCGTAGAGGCCGGGATGGGCGCGGCCGACGCTCACCTGCCAGGGCCGGCCGTACCGTGGGCGGCTTAGTTGGGTGTGCACCAGGTGTCCGAGGTCTTGTCGCGGATCGCCGGCCGCCGGACCGGCCGGGACGGGCTCCGCGGGGGCGATCACCACCAGCAAGCCGTCCTTCGTGGCGACCAGTACGTCGCGGTCGCCGAGCCGGTCGAAGATGACCGCCTCCAGCGCGTTGATCGTCGCCTGCGTGTCGGGCAGCCGCCGGCCCGGGGCGGCGAGGGCGACCTGGTGGCCACGGGCCGGGTCGACGCCGAACGGCTCGGCCCGCTGCACCAGCGCACCGGGGTCGGAGTCGCCGCGCAGCAGGTCGTCGACCAGTTCCCGACGCAGCGCCTCCTCGCGGCGAACGAGGTCCCGGCGGGCCTGGGCGTAGCCCTCGGCGAGGGTGGCCACCGCCTCGTCGACGGCCTGCAGCACCGCCGCGGCGGCGGCCCGGACCACCTCGCTGTCGTCGGAGCGCACCACTGCGGGCAGGTCCTGCCACAAGCGCCGCGCCGCGGACAGGTACAGCTGCACCGCCCGGCCGGCCGAGACACCCTGCCTCGCGGCGCGACGGCCCAGCTCGCCGACCGCGTCCAGGTCGGCGCGGCGAGGCCGGCGGCCGGTGACCGCCGCCTCGGCCAGCAGCTGCAGGTAGTCGCCCAGCAGTTCGGCGGGCGCGCCGGCGTCACGGCTGGCGGCCTGCCCCACCGCCTGCAGCCAGCCCTCCGGGCCGACCGCCCCGGCCCGGCGACGCCGCATCTCACCACCCGCCACGCTCTCCACCTCCATTGCCGCCCCGGCCGCGCACCGGTGCGCCGAACCCTGCTCGGCGCACCGTCTCACGCGAATCGTGATTGCCGGTGACCGGCAACCACCATACGACCAGGTTGCCGGTCACCGCCGATGCGGACCGCCGGTCCTCGGCCGACCCTGGAGATTCACCCGGCGACGAGAGGGAAGAAGGCGGTGACGATGACGACTGGCACGAAGCCGACCTGGCGCGACACCGTCGGCATGGCGTCACCGCCGGATGCCGGCCCGGTAGAGCGCCGTCGGTGCAGCCGACGTGCGCCCCGGGCATTCACGGGCTGACGTAGCCATCTGCTTCGCGGCCCCTCAGGCGATGCGCCTGGCCTGCGGCACGGCCCTGTTCTCGGGGCTGCCCGGCCGAACTCACCCTCTGTACCCAGCCGAAAGGAGACATCGTGTTCACCGACGTGATCGCCCCTGCGCCGGGGCCCGCCGCGGACGCCGCGGTGGAGCCCACGGCGGTCGGCGTGGACATCGGCGGCGCGTACACACGGATCTGGACCTCGGGCCGGCCGCTGGTGCACGCGCGCAGCCGCGACCTCGCCACGGGAACGCGGGCGGTGGTGCGACGCGGGCGGATCACCGACCCGGCCGCCGCGCGGTCGATGCTGGCCACGCTCTTCGGAGGGTACGACCGGCCGGTACCGTCCGGCGCCACCGTGGTCGCCTGCCGCCCCGTCCGCACCGGCGAGAACGAGCAGCAGGCCCTTCGCCAGACGCTCAACGCCGCGCTCGCCCCGGGCCGACTGCTGTTCATCGACTCGATCCGGGCCGCCGCCATCGGTGCGGGCGCGGCGCCCGGCCCGCTGCTGGTCGTCGATCTGGGCGCCCAGGTCACCGAGGCGGCGGTGCTCGCCGGCGGCGGTGTGCTCGACGCGGCACGCCATGAGGTGGGCATCGACGACGTGACCGGACCGGGCGCCGAGGCAACGATGGTCGCGGCGGTCGTCGACCTTCTCGGGCGGCTGCGCCGGGCACCGCAGCACCGGCAGGCCGCCGCGGCCGCGGCGCGCGGCGGGTTGCTGCTCGTTGGCGGCGGCGCGAACCGGCCACGGCTGGCCGCCAGCATCGCCGCCGCCGTGGACGTGCCGGTGCGCCGGCCCGCGGCACCGCACCTGGTCGCCGTGCGAGGAGCCGGGCTGGCCGCGCTGGCCGCTTTGCGCAGCGCCGTCCTGCGCGGCTGATCGCCCGTTGTCCGCATGCTTCCCCAATCCGATGGAGTACCCGATGAGTGTCAACGTCGACCCTGAGATCGATGAACTGCGGCAGCTGCTGGAGGCCCAGCTACAGCTGCACACCGATGAGCTCTCCACCTTGACGGCCGCCGGCGCCGACCCGGCGGACGCCGGCGAGGATCCGCAGACCGTCACCGAGCGCATCACCGCCGCCAGCCAAGCCGTCGCCGACACCACGGCCGCGCTCGCCCGGATCGCCGAGGGCACCTACGGCCGCTGCGAGCGCTGTTCCGGCGTCATCCCCGCGGCCCGGCTGGCGATCCTCCCCCGCGCCCGGCGCTGCGTTCCCTGCCAGGCACGCGGCTAAGCGACGGAGGAGTCCCGGCGGGTGGGTGGACCAGGGCACCCGCACCCACCCGCCGCGGTGATCGCGTCGACGGCGACCGGCGTCATGCTGTTGCGGGCGATTATTCGCCGAGGCCGACGGCCTGTTTGACGACCTTCATGGTGAACTGCGAGTTGGTGCGGGCGACGGCGCCGCGGGCCGGGAGCCGTTCTGCGTCGTCGCCACCGCCGGCACGGTCATGTCCGGGGCCATCGACCCGATCGGCCCCATCGCCGACCTGTGCGAGCGTGAGGGACTGTGGCTGCACGTCGACGGCGCGTACGGTGGCCTGTTCGTGCTCGCCGACCGCCGCCGCGCGGCCCTCGACGCCTGCCGGCGCGCCGACTCGATCGCGCTGGACCCGCACAAGCTGCTGTTCGCCCCGCTGGAGGCCGGCTGCCTGCTGGTGCGGGACCGCACCAGGCTCGCGCGGGCCTACGCGTTCAAGTCGGCCTACCTCACCGTCGAGGAGGACCCGCTGATGGTCGACTACATGGACTACGGCCCGCAGCTGTCGCGCGGCTTCAAGGCGCTGAAGGTGTGGAGCGCCCTGCAGGCCTTCGGCGTCGGCGCGTACCGCACCGTCGTCGACCACCTGCTGCGGCTCGCCGACCACCTCGGGCAGCGCGTCGAGGCGGACCCGAACCTCGAGCTGATGGCGCCCGTCACGCTGACCGCGGTCTGCTTCCGGATGAAGGGGGCGACCGAGGCCGAGCACACCGCCGCCCTCGCCACGCTTGCCGGCGAAGGCACCGCGCTGCTCGGCCCGGCCCTGCTCGACGGCCGCCACGGGCTGCGGGCCTGCGTCACGAACTACCGCACCGGGCTTGCCGACATCGACGCGGTCGCCGACCGCGTCGGCGAGCTGGCTCGGCAGCTGCGGCGGACATCCGGCGCCGGAGCCGCGCGACCCGTCTGAGCGGGGTTGACCTCAATGCCGGCCGGCTCGCCTCTCGTGTGCGCCCCGGTATGGCTTGTGGTGGCGTCGCTGGTCATGCCTCATGCGCTTGGCGCGATCCCGGGCCAGGCGCGAGGCAACGAACAGTGACGCCACGACGCAAGCGAGCGAGAGCACGGCGAGGACGAGGACGCCGGTGAGTACCACCTCAGTCACCTACGACAAACCCTACTCCGGCGCTGGCCGGCGGACGGTTCGCTGGGCGGGGTCGAGTTCGTATTCCTCGTCGATGGCGTTGTAGGAGTACAGCTCCGCGTAGCGGCCCCAGTCGGTGGCCACGTCGAGCTGTTGTGCGACTTGTTCGCTGGTGTAGTGGTGGGCGAGCAGGTCGCGGAAGAACCCGAGCCGCAGGGTTCCGCCGTCGGTTCGTTGCAGGCTCGTGAGCATGGTGCGCACGAGGGGAATCTCGCTGGCGGTGGCGGCGAAGATCTCCTTGCTGGTCTGCACGTCGGCGCCGGCGAACTCGGTGCCCACGTCGGTGAGCGCGACGCCTTCGGCGTCGAGCACGACGAATCCGAGCAGGTCCAGGGCGTCGACGAGCGGGAACAGGTCGTCGACGTCCAGGCCGAGTTCGTCGGCCAGATCGGCCAGGTCGACCGGCTCGTCGTGCTTGGCCAGGATCTCGGCCAGGCCGGACAGCCCGTCGACGCTGGCCGGCGGCAGTGGCGTGTTGGCGGGGGTGCGCCGCGTCGCGGGTGCGGCCGGCGTGAGCTCGCGCTCGCGTCCGGTCATGGTGGCGTAGATGGTGGAGACGAGATCGTCGAACTCCTTGCCGTCGCGGGCGCGCGGCCGGGCCAGGTCCACGCGGTACTCGGCCTTGATGACGCCGGGCCGGGAGCCGAGAACGATCACGCGGTCGGCCAGCATGACGGCCTCTTCGATGTTGTGGGTCACCACGACGACGGCCTTGGTGGGAAACTGGCCGGAGGACCACAGCTCGAGCAGCTCGCCGCGCAGGTTCTCGGCGGTCAGGACGTCGAGTGCGGAGAACGGCTCGTCCATGAGCAGGACGTCCGGCTCGACGACCAGGGCCCGGGCGAAGCCGACGCGCTGGCGCATACCGCCGGACAGCTCCTTGGGGTAGGCGGATTCGAAGCCGTCCAGGCCGATGAGGTCGATGGCCTTCAACGCGGCCCGGGCCCGTTCGGCCTCGGGCACGCCGCGTGCCTCCAGGCCGAGCTCGACGTTCTGTTGCACGGTCAGCCAGGGCAGCAGCGCGAAGGTCTGAAACACCATGGCCGTGCCGGGATTGGAGCCCGTCAGCATGGCGCCCTTGTAACTGACCGTGCCCGCGCTGGGCGGGATGAGACCGGCCAGGCAGCGCAGCAGCGTGGACTTGCCCGAGCCGGACCGCCCGAGCAGGCCGACGATCTCGCCCGCGCGGATCTGCAGATCGATGCCGGCGAGCACCGGCAGTTCCCCGTCGGCCCCGGCGTAGGACTTGGTCAGCCGGTCGGTGGCCAGCAGCACCTCGTTCGTCTTCTGCGTCGTCATGGTGGTCGCGTCCTTCACAGCTCTGCGGCTTCAAGTCTGGGACGGGTCGGGATCGCTCCGGGCTGTCTACGCCAGCGAGTAGCGGGCTTCGGCCAGCCGGTACAGCCGGCGCCAGAACAGCCGGTTGAGCCCGACCACATACAGCGACATCACGGCGATGCCGGCGATGAGCTGCGGGTAGTGACCGGCTTCGGTGGCCTGCGCGATGTAGGCGCCGAGGCCGTGCGCGGTCAGCGTGGTGCCGCCGAAGCCGACGACCTCCGCCACGATGCTGGCGTTCCAGGCGCCGCCGGAGGCGGTGATGCCGCCGGTGACGTAGTACGGGAAGATCGCCGGGATGATCAACCGCCGCCATCGCTGCCAGCCGTGTACGCCCAGGTTGTCCATGGCCTCACGCAGATCGGTGGGGATGGCCATGGCCCCCGCGATCGAGTTGAACAGGATGTACCACTGCGCGCCCAGGCCCATCAGCAGGATGCCCCCGACGTCGATGGTCAGGCCGGTCCGGACGAACAGCCACGTCGCGAGGGGGAACAGGAAGTTGGCCGGGAACGAGGCGAGGATCTGCACGACGGGCTGAGCGATGCGGGCCAGCCGGGGGCTTGACCCGATGCGCACGCCGATCGGCACCCAGACGACCGTGGCGATCGCCACGAGCACGATCACCCGGCCGAAGGTGAGCAGGCCGAGCAGGAACGGTTCCAGGAACACGCCGAGTCCGGCAGTGGTGCGCAGGTAGCGCAGCAGGCTGTACAGGCCCCAGCCGATCAACGCGATCGTCACGGCGGCGAAGCCGATGTCGCCGGCACGGCGGCGGGTGTCGCTGACCTGCAGCGGCCGGTCGTCGGTGCCGAAGACACGCCCTGCCCGCGCGAACCAGCCGGTGATCGCGCGCCGGGCCGGGGCGAGGATCTGGGGCCAGTGGGAGCGGCGCAGGAAGTTCAGTACCACGGAACGCTGGACCTCGGTGGCCTCGGACTGCTCCTGCTTGAACTTCTCCGCCCACGCGGTCATCGGCCGCCAGAAGAAGAAGTTGACGCCGATCACCATGATCGCCATGGTGACGATGGCCAGGAACACGTCGCGCAGGTCACCCCGCACGATCGCGGCCCCCGCGTAGGCGCCCACGCCGGGCAGGGTGTACTCGAAGTTGGCCACGGTGACCGCCTCGGAGGCGACCAGGAAGAACCATCCGCCGCCGAAGGACATCATGCCGTTCCAGATCAGGCCGATGGCTCCGTTGGGGACTTCGATCTTCCAGAAGCGCATCCACCGGGTCAGCCGCAGGCTGCGTGACAGCTCGTCGAGCTCACGCGGGAGGGTGATCAGCGAGTGGTAGAAGCTGAACGTCATGTTCCACGCCTGCGACGTGAAGATCGCGAAGATGGAGGCGAACTCCAGGCCGATGAACGAGTGCGGGAACAGGGCGATGAACGCGCCGATCGCGACGGTGAGGAAGGCCAGCACCGGCACCGACTGCAGAATGTCCAGCGCGGGGATGAGGATCTTCTCCAGCCGCCGCGACCGGGCCGCCGCATACGCGTAGACGAACGTGAAGACGGTCGAGACGCCGAGCGCGACGAACATGCGCAGCAGGCTCCGCCCGGCGTAGTAGGGCAGCCGGGCCGGGTCGGTGTCCAGAGCCACGTGCTCGGGGGTGAACGACACCGTGGTGCCCTCGGCGATCCGGAACACCACGTAGAACAGCACCAGCACCGCGGCGGCGACGACCCAGTCGACCCAGCCGAACTGGGTACGCAGCCACGGCAGCGTCGACGCCGCGCGTGGTTTGCGCTTCATGGACAGCATGAACAGCCCCCTATGGGGAGGATTCAAACACCGGAGACCGCCCGGAGGCGGCGAAATCGGGCAGCCCGCCCGACCAGCACGCGACGTGACGACATGACGGCGCGATAACGGACGCGGTCACGTCAGGTCGAGGGCATCCCCGGCGGTGCGCCGAATGTCAGACGGCGCTTCGCGGCCGGGGACGACGACTGGAGGGAGGGTCACAACTGCGCATGTCCAGTCACCTCCTCCAGCCGATCCAGCAAGGGCCGTCATGGAGTGTGCCACATACTTGCGTCAACACGCAAGTATGCCATCGCGAGCCGGTACGGATGACGTGACGATCCGACGGCGCTAGGTTTTGTCGCGTGGTGGGGCAAGAACAATTCGGGCCGATGATGGATGTGCTGCGGGCGCTGGCCGAGCCGACCCGGCTACGGCTGGTGTGGGCATTGGCCGCACGTGAGCACTCGGTGGGTGAACTGGCCGAGTTGATCGGCGCGAACGTGGCCGCGGTGTCACAGCATCTGGCGAGGCTGCGCGAGGCGGGCATCGTCGACTCCCGCCGTGACGGCACCCGGATCTTCTACCGCGCCGCGACGCCGCACCTGGCGGACCTGCTGGACCAGCTCGTCGTGGTGGGCGGACACGTGTCGGGCGAGCTGGACCTGCCGCGGGCGGCGACCCCGGTGGCGGCCGCGCCGGCGACGGCGGCGCGGCGGACCGGGCTGTCGCGGGCCAGGCCGGCGGGTAGCCGCCCGCGTACCGCCGAGACGTGACCGGCTCGCGGCGGCTATGCCGCCGGCGCCGGCGGCCCCGCTGACCTGCCCGTCTCCGATTTCGCCTCCGGTCGTCCCGCCGGTGGGCCCTTCAACGGGTACGGGATGAAGGTGCTGCGGTTCTCGTCCAGATCGAGCTGCCGGCTGATCGGTGCGGCGGCTCGCTGCGGGCAGTTCGACCGTTCGCAGGTCTTGCAGCCGGGCCCGATCGGCATGGCGGCCTCGGCGTCGTGCAGGTCCATGCCGGTCGAGTAGACCAGGCGGCCGGCGTGCTTGATCTCGCAACCGAGCGCGATCGCGTAGACCTTGCCGGGCTGGCCGTAGCCGCCGTGGTGCCGGGTGACCGTGCGGGCGATCCACAGGTATCGCTGCCCGTCGGGCATCGCCGCGATCTGGGTCACCGCGCGGCCGGGAGAGCTGAACGCCTCGTAGACGTTCCACAGTGGACAGGTGCCACCGGTGCGGGAGAACGGGAAGCCGGTGGCCGACTGGCGCTTGGACATGTTGCCGGCCCGGTCGACGCGGACGAAGGAGAACGGCACGCCGCGCGCCCGTGGGCGTTGCAGCGTGCTGAGGCGGTGGCAGACCGTCTCCCAGCCCATCGCGAAGTGCTCGGTGAGCAGATCGATGTCGTACCGGCGGGCTTCCGCGGCGCTCAGGAACTGCTCGTACGGCAGGATCAGCGCGGCGGCGAAGTAGTTCGCAAGGCCGACCCGGGTGAGGATCTGCGTCTGCACGTCGTCGAAGTGCTCCTCCTCGACGAGCTCGTCGATCACGTCCGCGTACTCCAGCAGGGCCAGCTGCGCGGCCATCCGCATCGCTTCCTGTCCGGCACGCAGGGACGTGGACAGGTGCAGTGTCCGGCTGAACGGCTGATACCGATGCAGGTCGCCGCCCAGCGATTCGGCGTCCTCGGGCGAGACCCGCACGCCGTGCCGCCCGACCAGCCGTTCCTCGAGTCCGGCGCGGACCTCGCCGCGGCGCAGCCGCATGCGCGCCGCGAGCGCCTCGGCCGCCTCGTCCAGGTGCGGCACGTAGTTCTGCCGCCGGTAGAAGAAATCGGTCACCTGGTCGTGCGGGCTGCGGCCCAGCTGGCCGCGGTCGCCGACGAGCTCGGTGAGCTGATCGGCGACCTGACGATACCGGCGGTGCAGCTCGATCACCGATTCGGCGAGTTCCGGCAGCCGGGAGGCGAACTCGGTGAGATCCGCGATGCCGCTCGTGCCGGCGAGCGCCTCCCGCAGGCCGGCAACCAGGTGCAGAGTGTCGTGGGGAGCGAAGACGGTCGGCTCGACGCCGAAGAGCTCAGTGACCCGGATGAGCACCGGCGCGGTCAGCGGCCGGATGTCATGCTCGATCTGGTTGAGATAGCTGGGCGAGATGCTCAGGTGGCGGGCGAGGTCCGTCTGGCTCAGTCCGCGTTGCTCCCGCAGCCGCCGCAGGCGCGCGCCGGCGAAGATTTTGGCGATCGCTCCCACCTCCAGTTGCATCCGCTGAGTCCAGATATAACACCGATGTCAATCCAGGGCTTCGCAAATTAGCGAACTGGCTGCACAACTTCGCAGGACTTGGCTGTTTGCGTCTCTCGACCGGCCGATCGTGACCGTGTGACCGTGGGGGTGTAACCACCAGCGATCGAGGGGGCACACGATGGACGCAGCGGAGCGCTTGCGGCAGCAATGGCAGACCGACCCGCGATGGCAGGGGGTGCATCGCAGCTACACTCCGCAGGACGTGGTGCGGCTGCGTGGTGCGATCCAGGAGGAGCACACCCTGGCGCGGCACGGCGCTGAGCGCCTGTGGCGGCTGCTGCACGACGAGGACTACATCCACGCGCTCGGCGCGCTCACCGGCAACCAGGCCGTGCAGATGGTCCGCGCCGGTCTCAAAGCCATCTACCTCTCCGGCTGGCAGGTCGCCGCGGATGCCAACCTCTCTGGCAATACCTACCCCGACCAGAGCCTGTATCCCGCCAACTCGGTGCCCGCGGTCGTCCGCCGGATCAACAACGCCCTGATCCGCGCCGGGCAGATCAGCACGGCCGAGGGCGCCGACCAGCAGATCGACTGGCTGGCCCCGATCGTCGCCGACGCCGAGGCCGGGTTCGGTGGCGTGCTCAACGCGTACGAGCTGATGACCGCGATGATCGTGGCGGGCGCGGCCGGGGTGCACTGGGAGGACCAGCTCGCCTCCGAGAAGAAGTGCGGCCACCTCGGCGGCAAGGTGCTCATCCCGACCGGTCAGCACATCCGGACCCTGCAGGCGGCCCGGCTGGCCGCCGACGTGGCCGGCGTGCCGTCGCTGATCATCGCCCGTACCGACGCGCAGGCCGCGGTGCTGCTGACCACCGACGTCGACGAGCGGGATCAGCCGTTCGTCACCGGTGAGCGCACCGCCGACGGGTTCTACCGGTTCCGCAACGGTGTCGAGGCGTGCATCGCCCGCGGTCTGGCCTACGCGCCGTCCGCGGACCTGCTCTGGATGGAGACCAGCACGCCGGACCTCGAGGTCGCCCGCCGGTTCGCCGACGCGATCAAGCAGCGGTACCCGGACCAGATGCTCGCCTACAACTGCTCCCCGTCGTTCAACTGGCGCAAGCACCTCGACGACGCGACCATCGAGAAGTTCCAGCGGGAGCTCGGGCACATGGGGTACAAGTTCCAGTTCATCACCCTGGCCGGCTTCCACTCCCTCAACTACTCGATGTTCGACCTGGCCCGCGGCTATGCCGCCGACGGCATGCCCGCCTACGTCGCGCTGCAGGAGCGCGAGTTCGCCGCTGAGGCCGACGGCTACACCGCGGTCAAGCATCAGCGCGAGGTCGGCACGGGCTACTTCGACCTGATCAGCACCGTGCTCAACCCGGCGGCCGAGACGACCGCCCTTCGCGGGTCCACGGAGACGGAGCAGTTCGGATGAGGTACAAGATCATCGGTCCGCTGGCCGAACGGTACGACGAGGTCCTCACTCCCGAGGCGCTGGACTTCCTGGTCGCCCTCGACGATCGCTTCGCCGCCCGGCGGGTGGCGCTGCTGGACACCCGGCGGGCCCGCCGCGCCCGGTTCGCCGCCGGTCAGCTGCCCGAATTCCTACCGGAGACCGCCCGGATCCGCGAGGATCCCACCTGGCGGGTGGCGCCACCAGCACCCGGGCTGACCGACCGGCGGGTCGAGATCACCGGCCCGACCGACCGCAAGATGACCGTCAACGCCCTCAACTCCGGCGCGCGGGTGTGGCTGGCCGACTTCGAGGATGCCACCGCACCGACCTGGCACAACATCATCGCAGGCCAGCTCAACCTGATCGACGCGCTGGATCGGCGGATCGACTTCACCGACGAGCGCGGTAAGCACTACGTCCTCGGCGGCGACCTGGCCACGATCGTCGTACGGCCGCGCGGCTGGCATCTGGCGGAGAAGTGGATCTCGGTGGACGGACGGCCGATCTCGGCCAGCCTGGTCGACTTCGGCCTGTATCTCTTCCACTGCGGAAAGCGGCAGCTCGACGCCGGTTCCGGGCCGTACTTCTACCTGCCGAAACTCGAGGACCACCGAGAGGCCCGGCTGTGGAACGACATCTTCGTCTTCGCCCAGCAGTATCTGGGCCTGCCGCAGGGCACCATCCGCGCCACGACGCTGATCGAGACCATCACCGCCGCGTTCGAGATGGAGGAGATCCTGTACGAGCTGCGTGAGCACTCGGCCGGGCTGAACGCGGGCCGCTGGGACTACATCTTCAGCATCATCAAGAACTTCGGGCAGTGGTCGGACTTCGTCCTGCCCGACCGTGCCGACGTCACCATGACCGTGCCGTTCATGCGCGCCTACACCGAACTACTGGTGCGCACCTGCCACAAGCGCGGCGCGCACGCCATCGGCGGCATGGCCGCGTTCATCCCGAGCCGGTCGCCGGAGGTCAACGAGGCGGCCGTCTCCCGGGTGCGGGCGGACAAGCAGCGCGAGGCCGGCGACGGGTTCGACGGGTCCTGGGTCGCGCACCCGGGCCTGGTCGAGGTGTGCCGGGACGTGTTCGACGCGGTCCTGGGCGACCGTCCGAACCAGCTCGACCGGCTTCGAGACGACGTCACGGTCACCGCCACCGACCTGCTCGCCGTCAACAAGACCCCGGGAAAGGTCACCGCCGATGGAGTGCGGTCCAACGTCGCCGTGGCGCTGCGGTACATCGACGCCTGGCTCGGCGGCACCGGCGCGGTGGCGCTGTGGAACCTGATGGAGGACGCGGCGACCGCCGAGATCGCCCGCTGCCAGGTGTGGCAGTGGCTGCACCACCGCACGCCGCTCGCCGACGGCGGCTGCGTCACCGACGATCTGGTCCGATCGCTGCTGGCCGAGTCCCTGGCCGAGCTGCTCGCCGGACGTGAGGGGCCGGACCGCGACCGTGCGGTGGCGGCGGCCGGTATCTTCGAGCGCACCGCGCTCGGGGAGTACCTTCCGCCGTTCTTCACCACGGACGCGTATGCCCTGCACCTCGCGCCGTCCAGCCGATCCGGAAGCGGCGGTCACTAGGCCGGAGGTCCGGTCCGGTCACCACGGCCTCCCCGCCGCACCCGCTGCGGCCCGCCCGACACCTCGATCACCTGCAACAACGCCGTGGCCGCGCCGGTCAGTCGACGACCGCGCGGCCAGACGGCGCGCAGGGTGCGCACCAGCGACAGGTCCACCACGGGCACGGCCACCAACTGCCCCGCGGCCAGTTCGGCCTCGACCGCGTACCGGCTGAGCACCGCCGGTGCGCTGCCCGCCATGGCCGCGCCCTTCACCGCCGCGTTGGAGCCGAGCGCCAGCTGCGCGGGCACCGGGTCGAGCCGGCGCAGGGCCAGCTCGAGCGTGTCCCGCGTGCCGGAGCCGACCTCCCGCACGACCAGCCGGGTGGCGGCCAGTTCGCTCGCCTGCAACGACCGGCGGCGGCGCGCCCACGGATGCCGCGGAGCCACCACCACGATGAGCTCGTCGTAGCCCACGGGCCGCTGCCCGAGCCCGGCCGGAACCGACGGACCCTCCACGAAGCCGATGTCGATGGTCTCGCCGGCCAGCAGCAGCCGGGCCACCTCCGTGGAGTTGACGACGGTCAGGCCGACCCGCACGTCCGGCTCGCGCAACCCCAGCTTGTGCAGCCAGCCCGGCAGCAGCGCCTCGGCGACCGTCATGCTCGCGGCGACGCGCAACTGGGCCGCCCGCGCCTCCCGGAGCGCGGTCAGGCTGGCCTGGAACTCGTCGGCGGCCTCCAGCAGCCGTACGGACCAGTCCACCACCACCCGGCCGTCGTTCGTCAGCCCCGAGCCGCGGGGCGTGCGCACCAGCAGCGGCAGGCCCGCCCGGCGTTCCAGCGAGGCGAGTCGCTTCGTCGCCGACGGCTGGGTCATCCCCAGTGCCCGGGCGGCCTGGCCGAGACTGCCCAACTCCGCCACCCGCACCAGCAGCCGCAGTGACTCCAGATCGGGAAGTCCACTCATAGCCACAGGCTATGAGGTGGCGCGCGACCGGCGGCTACCCGCCCCGCCCCGGCGGGTACACCCTGAGAACACCACCCGCGGCAGACGGACTCGGGCGGACTTGGGAAGAGGGGCGCCAGGTGTACATCGAGGACCGGACGAGCCGGGCCACCGACCGGGCGCGCCACATCCGCGCCGCGGCCCCTGGTCTGCTCGCCGCGGCGGCCGCTGCGGTGGCCGGCTACGCCGTCAACCGCGTCGCCGGCAGCGCGGCCAGCCCGGTGGTGGTGGCGGTCGTACTCGGCATTCTCGTCCGCGGCCTCGGCGGCTACCACGCCCGGCTGCGGGACGGGCTCACGTTCGCGTCACGGACCCTGCTGCGAGCCGGGGTGGTCCCGCTCGGCCTGCAGCTGGCCGTGTCGGACGTCCGGCAGCTCGGCGTCGGCGCCGTCGCCGTCATCCTGCTCAGCGTCGGCACCGCCTTCGTGGTCACCCGCTGGTGCGGGCGGCTGCTGGGCCTGAGCCCGGCGCGCGCCCTGCTGATCGCCACCGGCGTCTCCATCTGCGGCGCCTCGGCCGTGGCCGCGATGAAGCAGGTGAGCGACGGTGACGAGGAGGACGTGGTCACCGCCGTCGCGGTGGTGACCGTGCTCGGCACGCTCTGCCTGGCCGCGCTGCCGGCGCTCGGGATGCTGCTCGGGCTGGACGAGACGACGCTCGGCCTGTGGGCCGGCACGAGCGTGCACGAGGTCGGCCAGGTGGTGGCGATCGGTGGCATGGCCGGCGCGGCGGCGCTGACCGTCGCGGTCGTGGCGAAGCTGTGCCGGGTCCTGCTGCTCGCGCCGCTCGTCGCCGTGGTCGCCGCGACTCGTCGCGACGCCGCCGGCGCGCGCCCGCCGGTCCTGCCCTGGTTCGTCGTCGGCTTCATGGCCATGGTCGCGGTACGCAGCACCGGCCTGTTGCCGGACGCGGTCCTCCACGACGCGGCGACCGCGTCGGGCCTCATGCTCGCCGCGGCGATGTTCGCCCTCGGTACCGCGGTCGACCTGAGCAGCGTCGCCCGGGGCGGTTGGCGCGCGCTCAGCGCCGGGGTGCTCGGCACGGTGGTGCTGGCGGGCGTGTCGCTCACCGGGCTCGTCCTGATCGGCTGACCCGCGGTCCCGATGACGGCCGGCGGCGCTCGCACTTGGATGCGGGCGCCGCCGGGCCGGTGGAATCAGCCGTTGAGGAACTCGTACACGTTGGCCGGAGCCTCGATCACTGCCTTACCGGTGGGCTTGGCCGGCACCGTCACGGTCCCGTACCCGGTCACGGTCAGCTTGAGCTGGTGTGCCTTCTTGTCGCCCGCGGCCGGAACGTCGATGAGCAGTTCGGTGAGCCGGCTCGATCACCAGCACCTCCAACGTCACCTTCACCTCGGGGGTGATGGAGGTCAACTTGAGGTGCGCCTGCTTCTTGGATGCGTCGATCGTGGCGTGCCCGGAGCCGTCGAGCCCGGAGAACTCCGCCGCGACCACGCCCTTCTCATACTCCGACAACGAACCCAGGAGTACGTCCTTCGGCTCCGGCGCCTTGGAGCTGGTCGCCGCGGCGCCGGGCGTGCCAAGCGACGCCAGGCGGTCTGCCCACCGGCCTGCACGGCGGGTGACCCTTCAGTCACACGTCGATCCGGAGTCACGCCGTGGCGACTTCGCCGATCGCCGCCTCGACCGCTACCTCCTCCATGGCGCGCAGCAGCGCCTCGGCCGCCGCGGGCGACACATGGTGGGTGTCGATCTCGATACGCAGTCGTACCGTCTCCGCCGACTCGTCGTCGACGTTGAGAAACATCCGCGCATAAACCTCGTCGCGTTTGATCGTCCAGCGCAGCACCGAGCGCGGCAGCGCCGCCAGCACCAGCGACGGGTCGACCGGGCTCGGGTCGACCGGGCCCCGGCGGTTGTTGTAGAACCAGTCGAGGTCGAACTCCGGGCCCCGCTCACGCGCGATCGCCGCGGTGATCTCCTCCAGCCGGGCCCGGTCGTAGTACCCGTGCTTGTATGCCAGCACCGACGCCCGCCGGACCCGCTCCAAAGCCTCGTCGAACGGCAGGTCGGCCACGTCCATCGCACACAGCGCGCTCTGCGACACCGGTCCCACGACCTCGGCCAGGCCCGGGCGGAAGCGGTTGCTCGAAACCAGCCGGGTCACTACCGGGTTGACGCCGCAGATGCGCACCGACGCCACCGCGCAGGCGGTCAGCATCACCGTGGTCGCGTCCACCTGCGTCCGGGCCGCGATCGACTGCACGGCGAGCGGGAGTGCTGCCGAGCTGAACTCGCCCCGCCAGTATCGCGGCGTCTGCGGATCTCCCGCCCCGGCGATCCGGCGCGCCGGGATGGTCCGCAGCGTGGACTCCCAGTAGCGAATCGCCGCGCCGCTCAGCCGCTGCCCGGCCGGCGAGCGCTGCCATTGGACCTGCTCCAGGGCCTGCATCCCTTGCACCGGGGCGGTCTCGTGCCGCTCCTCCTCGGCCAGCATGATCGCCGCGCCGCCGCCGTCCATGACGAAGTGGGTCATGATGGCCACCAGGTGCGTCGGCGTGCCGTCCCGCTGCACCACGGCCATCCGCATCGGCCACTCGCTGGTGAAGTCGTATTCGGTCTGCTCATACCGCAGCTGTACGGCCAGGGCGACCTCGTAGGGGTCCGCCGGGCCGGCCTCGACGACCTCCAGGGTGATCTCGCCGGAGTCGTGCACCACCTGCCGTGGCGTGCCGTCCGCCGCGAACCGCAGCCGGGTGCGCATCGACTGGTATCGGGACATCAGATAGCGCAGCCGCTCGACGGTGTCCTCGACAGCGTGCCCGGGCGGCAGGGGCAGCGTGCCGCCCATCGGCATCCAGCCGCGCTGTGCGACCAGCGCCTCCCAGATCTCACGCTGGCCCCAGGACAGCTCGTCCTCCCCCGACCCCTCGCCGGCGAACGCGACGGAGATCCGGGTCACGGTTCCACCCGCCGCCGACCCGGCCGGCGGCATCGTATCGATCATCCCGTTCCCCCTGTCGGCGGGTCGGTCGGCCTGCGGACGTAGATAGTACCGTCGCGTCGACCGGCTCATTCCCGACCGAACAGTCCTCGTTTGCGCCCAAACGATCGATGCGCCGGGACGGGTAGAAGTTGACAGTCCTTGTCCGGGCGGGCCGGACCCGCCCGGACAAGGGCGCCGGTCAGCCGGCGGCGGAGCGGAAGACCGGGTAGAGGCCACCGGACTGGCCGGCGGCGGTCGGGTGGTAGGAGATATTGAGGCTGGCGTAGTTGAGCGCGTGCAGCCACTTCTCGCCGAAGCTGCAGAGCTGGTGGCCGACGAAGACCGACCGCACGTCGGCGAACTTGAACCCGGCCGCCGTGGCGGCCGTCTTGGTGACGTCGTCGAGCAGGTTGATACCCTCGTTGATCTTCGCGCGGGAGTTCGCGCTCAGGCCGAGGCAGACCGTACCGAGCTGGTAGAAGACCGGGTAGCCGACGACCACGACGCGGGCCGAAGGCGACCGGCCCTTGATACCGTTGTAGACGTCGGCGAGCTTCGCGGGCAGCTGGCCGCGCACCTTGTTCTCGGCGGCCTGCACGGCGGCGACACAGTCGGTCTCGCCGTAGAGCACACAGCTGGTCATGATGCTGGTGAACCCGATGTCGTTGCCGCCGATGGTGACGCTGACCAGGGTGGTGCTCGACGACAGGGCCGAGAGCTGGGTGTTGATCACGTCGGTCGTCGTGGCACCGGTGCAGGCGACCGAGCGGTACGAGGCGGGCTTGACGTTGGCGTTGTACAGGGCGGAGTAGGCGTTGGTGCTGCGCTGGCACGAGCCGCTCTCGGCGGTGTAGCTGTCGGCGCCGACACCGGCGGCATACGAGTCGCCGAGGGCGACGTAGCGGTCGGTGGCGGCGGCGTTGGCAGGCGCCGCGGCCGCGAACGTGGCGCCGAGGGCGGCCGCCAGGCTCAGGGTGAGGGTAACGAGTCGGGATCTCCGCACGTCGCACTCCTGTTGTGGAGGATGTGTGTCCGGAGATTGATATCAAGCTATGAATGCCGAACGGAAGATCCACATTCGTCAAATGCTCATAGGGATCTATTGGTACGAAACCCTCGAAACGTACGGCCGATCAGTTGACGGGTGGATGCGAGGCCGCCGCCGAACGCCAACGCCGCAGCTCAGTTCGGGGCCGGTGACTTTGCAGGGCAGCTCAACCCGGGTCGCCGGCTCGGCGCCGGTCAGCGTGATGCTGATGGTCGCGCCCGAGAGGACGCCGTCGCCGTTCGCGTGCACGGTCATGGTCATGGTCATGGTCATGGTCATGGTCATCTCGACGGTGGCCGCCGTCGGCGTCCGCAAGGACCCGCCCCGGTCCGGCCGTAGCGACCACACCCCCACCACGAGCGGGCCACCACGCCGATGATGCTGAACGGGCCGAGTGTCAGGCGTCGTCGTGACCCGCCGGTCCCGGCCCCCGCGCCGTCGACCGGATCGGGCGTCGCGCGGGACGACAGCTCCGGCGCGGTCGCGGCGGCGAGCCGATCGCGCGCCCGCAGCCAGGCGTCGACTTCCTGCCGGTCGCCGCCGCAGGCGCGGACAACCGCGGCGAGGACCTCGGCGCGGGGCAGCGCAGGTCTGCGCAGGACGTCAGCGATGGTGCTGCGCGGCAGCGCCTCGCCGCTCGCCGCGGCTCGTTGATCAAGCTGCCGGAAGGTGCATCCCGCGCGCTCACGCCAGGATGAACGAGCGGTGGTGCCACGCCGCGGCCAGCAGGCCAGCGCCGGCGGCCTGCATCCGCTCCCGCGCCACCAGCCGGGCGACCTCCGCCTCCGTGAACGGCCGGCCGGCCAGCACCCGGCCCTCGTCGTTCTCGGTCACGACCTGGCCGAAGAGCGAGTCGAACACGCCGGCGTCGAAGACCAGCACCGCGATCAGATCGGTGGCGTACGTGAGCGGGTCCACCCCGAGCCCGACGCACCAGGCCCGGATCGCGCCGCCGGACAGGTGGGCGAGGAAGTCCCGGGCGAACGGCCACGCGGTGTAGTCGATCCCGCGGTCGTCGTTGTCGTACGCCTCCGCCCGGCCGCCCAGCTCCTCGGCGTACTCGCGGGCGAGGAAGCGCGCGAGCGAGAAGTCGTTGTCGCGGTTGCACGCGTCCTCGCCGGAGGCCTGGAACACGCCGGAGGGCACGACCTGGAACAGCCCGCCCGCGTGAGCGACCTTCTCGGGGTCGCGCCAGTGCAGGAAGAACTCGGCGTCGCCGGTCGAGGCGTCGCGCCGCAGCGTCAGGGCGCTCACCGCCATGTTGACCGGCCGGGCGGACAGGTCGCGGGGATCGGCGATGCGGTCGCGGATCCGGCCCGGATCCTCGCCGCGGCGGCGGGCCGCGAACGCGTGCGCGGCGGCCTCGCCGGTGTCGATACCGTCGAAGTAGCGGCCGAGGCCGAAGCCGAGCCGGGCCGGCGCGGTGGCCAGGTCTGCGCTCGTCAGCCGGTAGGTCTCACGGTTGTCGAGCACCCGCGCGGGCACGGCCAGTTCCCGGTAGGCGTCCGAGTAGTTGCGGTACCGCTCGCCGGCCGGCAGCACCGCCCCGTACTCCCGGCTGGTGGGCCGCGCGGCCGGCCGCGCGTCGAGGGTCAGCTCGATCGCGTCGAGCGGTATCGGGTCCGGCGGCACGAACGACGACCGCGTCAGCAGCGGCGTGCCGAAGAACCGCTCGTCATCGCCGTAGTCGCCGGCCGCCGCCACGCCGAGCTCGAACCGGTTGCGCTCCAGATACCGGCGCGTCCGCAGCCACTGCGTCTCCGTCACGCTCACGGACACACAGTAGGCGCCGCCGTGACGCGGGGCGGCTCACTCGGGCTCGGTCGCGGCCAGGAGGTCGCGCAGCAGGGACGCCAGCTGGGAGCGGGCGGCCTCCGGGAGGCGCTCGAAGACCTCGCGCTGGACGTCGAGGCCGGCCACCACCGCCTCGTCGATGATCTCGCGGCCCCGTGCGGTCAGGGTGATGACCAGGCCACGACGGTCGTCGGGGTCCGGGGACCGGGTCACCAGGCCGGCGCGCTCCAGGCGGTCGAGCCGGCCCGTCATCCCGCCGGTGGTGAGCATCAGCGACGCGCTGAGCGACTTCGGGGAGAGCTGGAACGGCTCGCCCGCGCGACGCAGGGCAGCCAGCACGTCGAACTCGCCGCGGTTGATGCCCAGCTCGGAACACACCTTCTCCTGGCGGTCCCCGATCACCCGGGCCAGGCGGTAGATCCGGCCGAACACCGCCATCGCCTCGGTCCGCAGCTCCGGGCGCTCCCGGGCCCACTGCGCCACGATCCGGTCGACGTCGTCCACGCCACATCCTAACACCCTCGCCAGTGAGTAGCTTAATGGTAAGCTACTTAGACATGAGGAACCTTACGGCGATCGCCCCAATGCTGTGGGGGACCACGTACGTGGTGACCACCGAGCTGCTGCCGCCCGACCGGCCGCTGCTGGCCGGGGCCCTGCGCGCGCTGCCCGCCGGGCTGCTGCTCGTCGCCGCCGCCCGGGCGCTGCCCCGCGGCGCTTGGTGGTGGCGCACCGCGGTCCTCGGCACGCTCAACATCGGGCTGTTCTTCGCCCTGCTGTTCGTGGCGGCATACCGGCTGCCCGGTGGGCTGGCCGCCGTGCTCGGGGCACTCGGGCCGTTCGTCGTCTCCGGGCTGGCGTTCGGCCTGCTCAAGCAGCGGCCCGCGGCACGGGTGCTCGGGGCCGGAGTCGCCGGGCTGGCCGGAGTCGCCCTGGTCGTGCTGCGCTCGGCCACCGCACTGGACCCGATCGGGCTCGCCGCCGCGGCCGGCGGCATGCTGTCGGTGTCGCTGGCCACCGTGCTCGGGTCGCGTTGGGGCGTGCCCGAGGGCTTCACCGAGCGGCGCACCGCCCTGCTCGCGCTGACCGGCTGGCAACTCACCGCCGGCGGGCTGCTGCTCGCCCCGGCCGCACTGCTCGCGGAGGGGCCGCCGCCGCCCCTGGACTGGGCCAACGCGGCCGGGTTCGCCTACCTTTCGCTGTTCGGCACCGCCGGGGCGTACTTCCTGTGGTTCCGCGGCGTCACCACGCTGCCGCCGGCCCAGGTGACGCTGCTCGGGCTGCTCAGCGTGGTCGTGGCCGCGGGCGTGGGCTGGCTGGTGCTGGGCCAGGCGCTGTCGGTGGGCCAGCTCGCCGGGGCCGCCCTCGTCCTCGCCGCGGTGGTCGTGGGCGTGGGCGGCGCCAAGATCGGCAAGCCGACGCCGCTGAAGGCCGCCACCGCGCCGTAGCCCTGGTCGACGCGGACGGGCGTGCGGATCGCGCTGAGCGCAGGCGCAGCTCCGGATAGCCGGACACGCCGACGGCCCGGCAGAATCGGATGACCGTGGTCTCGGTTCATCAATGGAGTGCGGGTGTCCGGAATGCGCGATTCCCTGGTCATCGGCGTCGACGCCGGCGCCACGACGACCCGCTGCGTGCTGAGCGACCTCGATGGAAACATTCTCGCGCGCGGTTCGGCGGGCGGCGCGAACCAGAACTCCAGCGGCGCACCGCCCGGCGTGGCCCTGGCGTCCGCACTGCGCGAGGCCATCGCCGCGACCGACCCGGCCCGGGTGGCGCTGGGCGTCATCGGCGCCGCCGGCGCGGGCACGGGCGGGCGGGAGGCGGCGCGGGCGGCCGCGCTGGAGGCCTGGCGCACCGCCGGGCTGTCCGGCCGATTGCTCGCCGTGACCGACCTGGAGGTGGGGTTCGCGGCCGGCACCCCCGCGCCCGACGGCCTGCTCCTGCTCGCCGGCACCGGCGCCGTGGCCGCCGCGTTCGCGGGCGGGGTGCTCACCCACCGCTGCGACGGATACGGCTGGCTGCTCGGCGACGAGGGCTCCGCGGTCTGGCTCGGCCGGAAGGGGCTGCGCGCCGTCATGCGCGCGCTGGACGGCCGCGGGCCGCGCACGGACCTCGCCGAGCCACTGAGCACGGCGCTCGGCGTGCCGGCCGGCCCCGGGCTCGCGGCGGACCCCGAGGGGCACGCCCAGCGCCTGCTGCGCGCCGCGTTCGACCGGCCGCCGGCCGCCCTCGGCGCGCTCGCGCCGGTGGTGAGCGACCTCGCCGCGGCCGGCGACCCGGTCGCGCGTGGGCTCGCGGCGGAGGCCGCCGGGCACCTCCTGCACGCCCTGGCGACCGTCGCCCGGCGCGCCGGCCCGGACGAGATCGGGGTCGAACCCGCCGGTCCGGAGATCAGGGTCGAGCCCGCCGGCCCGGGCGAGATCGGGGTCGAGCCCGCCGTCGTGCTCGCCGGCTCGGTCCTGCTGTCGTCCGGGCCGGTCGCGGAGCGCGTCCGGGCCGGGGTGCGGGAGCGCTTCGGCAGGGAGCCGGTGGAGGCCCGCGACGGCGCGGCGGGCGCGGCGTGGCTGGCGATCTCGCAGGTCGGCGGCGCGCCCGGGGACGCCGCGACGCACGCGCGGCTGACCCGGGCGGGGCTGCGGGGCACCCCGTGAATTCCCAAGCGCCGGGTGCGCCAGCGGCCGCACCGACGGCCGGCTGAGGTAGCGCCGGTGGGGTAGGCTCGCGGCCGTGCGGCGGGTCATGCGGGTGCTGCGGCTCGTCCTCGCCGCCGTGGTCACGGTGTGCGCGCTGGGCGGGCTGGCCCGGCTTCACTCCCCCACCCTCGGCCCCGGCGGTGCGGCGGTGCGGCAGCTGGGGTTCCTGCGCGCGGAGCTCGACGGCGGGGCCGGCGACGGGGCACAGGCGATGTTCCCCGAGGGATACTTCTTCCTGCACGCCCTCTACGGGCTCGCCTGGGTCGACGTCGGGCGGCACCGCACGGATCGGGCCGAGGCACTGCGCGAGGCGCGGTGGGCACTGTCCAAACTGGACGCTCCACAGGGGACGGCACCGTTCAGCGCCGGGCTCACGCCGCGATACGGGGTCTTCTACGCCGGGTGGACCAACTGGCTGCGCGGCGGGATCCTGAGCCTGCGGGACGCCGCGGCGCGCGACCCGGCGGAGGTCGAGCGGTTCGAGCGGGATTCGCGGGACCTCGCCGCGGCGTTCGACGCGTCGGCGACGCCGTTCCTGCAGGCGTATCCGGAGCAGTCGTGGCCGGTCGACTCGACGGTCGCGATCGCCTCGCTGCGGCTGCACGACGCGCTACTGCCGGCGCGCTACGGCGACACCGTGCGGCGCTGGCTCGACGGCGCCCGGGAGCGGCTCGACCCGGCCACCGGGCTGCTGCCACACGTGACCGACCCGCGCACCGGGACACCGCTGGAGGGCGCGCGGGCCACCTCGCAGAGCGTCATCCAGCGCTTCCTCGCCGACGTCGACCCGGTGTTCGCCCGGCAGCAGTACCTGCGCTTCCGGGAGCTGTTCGTGGTGCGGCCGCTGGGTATCGGGCCGGCGGTGCGCGAGTACCCGCTGGGCACGGACGGGCCCGGCGACGTCGACAGCGGGCCGCTGCCGCTCGGCGTCTCGCTGTCGGCGACGGTGGTGACGATCGGCGCGGCACGGGTCGAGGGCGACGATGCCCTGGCCGCGGCGTTGTCGAGCTACGGCGAGCTGGCCGGCGTGCCGCTGGACACCCCGCACACCAAGCGCTACGCGCTCGGGCTGCTGCCGATCGGCGACGCGTTCCTGGTCTGGGCGCGCACCGCCGAGCCGTGGGTGGCCGCGCCGCCGGGCCGGCCACCGGCGGTCGTCGGCCCGCTGTGGAAGGCACCGCTGACCCTGGTCCTGGTCCTGCTGGCCACCGCGCCCTGGCTACCCCGGGCACTGCGCCTCCTGCGGCGCGGGGGCGTGTTGCGGAGCCGCTTGCGCGGGCGGCGGGCCGAACGGGGCGAGGAGGGCGGCGCGACCCCAGCAGCGTCGGTGAGTAGCGGATCGATCAGCCGGTCAGCCGAACCATCCACCACATCTCACTGACAGTAGATCCATCCGCCCGGTCCGCCTACTGTTGATCGCGATGCTGTACTTCGCGCTGGACACCGCCGCCGGGGAGCGCCGTGCGGGGGGCTGAGCTCGACGAGCACCGCACCGCACTGCTCGGATACTGCTACCGGATGCTCGGCTCGCCGTTCGACGCCGAGGACGCGGTGCAGGAGACGCTGCTGCGGGCGTGGCGCAACGCCGACCGCTTCGACCCCGGCCGGGCACCACTGCGCGGCTGGCTCTTCGCGATCGCCACCAACGTGTGCCTCGACGCCCTGCGCACCGCCCGCCGGCGCGCCCGCACCGTCGACCTCGCTCCGGCGGCCGAGCCGGGCGCGGCTCTCGGGGTACCGTATCCGGATTTTGATCTTGTCTTTCCGGCGCCGGAAGGGCTCGTCGTGCCGCCCGGGGGCGACCCCGCCGAGCTGGCCGTGCAGCGTGACTCGGTCCGGCTCGCGTTCGTCGCGGCGCTGCAGCTGCTGCCACCGCGCCAGCGCGCGGTGCTGATCCTGCGCGACGTGCTCGCCTGGTCCGCGGCCGAGGTCGCGGCGCTGCTGTCGACGTCGGTGGCCGCGGTGAACAGCGCGCTGCAGCGGGCGCGGGCGGGTCTCGCCGCGCCGGTGCGGGCCCAGCCGGTCGACGAGGGGCTGCTGCGCCGCTACGTGCGGGCGTTCACCGACAACGACATCGACGCGCTGGTCGAGGTGCTGCACGAGGACGCCACGATGTCGATGCCGCCGCTGCCGTTCTGGCTGCGCGGCCGCGGGCCGCTGCTGCGCGCGATGTCCGCGTCCGGGGCCTGCACGGGCGCCTCCCTGGTCCGCTGCGGTCGTTCGTCCTTCATCCAGTACCGCGAGGGCCTGCCGTTCGCCGTGGTCGTCCTCGAGGCCCTCGACGGAAAGATCGGACATATCCAGACGTTCCTGCAGGCGCCGCGGCTCCTGGAAGTCTTCTCCCGCTACGCCGATGAGCCGGCGGCCGCCCCGGCGTAGTACCGGGTATGACGAACTTCTGGCACACCGCGTCCGGCTCCGGCGACCCGCTCGTGCTGCTGCACGGCGGCTTCAGCGACAGCCGCGACTTCGACACCAGTCTGGCCGCGCTCGCCGACGCCCACCGCGTGTACGCGTACGACCGCCGCGGCCACGGCCGCACCCCCCGACGTCGAGGGCCCGATCACCATGTCGGTGCTGGCCGGCGACGCGATCGAGTTCCTGACCGGCGTGGTCGGCGGGCCGGCGGTGCTGTGCGGGTACAGCGCGGGCGGCGCGGTCGCCCTGCACGCCGCGCTGCGCCGGCCCGACCTGGTGCGGACGCTGGTGCTCATCAGCACCGCGTACGCGATCGACGGCCTGCTGTTCGCGCCCAGCGCCGACGCGCCGCTGCCCCCGCCGGTCGTCGCGCGCTACGCCGAAGTCTCCCCCGACGGCCCCGGCCACCTGCCGGTGGTGCAGGCGAAACTCGCCGAGTCGGTCGCGACCGAGCCCGGCCTCACCCCGGCAGACCTCGCGCGGATCGGCTGCCGCACGCTCATCGTGGCCGCCGACGACGACCTGGTGACCCTTGAGCACACGGCCACGCTCCTGGCCGCCCTGCCCGACGCGCGGCTGGCGGTGCTGCCGGGCACCTCGCACCTGTTGCTGCTGGAGGCCCCGGACCGGGTCACCGCCCTGGTCCGGGACTTCCTGGCCGGGCGCGAGGCGGCCCCGATGATGCCCATACGGCGTTCCGGCCGTCGATGACGAGCATCGGCGCCGGCGGCGCTACAGCCCGAGCGGGTCCTCGAGCCCGGGCGAGTCCTCGCGTTCGCCCGTGACGACGAGCGACCGGCTGCCGTCCGGCTCCACGTGCCGGTGCGGCGCCGTGCCGCCGGGCTGCGCGGTCTCGGTCTCGTCCGCGACGGCCTCCAGCGCCGCCCACACCGCCGCTAGGCCGTCGTCATCGCCGCTGAAGTGCAGCGTGGGCGCGCCACGCAGGGCGATGGCGAGGGGCCCGGCGGCGCGCTCCTGCGCCACGGCCCCGTTGCGGATCGGCACCTCGATCGCCGGTCCGGCGCCGCGCAGCACCGCGGCGAGCGCGCGCAGCGCGGCGGGTGACCCGGCGAGGTCGAGGTTGTCGCCGATCACGCGCAGCCGGCAGTACCGCTGATCATTCATGCCGCCATTCTGCCCGACCCGCCACAGCGGCCCGGCGCGCGCCTGGAACGCCACGAACGGCAGACCCCCAGCGACGCGGAAACCGCTGGTCCTATCGTGATCGGATGATCACAGGACCAGCGGGGCGGCGCGGGGTCACGCTGCTGCCGGGCGTCGCGGCGATACGCGGGTACCACCGATCCTGGTGGCGCGGGGACGTGCTGGCCGGCGTGACCGTCGCCGCCTACCTGGTGCCGCAGGTGATGGCGTACGCCACCGTGGCCGGCCTGCCGCCGGTGACGGGGCTCTGGGCGATGATCGCGCCCCTGGCCGTCTATGCCCTGCTCGGCACCTCCCGCCACCTGTCGGTCGGGCCGGAGTCGACCACCGCGCTGATGACCGCCACGGTGATCGCCCCGCTCGCCGGCGGCGACCCGGCGCGGTACGCGGCGCTGGCCGCCACGCTCGCCGTGGTCGTCGGGCTGCTGTGCCTGGTCGCGTGGGCCGCTCGCCTGGGCTTCCTCGCGGACCTGCTGTCGAAGCCCATCCTGGTGGGCTACCTGGCCGGCGTCGCGGTCATCATGATCATCAGCCAGCTGGGCAAGCTGACCGGGATACCGGTGACCGGCGACACGCTCGTCGAGCAGGTACTCTCCGCCGCGCGGCAGTTCGGCCGGGCCCAGCCGACGACGCTGCTGTTCTCGCTCGCCGTGCTGTGCTTCCTGTTCGTCGTGAAGTGGCGGTGGCCGAGGCTGCCGGGACCCCTGCTGGCCGTGCTCCTCGCCACGGTGGCGGTGGCCGTGTTCGGCCTGCGGGAGCACGGCATCGCCGTCGTCGGCCCGATCCCGCAGGGCTTGCCCGAGCCGTCGCTGCCCGGCCTCGGCGATCTCACGGACCTGGTGCTGCCGGCGGTCGGGGTGATGGTCGTGGGGTACACCGACACCGTGCTCACCGCGCGCTCGTTCGCCGCGCGCGGCGGCTACCGCATCGACGTCAATCAGGAACTGCTCGCCCTCGGCGCGGCGAACGTGGCCACCGGCTTCCTGCGGGGCTTCCCGATCAGCAGCAGCGGCAGCCGTACCGCGATCGGCTTCGCCGCCGGCGGACGCACCCAGCTCGGCTCGCTCGTCTCGCTGGTCGCGGTCGTCGCGGTGCTGCTGTTCGCCGGGCCGCTGCTCGCGATGTTCCCGGTCGCGGCGCTCGGCGCCCTCGTGGTCTACGCCGCGGTCCAGCTGATCGACATCGCGGGCTTCCGGCGGCTGGCCGCGTTCCGCCGCAGCGAGCTGTTGCTCGCCCTCGCCACCTTCGCCGGCGTCCTCGTGTTCGACATCCTGTACGGCGTGCTGCTGGCCATCGGCCTGTCCGTGGCCGACCTGCTGCGCCGGGTGGCCCGGCCGCACGACGCCATCCAGGGGCTCGTGCCCAACCTGGCCGGTATGCACGACATCGACGACTACCCGCAGGCGACCACGATCCCGGGGCTGCTGGTGTACCGGTACGACTCCCCGCTCTTCTTCGCCAACGCGGAGGACTTCCGGCGGCGGGCGCTCGCCGCGGCCGACAGCGCCCCGACCCGCTGGTTCGTGCTCAACGCCGAGGCCAACGTCGAGGTCGACATCACCGCACTGGAGGCACTCGACGGCGTCCGCAGGGAGCTGACCGCCCGCGGGGTGGTGTTCGCGATGGCCCGCGTCAAGCGCGACCTACAGGACGAACTCGACGCGTTCGGACTCACCGCCTCGGTCGGCGCGGACCGCATCTTCCCGACCCTGCCGACCGCCGTCGCCGCCTACCGGCAGTGGCAGCGCGACCAAGACCAGGGTGACCACGAGTAGGGCTCCGCCCGGGACCCTCACCCGAGGCCCTGCCACCCGCAGTCCTACGGGCCCTGTCACCCGCAGTCCTACGGGCCCTGTCACCCGCAGTCCCTGTCACCCGCGGTCCCTGTCACGCGCGGTCCCTGCCACCCGCGGTCCTACCGGCCCTGCCACCCGCGGCCCTGCCACCCGCGGCCCTGCCACCCGCACAGCCGCCAGGCGGACGACGCATGCGTGCCGGCGGCCAGACCACGCCACGATCGCGCCGGACTGACCGCGGCTGAGCTTCGGCGGTCTCGACGATGCGTTCTGCGGTTACCTGCGGCGAGGAGGCGGCGATGAAGACCGTTTCGGCGGACAGGCAGACGGCCTCGGTCCAGTCATGACCGCAGGCCATGACTTGTGATCCGCGAGATCCGGGCCGCCGACGCCGCCGAAATCAACGTCTCCCAAGCCGAACAGGTCGTCCGCATCCGTCGCAGCGTCGACGGCCTGGACGGCCACCCGCCAAGACATCGTGCACGGCACCACCACGCCTCGACGCCGACCGGGGCGACCGAACCCGAATCCCGCCATCGGCTGCGCCGCCGTGCCGCAGCCCCATGGCTACGTCTCGGTGACCGCTCAGCCGCACCGGCACGACGGCGAGCTTGTCGACATCCCGCACACGCGGCGGCCGTGCTCCATGCCGGACTGACCCTGATCGAGGAACTGATCGCTCATCGCCGGGGTCTGCAATCACGTGCTCGTCTCGTTCTTCCAGCGGCAGAACCTCCACGACGCCATCGCAGCACCCGGTCCACAGGCTCGGGCGAACGCGCCGCACACCGCGCACCCGGCGCAGGGGGCGGCACCCGGCCAGAACGCGGCGCGTTCTCGGCTGCGTGGCCGGCGCGTCACTCGCCGCTGATGATCCGCAATGACCCATGCGGCATGAGGGTCTGTGGGTGTTTCGGCTGGGTCATCCTGGCGGTCACGGCGGTCGAGCACGTGGAAAGCCACCGGGCACACTGCGCGCGGCCCGACGGCAGACGCCGCGATACCGATCGAGACGAGCAGTGTGACGCACCGGTGCGGGTCGAGCGCGACGTCGACCGTCGTCGGCTGGAACAGGAGTCGGCCCGGGAGCAGGAGCAGTCGCGGATCGGCAGGCGCGCCGGTCGACCGGCTCAGACCGCCGGCCGTGGCGCGCAGAACCGACATCGCGACGACCGGAAGTCCGCCGAGGCGCCGCGCCCACAGAAGGAGCGGGCGACGACACAGGAACAGGACCAGCAGTGGAATCAGGAGCACCGGCCGGAGACGCAGAAGCGGCCGGAGACGCAGAAGCGGCCGGAGACGCAGAAGCGGCCGGAGACGCAGAAGCGGCCGGAGACGCAGAAGCGGCCACCGAAGCAGGTGACACGGGCAATGGCACCGGAGCGGCGTCGGCAACGGGGGCAGCGGCAGGGGCCGGAGACGCCGGCGCAGCAGCTGGGGCAGAAGCGGTGGGTGGCGACGTCCGAGCGGTGGTGGAACCGGTGTCTGCGCGAGGCGTGGGTGGAGCGGTGAGAGTGCGGGAGCCGGCCGTGCGGGCGTCGCGCTCAGCCCAGTGGGCAGCGATCTCCGCGCTGCGGGCCTCGCGGTCCAGGCGGGCCAGTCGCTCCGCGTGGCGCTGCTCCAGGCCGCGGCGGCGCGCCTCGGCGAACTCCGACCTGATCGCGGCGCGGCGGGCGTGGCGGCGGCGGTGCTCGTCCAGCATCGAGTCCAGCCGGTTGCGCCACTCCGTCTGATCGACCGCTGCCAGCACTTCAACCATGCCTAGACTTTAGAACAGGGGTACGACAAAAATGCAGACCGCAGCGGTCACGGACAGGGCGACGCAGAGCGGCGTCAGGCCGCCATCGACGGGGCGCCGAGGGGCGTTGACCGGTATGTCACCTGCCGACCGCCGTCGCCGCCTACCGGCAGTGGCAGCGCGACCACGACCATGGGTGACCACGGGTAGGGCCGTCCGGGCCCCCACCCGCGGTCCTGCGGCCCTGCCACCCGCGCGGCCGCCCGGCGGACGATGCATGCGTGCCTGCGGACTACGACACGATCACGCCGGGCTGGCAGCGGCTGAGCATCGGCGAGCTGATGACGCTGTGGGCGCAGACCCCGGCGACGCCGATGAACATCGCGATGCTCGGCCTGCTGTCCCCCGCCCCGACGCTCGTGGACGAGGCCGGCGCCCTTCGGCTGGCGGCCGTGCGTTCGGCGGTTGCCGACCGGCTCGACCGCGCACCCGCGCTGCGGCGGCGGATCCGGCGCACCCGCCCGGGCCAGGGGCTCCCGGTGTGGGCCGACGACGGCGCCTTCGACGTCGCCCGCCACGTGGACGCAGCCGACCTGCCCGGCTTCGGTGTGGACGCGCTACTTACCTGGGCCGCGACCCGCGCCGCCGCGCCGCTGCCGGACGGCCGCCCGCCGTGGCGGATGACCCTCGTCGCCGGGCTGGGCTCCGGGCAGGTCGGCCTGCTCCTGGTCATGCACCACGTCCTCGCCGACGGCCTCACCGCCGTTGCGCTGGCCGGCGCGCTGCTGGACACCGCGCCGGACGCGGCACCCGCGCCAACCGGCTGGACGCCCGCGCCGCCGCCAACCGGCTGGACGCTGGCCCGCGACGCCGCCGCCGATCGCCTCCGCGCGCTGACCCGGCGCCTTCGCACGGCGACCCGCCGCCCGGCCCGCCCGCAGCCGCTAACCGCGCGGCGCGGGCCCACCGCGCCGCACGAGACCACCACGCCGCACGAGACAGACGCCCCCCACGAGACCGACGGGCCACGCAGTGCCCCCAGGCCGCACAAGACCACCACGCCGCACGAGACAGACGCCCCCCACGAGACCAACGGGCCACGCAGTGCCCACGGGCCGCGCGAGACAGGCGGGCCCCGCGAGACAGATGGGCTGCGCCGGGAGCTGCGGGTCGCCCGCGATGCGCTCGCCGTGACCGCACCCGACCTGGGACTGCCGTCGCCGGACGGCGCCGAACGGCGGGCGGCTGGGCTGTGCTGGCGCCTCGACGGCGTCCGGCGGGCCGCCCGCGAGTACGGCGTCACCGTCAACGACGTCATGCTCGCCGCCGTCGCCGGCGGCATGCGCGGCCTGCTCCTGGCACGGGGCGTGCCGGTGGCGGGCCTGACGCTGCGGGTCTCCGTCCCGGTCGCGGCGCCGGCCGGCAACCGCAACGCCGGCGGCACGCTGCCGTTCGTGCTCGGCCTCCCCGTCGATGAGCCAGACCCGGCGGCGGCACTGCGGCGGATCGGCCGGGACAGCCGCGCCGCCAAGGCCGGCCGTGATCGCGGCTACGGCGGCCCGGCGCAGTCACCGCTGGTGCCGCCGCTCCTGGTGCGCCTGGGCGCTGTCTGGCTGCGGCGATACGTCGGCCGCCGAATCAACCTGTACCTCACCAACGTGCCCGGCCCCACGAACGCGCACTGGCTGTGCGGCGCGCGGCTGCACACCGTGTTTCCGATCGCGCCCATCACCGCCGGGGTCCCGGTCGCGGTGGCGGTCCTGTCCTACGACGGCACGCTCAGCCTGACCGTCGACACCGGCCCGGGCATCGACCTGCGGGCGTTCGCGGACGGCGCGGGCCAGACCGTCGCAGCGCTGATGCGGACCGCCGAGCACTGAAAACCGTCACGACAGGGCACGGACCGCGCGGGCCAAACCGTCGCACGGCTGACGCGGACCACCGAGCACTGAAAACGGTCACAACACGGCGCCGGCGGCGGCGGCGAACGCGCGCTCGGCCATGGCGCGAATCGCGGCCCGGGCGGCAGCCGGCTCCTCCCCCGCGAGCATCAGCCGCCGGATGTGGGCGTGCAGGGCGCGGTCGACGCCGGTCAGGATCGCGGCGGCCCACCACGCGTCCGGCTCGGGGCGGCCGGACTCCATCAGGGCCACGGCAACGGCCCGCTCGGCGGCCTCGCCCAGCAGGCGCAGCCGGGCCTGCAACGCCGGGCTGTCGTCGACGACCTTCCAGAACCTCGGCGCGTCGGGGTGCAGGCCGAGCGTCGGTTCGTCCCGGTCAAGCTCGCCGAGGAACAGGGCGCGCGCGGCGGCGGCCGGGTCGGGGGCGCCCCGCACGGCGTCGGCCAGTCGGGCGACGACCTCGTCCTGGCGATCGAAGAACAGGTCCTCCTTCGTCGGGAAGTAGTTGAAGGCGGTGTTCACCGACACGCGGGCCGCCTCGGCCACCTCCGCCACGGTGACGCGGTCGAACCCGCGCTCCATGAACAGGCCCGTCGCCGCGTCGGCGATCGCCGTCCGCGTCGCCGCCTTCTTCTCCGCCCGAAGCGCCATGCGGAGAATTCTAGCGTCAACACAAATTTGGCGTGACACCAAGTTTGTCGTACCGTCGCCGCATGACTCTGGAATTCGGCATCTACGCGGGCGGGCTCGGCGCCGACCCCGACGGCGACATCACGGCCGGCCCGCCGGAGGACGCAGGGCGGACGAGCGAGCTGCTCGACGAGCTCTCCCCCGCCCTCGTACGCGGCTACGTGCACTACAGCGACGCGCTCGGCGGGCACATGGAGGCGGCGCCAGCGCCGTGGCAGTACGCCGTCCGCGGCCGGCGGCTCGACCTGGTCGCCTGCTTCCGCGAGCCCGGCGACGACCTGAGCGGGTGGCTGGAGCACCTGCGCGGCCTGCTCCGCACGCACGGGGAGTGCCTAGCCACGCTGCAGGTCGGCGAGGAGGCCAACCACGACGGGCCGGGCGGCGACGGTGGTTTCCCGGCGGTACGGCGGGCGATCGTCGAGGGCGTGCTGGCCGCCCGCGCCGAGGCCGACCGGCTCGGCCTGGACGTGCGCATCGGGTGCAACTCGACGCCGGTCTTCGACCCGGAGCAGGACTTCTGGGCGTCGCTGCGGGAGATCGGCCCCGTCATCGACTACGCCGGGCTGGACTTCTTTCCCGGCGTGTTCCGCCCGGTGACCGACTTCCCGGTCGCGGTCGAGGGCGTGCTGCGAGTCTTCCGGGAGCGGTCCCTGGCCGCGGCCGGCGTGCCCTCAAGCACCCCGATCCACGTGACCGAGAACGGCTGGGCGACGGGCGCCGGGCGCACGTACGAGCGGCAGGCAGAGGTCGTCGGGCAGGTTGTGCGGGCCGTCGCCGCGAACGCCGCCGAGCTCAACGTCGCCGCCTACGAGCACTTCGCGCTGCGCGACGCCGACAGCGGCAACGACAGCCTGATGTCGCAGTTCGGGCTGGTCCGCTCGGACTACACGCCCAAGCCCGCGTTCGGCGTGTTCCGGGACCTCGTGGCGCAGCTGCAGCGCTGAGCACACGCAGCGGCCCGCGTCGTGGCGAACGCGGGCCGCTGCGGCGAAAGGGAAGGAAGCCTTACGGCGACTCGCCGAGGGTCACGGTCACGGTCTGCTCGCTGCCGTTGCGGCCGACCGTCACCGGCACGCGGTCGCCGGCCTTCGCCGCCTGTACGGCGTTGATGAGCGAGGTCGCGTCGGTGACGGTCGCCGTGCCGAACTTGGTCACCGTGTCGCCGGTCTTCAGGCCCGCCTTGTCGGCCGGGCCGCCCGTGACCACGCCGCCGATGAGCGCGCCGCCGTTGGCGTCGGTGAGCTGCACCCCGAGGTACGGGTGGCTGACCTTGCCACCCTTGGCCAGCTGGTCGGCGGCGGCACGGGCACGGTTGGCGGAGATGGCGAACCCGACGCCGATGTTGCCGTTGTTGTTCTGCCCCGCGGTGGCGATCGCGGTGTTGATGCCGACGACCTCGCCCTTGAGGTTGACCAGCGCGCCGCCGGAGTTGCCCGGGTTGATCGCGGCGTCGGTCTGGATCGCGTCGGCGATCGTCTTGCCACCCTGCTCGCCCGAGATCGTACGGTGCAGGGCGCTGACGATGCCCGCCGTGACCGAGCCCTGCAGGCCCAGCGGGCTGCCGACGGCCAGGACGGTGTCACCGACGCGCAGCGCGTCGCTGTCGCCGAACTTCGCCGGGGTGAGGCCGGAGACGCCCTGGGCCTTGATGACCGCGATGTCGCCGGACGGGTCGGTACCCACGACCGACGCGGGTGCCGTCTTGCCGTTGCTGAACGTCACGGTGAGCTGCTGGGCGCCCTGTACGACATGGTTGTTCGTGATGATCTGACCGTCCGCGGTCATGATCACGCCGGAGCCCTCACCGTCACCGGATCTAATGTCCACGACACTGGGCAGCACCGCCTCGGCGACCCCGCCCACCGAGGAGCGGTCGAGGTTGGGCGCCGCGTCGCGGGTGACGACGCTCGGCGCGGTGGCCGACTTGTCGCCGGCGAGCTGGGTGGCGACCAGGCCGCCGCCGAGCGCCGAGCCGACGGCGAGCACGAGCGCGCACACGGCGATCGCGGCGATCCGTCCGCCGCGCCCCGGCGGCGGGGCTTGCTGCCCGTACCCAGGCTGCCCATACCCGGGCTGCCCCGGGTAGCCGAGCGGCGGGAATCCGGGCGGCGCGCCGTGCCCATACGGCTGCCCATAGCCGGTATTTCCGATATATCCGGTGGGTGGGAACGGCGGTGTGGCGAAGGGCGCGGTCGTGGCGGCAACGGCGCCGAGCGTGCCGAGCGGCTGCGTCGGCGCGTTCTCACCGGAGGCCGGCACGTGCGGATACCCGTTGCTCCCCGGCCGGCCCCACGGCGACCCGGCGGCCGGCGCGCCCGAGGCGGGCACGTGCAGACCCGGCGCGCCCGAGGCGGGAACGTGCGAACCCGGCGCGCCCGAGGCGGGAATGTGGTGATTCGGCGCATCCGAGGCCGGAGCGTAGTGATTCGGTGCACCCGAGGCCGGAGCGTACGCGGCCGGCGCACCAGAGGCTGGAAAGAGCGCGGCCGGGGAGACCGGGGACGCGGGAGACCCGGCCGGGGCGCTCACGACCGGCGGAGCGGGAGACGGCACCGCGGGAGCCGAAGTCGGCGCGACGAAAGACGGCGCGGCAGGGACGGAAGACGGCAGGGCGGAATACGGCGCCGCGGGAGCGGAAGAAGACGGCGCGGGAGCGGAAGAAGACGGCGCGGGAGCGGAGGAAGGCGGCGCGGAAAATGGCGCGGAAGAAGCGGAAGCCGGCGCCGCGGAAGACGGCGGGACGAAAGACGGCGCGGCAGGGGCGGAAGACGGCGCCGCGGGAACGGAAGACGGCGTCTCGGCAGCGGAAGACGGCGGCGGCCAGGACGGGGCCGGCGGCGAGGGCTCCACCGTGGCCGACGGTGACGGCAACGGCGGCTGCGCGGAGCCGGGTGTGTCAGCGTGCTGCGGGACGCTCCCCTGGCGGTCCTGGTCACTCATGGTGTCCAGATTGCACACCGCAGCTTCCGCCAAACTGGATTCTCCCTGGGAGAAAGCCGAGAGCCGCAAATCGGTCACCGGGGCCGCAGCGAGGCGCGGCTGGTCGCAACCGGCCGCGCCCTGCACAAACCGTGCGGTACGAACCGTCAGGCGGTCCAGTCGGGCCGCAGCGGGTAGGACGACACGCCGTCCCTGGTGGTCTTCGTGGCGAGGATCTGGTGCAGCTGGATCTCGTTGCGCTCGAAGGCGAGGCGCGAGCCGGCCATGTACAGGCCCCACACGCGGGCGGTGCCCAGCCCGACCTCGGCGACGCACTCGTCCCAGTGCTCGACCAGGTTGCGGTTCCAGCCGGCCAGGGTCAGCGCGTAGTGCAGGCGCAGGTTCTCCTCGTGCTGCACCTCGAACGCCGCGTCGTGCACGGCGCCCACCAGCCGGCCCGGGGAGGCGAGCTCGCCGTCGGGGAAGACGTAGCGGTCGATGAACGCGCCGGGCTTGTGCGAGGTCCGGTTGTCGGAGCGGGTGATGCAGTGGTTCAGCAGTCGGCCGCCGGGCTTGAGGCGGTCGCGCAGCGTCGCGAGGTACCGAGGATAGTTCTTGACCCCGATGTGCTCGGTGAGGCCGATGGAGCTGACCGCGTCGAACTGCTCCAGCGGCGCGTCGCGGTAGTCCAGATGGCGCACCTCGGCGAGGTGGCCGAGCCCCTCCCGCTCGATCGCGGCCTGCGCCCACTCGGCCTGCTGGCGGGACAGGGTGACGCCGAGGGCGCGCACGCCGTACTCCCGGGCGGCGTGACGGACCATGCCGCCCCAGCCGCAGCCGACGTCGAGCAGCCGCTGGCCCGGCTTGAGTGCCAGCTTGCCGGCGACGAGGTCGTACTTGTTCGCCTGGGCCTGCTCCAGGGTGTCGGACTCGGAGCGGAAGACGGCGCAGGTGTACGTCATGGACGGGCCGAGCACCAGCTCGTAGAAACGGTTCGACACGTCGTAGTGGTGGTGGATCGCCTCGGCGTCGCGGCCTCGGGCGTGGCGCAGGCCGGCCAGGGCGCGCCGCCACGCCGGCGTGGCCTCCTGCGGCGGGGGCGGCGGCGGGCGCAGCCGCTCCCAGCCCAGGCCACGCACCAGGCGCAGGGCCTCGGCGGCCGAGGGCAGCCGCAGTCGCAGGCCGTCGGCGAGCTGCCGCAGCGCCTCGTGCGGGTCGCCGGGGTGCACGCCGCGCACCTCGAGGTCGCCGGTCACGTAGGCGCGGGCCATGCCCAGGTCCCCGGGGGCGGTCAGCACGTACGACAGGCCGCGCTCAGAGGCGACGTGCAGTCCGACGGTGGCGTCCTCGGGGCCGATGGCGCTGCCGTCGTAGGCGGTGATGCGGACCCGGATCTCGCCGGAGGTGACGGCCCGGACGATGTCGGCGACGGTCGGGATGGGAAGCCGGCGGCGGGGTTGGCCGGGAACGGATCCTTGCGTGTTGGTCGAACGGTAAGTGCTGGTCATCTGCGCCCCACAACCTTGTCGTAGAGGTCGGTCAGTCGGTGACCGGGGTCGTAGCGCTCCTTGGCGGCGCGGTACGCGGGGCCGCCGTAGAGCCGGTCGAAGGTCTCCCGGTCGTAGTAGGCGTCGGAGTAGAGGGACTTGTGGCCGCCGAGCTCGAACACCTTGGCCTCGATGGCCCGGTTGACGTCGCCGTCGGCGGCGCCTGGCACGATCGGCACGGTGCCCCAGAACCCGACGTTGACGTACGCCTGGCCGGCGTGCATCGGGTACAGCGGCCACTCGTGCTCCCGCAGGCGCAGCGGGCAGAGCCAGATCGGCGCCATCGGTACCTCGCGGGCGAACCACCGCAGGAAGTCGCCGGTCCGCTCGAGCGGCAGCTCGACGTCCTGCACGACGCGCTCGTGGTCGGGCTGCCCGCGCCACCGGCCGACGCGCGCGGCGACGCCGTAGCGGTTCTCGAACCGCACGATGCGGTGGTACACGTCGGAGCGGCGGTACCGCCGCGGCCAGACCCGGCGCACCGCGGGGACCTGCGCGCCGAAGGCGGCCGAGCACCAGAACCAGTCGGTGTCCCACCGCCACAGGTAGTCGTGCGCGGACAGGCGGTCGGCGGCCTTGGCCCGCAGCGACTGGTAGTAGACGGCCTGCCCGGTGTAGTCGCTGGTGGCGCCGGGCTCGTCGGTGAAGGTGCCCAGCACGAGATACGCCTCGCCGGGACGGAACACGACGCCGTCCATGACATCGACGTGCCGGCCGTCGTGCGTGCCGGTCTTCGTCACCTCGCCGACGACGTCGAGCAGCTCGTCGACGTCGTCGAAGCGCAGGTTGGCCAGGCTCACCCCGGCGGCGATCGGCATCAGCTCGATGCGCAGCCGGGTGGCGTAGCCGAGGCTGCCCAGCGAGTTGGGGAACGCCGAGAACAGCTCGGCGTGCTCGTTGTCGGGCCGCGCGGTGAGCAGCTCCCCCGCGCCGGTAAGGATGTCCAGCTCCAGCACCGACTCGTGCGGCAGCCCGTGCCGGAACGAGGTGGCCTCGATGCCCAGCCCGGTGACCGCCCCGCCCAGCGTGATGGTGCGCAGCTGCGGCACGACCAGCGGCATCAGCCCGTACGGCAGGGTGGCGTCGACCAGGTCCTCATACGTGCACATGCCCTGCACCTCGGCGGTGCGCCCGGCCGGGTCGACCTCGATGACCCCGCCGAGGCCGCTCACGTCGAGGCCTTGGCGGACGTGGGCGCGCGGCCGGAACAGGTTCGAGGTCTTCTTCGCCAGCCGCACGGTGTCGCCGGGCGGGATCGCGGCGTATGAGGCGCGTAGGGCGTCGACGGCACGGCGGTGCGCCGCCCAGCCGACAGGTTGACCGCGTTCCACTTCGACCACCTCACCATTTCCCCGTTAAGTGGAGGCCCGCCTCAGCCAAACTTGCACAAGTGGCAAGATCAACCAACGACTGGTGACTGAACTCACGCTATGGGTGACGTCATGGGGGTGAGCGGGTTCAGTCCGAGGGTGAGGTACACACGACATCGCCGGCTCACGATTTGCGCCGGGCTCCAGGATCGCCCGGGCCCGCGCCGGCGAAGGTGGAGCGGCCGAAGAGGCGGATCAGCGCCGTGCCGACCCTACTCATCCTCCGCGGGCGAGTCTGGCCGACGACCAACAGGGCACGGTGGGCGCATGACGGTGAAGGATCTGGCGACGCTGACCCCCACCGGGTACCCGGCGGTCTCTCTGCTGATGCCGACCCATCGCAAGGCGCCGGGGAACCAGCAGGACCCGATCCGCCTGCGCAACCTGCTGTCCGAGGCCCGCCGGCGCCTCGATCTCGACGAGACGGTGCCGCGTGACGTCGCCAACCAGGTGTACGACGAGATCGCCACCGCCGCCGAGCGCGTCGACCTGCGGCACATGAGCGAGGGCCTGGCGCTGTTCGCCTCGCCCGGGCAGGTGCACGTGCGACTGCTGGAGACCGCGGTGCAGGAGCGCGTCGTCATCGCCGACACGTACGAGGTCCGCGACATCGTCGCCGACGCCGCCCGCCGGCACCGGTACTGGGCGCTCGTGCTGTCCGAGCAGCCGACCCGCCTGTGGAGCGGCGACGGCGCCGACCTGGTCGAGGTCCACTCGCACGGTTTCCCGTTCACGCACGAGGGCCCCGGCGGCGCGCTCGGCCTGCCCCGCGACTACGGCCAGGAGCCGAGCAAGCACGAGGTCGAGCGGCACCGGCAGTTCTTCCGCGACGTCGCGGGCGGCCTGGCCGAGGTCGACAACCTGGACACCCGCCCCGTCTTCGTGCTGGGCGTCGAGCGGTACCTGGCCTTCTTCGCCGAGGAGTGGACCCGCGGCATCGCCGGCACTGTCACCGGCAACTACGACCACGCCGGCGCGCACGAGGTGTACCAGTTGCTGGCCCCGCGCCTGGCCGCGTACACGGCGATGGAGCAGGTGGTGGCCCTGGAGGCGCTGGACGTCGCGCGGGGCGCCAACCGGTTCGCCGCGGGCCTGCCCGAGGTGTGGTCCCTGGCCCACCAGGGCCGTGGCGCGCACCTGCTGGTCGAGGAGGGCTACCACAGCCCCGCGTGGGTCCACGAGGACCACCTGCACCCCCCGGACCAGGAGCCGCAGGGCGAGAGCCCCGGCGTCCTGCTGGACGACGCGGTCGACGACATCGTCGAGCTGGTGGCCCGCCAGGGCGGTGACGTGACCTTCGTCGGCGACGACAGCCTGGCCGCGGACGGCCGGATCGCCCTGATCGTCCGCTACTGACCCGGTCGCAGCACGCCGCGAAGTATCGGACATTTCATGGCTCGGGCCGCGTCACCTGCGGACCGCCGCTCCCGCCAGACAACGGGCCCGGGCCTGCCTGAAGGGCGGCCCAGGCCCTGCCATGTCCGCGGTGCCAAATTGGTCACCGCCCGGCGTCGAGCCCCCTCAGCAGCGCGATGTTCTCCGCCTCATCCGGATCCGGCGACGGTACCTCCAAAAACGCCCGCAGCACCTCGACCGCGACGTCGGGCGCGAGCCGCTTGAGGCTCATCGCGAGGACGTTGGCGTCGTTCCACAGCCGCGCGCCGCGGGCCACCCACGGGTCCCACGCGACCGCGGCGAGCACCCCGGGCACCTTGTTGGCGGCGATCGCCGTGCCCGTGCCCGTCCAGCACATGACCACGCCGAGATCGGCACGGCCCTCCACCACGGCCCGCCCGACGCCGGCACCGAGATCCGGCCACGCCACCGCCGGCTCCGATCCCGGCCCGCCGACGTGAAGCACCTCGTGCCCGGCGGACACGAGGTGCCCGACCACGGCCTCGGTGGTCGCGTTGCTGTCGTCAGCGGCGAAGGCGATGCGCACGCCCCCATTGTGCCGCGACCGGCCTGCACGGCCCGGAACCGCCTCCGGACCGACCATGGACCGATCCTGGACGACCACGGCCGTTCACGATTGATCCATGAACGGCCATGGACCGAACCTGTCCCGGACCGCGCTCGACCGACCAGCCCGGACCGCCCTCGACCAGCCGGGACCGTCCTCGACCAGCCGGGGCCGCGCGGCGATTAGTGCTTGGGGGATGGTGAGCATCCCTCCGAGAAGACCCGGGGTGTCCGCGCCACCGTCAATCGCGCGGCCGGGCGGTGGCGGCATGCCCGGGGTGGTCACGGCGGCCCGCACCCCGGCAGCCGCGCCCTGGCCGGTTCGTGGCCGCCACCGCCGAGTATCGCGACGTGTAGCCCGGCCGGTCAGTTCTCAATCGCTTCTCAGCCGGCACGGCCGGCCAGGGCGGGCGGCGCGGTGGTGCGCAGGCGCTGGGTCAGGGCGACGCAGGCGAGCACGGCCACCGCGGCGGCGGCCGCGATCGGGGGCACGTGCTCGTGCAGCAGCAGGGCCGACCAGGCCAGGGTTAGCACCGGCTGGGCGAGCTGGATCTGGCCGACGCGGGCGACGCCGCCGCGGGCCAGCCCGCCGTACCACGCGAAGAATCCGAGGAACATCGACACCCCGGTGAGGTAGCCGAGGCCGGCCCAGGCCGCGGCCGGGGCGTGCGGCGGATGGCGCAGCGCCGCGATGGCCGTCACCGCCGTGGTGAACGGCAGTGCGAGCACGAGCGCCCAGCAGATCGTGCGGGCGCCGCCGAGCTCGCGGGCCAGGGCGCCGCCCTCGGCGTACCCCAGGCCGCACAGCGCGACCGCGATGAGCAGGAACAGGTCGGCCGGGCCGACCGCGCCGGAGACCGTGCCGCTGAGCGCCAGGAAGGCGAGGACGGCGAGCAGGCCGGCCGCGCCCGCGAGCCAGAACGCCGGTGCCGGGCGCTCCCGGGCGCGCAGCACCGCGAAGCCGGCCGTGACCGCGGGCAGCACCGTGATGACGACGGCGCCGTGGGCGGCGGTGCTCGTCTGCAGCGCGAGTGAGGTGAACAGCGGAAACCCGGCGACGACGCCGATCGCGACCACGGCGAGCCGGCGCCACTGCCCGCGGGTCGGGCGCGGGGCGCGGACGATCGCGAGGAAGGCCACGGCGAGCAGGCCGGCCCCGACCGCGCGGCCGAACGCGACGAACCAGGCGTCGAGGTGTGCCACGGCCAGGCGGGTGGCCGGCAGCGACATGCTGAAACCGAGCACCCCGAGCGCGCCGAGGGCCGCTCCCGTTATCGCTCCTCGGCGAGTAACGTTATCCTTGCTTCTCATGAATGACGATAACGCAACGCATCGCGTTATCCAAGATCTTCGCACGCAGGCGGCCCGGTCGGCGGCGGGCACGCGGCTGCCGACGGTGCGCGAGCTCACCGCCCGGCACCGCGCCTCGCCGATCACGGTGAGCCGCGCGATCCGCGTCCTGGCCGCGGAGGGCCTGCTCGACACCCAGCCCGGGCGCGGCACGTATGTCGCCGCCGCGCCCGGCTCCGCCGACCGGCCGGACCTGTCGTGGCAGTCGATCGCACTGGGCCCGCGGCCGGCGGGCGAGGACGCGATGCAGGCGCTGCTGGCGATCCCGCGCCCGGACGCGATCGCACTGTCCAGCGGGTATCTCGACGCCGACCTCCAGCCGGCCGCCGCCCTCGGCGCGGCGCTCGCCAGGGCGGCCCGGCACCCGGCGAGCTGGCAGCGTGGCCCGGTCGAGGGCCGCGAAGACCTGCGCGCGTGGTTCGCCCGGGCCGCCGGCGGGTCGATGCGGGCCGAGGACGTCGTGATCTGCCCGGGCGGCCAGTCGGCGCTGTCGACCGCGTTCCGCGCACTCGCGGCGCCGGGCGACGCGGTGCTGGTCGAGTCGCCGACATACCTGGGCGCGCTCGCCGCCGCCCGCGCAGCCGGCCTGCGGGTCGTGCCGGTGCCCGCCGATGCCGAGGGCGTGCGCCCCGACCTGCTGGCCGCCGCCTTGCGCCGCACGGGCGCCCGGCTCTTCTACTGCCAGCCGCTCTTCGCCAACCCGCACGGCGCCACGCTGCCACCCGCGCGCCGCGCGGCGGTCATGGCGGAGGTCCGCACCGCCGGCGCCTTCCTGATCGAGGACGACTACGCCCGCGACCTGGCGATCGACGCCGACCCCTTGCCGCCGCTGGTCGCCGGCGACCAGGACGGCCACGTGGTGTACCTGCGCTCGCTCACCAAGTCCGCCGCCCCCGGCCTGCGCGTGGCCGCGATCGGCGCGCGGGGCGCCGCCGGGGCCCGGCTGCGCGCGGCCCGGGTGCTGGACGACTTCTTCGTGGCCGGCCCGCTGCAGCAGGCCGCGCTGGACTTCGTCACGTCCCCGGCGTGGTCGCGCCACCTGCGGACACTGCGCTCGCAGCTGCGCGCCCGCCGCGACGCATTGCTCGACGCGATCCGCCGCCACCTGCCGGAGCTGCCCCCGCCGCCGGTACCGCGCGGCGGCCTCCACGTCTGGCTACGCCTCCCCGACGGCGCCGACGACGTTGCCGTGACGACAGCGGCGGCCGCCCGCCAGGTCGTGGTGTTCCCGGGCCGCCCCTGGTACGCCGCCGAGCCCGACGCCCCATACCTACGCCTCACGTTCGCCGCCGCTCCCCCGGACCAGCTCGACGAGGGCATCCGCCGCCTGGCACAAGCACTGCGCGACTGACGCGCCGACCGACCCCCCGGACGCCGCCCGCCTCCACACTCCGACACTGCGCACGGTTGGCCCCGGAACGCAGTGCGGATGCCGCCGGATAGCGCGCGGCTGGCCCAGAACGCAACGCGCGGGCGACGCGTGAGCAGCGCACGCGGCCGGCCCGCACGCAGCGCGCGGATAACGCGTGAGCAACGCGCGCGGCCAGCCCGGCGCAACGTGCGGGTGACGCGTGAGCAGCACGCACAGACGGCCCGCACGCAACGGCGGATAACGCGTGAGCAACGCGCGCGGCCGGCCCGGGGCGCAACGCGCGGGCGACGCGTGAGCAGCACGCACAGACGGCCCGCACGCAACGGCGGATAACGCGTGAGCGGTGCGCGCGGCTCGAGCCGCCTGGTGTCCAGGTGCTACGCGGCGACTGTCGGACGCGGACGTGTTGGCGCTGGACTGAAACCGGCCGCCGCGCGTCTGACACCCGGACACAGCGAGCGCCGCACGGCTGACAGCCGCCGATGCCAGCCGCACCGCGTGGCTCGCATCCGCGCGCGGTATGCGGGTGCCGCGTGCGGCTGACGTCCAGGTGCCATACGACCAGCAGCCGCCCGGCCCTCGACCGCCGCACGGTTGGCACCCGGGCGCCGCACGCGGCTCGCGCGGCGGGCGGGCGGCGGCTCAGGCGGACTTCGGCGGTGCCCAGCCGCTCGTGCCGGTGGGCGTGCTCAGGGTCTCCAGCAGCCCGAGCAGGCTCAGCACCCGCCGCACGCCCGGGCTGGGATGCACGATCCAGAGGTCGCTGCCGCTGCTGATCGCGTGCGCCCGCGTCGAGACGAGCTTGCCGATCGCGGTCGAGTCGATGAACGTCACGAGCCCGAGGTCGACCTCGACGGCCAGCGCCCGCACGTCGTCGATGGCCCGCAACAGCGCGCCGCACAACTGCGCGACATTCTCGGCCGTCACCTCCCCCGCGGCCCGCACACGCAGGCCCTGGCCGGGCAGCGGCTCGACGGTGAGGTGCAACTCCGGAAACACGGCGAAACGGTCGGCGGGACGCATGCGGCTCACCTTCCAGGATCCGAGCCGCTCTCACGATACGGGCCTTCACCCCGCCCCGTCACCCGAGGAAGGCTCGATGCCCGCCGCCAGCTAGGCCACCCCGGCGGGCCGGAACTGCACGCTGACCCGAGGACCCACCAGACGAGCCGTCTTCGGGATCGCGTGCTCCCACGTCCGCTGGCACGAGCCGCCCATCACGATCAGATCCCCGTGCCCGAGCGGGAAGCGGACGCTGTCGCCGCCGCCGCGTGGCCGCAGCAGCAGCGTGCGCGGCGAACCGAACGACACGATCGCGACCATGGTGTCGAACCGCGCCCCGCGCCCGATCGTGTCGCCGTGCCACGCGACGCTGTCGCGGCCGTCGCGATAGAGGCACATGCCGGCGGTCATGAACGGCTCGCCGAGCTCCTCGACGTAGTAGGCGGTCAGGCGGCGCCGCGCCTCGGTGAGCAGCGGGTGCGGCAGGGTCTCCTCGGCCGGATACCACCGCAGCAGGCGCGGCACGTCGACCACGCCGTCATACATCTTGCGGCGTTCGGCGCGCCAGTCGACCTCGTGCAACAGGGTCTGCAGGATCGAGTCGGAGCCGAGCACCCAGCCCGGCAGGTGATCGACCCAGGCCCCGCGGCTGAGGTGATGGCGCGTGACCTGGCCGGTGAGCGACCCCAGGGAGGGGCCGGCGACGTCGAACATCGACGGCTGGTACGCAAGGTCCATCATGCCTTGCAGTCTACCCCGGTTTCGAACAGGCGTACGACCGAACGCGCGATTCGACGAGAGGCGCTCAGCGGACGCCGGCGAGCCGGGGCGGTGCGGTCAGCGACACGGCGGTCGGGTCCTCGATCATGCGCTCGACGACGACGCCGGCCCCACCGCGGGCTGCTGCCGTGAAGCCCAGGTGCGAGGCGACGAAGTGGCAGCGCGCGGCCGTGGAGGCGACCGCGAGCCGGGCCAGGTTGGCCTGCGCCGACGGGATGAGATGGTCGGCGAGCTCGGCGAAGTATCCGCCGAGCACGATCACCCGCGGGTTGAACAGGTTGACCAGGATCGCGCCGCCGTGGCCGAGCCAGCGGCCCACCTCGGCGACGGCGTCGGCGACGGCGCGGTCGTCGGCGGCGAGGCGGCGGGAGATCTCGGCGATGCGCTCCTGCGGGTCGGGGATCGGGCCGTCTTCGAGGCCGTACGCGGCGTCGGGGGTGGCCCGGCGGACCAGCTCGGCGAGGCCGACCTTGGTCTCCCAGCAGCCGACCCGGCCGCAGCCGCAGGGGTCGCCGCCGGGCTCGACGGGCAGGTGGCCGACCTCGCCGGAGAAGCCGTCGGCGCCGCGCAGCAGCCGGCCGTTGACGATCACGCCGCCGCCGACACCGACCTCGCCGGTGAGGTAGACCAGGTCGTCGGTCCCGGCCGCGACGCCCCAGGTGTACTCCGCGAGCGCGGCCAGGTTGGCGTCGTTGTCCACGCCGATCCACAGCCCCGGCGCGAGACCGTGCGCGAGCCGGGCGGCGACCGGCACGTCCCGCCAGCCCAGGTTGGGCGCGAGCACGACGACCCCGCGCGCCACGTCGACGAGGCCGGGCACCGCGACGGTGAGCCCGACCGGGGTCACCCCGCGGCGCACCAGCTCCGCCAGGGACCGCCGGGCGGCCTCGGTCAGGTCGTCGAGGCAGCGCTCCACGTCGCGGTGCATGGCGTCGAAGCTGATCCGCTTCTCGATCACGGTGCGGCCGGTCAGGTCGCTGCCGTGCACGGCGAGGTAGTCCACGTTGATCTCGATGCCGACGGCGCCGACCTCGGGGCTCAGCGCGATCCCGCGCCCGGGCCGCCCGGCACCGCCGGAATACTCAGCGCCGATCTCGCGGACCAGCCGCCGGGCGAGCAGCTCGTCGACCAGGCTGGACACGGTCGCCTTGTGCAGACCGGTGGCCGCGGCGATCGCGGCCCGCGAGCGCGGCCCGTTGGTGCGGATGTGCCGCAGCGTGCGGGTCAGGTTGGTCCGGCGCAGGGCGAGCTGGTCGGTCGGCTCCTCGGCGGACCCGGCCCCGGCGCGCTCCTTGTTCACCATCGCAACCCTCCCCGGCGCCGTGCCGTCCACAGCAGCACTGGCACCTTTTCAGCGATCCGACGAAAGTCCGGCCGGCCGATCCGGCAAAGTCCGCGAATCTGCAGCATCGACGCGTCGTAATCGTCGGTCCGTCCGACGAATGAACCATGAAACATCCCGGTAACACCAGAGCTGCGGGCAACGAATCAGGAACGTTTCGAACGTGGCCGCCCCAGTCCGCAACAGCCGCGCACGATCCAACGCGGCAACCCCACGGGATGGCACACGACCAAAGACCGGTGTCACTGTCCGGGCGACTCAAAACGCCCAGACCGTTGACGAGCCGGTGGCTAGTCTGCAACATTTGGCGCAACACAGTGCAAGATTCATACAAGCGCTCGACAGACTTATGCTGCTCTCCGCAACTCGATCACAGCCGCGCCGCCAACCGGCTTGATCGCCCACCATCCCGCCTACGGAGAGGCCGACCACCGTGCAGTGGCACCTGCAGGCTCGCGGTCGCGCACCACCCACGCGGCCGTTGTAAGAACCCGAACGCCATCGACCGTGTTCACGTGGCCGCCACCGCACAGGACCGCACCGCCGGACCGCACCGCCAAACCCGCCGACACCGTGCGGGAAGCCGTCCGGCGAACCGACGCCGACCCCCGCCAAAGCTTCGCCCGATGCGCCCAAATCCCGTCATCGCGGGTCGCAGGTCGAGTCACCGTCCGTCCGCACGCGTCGCCACGCCTCCGCACCACCACCCCCCGCTTCGACGCATGAGATGACACGACGAAGGAACCCGATGAGCAGAAGGCTCGTGACGCGAAGGGTGCTCGCGGCGTTCGCCGTAGCCACCCTCGTCGCCGTGACGGCGCAGACGCAGCCGGCGCAGGCCGCCGGCGGCCCCAACCTCGCCAGCGGCCGCCCCGCCACCTCCAGCAGCACCAACGGCGCGAACGGCATCGGCAACATCAACGACGGCAACCAGGGCACCTACTGGGAGAGCGCCAACAACGCCTTCCCTCAGTGGGCGCAGATTGACCTGGGCAGTGCCAAGAACATCGACCAGATCGTGCTGAAACTGCCCGACGCCAGCTCGTGGCAGACCCGCACGCAGACGCTGTCGATCTCCGGCAGCAACGACGGCACCAGCTACAGCACGATCGTGGGCTCGGCCGGCTACGTGTTCAACCCGACCACGCACAACACGGTCAACATCAGCTTCAACGCCACGAACACCCGCTACGTCCGGCTGAACTTCAGCGCCAACACCGGCTGGCCGGCCGCGCAGATCTCCGAGTTCGAGATCTACGGCGTGGCCACCGGCTCCAGCACCAACCTGGCCGCCGGCAAGTCGTTCAGCTCGAGCAGCGCCAACGGTCAGTACGTGGCCGCCAACGCGGGCGACAGCAACCAGGGCACCTACTGGGAGAGCGCGGGCAGCACCTTCCCGCAGTGGCTACAGGTCGACCTGGGCTCGGCGGTGCCGGTCAGCTCGGTCGCGCTGAAGCTGCCCGCCTCGTGGGGGGCCCGCACCGAGACGCTCTCGGTGCAGACCAGCACCACCGGCAGCTCCTTCGCCGACGTCGCCGCCTCCGCGGGGTACAACTTCGCGCCGGGCAACGGCAACACGGTGAGCATCCCGTTCACCCAGGCCACGGCCCGCTACATCCGGATCAACATCACGGCCAACACCGGATGGACGGCGGCGCAGCTCTCCGAGCTGGAGGTCTACGGCCCGTCGACGGGTGACACCCAGGCGCCGACCGCGCCGGGCAACCTCGCCTACACCCAGCCGGCCAGCGGCCAGATCAAGCTCACCTGGACCGCCTCGACCGACGACAGCGGCTCGATCGCCGGGTACGACATCTACGCCAACAACTCGCTGCGCACCAGCGTGGCCGGCAACGTGCTGACGTACACCGACAGCCAGGCCGACTCCGCCACGGTCAGCTACTTCGTCAAGGCGCGCGACGCCGCCGGCAACCAGTCGCCGGCCAGCAACACGGTGACCCGCACCGGCACCACGCCGGACACCCAGCCGCCGACCGCGCCCGGCAACCTCGCCTACACCCAGCCGGCCAGCGGCCAGATCAAGCTCACCTGGACCGCCTCGACCGACAACAGCGGCTCGATCGCCGGGTACGACATCTACGCCAACAACTCGCTGCGCGCCAGCGTCGCGGGCACCGTGCTGACCTACACGGACAACCAGCCGGATTCGGCGACGGTGTCGTACTACGTGAAGGCCCGCGACGCCGCAAGCAACGCCTCCGCGGCCAGCAACACCGTCACCCGCACCGGCACGGGCAACCCGCCGCCGGGCACCAACGTGGCGCTGGGCAAGCAGATCGAGGCCAGCGGCTCGGTCTTCACGTTCGTGCCGGCCAACGCCAACGACAACAGCGCCACCACCTACTGGGAGGGTGCGGCCGGCTTCCCGGCGACCCTGACGCTGCACCTGGGCGCCAACCACGACATCTCCAGGATCACGCTCAAGCTCGACCCCAGCAGCGCGTGGAGCGCCCGGACCCAGAACCTGCAGGTCCTCGGCCGCGAGCAGAGCGCGACCGGATTCACCAGCCTGGTCGCGGCGACGGACTACCGCTTTGACCCGGCGACCGGCAACTCGGTGGACATCACCGTCTCCGCCCGCGTCGCCGACGTCCAGCTGAAGATCAACTCCAACACCGGGGCCCCTTCGGGCCAGATCGCCGAGTTCCAGGTCTTCGGCACCGCAGCGCCGAACCCCGACCTGCAGGTCACCGCCCTCACCGCGGCGCCCGCGTCGCCGGTGGAGACCGACTCGGTCAGCCTGACCGCGACGGTGAAGAACGCCGGTACCGCCGCGTCCGGCGCGACGAAGGTCAACTTCTACCTCACCACGCCGCAGGGCACCGTCCTGGCCGGCACCGCGAACGTGACGGCCCTGGCGGCCGGCGCGCAGAACACGTTCACCGCGAACATCGGCCCGGTCACCGCGGGCACGTACACGGTGAGCGCGAAGGTCAACGAGGACAACTCGGTCATCGAGCTGGACACCACCAACAACTCGTTCACCAGCGCGACCAACCTCGTGGTGACGCCGGTGCAGAGCTCCGACCTGATCGCCTCGCCGGTGGCCTGGTCGCCGGGCAACCCGTCGGCGGGCAACACCGTCACGTTCACCGTGGTCATCAAGAACCAGGGCACCCAGGCCACGGGCGCCGGTGCGCACGGCGTGACCCTCACCCTGCTCGACTCGACCGGCGCGACGGTCAAGACGCTCACCGGCTCCTACACCGGCACGATCGCCGCGGGCGCGAGCTCGCCGGTGATCACGCTCGGCACGTGGGCGGCGGTCAACGGCAAGTACACCGTGCACACCGTGCTCGCCGCGGACACCAACGAGCTGTCGATCAAGCAGGGCAACAACACCAGCGACACCCCGCTGTTCGTCGGTCGCGGCGCGAACATGCCGTACGACATGTACGAGGCCGAGGACGGTACCGTCGGCGGCGGCGCGCAGGTCGTCGGGCCGAGCCGTGACATCGGCACCATCGCGGGCGAGGCGTCCGGCCGCAAGGCCGTCACGCTGAACTCGACCGGCTCGTACGTGCAGTGGACGACCCGGGCCAGCACCAACACGCTGGTCACCCGGTTCTCGATCCCGGACGGCACGAGCTCGACGCTCAACATCTACGTCGACGGGACCTTCGCCAAGTCGATCTCGCTGACGTCGAAGTTCGCGTGGCAGTACGGCAACGAGGCGTCGCCGAGCAACTCCCCCGGCAGCGGCCCGCGGCACATCTACGACGAGGCCAACATCCTGCTCGACAACACGGTGCCGGCCGGACACACGATCAAGCTGCAGAAGGACGCCGCCAACAGCGGCACGTTCGCGATCGACTTCATCAACCTGGAGCAGGTCTCCCCGATCGCGAACCCGGACCCGGCCAAGTACGTCACGCCGGCCGGCTTCGCGCAGAAGGACGTCCAGAACGCGATCGACAGCGCGCGGCAGAGCACCACGGCCGTCGGCGTCTACCTGCCGGCGGGCACGTACATCACCAACGAGAAGTTCAACATCGGCGGCAAGGCACTGCAGATCATCGGGGCCGGGCCGTGGTACACGAAGTTCTTCACGCCGCAGGACCAGCAGAACACCGACGCGGGCTTCCGGGTCGAGACCTCGGCGAACGGCTCCACCTTCAAGAACCTGTCGTTCTTCGGCAACTACGTCGAGCGCATCGACGGGCCCGGCAAGGTCTGGGGCGAGCTCAAGGACAACCAGAACCTGACGATCGACAACGTCTGGGTCGAGCACACCGTCTGCATGTACTGGGGCGTGCACAACAACAACATCAACATCAGCAACAGCCGCATCCGTAACACGTACGCGGACGGCATCAACTTCACCAACGACACGACCAACACCCACCTGAACAACATCGACGCCCGTACCACGGGTGACGACTCCTTCGCGCTGTTCTCCGCGACCGACGGCGGCGGCTCGGTGGGCAACCACGACAACCTGTGGGAGAACCTGTCCGCGACGCTCACGTGGCGTGCGGCCGGCCTCGCGATCTACGGCGGGTACAACAACACGTTCCGCAACCTGTACATCGCGGACATGCTGACGTACTCCGGCATCACGATCAGCTCGCTGGACTTCGGCTACCCGTTCGTCGGGTTCGGCCCCGGCTCGACGCCGACGAACATCCAGAACGTCTCGCTCGTGCGTGCGGGCGGGCACTTCTGGGGCAACCAGGCGTTCGGCGCGATCTGGGTCTTCTCGGCCTCGAAGCAGTTCCGCGGCATCCGGGTGTCCGATGTGGACATCGTCGACCCGACGTACTCCGGCATCATGTTCCAGACGAAGTACACCGGCAGCTCGCCCGAAAACCCGGTCACCGACACGGTGTTCACCAACGTGAGCATCAGCGGCGCGAAGCGCAGCGGTGACGCGTTCGACGCGAAGTCCGGCATCGGCATCTGGGTCAACGAGATGCCCGAGCCCGGTCAGGGCCCGGCGGTCGGCTCGGCGACGTTCAACCACCTCACCCTGTCCGGCAACGCGGAGAACATCCGCAACACCACCAGCACGTTCACGCTCACCATCAACCCCTAACCCGCACCAACTCAGACGGCCGCCGGGCACCCGCCCGGCGGCCGTCGCCGTTGCGGCCCAGAACAACCCAGTCTCAAAAAATGAGATTGTCGTACCGAAATCTGAGAAGCGAATACTACAGTCCGAGACATGCCAACCAACGTCTACACCCACGGACACCACGAGTCGGTCCTGCGCTCCCACCGCTGGCGCACCGCCGAGAACTCCGCCGCCTACCTGCTGCCGGTGCTCAGCGACGACATGAACGTCCTCGACGTCGGGGCCGGGCCGGCGACGATCAGCCGTGACCTGGCCGCCCGGGTGGCCCACGTGACCGCGCTGGAGGTCACCGCGGAGGCGGTCGGCGTGGCCCGCGACGGGCTGGCTGGGGTCGGCAACGCCGAGGTGGTGCTGGGCGACGTGCACGCGCTGCCGTTCCCCGACGACACGTTCTGCGTGGTGCACGCCCATCAGGTGCTGCAGCACGTCGCCGACCCGGTGCTGGCGCTGCGCGAGATGCACCGGGTGTGCAAGCCCGGCGGCTACGTGGCCGCGCGCGACAGCGACTACGCCGGGTTCGTGTGGTATCCGCGGGTGCCGGAGCTGGACGACTGGATGGCGCTGTACCAGCGGATGGCCCGCGCCAACGGCGGCGAGCCCGACGCCGGGCGGCGGCTGCTGGCCTGGGCCCGCGAGGCCGGCTTCACCGAGGTCACCGCCACGTCGAGCACCTGGTGCTTCGCCGACGACGAGGACCGCGCCTGGTGGGGCGGCATGTGGGCGGACCGCGTGCGCACCTCGGCGATGGCCCGGCAGGCTCTGGATGCCGGTGTACCGCAGGAGGAGCTCGACCGCCTCGCCGACGGCTGGCGGCGCTGGGCCGCCGACGGTGACGGATGGCTGTCCATCCTGCACGGCGAGATCCTGGCCCGTCCGACGGCCCGTCCGGCCGTGGCCTGATGGTGACCCCGATGGACGAGGTGCCCGAGGCGGGCCCGGTCGCCCCGGCGTGACACGATGCTCGCCGTGAGCCGAGACCAGCTGCCCGCCGACCTGCACACCCACACCCAGTTCTCGTGGGACACAGCTAACGGGGACATGGACGGCTCGTGCGCCCGGGCGGTAGAGCTCGGCCTGCCGGCGATCGCGTTCACCGAGCACACCGACTTCGTGTCCTGGACCGTCGACGCGGCGCTGCTGCCGGAGCGTTTCGCCCGCCACCTCGCCGACCCCACGCACCTGGCCCCGCCGCCGCTGGACGTGGCCGGATACCTGGAGGCGGTCGACCGGTGCCGCGCGAAGTACCCGTCCCTGAAGATCATCACCGGCGTCGAGCTCGGCGAGCCGCACTGGTTCGCCGAGCAGACCGCGGCGCTGCTCACCAGCGCCCCCTTCGAGCGCGTCATCGGCTCGCTGCACTCGCTCAGCGTCGACGGCCGGCACCGCCTGGTCGAGGACGAATACGCGCTGCGCGGGGTCCCCGAGGTCCTGCGCGACTACTTCGCCGAGACGATCCGCATGATCGAGGCGTGCGGCGACTTCTCGACGCTGACGCACCTCGACTACCCGGTGCGCTACCTCCCCGCCGGCTACGAGTTCCGCCTCGCCGACTTCGAGGACGAGGTCCGCGAGGTGCTGCGCGTCCTGTCCGGCACCGGGCGCGCCCTGGAGGTCAACACGCGCCGGACCCTGGAGCCGGCCCTGCTGCGCTGGTGGCGCCAGGCGGGTGGCACGGCGGTGAGCTTCGGCAGCGACGCCCACCGCCCGGACATGGTGGCAGCCGGTTTCGCCGAGGCCGCCTCCCTGGCCGAGTCCGCCGGGTTCCGCCCGGGCCGGCACCCCTACGACCACTGGATCCGCTGACCGGGCGGGCCGCCTACCGCGCGATGGTCCGCCGGTCCGGCAGCGGACCCGGGTGAGCGGCAGGCGCAAAGGCCACCGACCTCGGCAGCGGGCCACTTACACCCGACCGCACGGGGTGCCATCTGTGCGCCACCCTGGACCCGGGCCGCGACACGACCCGCAGGCCCGCGCGCACGATTGCGGGTCAAACAACGCGCGGTGCCGTCCCGAGGCCGGGACGACACCGCGCGAGCGGAGCGTGGAGCAGATCAGCCCAATTGTCCGTGGGCTGTCAGGCGATTACTTTCCGTTGCCAGACGGGTTGGCGTCCGGGTCCGCGACGAACGCGAGCTGTGCCCGGCGCCGACGGATGGCGAGCAGTGCGATGCCGCCGGCGACGAGCGCGGCACCGGCCAGCGCCGTGCCGCCCACCGCGACACCGGTCACCGGCAGGCCACCACCCGGCGTGGAGGGGCTGACGGACGGGACCGGGGTCTGCGAGGGGTCAGTGCTGGCCTCCGGGGTGGCCGACACACTCGGTGAAAGACTGGCCGACGGGCTTTCCGAGGGGCTTTCCGAGGTGGACGGCGAGGTGGACGCCGACGCCGAGGTCGAGGGCGAGATCGACGCCGAGGGCGAGGCCGACGGCGACTTCGACGGCGAGGGGCTGGCGGCGGGACCGCCCTGGCAGGTGTGGCTGACGTTGAAGTCCTTGGCCTTCGTGTTGTTGTTGTCCACCCAGGCCTCGCCGTCCAGCAGCCTCCAGCCGTACGGCACGACGATGTAGGCCTTGCTGGAGCCCTTGTCGGTGATGATGCCGTAAGGGTAGGCGCCGGGCGTATTCGAGATGGTGATCGGGACGGTGTTGCCGCCGGTGTCGCGGAACTTCAGGTCCAGGGTGACGAAATCGGCGTCGTTCCCGGGCAGGACGAACACGAAGCCGTCCTTCCCGGCGCCACGGTCCTTGTTCGGAATGTGGTCGCAATCTTTCTTGAAGGCCGCGGCCGTGGTGTTGCGGTGGGACGACTTTAACGGCACTTTGACCGCCGCGGCCGCGGTGCCGGCAAACAGCAGCACGGCCGCGACGGCCGGGACGGTAGCTAGGACAAGGCGACGAACTAACACGAAGGATCCTCCGAATGGATGCAACGGACTGCAAAGAAGTGCGGGAGGAGCCTTTGCTGTTACTCAAGATGCGAATGTTGCCTAAGGTGTTCAGGTCATTGCGCACAGGTGATTGATAAATCGCCGCGTACCCGATGATTCGGGCAATGAGGTGCCGCGGCCGTAGTCCGGGGCGCCCGGTCCAAATTTTCCGTCAGCTCACGCCCGCGGGGCGCCGGCCAGGACGGTGGTGACGACTCGGCGCACGGCGTCGGGGGTCGGGGGCGTGCCGGCGCGGTCGGCGTAGAGCAGGTGGCCCGAGCCGACCAGCATGGCGCCGAGCGTGTTGACGTCGGCGTCCGCGGCGACGCGACCCAGGTCGCGCTCCGCGGCGAGGTACACGCCGAACATGACGGCGGCCTCGGTGAGCACCGGAACGCCGGCCGGCCAGGTCTCGCGCAGCCGCGCACGCAGCTCGTCGCGAAACGTGACGAGGGCGACGATCGCCACGGCGACCGAGCCGAACACCGCGGCGAGCGCGCCGCTGATGTTGTCCGCGACGGTGCCGGTGCCGGCCGCACCACGCAGGGCGACGGCCTGGGCGTCCATCCGGTCGACGCGATCGAGCACGAACTGCGCCAGGAAGGCGTCGAAGTCCTCGAAGTGCCGGTGCAGCACCCCATCGCCTCCGAACGGTAGCGGAGTCCTTCGGGGCGGACGCGGAGCGCTACGACCGGGCCCGGCCGAGCTACCCGGATGCCCTCATCGAGCGGATCGCCGCCGCGAGCCCCGGCCGCAGCATCCTCGACGTCGGCTGCGGCACCGGGATCGTCGCGCGCCGGTTCCAGGCGGCCGGCTGCGAGGTGCTCGGCATCGACCCCGATCCGCGCATGGCCGAGGAGGCCCGCCGGCGCGGGCTCGACGTCGAGGTGGCCACCATCGAGGCCTGGGAGCCGGCCGGCCGCACGTTCGACGCCCTCGTCGCCGGCCAGGCCTGGCACTGGGTGGACCCGGTCGCGGGCGCGGCGAAGGCGGCGGCGGTGCTGCGGCCCGGCGGCCGGCTGGCGCTGTTCTGGAACGCGTCCGAGCCCCCGCCCGACCTGGCCGAGGGCTTCGCCGCGGTCTGCCGCCGGGTCGTGCCCGACCTGCCGATGATGCACCGCTGGTCGTTCGGCGGGGACGACTACGCGAAGCTCGCCGCCAGGCCGGCGGAGGCGATCCGGGCCAGTGGCGCGTTCGGCGAGCCGGAGGACTGGCGCTTGCCGTGGGAGCGCGAGTACACCCGCGACGAGTGGCTCGACCAGGTGCCGACCTCCGGCGTCGCGAGCCGCCTGCCGCCGGACACGCTGGCCGAGATCCTCGCGGGCTTCGGCGCCGTCGTCGACGCGGCGGGCGGCACCTTCACCATGCGGTACACCACCGTCGCCGTCACCGCCGCGCGGACCTGACCGTCAGGCGTCGTCCTCCAGGTCGCCCTCGGTCTGCAGGTAGACCTCGCGCAGGCCGTCCAGCGTGGCCGGCTCCGGGTGCTCCCACATGCCGCGGTCGGCCGCCTCCAGCAGGCGCTCGGCGATGCCGTGCAGCGCCCACGGGTTGGACTCGGTGAGGAACTTGTGGTTGTCCGGGTCGAAGACGTAGGACTCGGCCAGCTTCTCGTACATCCAGTCGGCCACGACGCCGGCGGTGGCGTCGAAGCCGAAGAGGTAGTCGACCGTCGCGGCGAGTTCGAAGGCGCCCTTGTAGCCGTGCCGGCGCATCGCGGCCAGCCAGCGGGGGTTGACCACGCGGGCCCGGAAGACCCGGGCGGTCTCCTCGCTCAGCGTGCGGGTGCGCACGGCGTCGGGGTTGGTGCTGTCGCCGACGTAGGCGGCGGGCGCCCGGCCGGTCAGGGCGCGGACCGTGGCGACCATGCCGCCGTGGTACTGGAAGTAGTCGTCGGAGTCGGCGATGTCGTGCTCGCGGGTGTCGGTGTTCTTCACCGCGACGCTGATCCTGCGGTACGCGCCCTCCATGTCGGCGCGCGCCTCGACGCCGTCGACGCCGCGACCGTATGCGTAGCCGCCCCACACGGCGTAGACCTCGGCGAGGTCCCGGTCGTCGCGCCAGTTGCGGCTGTCGATGAGCGGGAGGATGCCCGCGCCGTACGCACCGGGCTTGGAGCCGAAGACGCGCAGCGTGGCGCGCCGCTCGTCGCCGTGCCCGGCCAGATCGGCGTGCACGTGCGCACGCACGTAGTTGTCCTCGGCGGACTCCTCGGCGCTGGCGGCGAGCCGGACCGCGTCGTCGAGCAGCGCCACCACGTGCGGGAAGGCGTCGCGGAAGAAGCCGCTGATGCGCATGGTCACGTCAATGCGCGGGCGGCCCAGCTCGGCGAGGTCGATGAGGTCGAGGCGGGTGACGCGACGGGACGCGTCGTCCCAGACCGGGCGGACGCCCAGCAGCGCGAGCGCCTCGGCGATGTCATCACCCGCGGTGCGCATGGCGCTGGTGCCCCACATGGACAGGCCGACGGACTTCGGCCATTCGCCGTGATCCGTCCTGTACCGCGAGAGCAGCGATTCCGCCATCGCCTGGCCCGTCTCCCACGCCAGCCGGCTCGGCACCGCCTTCGGGTCGACGGAGTAGAAGTTGCGACCGGTCGGCAGCACGTTGATCAGACCGCGCAGCGGCGATCCGCTCGGGCCGGCCGGCACGTATCCGCCGTCGAGCGCGTGCAGCACCATCGTCAGCTCGTCGGTGGTGCGCGCCAGCCGCGGCACGATCTCCTCGGCGGCGAAGCGCAGCACTCGCACCACTTCCGGATTATCCGAAACATCCGATACCTCGGATACATCCCAATTGCGGGCCTCCATCGCGGCGACCAGCTCCCGCGCCCGCGCCTCGGCCGCGTCGACCGCCGTGCGGTCCGTCGAGGACTCGGACAGGCCGAGCGCCTCGCGCAGGCCGGGCAGCGCGGCGACCTGGCCGCCCCACATCTGCCGGGCGCGCAGCATCGCCAGCACCAGGTCGACCCGCGCCTCGCCGGTCGGCGCCTGGCCCAGCACGTGCAGGCCGTCGCGGATCTGCACGTCCTTGACCTCGCACAGCCAGCCGTCGACGTGCAGCAGGAAGTCGTCGAACTCGGCGTCGTGCGGCCGGTCGGCCAGGCCGAGGTCGTGGTCGAGGCGGGCGGCCTGGATCAGCGTCCAGATCTGGGCCCGGATCGCGGGGAGCTTCGCCGGGTCGAGCGCGGCGATCGTGGCGTGCTCGTCGAGCAGCTGCTCCAGGCGGGCGATGTCGCCGTAGGTGTCGGCGCGGGCCATCGGCGGCACCAGGTGGTCCACGAGCGTGGCGTGCGCGCGGCGCTTGGCCTGGGTGCCCTCGCCCGGGTCGTTGACCAGGAACGGGTAGATCAGCGGCAGGTTGCCCAGCGCCGCGTCGGCGCCGCACGCGGCGGACATGCCGACGGTCTTGCCCGGCAGCCACTCGAGGTTGCCGTGCTTGCCGACGTGCACGACGGCGTGCGCCGCGAAACCGGCCTCGGACGAGTCCGCGAGCCAGCGGTACGCGGCCAGGTAGTGGTGGCTCGGCGGCAGGTCGGGGTCGTGGTAGATGGCGACCGGGTTCTCGCCGAAGCCGCGCGGCGGCTGGACCATGACGACGACGTTGCCGCGGCGCAGGGCGGCCAGGACGATGTCGCCGGTGGCAGGGTCGACGAACAGCTCGCCGGGGGCCGGGCCCCAGTGCCGCTCGATCCCGGCGCGCAGGTCCTCGGGGAGGGTGGCGAACCAGGCGGCATACCGCTCGGCGGAGATGCGCACCGGATTGCCCCGCAGCTGCTCCTCGGTCAGCCAGTTGACGTCCTGGCCGCCCGCGGCGATGAGCTCGTGGATGAGCGCGTCGCCGTCGGCGGGGAAGCCCTCCCCCAGGTCGTACCCCTGCCGCGCCATCGCCTCGAGCAGCCGCACGACGCTGGCCGGCGTGTCCAGCCCGACGGCGTTGCCGATGCGCGAGTGCTTCGTCGGATACGCGCTGAGCATGATCACGACGCGCTTGTCCGCGGCGGCCAGGCCGCGCAGGCGGGCGTGCGCGACGGCGATCCCGGCGACGCGGCCGGCGCGCTCGGGGTCCGCGACGTAGACGGTGAGGCCGTCCTCGTCGATCTCCTTGAACGAGAACGGCACCGTGATGAGCCGCCCGTCGAACTCGGGGATCGCCACCTGGGTCGCGGTGTCCAGCGGCGAGAGCCCGTCGTCGTTGGCATCCCAGCCGTCGCGGCTGCTGGTCAGGCACAGGCCCTGCAGGATCGGCACGTCGAGGGCGGCGAGCGCGCCGACGTCCCACGCCTCGTCCTCGCCGCCGGCCTGGGCGTCGGCCGGGCGGGTGCCGCCGGCCGCGAGCACGGTCACCACCAGCGCGTCGGCCCGCCGCAGCGTGTCGAGCAGTTCTGGCGGGGCGGTGCGCAGCGAGGCGGCGAAGACCGGCAACGCGCGGGCGCCCTCGGCCTCGATCGCCTCGCAGAGGCGCTCGACGAACGCGGTGTTTCCGGCCACGTGGTGCGCGCGGTAGTAGACGACCGCGACCGTCGGGCCGTCCGGCTCGGGGCCGCCGGCTGGAGTTGGACGGCCCGAGCGCTCCAGCACACCCCAGGCCGGGGTCTCCACCGGCGCGGCGAAGCCGTGGCCGGTCAGCAGGACGGTGTCGCAGAGGAACCGGTGCAGCTCGGCGAGGTTGGCCGGGCCGCCGAAGGCGAGGTAGGCGTGGGCCTGCGCGGCGAGGCCGGCCGGCACCGTGGAGTGGCTCATCAGCTCGGCGTCGGGGGCCTGCTCGCCGCCGAGGATCACCACGGGCAGGCCGGTGGCCAGGAGCGTGTCGAGGCCGTCCTGCCAGTCGCGGTACGCGCCGAGGAAGCGCACGACGACGAGTTCGGCGCCGGCGGCGAGACCGGGCAGGTCCTCGACCGTGGTCCGGGCGGGGTTGGCCAGCCGGTAGTCCGCGCCACTGGCACGGGCGCTGAGCAGGTCGGTGTCGGACGTCGACAGCAGCAGGATCACGCCGGGGTCCTCCCTCGGGGTCCGCGCCCCAAGTCGGTCGGGATTGGGTCCGGCGGCGGAGAGTCTCCTGACTCCCGGATCGGCGCTCGCCCCAGGCCTTCCCGGACATATCCGGTGGCCTTCGTCGCTGGAGGCTTGCTCCCCGGTCACAGTGGCGGGACCGCCCCGGATTCACACCGGGTTCCTCCACACGTCGCCGTTGTACAGCAGGCCCAACTCTGCGCGACGAGCCTGCGCCGCGTCAAGCGCAGGTAGTATCCGGCGCGTGCAGGCTGCCAGCGAACGTGACGCCCCCGACAGGTGCCCGGGCGCCGTGCAGGTGCACGAGGCCGCCGACGGCGGGCTCGCGCGCATCCGCCTGCCCGGCGGGCGGCTCACCGCCGCGCAGCTGGAGGTGCTGCGCGCGGCCGCCGCCGAGCTGGGAGACCCGGCGCTGGAGCTCACCTCGCGCGGCAACGTGCAGGTCAGGGCGCTGCGGCCCGGCACGGAGCACGAGCTCGGAGCCCGGCTGACCGACGCCGGCCTGCTGCCCTCGGCGACGCACGAACGAGTGCGCAACATCATCGCCAGCCCGCTGAGCGGCCTCGACGGGCGCGGCGAGCTGGACGTGCGGCCGGTCGTGCGCGAGTTCGACGCGCGGCTGTGCGCCACGCCGGAGCTGGCCGGGCTGCCGGGCCGGTTCCTGGCCACGATCGACGACGGCCGCGGCGACGTGACCCCACTGCTCGGCGACGTGGGGCTGCACGGCTCGCGGCTGGTCCTGGGCGGCACCCCGACCAGCGCCTCCGGTGGGGCGCAGCTGCTGGTCCGGGCCGCCCTGGCCTTCCTGGCGGAGCGGGCCGCGCAGGGCTCCCGGGCCTGGCGGCTCGCGGAGCTCGAGGACGGCCCGGCGCGGGTCGCGGCCCGGCTGGGCGCCGCGGTCACGGCCGACGGGACCAACCGTGCGAATGCCGTTAAACCGGGGCTGATCGCCCAGCCCGGCGGGGGCGCCGCCGTGGTCGTGGTCGCGCCGCTCGGGCTACTCACGGGCGCCCAGTCGGCGGCGCTCGCGGGCGCGGCGAACGAGATGATCGTCACGCCCTGGCGGACCGTCGTCGTTCCCGCGGTACCGATGGAAGAAGCTGACCCGACCGTTGCCGGACTGGCCGCCACCGGGCTCACCGCCGACCCCGCCTCGCCGTGGGCCGGGGTCACGGCGTGCGCCGGGCGGCCGGGCTGTGCCAAGGCGCTCGCCGACGTCCGCTCGGACGCACGGGCCGCCGTGGCCGCCGCCGGCGTGCGGGAGCCCGGCGCGGTGCCGGTGCACTGGGTCGGCTGCGAACGGCGCTGCGGCGCGCCGAGAGGAAGGCACGTGGAGATGCTGGCGACGCCCGGCGGGTACCGGAGCGCGGTCGTATGACGCAGCACAGTGACCTGACGGCGGAGTACGTCCGCGACGGCGCCGAGATCTACCGGCGCTCGTTCGCCACGATCCGGGCCGAGGCCGACCTGTCCGCGCTGCCCGCCGACGTGGCGCAGGTGACGGTCCGCATGATCCACGCCTGCGGCATGGTCGACCTGCCCGCCGACGTCGGCTACTCCCCCGGCGTCGTCGTGGCCGCGCGCGCGGCGCTGCGGGGCGGGGCACCGATCCTGTGCGACGCCGAGATGGTCGCGTCCGGCGTGACCCGCGCGCGGCTGCCCCGCGACAACGACGTGGTGTGCACGCTGCGCGATCCGGCCGTACCGGAGCTGGCGCAGCGGCTCGGCACCACGCGCAGCGCGGCGGCCCTCGAACTCTGGCGGGGCCGCATCGACGGCGCCGTCGTCGCCATCGGCAACGCGCCCACCGCCCTGTTCCGGCTGCTCGAACTGATCGGCGAGGGTGCGGGCACCCCGGCCGCGGTGCTGGGCATCCCGGTCGGGTTCATCGGCGCCGCCGAGTCGAAGGCGGCCCTGGCCGGCTCCGGGCTGGAACACCTGGTGGTGCACGGCCGCCGGGGCGGCAGCGCGATGACGGCCGCCGCCGTCAACGCGATCGCGGACGAGAAGGAATGACCACGGTGGACAGCGGCAGGCTCTTCGGTATCGGTCTGGGTCCCGGCGACCCGGAGCTCGTGACGGTCAAGGCCGCCCGGCTCATCGCCGCCGCGCCGGTCGTCGCGTACCACAGCGCCCGCCACGGGCGCAGCATCGCCCGCTCGATCGCCGCGCCCTACCTGCGCGCGGACCAGATCGAGGAGGCCCTCGTCTACCCGGTGACGACCGAGGACACGCCCGACTACCGCGGCGTGATCGAGGAGCACTACGACGCGTGGGCGGCCCGCCTCGCCGCGCACCTCGACGCCGGCCGCGACGTGGTGGTGCTGTGCGAGGGCGACCCGCTCTTCTACGGGTCGTACATGCACATGCACAAGCGGCTCTGCCGACGGTACCCCACCGAGGTCGTCCCCGGCGTGACGTCCGTTTCCGGCGCGTCGGCCGCGCTGGGCCGGCCCCTCGTCGAGCGTGACGAGGTCCTCACCGTGCTGCCCGGCACGCTGCCCACCGACGAGCTCGCCGAGCGCCTGGCCGCCACCGACTCCGCCGCGGTGCTGAAGCTGGGCCGCACGTTCGGCCGGGTCCGCGAGGCGCTCGAGCGCGCCGGCCGGCTCGGCGACGCCTGGTACGTCGAGCGCGCCACCACCGCCGACGAGCGCACCGCCCCGCTGGCCGAGGTCGACCCGGCGACGGTGCCGTACTTCTCCCTGGCCCTGCTGCCCTCCCGCGTCCACGAGGAGACCGCGGCCGCGCTGGCCGAGGCCGCCCCCGCGCCGGCTCAGGGCGAGGTCGTGGTGGTCGGCCTGGGGCCCGCCGGCCGCGACTGGCTCACCCCGGAGGCGCAGGCCGCGCTCGCCGCCGCCGAGGATCTCGTCGGCTACGGCCCCTACCTGGCGCGGGTCCCGGACAATCCGCGGCAGCGCCGGCACGCCTCCGACAACCGCGTCGAGGCCGAGCGCGCCGAGTTCGCGCTGGCGCTGGCCAAGGAGGGGCGCCGGGTCGCGGTGGTCTCGTCGGGCGACCCGGGCGTCTTCGCGATGGCCGCCGCCGTGCTGGAGGTGGCGGCCGAGCCGCGCTGGAAGGACGTGCCGGTGCGGGTCCTGCCCGGCCTGACCGCCGCCCAGGCGGTGGCGAGCCGGGCCGGCGCTCCGCTGGGTCACGACTTCTGCGTGCTGTCGCTGTCCGACCGGCTCAAGCCGTGGGACGTCATCGCCGCCCGCCTGGAGGCCGCCGCCCGCGCCGATCTGGTCATCGCGGTCTACAACCCTGGCTCGCGCACGCGGACCTGGCAGGTGGAGGCCGCGAAGGAGCTGCTACTGCGCCACCGCGCCGCCGACACCCCGGTCGTGCTCGGCCGCGACGTCGGCGGCCCGGCCGAGTCGGTCCGCGTGGTGCGCCTCGCCGACCTCGACCCGGCCGAGGTGGACATGCGGACCCTGCTCATCTTCGGCTCGTCGCAGACGAGGCTGCAGGACCGCGGCGGCGAGACACCGGTGGTCTGGACCCCGCGCCGCTACCCCGCCTGAGGCCCGTCCTCAACACCACGTCCGAGGGACGTCGATCGCGGCGTGGGCCTCGTGGAGTCACGTGGTCCACCTCGTGCTCTACGCCACGACCGGCACCGCACCGGCGTGGCTCGGGCCGCCGGCGTAGATCCAGCGGAGGTGCTCCAGCGTCTGATGGCGGTGCAGGTAGGCGTCGCGGCGGCGTTGGGCCGGCCCGTCGGGCAGATGGTAGGTCACGGCCTTGGCCCGGGCCTGGCGGTGGATCTCGGCCGTGCGCGAGCGACGGAGGCGTTCGTACCGGCGCAATGCCACCGCGGGCGGCAGTCCGGCGGTAAGCAGCCGGGCCAGGGTCACCGCGTCCTCCAGGGCCTGCCCGGCGCCCTGCGACAGGTACGGCAGGGTGGGGTGTGCGGCGTCGCCGACCAGCGCGATCCGCTGCGTGGTGTAGCGGCGAGCCAGGTCTCGGTCGGACAGCGTCCACCGGGTGACCGTCTCCGCCGCCGTCACCACCCGGCGCACCGCCGGATGCCAGCCGGCGAAGAGTGCCCGCAGCTCGGCCGCCGGGTCGCCGGGCGCGGCCGGAGTGGCGGCGACCGCGCTGAAGTGGACGGTCCGCCGACCGGCCACCGGATAGTAGGTGACGTGCCGGCCCGGCCCGAACCAGAACGTGACGCCGGCGTCGGCGGCCACGGCCCGTAGCTGGTCGGCGGGCACCAGGCCGCGGTACACGCTGTAGCCGCTGTGGCGCGGCTCGTCGCGCACCACCGCCGGTCGGACCACCGAGTGGACGCCGTCGGCGCCGATCACCAGGGCCGCGCGGGTGGTGCGTCCGCCGGCGAGGCGAAGCTCGACGTGGCCGGGATACTCGGTCACTGCGGCGACCCGCCGGCCGAGGCCGGCGTCGCCGGGAAGTAGATCGAGCAGCGCGGCCTGCAGATCCGCCCGGTGCATGAGGACGTACGGGGCTGCGTACATCTGCGTGCAGAGATCCCCGTGCGGCACCTGGGCCAGCAGCCGCCCGTCCGACCAGCGGCGCGACGCGATGTGCTCGGCCACCACGCCGTGGCGGGCCAGCGCGTCCCGGGCGCCGAGCATCCCCAGCAGCCGTACGCCGTTGGGCGGGAGCTGGATGCCCGCGCCCACCGCGGACAGCCGGGAGGTCTGCTCGTACAGGTCACACTCGATGCCCGCCCGGCGCAACAGCGTCGCCAGCGTCAGCCCGGCGATGCCCGCTCCGACAATCGCGATCCGCCCGGTATCACCGGTCATGCGGCCCTACCTTCCACAGCAAACCCGTAGAGCCACGCCCGTTCGTCCAGCCCCGAGTGCCGGTGCAGCTGCCGGTCCCGACGCAGCCGCGCCGGGCCGTCCGGCAGGTGGCCCGTGCCGCCCTGCACCCGGGCCAGCCGCTGCACGGTCGCCGTCCTTTCGGCCCGCAGCCCGGCGTACCGGGCGAGCCGGCCGGGGACGTCCCCGGTCCCGGCCAGGCAGGCGGCCAGTTGCACGGCGTCCTCGACGGCCTGGTTCGCGCCCTGCGCCAGGAACGGCAGCATCGGATGCGCAGCGTCCCCGAGGACGGTCAGCCGCCCGGCCGTCCACCGGCGCAGCGGCTCCCGGTCGTACAGCGGCCACTGCCGTACCACCTCGGCCTGCCGGGCGATGCTCCCGGCCAGGCCGTGCCAGTCGCCGAACTCGGCAGCCACCGACGACGACGGCACCGCCCGCGACCGATCATCACCGGCCGGCATCGGGGCGATCGCGGCGAAGCTGACCAGTCGGCCACCAGCGACCGGGTAGCAGACCATGTGCCGGTCCGGCCCGAGCCAGATTCGCGCGGCAGGCCGGGCCGCGGCCGGGCCGAGCTTCGCGACCGGGACCAGGCCGCGGTACGCGCCCAGCCCGCTGAACACTGGTGCATCCCCGCTCAGCGCCCGCCGGACCACCGATCGAATCCCGTCCGCGCCGACGACCACGTCGGCCCGGGTGCGCCGGCCGCCGTCGAACTCGAGCGTGCCGTCCGGATCGGCCCGGGTCAGCCGATGGCCGAGCCGGAGCGCGTCCGGCTCGACCCGGTCGAGCAGAGCGCGGTGCAGGTCGGCGCGGCGCACCCCCCAGTACGGTGCGCCGAACCGGTCCACGCAGGCGGCACCGAGCGGGGTACGGGCGATCGGCCGTCCGTACCGGTCGATCGTCTCGACGGCGTCCAGCGGCACCGCCCCGCCCGGCCGGACGCCGAGTGCCAGCAACGGCCGCACCGCGTTCGGCGACACCTGGACGCCCAGCCCGGCCGCGCCGGGCCGGGCGACCGCCTCGTAGATCTCGTGGCGCAGGCCGGCGGCGCGCAGCGCGACGGCCAGGGTGAGCCCGCCGATCCCGGCGCCGACGATGGCGATCCTGACGCTCATCGCCGGGCAGCTTCCGGGAAGACGTGCGCCAGCCAGGCGTACGTGCGCAGTTCCTCGTGCAGGCTGCGGCCGAGCCGGTTGTGCAGCATGTGGACGTGGGAGAAGACGATCGGGCCGGGCTCGGCGAGGCGGGCCGCCAGCTCGGTCAGCCCAACGTGCCAGGCCGTGAACGGGCCGTGCCGGTCCGGGTCGGGGGCGGGTCCGGTCGCGCCCTCGACCCGGCACAGCCGGTCCAGTTCGCCGGAGTCCCAGCCAGCCGCGAACGACCGCCACGCGGCCATGCTGCGGGCGTAGAACTCCGCCCGGGCGTCCCGGTCGCCGAGCGCCGCCGCGGCCGCCATCGTGCCGCGCAGGCCGAGAGCCGTCCGGTCGCGGATGGTCGCGGCGTGCGGCAGGACACGCAGGACGGCCTCGCTGGAGAGCTGGAACAGGTGCTCGGTGAAGGGCATGAGGGGTACGCCGCCATACCGGCCGTACTCGGGGTGGTACTCGGCCCGATGCACGCCCGGCGGCAGCATCGGCTGCACCACCCGGTCGGCGCCGTACTCGGAAGCCGCCTGGGCGGTGGCGAGCGCGCGGTACGTCGCCTCGTCCACCGGCCGCTCCCCCGGCGCCGGCCGGCCCGCCCGGTCGAGGTGGTCGGCCAGCGCGTCCTGCACCCGGGCGGCCTCGGCCGCGGACAGGTCTCCGACCCGGAAGCGGATGTGCGTGCCGGCCTGCCAGAACCGTAGGAAGAACCACGGGCGGCCGGCCAGGCTGGCGACCACTGGCCGGAGCACCTCACGGATCACGCGGTCCTGTGCGGACGGCGCATCGGTGGCGAGGTGCAGATGCCACGAGGTCCAGGTGGTGCTGGCCGAAGGGGTCGTCGTCATGAACTGTCCTCCTCACAGTCGAATGTCGAGCACCGCGCCGCTGGGGTGGCGCGGTGTTCCGGCGATCGCGGCGAGCGCGATCATTTCGTCGGGGCCCAGCCCGAGCAGGTCGCGGGTCGGTTCCTCGTCGAACGCGCGCACCGGGCGGGCGAACAGGCCGCCGGCGGTGGCGGCAAGGCCGAGGCCGTGCACTGCCCAGCCGGCCACGTACTGGGCGGCGGTCCAGCCGGCCGGACCGTACGCGGCGTGCAGGTCGCGCGGGCGCACCGAGAGAAACCACAGCATCGCGGCGTGCCGGACGTCGCAGCCGCTGGACGGCGAGCGGGCGTAGCCGTAGACGCCTTCCAGGCGCGCGGCGATGTCCGGGTCAGCACGGACCAGTTCGAGCGAGCCGTCCGGGCCGACCCGGTGCACGCCGTCGGCGTACCCAGTGACGTTCTGCACCGCGACGGTGAGCGTGGTGCGGGCCGCGACCCCGGCCAGGGTTGCCGACGGCGGCGCCAGCCGCAGCCAGCGGGCGGCGTCCTCGAGCACCGAGCCGTCGACGCGGCACGGCCGCGCAGCGAAGCCGAGCAGACCGGCCGGAACACGCCCGGAGTTGCGGCGCCACGTCAGTTCCGCCCAGGACTCGCCGGGGACCGCCGCGCCGGACGGCACGCCGCAGCCCAGCGGGGCCGGCCGGTCCGGGTAGCGCTGTGCCCGGTTCACGTCGAACAACTCAGCCAGCACCGGGTCGTCCGGCCGCTCGTCGGCCACGGTCGTCGCGTCCGGGCGGCCCGCAGCGAGGTCGACCACGAGGGGCAGCGACCATTCGCCGGTCGGCCGCAGGCCCAGGCCGGCAATCAGGGCGGGGCCGTCCGGGCCGGGCATCCGCAGCGTCGCCGGGAGACCGAACCGGTACAGCGCGACGCTCAGCGCGCGCAGGGCGATGCCGAGCTCGGCGTGCACCAGCGAGCCGCGGAACCAGCGGTAGCTGGGCAGGACGCGGGCGTACCGGCCGGTGAGGGCGAGCCGTCGGTAGCGGCCCGGCGAGGCGTGCGCCAAGCCGGTCAGCGCGTGCCGGTCCGGCTCGAGCAACCGCCACCGGGTGCCGTCGTCCACGAACACCTGCACCGGATAGTGCGAGCGGCCGGAGGCGTAGCCGCGGTGCGGGTTGTACGGGTTGTCGAGATCATACCACTGCGGACCGAAAGCGGCGGCGAGCGCGTGGCCGAGCGGGTCGGCGACGGGGTCGCTCACCCGCCCGTGCGGGAAGGCGGCCGTCTCCAGCAGGTCAAGCGTGCCGAACGGCAGCGGGATGCGGTCGTCTGCGCGGATCAGGCCGGCCGGGTACGGATCGGCGTGCCCGGCGGCCTCCGGCGACGGGCCGGCCGCCCACGACGGCGGCGCCGGGTGGTCGTCGCCGGCCGCGTACGCGTACCAGAGCGGCTCCCGGGCGATGACGTCATGGGCGATCTCGTCGGGCACCGCGAACGGCACCCGGGCCGGCGCGGTCATGGGAACGGATGAGGGTCGTAGGGCAGCGCGGCGCCGTCCGCCGGGGTGCCGGTCAGCGCCCGCTCGAGCCGCCACTGATTCTTCAGCCGTTGCTGGGCGTGGCCGAAGCACATCGGAAGGATGCCCGGCACGACCGCCTTGGCCACGGCGATCCCGGCGTCGCGGTGCTCGCGGGTGCTCTGGTCGACCACCAGGATCCGGTCCAGGCCGGCATCGGCGAACCGGGCGCGGAGGAAGTCGAACGTCGTGCGCACGTCACCCCCGGCTGCCCGGAGCAGGCGGCCGGGCCAGTCCGGCCACGCCTCCTCAACGGTCACGACCGGGCCGCCGAGCACCCGAGTGGTGCGCTCCAGCGTCTCCGGATGGGTGTACAGCCAGGCGTGATGAACCAGCTCCTCTACGTGGTACGGATCGGCCAGCATCGCGTCCTTGTCGTACGTGTCCGGCTCGATCGGGTCGGTGGCCAGTTGGGCCACTTCGCGCAGGGCCGAGCGGATCGCGCCGGCCGGGTCGACGCTCGAACCACCGGACGAGTACGCTGCCGGGAACACCCCCGCCCGGTTCAGCGCCATCGCCCACACGATCGGCAGGTCGATGTCCTGGGTGGCGACGAAGACGTAGGTGTCGAAGCCACGGGTGTCGAGCAGGTCGATCAGGGCCCGGCTGTCCGGGTCGGTGATCGAGGCCGGGTCGATGCGTGGCAGCGGCTGCTGCCGGTGCCAGGAGAGCAGGAACGCGTCCCGCTCGGCCAGTTCCAGCAGCGAGTGCAGGGCCGCCTCTTCCAAGCACGAGCCGGCCGCGCAGCCGCTGGACGAGTCGTGGAAGTGCTTGCGGTTGTCGCGCCGATCGACGTCCCGGGCGTTGCGGGCTTCCCGCCGGTTCAGCTTGTACCGGTACTCGTACAGGTAGAACCCGGCCTCGGCGGGCACCAGCCTGGGCTCGCCGGTCGCCGCGTCGTGCGCCCACACCCAGTCCATCCGGGTGCGCTCGTCGAACGGCAGGGCCAGGGCGGTCGGGTGGTTCAGTTGCTCGTCGGTGTGCTGCCCGAGGGTGCGCGGGTCCAGGGCCATGTCGGCGATGTCGGTGTACGCGAGGTCCATCAGCACGGGGCTGTCGAACGGGAAGCCGGCCAACCGCTCGTACAGCTCGATGACCGCCACCGGCTCGGTCTCGCGCAACGTGGCGGCCCGGCCGTGTCCCCAGGCGGGCACGTCGGCGGAGACCGCCATGCTCATCGCGAACGGCGAACCGGATTCCCGCATGATCGCTTGCACCGGGCCGTACCGGTCGTCGACCAGGCGGCGGCGCAGCGCGCCCGGGACGAGCAGCGCGGCCCCGGAGTCGGCTCGGGTCGGCTCGGCGGAGGCCTGGCGGGACCGCCACGGCAGCGGGTCGGGCCGCCACCTCACGTCGGGCCGGAACGTGGGCGCGCAGACCGGGCAGAGGAAACTGCGCGGGATCCGGTGACGCAGGACCGAATCCGCGCCGATCGCGTACAGTTCGCCCGCGGCGAGGGGGTGCTCGGCGAGGTGCGCGGCGACCGCCGCGAGCAGGGCCGGCAGCAGCGGGTTGCCGGTGGCGCGCTGGCGCCGGGCCAGTTCCATCCGCGCCTGCAGCGGGTGCCGGTGCACCGACCGTTCCCGCGACTCGGCGCATGTTGCGCAACCGGCGTCGGTGCCCGGCCGCCACAGCGGCCCGACGAAGACCTCGTCGTCCTGGATGCGCACCGACAGGTGGTCGCGCCCGGCGTCGGCGCTGCGCTGCCACTGCGTCCTTTCCCAGTCCAGGTCCCAGCCGAACGCAACGGATACGGCGGCCGGGGTGGCCGCAAGCAGTGGGGCCAGCGCGTCGTGCCACTGCGGCGCCACTCCCGGCGCGAACTGCTGGTCCAGCAGTGTGCTCATTGCTCCGCCTTGCCGGTCGGGGCCGGGCCGTACGCGACCGGGCCGTAATGGATCGGCAGGTCGCCGAGGACGTCGTCGCCCCGGACGGCTGTGCCGTGAAAGACCCGGCCCTCGCTCGCGGCCAGGGCGGTGATCTGCTTGCGGAGCGCGCCGACGGTGGCCGGCGCGGCGAAGACCAGCGCGTCGGTGCGCACCGGGGGTTCCGCCGTCACCTCCGGCCGCAGCGACCGCACCTGCGCCGCGCTCAGCGCGGTGGCCAGCGCGTCCCGGACGGCCAGGTCGGCCCCGGCCGCCCAGGCCGCGCCAAGCACCCGGCCGTCGGCGGCCGTCACCCGGGCCAGCCGCCACTGCAGGCCGGGCACGTGGTACAGCCCGATTCCGTACGGCTGGCCGGACTGCCCGGTGAAGATGCGCGCGATCCGCCGGGTCTCCGGGTGCAGTTCGTCGTCGCCGATCGGATCGAGCTCCTCGGCCCGGCCGGCCAGCAGCCGCAGCGCGCCGTCGAGCAGCCACGTCTCCACGGTCAGGCCGGCCGCATCGCTCGGGCCGCAACCGCGCAGGGCGGCCAGCGCCACCCCGACCGTTGCGGTCTCGAAGTCGTACGCCCAGGCGAACACCGACCCGTCCGCGCCGACCCGGTGCGCCAGCTCCCGCTGGGACACCGGCACCTGCGGCAGGTCCAGCTCGCTCGGGCCGGCGGCGAACCGGCCGGTCCACCGGTCACGCAGCGCGGCCAGCGCGTCAACGACGGCCGCGTGGTCCGGTTCGGCTTCGACCGGCGCGTCGTCCAGCGTGAACTCCGCCACCGCGACCGGGGCACCGGCCCGGACCGGCTCGGCGGTCAGCTGCTCGCCGTGCACGACCTGCGCCGTGCCCGGCTCGAGCAGACCGGTGACCAGATCGAAGGCGAGCCGGGCGGCGAGGGCGCCGGCCAGCGCGTCGGCCACCGGGCGGGCGACCGGCGGCGCGTCGGCCGCCCGGGCGGACACCCGGTCGCGCAGCGCGGCCCAGGCGGCGGCACTGTCCACGTCGGACACCACCGGCCCGACCAGCAGCACCCGGTCGTCGCGGACCACCGGTACCACCGGGACACCGGCCGGCACGGTGGCCGGGTCGCCGTCGATCAGGATGACCACGTCCGCGCCGATATGGTCGTCGCCGGCGCGGACCGTGCCCACGCCGGCCCGCCGCAGGCCGCGCCGGGCCGGCTCGGCCGCCGCGGCCGGGCCGGTCACTGCCACGGTCGCCGCGCGGAACCGGGCGAACGCGGCGTACGGGTCGTCGGAGTACGCCTCGAGATGGGTGACCGAACTGTCGAAAGCGCTGCGCTCGGCCGGGTCCGGCTCGGGCGCCGTGTGCTTCGCGAAGTCGACCAGCAGCCCGCGGTCGCGCAGGCTGCCGACGATGTGCCGCACGACGCGCCGGGACTTCTCGTAGCCGACCGCTGCGACGAGGTCGTCCTCGGTGGCGCCGGTCTCCAGCAGCGGCACGATCTTGTCGGCGACTCCGGCGAGGATCGGCGGCCCGGACAGGACCAGTTGTCCGCGGGCGCTGCCGAAGTACACGCCGTCCGGCACCGGGGCGTGGTGCAGGTACGGCCTCACCTTGATCATTGGACTCCTCCTTCGTAACGGAACCGGCCACCCGGGCGGCGCCCGATCTCCACCACCCACTCGTGGGCGTGCGTGCCGTCGGCGACGCCGGGCAGCGCCTCTTCGAGGTAGTCGACGGCGTCGGCCAGGGCCCGGCGCTCGAGCATCCGGGGCAGCACCCGGACGGCCAGGGCCGAGGACAGGTCGACGTACTGCGGCTTCTGGTTCTGCCGCTGCACGACGGCGTCCTCCGGGCGCAGCGAGCGCGGCGTCTCGTAGGTCGGCGAGGTCTTGACCATCACCTCGTCGGGCACGCCGTGCGCCGCCCGCCACCGGGCCACCGCGAGGAGCCGGCCGTGCTCGTCGGCGTCCTGCTCGAGCGTCCGGACGAACTCCTCGCCGCCGTACCAGCGCCGGCGTGCCACGACCACGTCGCCGATCGAGATGCGCGGGGAGACCCGGGTGGTGGTGCCGTCCCAGGGGTTCGCGGCGTGCCATTGGTCGATCAGATAGTTGTTCAACCGGCCGGCGGTGGCCAGGCAGGACGCGATGGACAGCGGCGGCGGGAACAGACCGGGGTGCCCGGTGCCGATCGCCAGCACGCGCAAGCGACGGCCGTCGGCGTCCTCGACGTCGAGCGCGTCGGCGTCCGGGTCGTGGCGCAGGCGCAGCCCGAACCAGTCCTGCGGTCGCAGCACGTCGTCCAGCACGCGGGGGTGGGCGTTGACGTTGAGGCGGTGCAGGCCGAGGTCCTCGACCACAGTGGCGCCGTCCCAGCCGTACCGCTCGACCAGGCGCCGGCGCAGCCGCGGCAGGGCGTACCCGCCGAGCCGGCGGTCCTGGTCGAGGAACCGGGAGTAGAGCATGCCGTGGCCGGGCAATCCGTCGTTGAAGATCAGCCGGTCGCCGGCCCACTGCGACAGCACGCCGTAACTGAGCGGGTCGCGGCGGAAGCACTGCGGCAGGTCGGCGGCCAGGTCGAGGATGTCGGCGGCGTGGTAGTGCACCTCGGGTTCGCCGCCGGAGACCGCCCGGGCGATGTCCCCCCTGGTCAGCTCCATGATGCGGCGGCGGACCTGGATGAGCCGGCGCAGCTCGGGGTCGTCGGGCAGCGCGTCGGGGTCGCCGCCGGCCTCCTGCGCTCCGGCCTCGGCGACCCGGCGGGACACCTCGTCCAGCAGGTAGCTCGCGTGCTCGGTCAGCGACACGACCGCGCCCCGGCCGAAGCGCTCGACGAACGCGGCGGTGGTCATCCGCCGGATGTCGTGCAGCCAGTCGAAGACGGAGAACAGTTCCACCGCGGCGCCGAGGTCGGCCAGCGCTGGCCGCCACGGGCGGGTGTCCACCGCCGACGGCGGCAGAATGTAGTCCTCCTCGATGGTGACCTGGGCGGGCCGGTTGGTGAGCCGGCTGACCGCGGCCAGGTCGGCGGTGAGCGTGGCCAGGTCGGCGCCGCGCTGCGCGGCCGGGCTGTCGACCAGCCGGGTGAGGCCGGCGCGGACGGCGGCGACCCCGTCCGCGGCGATCGTGCCGGGCCGGGTGAGCTGCTCCATCAGGTCGGCGCCGCCGTCCTCGGCCTCGTTGTAGGTGCACAAGATCCCGCTGGCGACCGCGTCCGCGACCACTCGGGCCGCCTGGCCGGCCGGTACGCCGCCGCGGGCGATGTGCTCGATCACGAACCGGACCGGGGACGGGCCCATGGAGACCGCTTCGGCGAGCAGCGCGGTGGTGCCGCGGACCGCGACGGCGGAGCGTTTCAGTCCGTCCGGGCCTGGACGGAAGAAGAACAGGGTGCCGCTCTCGTAGACCACGCGGGAGGTCGGCGACATGCCGACCCAGGCGTCGAGGAGGCGTTCGCCGCCGTCCGGCGGGTCGATGCCGCCGATGACGTACGCGAGCATCACGCGGTCCAGCGACGGGAACGCGGTCGCGCCGGTGAACGGGACGTCCAGCGGTGACCGGCCGGAGTCGTCGGGAATGGCGATGCCGACGGCGGTAAACCGGGACAGTGGGCTGGTGCGCACCATGGCGCGGGTGACGTACTGGATCAGGCCGCGCTCGGACTTGCGCATACGCGCGAGCACCGGCGAAGGCCCGGCCACCGCAGCCCGGTACCGCTCGGCCTGCTCGTAGACCTCGGGCGCGAGCAGGGCCAGCGAGCGGCGCAGGTCGGCGTCGCCGAGCAGGCCGGCCAGCGTCGTCCGTTCCCGGTCGGCGGCCTTCGGGTACTCGGCCAGGTACCGCTCGCCGAGAGTGTCCCGGCGGGCCAGCGCCGCGGCGAACCCTGCGATCGACGGGGCACCGGCCACGTCGGTACGGGGCAGGCGGCCCTTGTTGATCGCGCGACGCGCATCGACGAGCGGCTTGCGCCCGTCCTCGGCGACGGCACCGATCAGCGCGTACAGCTCGTCGCAGGCCCGTGCGGCGGCAGCTTGGACGGCCTGCTCGGCGGTGACCAGGTCGGTGAGCAGCGTGCGCAGCCCGGCGTCGCTGATCCGGCGACGGCGCAACGGGTTGATCCGCAGCAGCCAGGGCGGTTCGGTGGTGGTCGCGGCGTCGCCGGTGGCGACGACGGCGCGTTCCTGGATCGCCATCGACATGACATGCACCTTTCGGGACTAGCGGGCGAGCACCCGGAGACGGGAGCGACCGAGCCGGTCCAGCCAGCTCTCGCCGAGCACCTCGTCGACCAGCTCGGCGATCGCCCAGCACGTGTAGTAGCGCTGGATGGGCGACACTGTCAGCAGCGGCAGCTGCTGGTAGAAGACGTTGAGCAGGGTGCGGTAACTCGCGAACCAGGCGGCCACCTGCTCGCCGGCGCCCCGGCCGGACCGCTGCACGGTTCGGTGGAAGTCGGTGTCCGGCAGCTCGCCGGTGGGTCCGGAGGCCGGGGCGGTCGGCGGACCCATCGCGGCCGTATCGAGCCCGTCGTGGAGCGCGTCGAGCATGGCCAGGGTCAGCTTGCCGTCGGTGACCGTGGCGTCCAGGACGCCGGCGCCGTACGCGAACGCGGTCCGCCACGCCGCCGCGGCCGGGCTGACGTCCCCGGCCAGCCGCTGCTCGACCAGCGGGCGCAGCACCGCGGCATCGCGCTCGAGCCGGGCCACGAAGGTCGGGCGCACGTCGCGGGCCGGCTTCGCCCAGGCCAGGAACGCCTCGGCGTGCGATCGGAAGGAGAAGATCCCGTGCCCGAGCCCCAGGTGGTACGAGTCAGCCAAGGCCAGGAACATCTCGGTCAACCGAACCGTTCCGCGAGCCGGCTCGCGGGCAAGCTCGCCGATCGCGTCCAGCAGGGGCACGGTGAGCGCGCCGTGCACCGCGTCGAGGGCGGCCAGGCCGCGCAGTGCCGGGTCACGCGGCCCCGCCTCGTCCGGGCCGAGCAGCGCCACCGTGCCGTGCTCGGCCATCGGCAGGTAAGGCGGCTCGACGCCCTCCAGCCGGCCGAACTCGCGCGCCTGGTCCAGGTACTTCTCGTCGGTCAGCGCAGTGGCCGCGTCGAGCGGGCCGGCGTCCAGCCGTCGCCGCACGTCGTCCCAGGCCACTGCCCGGGCGTCGGTGCTGTGCGCGATGAGGTCGATGTGCGGGCCGTGCAGCCAGCCGCGACGCAGCCGGATCCGGGCGACGCCGTCATCGTGCAGCTCACGGGCGACCGGGACGACCGTGCGGGCCAGCCAGGGCAGGGTGATCGGGGCTCGGGTGTAGAGCCGCACGCCAGCGGCAAGCGCGGCCGACGGCGGCCGGGCCAATTGACGCTCCTGGATCGTCGTCGACATGGATTACCCTTTCGGGAAAGCGGCCGCGCAATTCAGGCGGCGGGTCAGAAACGTTTCGGAATGTCATCCTCGGACGCCGCCGCGGCCCGCACCACGGCATTGCTGACAAGCGTCACGAGGCCGATGACTAGCACCACGCAAGAACCGACCCGCCGGAGTTTCCCCGGTTGCGGTAGGGTGCACTCATGCCGACCGATGTGTCAGAAATCAACCGGGACGGACTCGCTCAGGGTGTGCTGATCATGGTCGCCTTCGGGCTGTCCTGGTCGGTGATCGCGGTCACCGGGCTGAGCGTGAACGCGGCGCTCACCGCGCTGCTGATCGTGGCCGCTGCGGCACTGGCCGGTGCGATCTGGTGGACGGCCCGGCGCCTGCGGGCGGGTTCGCCGTCCGGACGGCCGCGACGCGTCTCGCCCAACAGCCGATCGGTCTTCACCGCGGTCAACGCGGCCCAGTGGGTGCTGATCGTCGCATCGGTCTTCGTGGTGGTGCGGGCGGGACAGCCGGCGCTGCTCTGGCCGATCGTCGGCCTGATCGTGGGCTTGCACTTCCTGCCGCTGGCCAAGGTGTTCGACGTGCCCGTCTACTGGCTCACCGGCACGCTGATGATGCTGGCAGCCGTGGCCGGGATCGTCGCATTCGCGTACGATGCGAGCAACGGTGCCGTACGCACGGTGGTCGGGTTCCCGGCCGCCGCCGTCCTCTGGTCCACCTCGCTGCTGGTTGCCAAGCGGGGCTGACCCTCCGGCCACACTCCGGCTGGAGACGCCGAGATCGGCTGCACTCGTCCAAATTGGCGTTGGACGAGCACAGCCGACGGCGTTGCCTTTCAGGCCCGGATCAGAGCCCTCAGCAGCAGCTCGACGAGCTGGAGCAGGTGCTCGAGGAGGTGCCGACGGAGCCGTTCGAGGCGCCCATCTCCGGCAAGGCCACACCCTCCGACACGTCCAGGATCTCGAGGTCCTCGATCTCGAAGGAGTCGAAAGCCTTCTCGACGTCCTTGGCAGGGGTGTTGTCAATGCTCATGGTGTTCTCCCTTTCCGATTCTCATTGTTTCGTTGCCCTCGAGGTATTTACCATTCTGGCCGCCGTCCGGCCCTCGGTCCACCATTTCGAGCATCCCGCTGACACATATCACATCGCGCATTTTCGATGTCATCTCCGCGACTTTGGCACATACCGGAAAGCGGCCGCCGGAATCTCCGGCGGCCGCCTTTTCACGCGGTTCCGCACCGCTCAGTCGGCACGCAGCCGCTCGCCCGCCCAGACCGCCCAGGCGGGGTCGTTGAGCATGTGCCAGCCATCCGCCTCCTGCCACGACGGCGGGTTGCCCGGCGGCCGGCTGCCGAGCAGGAAGTCGCCGACCGAGGACTCCCGCAGGTAGTCCAGGCCGAACGCCCGCGCCGACAGGTCGGCGTCGCCGATGCCGATCCCGCAGGGCGCCAGCCCCATCGCCGTCGCGACGAGGTACATGGTCTGATAGAGCACGCCGGTGTGCCGCAGCGTGGTGGCGTAGGCCATGCCCTGGTACTTCCACGACACCCGCTGAAACCGCGCCGTCATGGTGATCAGCAGGTCCGGGTCGGCCTCGTCGCCGGTTGCCCTGGCCGCCCCGCGCAGCAGTGCCACGCGGTCGTCCGGATCGTCATTCACCAGCACCAGCCGATGGCCGACCGGGTCGTGGTAGTAGATCCCGGGCGCCAGGCCGGCGCACCGGCGGACGGTCAGGTAGAGCTCGAGCTCGTACGCCGCGCCGCCGGTCGGATACGGCTTGGACAGCAGTTCCACATCCCGGCCCTGGCCGCCCGGGCGGCGCACCCGCACGCGGGCCACCCGGTACAGGAACTCGCCCAGCTGGCGCAGGGTGATTGGCTCGGCGGCGTACTGGCGGAAGGTGCGGCGGCCCTCCAGCGCCACGGTCAGCCTAGGGTCGCCGGCCAGAACCTCGTCGAGGTCCGGACGGAACAGCGGCACCGACGGGCCGTCCGGCGGCGTCTTCACCGCCGGTAGTGGATCAATGCTCCCGACGTACGGGAACAGGCCGCCGAGCGGGTCGTCGTACCGGCCGGCCCGGATCCGGGAGTGAAACAGCAGATCGTGGAAGTCCCACTGGCGCAGCACCGGGTCGGCGTCGGCGGCGAACGCGCCGTCCTGGCCGGCCGTCTCGGCCAGTCCGGCGCCGACGAGATGCCCCAACAGCACCGCCACCCGGTCGGCGCCAAGTCCGCCGGCCTCCGCCCGGGCGGCCAGGTCGGCCGCGGTGACCTGGTCGCCGAGCGCGGCGACCACACCGCGGGCAGCCGGATCGACCAGCAGAACCCGCACCTTGGCCAGCGGCGACTCGAGCACCAGGGCGCCGTTGCGGCGGCGGCAGAGGGCGAAGCGGGACAGCCGGACCGGTACCTCCGGGTCGACCACGACCGCGCGGTGCTCGTGCCCGGCCGCGGTGTGCTCGATCCGGACCAGATCCCGGCCGTCGACGCGGACGCTGCGAACGACGAACCGGGCCAGCCGGTCCAGCACCCGGTGCAGGGCGCTGCGGTCCGCAGTGGACAGTACGCCGGTCAGCTCGGCCAGCGGGACCGGGCCCGCGGCCAGGCGGCGCAGCGCCGCGCTCAGATCGCCGCCGTCCAGGCGCAGCAAGATCGGACGGTCGCCGTCGCTCACGTCGAGACTCGTCCCGGTGACGGCGAGGCGAACGCCGTCCCGGAACGCCACCGTGACGCCCGGCGCCGGAAGCGTCGTTGGATATGCCATGGCAGCCACTGTCCGGCTCCGGCGGCCGCGTTGTCAGCAGGTGCGGCCCGGGCCGATGACGTACGTCATGACCTGCCCCGGCACGCCTTGCCGGGCCGGGGCGGCGCCGCCAGTATCGAAGATCGACGGAGGTGACCAGATGTACGTCGAGCGGTTGCTGGAGATCCTGGCCCGGGGGCCGGAACAGCCGGCGCTGTGGTGGCAGGATCGGCCGATCAGCCGCGGGCGCCTGCGCGCGGAGATCCTGGCGGTCGCGGCGGCACTGCACACCGAGGGGATCGGTCCCGGGCGTACGGTCGCGATCCTGACCCGGTCGAACGCCCCCGCCACCCTGACCGTCCGCTACGCCGCGCACCGGCTGGGCGCGACCGTCACCCACGTGCGCTCGATGAACGCCCGCGCCGACGGCGACCATCTTCCGGTCGACGCGCAGGCAAGGATCCTTGCCGAGAGCGGTACGACGTTGCTGGTCACCGACGCTGCCAACGCCGGGCGCGCCGCGCTGCTCGCCGGGCGCGTTCCCGGCCTGCGGGTCCGGGACGTGGCTGCACCCGCCCCGGTCGGCGTGATCGCGCCGGTGGCCGAGTACCGGCCGGAGGCGGTCGCGGTGATCGACCTGACCAGCGGGACGACGAACGCGCCGAAACTGGTCCGGCAGACGTACGCGGCCCGCGCCGCCCGGGTGGCCGGCTCGTTCGGCGAGCGGCCCCCGCGGGACCGCCCCGTGCTGCTCAGCGTGACCCCGATCAGCCAGGCCACGGCGACCCTGGTGGACGCGGTGCTGCTGCACGAGGGCACGATCGTGCTGCACGGCGCGTTCGACGCGGACGCGTTCCTGGACGCGGTCGCCCGGCACCGGGTGACCGACGTCTACCTGGCCGTGCCGCACCTGTACCGGCTGATCGACCGGCCCGGCATCGGCGAGGCCGACTTGAGCTCCCTGCGGGCAGTGATCTACAGCGGGACGGTAGCCACTCCCGAGCGGATCGCTGTCGCGTACCGCATCTTCGGGGACCGCCTGGCCCAGTTGTACGGCAGCACCGAGGCCGGTGGCATGTGCTCGCTCAGCCCGCTGGACCACACCGAGCCGGAACTGCTGGCCTCGGTCGGCCGGCCGTTCCCCTGGCTGCGCCTGCGGCTGTGCGTGCCCGGCACCGACGAGCCGGTGGTGCGGGGCGGGGTGGGCGAGGTGGGCGTGGCCGGCGACACGCTGATGGCCGGCTACCTGGGCGACCCCGGCCCGGACGCGCCGGTCCTGCGAGACGGTTGGTTGCGCACCGGTGACCTGGGCCGCCTCGACCGGTACGGATACCTGCACCTGATCGGGCGCACGGGAAACGTGATCAAGGCCAACGGCTTGAAGATCTATCCGGCCGAGGTGGAACGGGCCCTGCTCGGCCACCCCGAGGTGGCCGAGGCCGTGGTCTACCAGGTGGTCGACCCGGACCGCGGGGAGCTGGCGCACGCCGCGGTGCAGTGGCGGCCCGGGGCATCGCGGGCTGTCCCGCCGTTGCGGGCGCACCTGACCGCAACGCTCTCCGCCGCCCATGTCCCGGCGGTGTTCCACTCGTGTGAGCGCATCCCGCTGCTGCCGTCCGGCAAGCCCGACGTGGCGGCGCTGCGCCTGGAAGGTACCGTCCATCAGTCCCCACCGGCAGGCTGAACGGACGAAGTGCCGGTCCGATCGACCACGTTGGACAATCAGGGCCGCCGATGGCACAGTCTGTATGTGATCACGGTGCTGCTGGCCGAGGACATGAACATGGTCCGCGGGGCGTTGCTCGCGCTATTGCAGATGGAGACCGACATCCAGGTGGTGGCCGAGGTGGCCTCCGGCGACGACATCCTTCCGCAGGCCCTGGCGCACCGCCCGGACGTGGCCGTCCTGGACATCGATCTTCCCGGCATCAACGGGCTGACCGCTGCCGCGCTACTGCACGAGCAGTTGCCGTCCTGCCGCTGCCTGATACTGACCAGCCTCGGCCGCCCGGGCAACCTCCGCCGGGCGATGGCCGCCCACGTGGCCGGCTTCATTCTCAAGGACGCCTCCCCTGACCATCTGGCCGACTCGATCCGCGGCGTCGCGGCCGGCCGCCGCGTGATCGATCCGCAGCTGGCCCTGGCCGCCTGGGACATCGCGGACAACCCATTGACCTCGCGGGAGCTGGAGGTGCTGCGGCTGACGTCGGACGGCGTGGAGCCGACCGAGATCGCCACCCGGCTGTTCCTCTCCACCGGGACCGTCCGCAACTACCTGACCACTACGGTCACCAAGTTGAACGCCCGCAACCGGATCGACGCTATTCGGATCGCGCGTGAGGCCGGCTGGCTTTAGGGCGGTGCAGCGGCACCACCTCGGCGTTGTGCCCGCTCCCGACCGCCTCCGCCACGGTCAGCGGCAGCTCGGCGGACAGCTCGAACCACCGGTCCGGCGCGATCGAGGCGGACAGTGACCCGCCCAGCGCCGCCGTGCGGGTGGTGAGGTTGCGCAGCCCGCTGCCGACATACGAGGACGGCTCGCTGCGGTTCTGCTCGGCGCCGTCGTTGCGGATCGTCATCCGCACCCGGTCACCCCGGACAGCGACCGCCACCTGGCAGTTCTTCGCCTTGCTGTGCCGCAGCAGGTTGGTCACGCCCTCCCGCAGCACGGTGGCCAGCACCGTGCTGACCTGGCAGGGAAGCTCGGGGTGGGCGATGTTCATGACCACCCGGATGTCGGCCGCGGACAGCACCGAGCGGGCCGACCGGGCCTCGTCATCGAACGACATGTCGCGGTATCCGCTGGCCAACTGGCGCACGTCGGCCAATGCCTGGCGGGAGATGTCCCGGATCTCCTCCAGCTCGGCCAGCGCGCGCTGCTCGTTGCGGCCGATCAGGCGCCGGGTCAGCTCGCTCTTCAGGGTCACTGCGGACAGGCTGTAGCCGAGCAGGTCGTGCAGGTCGCGGGCGAAGCGCAGGCGCTCGTTGAAGACGGCCATCTGAGCCATCTCGGCGCGGGTCTCGTGCAGTTCGGCGACCAGCAGCGTCATCCGGGACAGGCCATAGACGATCAGTCCGGTGAGCACGGTCGAGACCGTCGTGTAGGCGACCAGCAGAACCTGCGGCTCGATCGCCGTCTGAATGACAGCGGTGGCGCCGACGACCACCAGAAAGGCGACGATCGAGAACGGCGCGGGAAGCATGAGCAAGGCGCTGCCGGCCACGAATCCCGGCATGCCGACCCATGCCTGGCCGAAGGCGAGGAAGGGGAGGAAGCCGAGAGCGGCCTGCAGGCCGCTCATCGCAAACACGCCACCCCTGCCGAGCCGCCGCGCGCGGCTGGAGAGGAAGAACAACTGCACCGACAACAGCGCCGCCATGGCGGCCAGGGCGAGCAGAACCAGCGGCCACGCGCTGGCGAACTCGAGAATGTGGAGCGTCGCGACCAGGCACAGACCGCTGAAGACGGTGGCGACCACGCCGCGGGCCAGCTTCGGCGCCAGCGACCGAAGGCCGTTCTTCGGTGTGTCGTCCAATGTGTACGCATCGCGTGATTCGAGCACACGGCCCCCCTGTGTCGTTCATTCCCCGCGGCGTGAGATTATCGCGACAACCTGGATTCCATCTGCCCGGCTCGAGGCGCAGCCCGGCGCCCGGGGCGCTCAGCTCCCCGCTGATCCCGGCCGATGCCCGACCGCGAAGCCGCCAGCGGTGAACTCGGCCCGCCAGTCCAGACCGAGCGCGTGGCTGCTAGCGTCCTCCTCGTCCAGCACGGTTACCGCGCACGGCGCCAGGCCCATCGCGGTCGCCACCAGGCACAGCACCTCCTGCAGTGCGCCGACATGGCGCAGGGTGGTCGCGTACGCCTCACCGGCGCGCCCGGTCCGCAGCCGGCCGAGCCGCGACGTGATGGTCACCAGGACCGGCGGCTCGTGGGCCATCCCGCCGGCAATCCGCGCCTCCCGCAGCAGTGCCGTGACATCCTCCTCCCGGTCGTTCACGCCTACCAGTGCATGCGCGTCCGGGTCGTACCAGTGGATCGCCCGGGGCACGCCGGAACAGGCCGCGGCGACCACGTACACCTCCAACTCGCCTTCCTCCCGCAGGAACCGGCCCCGGGCCGCGCGGTACAGCAGCGCGCCAAGCTCCGCCACGGTGACGTGGGTGCCGGCGAAGTCCTGGTACGACCGCTGCGCCGCCAAAGCAGCGGTCAGCGGCGGGTCGTCCGCCATCGACCCGGGCGGCCGGGGCAACGGCAGCGGCCTGCTCACAGGCCGCGCGGAGCGCCCGTCGGACGGGTCCGGCGGGCAGCACTCGTCGGGCGGGCCGGCGTCGGCGCGGCCGCCCCGGATGCCGATGTGGAAGGTCAGCTCGTGGTGCGTCCACGGACGCAGCACCGGATCGCTGTCCTCGGCGAACCGCGGTACCGGCCCGGGCTCGGCGGTGCGCACCATGCCCGCCGCGACCAGGTAGCCGACCACCTCGGCGAAGAGCTCGTCCGACCAGCCCAGCGCGGTGCCGGCCGCCGTCACGGTGGCCGGGGCGGCGAGCGCGGCAACCGCGGCCGCGATCAGCGGGTCGTGCAGGACCACCCGGTGGTCGGACAGCGGCGACTCCAGCACCAGGCTGTCGCTGTGGGTGCGCAGCGAGGCCGCCCGGGACAGCCGCACCACACGGTTACCGGGCACCGGGACCGGCGCGAACCGGGCCCGCGAGGTGATCGGCACGACGGACATCAGCGGGCCGCCGGCGTCGGCCAGTCCGATCGAACGGACCAGCACGTTCTGCAGCGCATCCAACAGCGTGGCGAGGGTGTGGCGCTCCTCGGCGGCAGCGTCGTCGATGACATTGCCCAGCGACACCGGGCCGAAGCTCATCCGGCGCAGTGACTCGCGGACGGCCGGGCCCGGGCGGTCGACCCGCACTTCGCCCCAGCGGCTGAGCAGGACCAGGTCGTCGTCGCCCGGGGCCGATTCGACCAGTACGTCGTCGCGGAGCGACCAGAGCACGATGGGGCGTATCCCGTGCCCGGCGTCCGGCCGGAGGAAGAGATTCACCAGGGACTCTCAGACAAAGACGGGAATGGGGTTGAGATCCTCGAACGCGATCGGTTCGGTACGCCGGCCCAGCCGGACCGGCACGTCGTACAGGCGGCCCGGCGCGAAGCGGGCCCACATCGGGCGCAGGCCGGGCACGATCACCTTGACCACCGGCAGGCCAATGTCCGGACGGGTCTGGTCCAGCACCATCAGCTCCAAGCCGTGATCGGCCACCGTGCGCTCCACCCAGCGCAGGTCCTCCCGCAGATCGGCGAAGACTCGCCCGGGGTAATCGGCGGGCGTCCGGGAGTCCTGCCCGACGGCCGGCCACAGGTACGGCTGGCCAGCCACCGTCGCGTCCCGCCACCAGCGCCGCGCCTCCGGGTCGTTGCAGGAATGCCCGCGGTCCTCGGCGTCGACCGCGGCGACGGCCGGCAGCATCTGGTTCAGCTCGGTCAGCGCCCGCCGCAGTGCCACCCGGGCGTCCAGGTGAGCGCCGAAGCCGAACACGATGTCCTCGGCCGGCTTGTCGATGCGCCGGGACAGCGCGACGAACGTCGGCACGCCTAGGTCGGCGGTCACGTCCAGCGCCCACACCTCGCGATGCAGACTCCGGTGCACCTGGCGCAGCTTGCCGATCCAGGCGTCGCCGAACGCGTCCAGGTCGACGCCCGGCAATGGCGTGCGGTTGTACCACCACAGCGCCACCGCGTCGCGTTCCACCAGCTCGAAGAAGCCCTGCAGGACGGCGTCCTCAAGGCTGCTGCCGGCGGCGCAGCCGTTCGAGTCGGCCCGCAGCCCGCGCGCCCCTTCCACCGCCGGGGAGCCGTAGTACAGCAGCCCGGTCGGCACCAGGCGGGACCTGCCGCCGGTCAGTGACCACACCGGCGTCCAGTCGATCGTCGCCGACTCGTCGAACTCCGGCCCGATCCACTGGAAGGCCGAATGCCGGTCGTTCCATTCGTCCCGGCCGGCCCGTTGCCGCTCGTGCACAAGCTGCAGCGCGTTCGGATGCACCGCCTCGTCGCCGAGCTCGGCCAGGCTCGCCCGCACGGTCAGCTCGTCCCCGTGGTACGCGCCGCTGCACCGCTCCACCGCCTCGCACAGCGCGCTCACCTCGGCCTGCACCGCGGTGACCCCCTTGCCGCCGTGCTCGCCGCGGAGCCCATGGCGCAGATCGCCGATCCCCCGCGGGTCGACGGCCAGATTCGCCCCGGCGCGGTACGCGTTGAGGAAGGCCGGCCCCCGATCGTCCTGCCTGATCTCCCGTACCACCCCGGTGATCGGGCTGATCAGATGGCCGAAGCGGCGCCGCATCTCCTCTGCGGTGAGCGCGCGATGCCCTCCGTCGGCGACGCTCGCCTTCGGGCGAGACTGCAGGCGCACCGGCTGGCGGGTCTGCCGGCGGACCAGCTCCGGGTCGCCGCATGAGTGGCACTGCGGACGGGCGCGCAGGTCGTGATGCTCGCCGCGCAGGGTGAGGGTGTCCAGCACCCACACCGACCGCTGCCCGGCATTGCGCTGTCCGGCCGCCCACTTGGCCGCCTCCAGCGCGATCAGGTTGGCCGCGACCGCGGCCGCCGGGGCGATCGTCGCCCGGGGACGCGGCACCGGACCACGACGGCCCAGCGTGCGCTGCACGTACGCCTCGGCCCGCCGGTGCGTCCACAGTCGGTGCACCAGGCAGTGCCAGCAGGCGCCGCCCGGCTCGAAGACCGGCCCCAGCCACAACTGGGTGCCGACCGGCTTGGCCAGCATCCACGGCCGGCCGGCGGCGCGGTGCTCGGCGTCCACCCGGGCCAGCTCCGCGTCGAGGTAGTCAGTGCAGAGCACCACGCCCAGGTCCGCGGCGCCGGCCACAGTGGTCAGGCCGGCCGCCTCGCAGGCGGCCAGCACGGCGGCGGAGTCGGTCTCGCCGACCGCGGTCACGGCCACCGAGGCGGCGCCCACCGCGCCGGCCGCGTCGTGCCCGTCCAGCCCCGCCGACTCCCAATAGGCCAGCGCTGCCGGGTCCGCCAGGCCGGCGTCCGGGCGGTGCGCGGTGAGCAGACCGGCGTCGGCCAGGTTACGGATCAGCGCGGTGATCTGGTCCGGGCTCTCCCCCGCAGCAGCCCGCATCAACGCGGCCACGTCACGGGTGCCGTCCAGCAGCGGCACCAGGCGCTCCAGCGACTCGGCCTCGATCGCGGTGACTCCGTGCTCGGAGAAGAGGTAGGTCGCCTCGCCCGCCACCACCTCGGCGCGCAGATCCCGCCGGAAGCCGACCCACGGGCGCGGCACGATGCCGGTCATCTCAGACCACCCGGCCGTGGGGCAGCTCGATCAGGCAGATCCAGGTGAATTCGGCCATGCCGGTCGGGTCGTCGGCCAGGGAGGTGTCGAAGACGCTGATCCGTACGCCCGGGGCGGCCGGGGCGTCGGCGGCCCGCGCCGCACCATCGATTCCGGAAAGCAGACACTCGGCGCTGGACAGCTGGCTCATGACGTTTCTCCGCTCGATTTGATGGGCATCTCGGGATGCCGGCGATGGAGAAATCATTTCGGTGCGGCCGCCGCGTGCACCAGTGCTGGGATCACGGCACGCCTGTGAAGAACTCATATGAGACTTTCACGGGCGCCGGCCAGAGAGATTCACGCGGCGCCCGTGAGCCGCGCACTGGCCCACCCCTGCCCCTCGTTGACAGGCTCGATGACACGGTCGAGCAGGTGGCTCGTCGACCGCTCTTCATGGACAAGGGGGTAGACAATGAGCATTCGAATCGTGGTCGCGGACGACCACGCCCTGGTGCTGGACGCCTTCGCCGAGACGCTGCGCGCGGTGCCCGGCTTCGAGATCGTCGGTCTGATCAACAGGGCACAGCACGTCGTGTCGACCGTCCGCCTGCTGCGTCCCACCGTCGCCATCCTGAACATGGGCATGGCCAATGTGGACGTGTTGCACCTCACCCGGGAGGTCCGGGCCGCGCTGCCCGGCTGCGGGGTCGCCCTGATCAGTGCGAAACCGACCCGGGACCTGGTGGACCGGGCGGTCGAGGCCGGCGCGCTCAGCGTCATCCCCAAGCACGCCCGCCTGCCGTACCTGGTCGGCGCGATCCGCGGGGTCGCCTCCGGCTGCCTGACCATCGACCCGGGGCTGATCGGCCCGGCCGGCCCGACCAACCAGACCCTCTCGCACCGGGAACGGGAGATCCTCAGCCTCACGGTCAGCGGCGCCTCGGTGAAGGAGATCGCCAAGGAGCTGTTCCTGTCGGCCGGAACGGTCCGCAACATCTCGTCCACCGCGATGCGCAAGCTCAAGGGCCGCAACCGGTTCGACGCCGCCCGGATCGCATACGAGCAGGGCTGGCTCTAGTACGTGGCGAGTCCCGGGCCGATGACATCCGTCATCGGCCCTCTGCCCGATGAGCGCCGGAATGCTTACCGCCCCGGCCAAATCACAGGAAGGGAACAGCAATGCAGACAAGGGAGGATCGCGGATGAGCACGCTCGTCGTGGACGGCCTGCGAAAACGCTACCGCGACCACGAGGCGGTCGCCGGAATCAGTTTCGAGGTGCGGCCGGGTACGATCTTCGCCCTGCTCGGCCCGAATGGTGCCGGCAAGACCACCACCCTCGAGATACTGGAGGGCTTCCGGCACCGCGACGGGGGCCGGGTCGAGGTGCTCGGCCGGGATCCGAGCGGCCGCGGGAACCGGCGGTGGCTGCGCGAGCGGGTCGGCCTGGTGCTCCAGGACATCGCGGTGGAGCCGTACCTGACGGTACGGGAGACCATTACCCGAAGCGCTGGGTATTACCCGCGGCCACGCGACGTCGACGAGACGATCGCGCTCGTCGGTCTGGGCGGCAAGCAGAACGACAAGGTGCGCAATCTCTCCGGCGGGCAGAAGCGCCGGCTGGACATGGCGCTCGGTGTGATCGGCAACCCGGAACTTCTTTTCCTGGACGAGCCGACCACTGGCTTCGACCCGACCGCGCGGCGCGCCGCCTGGGAGGTGGTGCGCAACCTGTGCGACACCGGCACCACGGTCATGCTGACCACGCACTACATGGAGGAGGCGCAGACACTGGCCGACGACATCGTGGTGCTGGCCGCCGGCAAGATCGTCGCGCAGGGCACGCCGGAGACGATCGGCGGGCGCGACACGGCTCAGGCGCAGATCCGGTTCACCCTCCCGGACGGAGTCGAGGTCGCCGACCTGCCGATCGTCCCGAGCGAGACCGACCAGCGGTCGGTCACCTTCGAGGTGGACGACGTGACCGCCGTGCTGCACAAGCTGACCGGCTGGGCGCTGACCCGCGACACCGTGCTGCCCGGCCTGGCCGTGCACCGGCCCAGCCTCGAGGACGTCTACCTGAGCCTGACCGGTGACGACGCCGGTCGGCCCGACCCGGAGGCGCGGTCGAGGTCGCGCCGTCGCAAGGACAGGAGAACGGCATGACCAGCACGATCACCCCGGCCACCTCGGCCACCCCGGCCACCGTCGGCAGCGCCGCCACGACCGCCCGGCGCGGTGGCGACCTTCGCATTCTGGTCCACCAGATCCGGTACGAGCAGCTCACGTTCTGGCGCAACCCGCAGGCGATGATCTTCACCTTCATCTTTCCGCTCGCCTTCATGACCATCGTCGGGGCGGTGTTCCGCGGTGGCACGTCGAGCGAGTTCTTCTACGGCCACACCGGACTGCAGTACTACACCGCGACCATCGCCGCGCTGTCGGTGCTCGGCGCCTGTTACGGCCAACTGGCCATCGCTCTGGCCATGCGCCGCCAGACCGGGGTGCTCAAGCGGGTGCACGCGACACCGCTGCCGGCCTGGATCTACTTCGCGGGCCTCCTCGCCCACTGCGTGCTGGTCAGCGTGATCGAGGTGGCGCTGATCGTCGGCGTCGGCGCTGCCTACCGGGTGCCCATGCCGGTCAGCTGGGGCGTGCTCGCGGTCACCCTGGTGCTCGGCGCGGCCTCGTTCTGCGCGCTCGGCGCCGGGGTGTCGGCCCTGGTACGCAATCCTGAGGCGGCACCGGCGGTGGTCCAGTTCGTCCAGCTGCCGCTGCTGTTCCTGTCGGGCACCTACTTCCCGATCCACTCGTCGCTGCTCACCCACGTCGGCGACGTGCTGCCGGTGAAGCCGTTCAACGACGCGATCCTGGCCGCGTTCACCACGAACGCCCACCTGAAGTGGACCGAACAGGGCGTGCTGCTGGCCTGGGGAGTGGCCGGTGCGATCGTCGCCGTGCTGCGGTTCCGCTGGGATCCCCGCCCGGAATAGGCCTGCTCCCGCCGAAGGCGCCCGGACCGTTGCCGCGGTCCGGGCGCCTTCGCATTTGCTGCCGCTTGCTGGTCCGGCCAAAACGGTCCGGGCGCCTTCGTTTCTGGTCCCGGCCGCCGGACCGGCCCCACGCCGCGCCGGCCGCCGCACTGCATGCCGCACCGCCGTCCCCGCATACGACGCCACCCCGGCTCGCGCAGGAGCCGGGGTGGCGAGGGGGGATAACGGGCGGTGTGTGGTCAGTGGACGAAGGCGGCCGGCTCCCAGCGCTGCGTGACCAGCCGGTCCTGCCAGGACTCGCCGAGCACCTCGTCGATCGTCTCGGCGATCGCCCAGCACATGTAGTAGCGCTGCAACGGCGACACCGTCAGCAGCGGCAACTGCTGGTAGAAGAGGGTCGTCAGCAGCCGGTAGGAGGCGAAGAACGGCGACGGCTGCTCACCGCTGCTCGACGCCGCCAGCGCTCGCTGGAACGGCCCGTCGGACGGTTCCTGGGGCGCCCCCGACACCGATTCCAGCAACCCCGACGTCAGGTGACCGGAGGCCGCCGAGTGGTCCAGCGCCCCGGCGCAGTAGGCAAACGCGGTCTTCCAGCCGACCGCCGAGGCGCTGGGCATGTCGGCCAGCCAGGCGGTCACCACAGCGTGCAGCTGGTCGGCCTCGGCCAGCAGCCGGTGCGCGAAGGTGGTCCGCACCTTCCGGCTCGGCACCGCCGCGGACAGGAACGACTCCACGTGGTAGCGCAGCGACAGGGCCCCGTACGCCAGGCCCAGCGGATGCGTGTCGGCCAGCGCCAGGAACGACTCGGCCAGCCGGGTGGTGGCTAGCGCCGGATCGGCGGCCAGCTCGTCGATGGTCCGCATGAGCGGCTTCCCGGTGATGCCGAGCACCACGTCCCGGAGCCGGGTCAGCTCGGCGTGCTCGCCGGCGAACTCGTCGGCGTAGAGCAGGTCGACCGCGCCGTGCGGGCGCATCGGCGGGTACGGCTCCGGTATGCCCTCCAGCTTGCCCAACTCGCGCGCCCGGGCCAGGTACACCTCGGTGCTCAACGCGGTCGCCGGGTCGAGCGGGCCGGCGTCGAGCCGGGCGGCCAACGTCTCCCAGTCCGGAGCCGGGCCGAACGCGCGGCGGGCCACGATGTCCACGTGCGGCCCGTGCTGCCATCCCTGGCGCAGAAAGACGACACGGCCGCCTTCGCCGGCCAGGTCACGGGCCACCGGCACGACATGCCGGGCGAGCCACGGCAGCGTCGCCGGGGCCCGGGTGTGCAGACGCAGACCGGTTGCCCCGGTCGGATCGAATTCCACTGCAGGTGGCGTCGGGGCATCGGCCATGTCATGCCTCCCAGGGACAGTCGAGAATGGTCCGAGACTATGCAAGGAATGCCCCGACGATCGCACCGGAATCGCTTTCCGGCAATTACCCGGGCACCCGTCGGTGACCGCGATCATCAAGACCGTGACAGATGTGACGACCGGCGCCGTCCGCATCCGGAAAGAGAACGCGCCGCCCGCATCATCGAATGACATCGGAAACGGACGGCGAACCGTGTGAGGAGGAAAGACCGTGCCCGATCGTCGAGACATCTTGCGGCTGGGCGTTTCCACATGCACCTCACCCAATTCCGACTGACCTCACGGAACGGGCGGCCGGCGCCCGCCGTGGAATCCGGTTGGAAGGACACCGTGCTGTTGTGGCCGGGCGAGACGGTCACGTTCGTGGCGAACTTCGACAAGCACCCGCGGGGTCTATCCGTACCACTGCCACATGGTCGGCCACAGTGCCATGGGAATGATGGCGCGGATGAGCATTCGCTGAATCCGGCATCGATTTGGCTGCGGTTCACCGGGATCCGCCGGCCGGAAGCAGGAAAGGCAGGAGATCACTTTGCACAGTCACGCGGCGCGGTCGTTACGACTGCGCAGGCTTCACCACCACAGCACGGCCGGCCTGCTGATCGCACCGGTCGACCACTCCATCGCCGACGGCCCCATCGTCACCCGGACCAGCTCGCTGGATCGCCTCATGGGTCACCTCGCGGCCGGCGGCGTGGACGCGGTCATCGTGCACAAGGGCAGCGTCCGGCACATACACCCGGACCGGTTCGCCGAGATGTCGCTGATCGTGCACCTCAACGCGAGCACCGGACACGCGCTCGACCCGGACGCCAAATACATGGTCACGGCCGTGGAGGAGGCGATCCGGATCGGCGCCGACGGAGTCAGCGTGCACGTCAACATGGGTTCGCTGGAGGAACACCAGCAGATTCAGGACCTCGCCCGGATCGCCGACGCCTGCGACCGCTGGAACCTGCCGCTCATGGCGATGATGTATCCGCGCGGCCCGAAGATCACCGACCCATCCGACCCGGCCCTGGTCGCGCACGCCGTCACCATCGCCGCCGACCTCGGCGCCGACCTGGTCAAGACGGTCTATCCCGGCTCGGTCTCGCGGATGCTCGAACTGACCGGCATCTGCCCGATCCCGGTGCTGGTGGCCGGCGGGCCGCGCCGGGGCAGCGACACCGAACTGCTGCAGTTCGTGGCCGACGCGATGGCTGGCGGGGCGGCCGGCGTGGCGATGGGCCGCAACCTGTTCCAGGCCGCCGATCCCGAGCGACTGGCCAAGAAGATCGCCCGGCTCATCCACCAGTACCCCATCGAGCCGTTCACCGACATCACAGGAGGACACCATGACGGATCAGCGGCTGTGCTGGCTTGACATCCGCGGGGCGGGTGCGGCCACCGCGGCGATCCTGGAAGAGGCGGTACACCAGCGCATCGACGCCCTCGTGACCGCCGACCCGGACTCCCTGGCGGGGTTGCCGCCCACGGTGGGCCGGGTGCTCGTCATCGGCGACGGCGAGCCGATCCCCGCCGACTTCGGCGCGGCCGACACCGTGGTGCTGCCCGGCCCCACGGCCAAGCATGCCGAACTGGTCGAGTCGCACCCCGGCATCCGCTTCGGCCGGTACGTCCAGATCGTCGACGCGCCGACCCTGGAGGAGGCCTGCACCGCGGCCCGCAACGAGGCGGTCGCCGTGCTCGACTTCCGCGACCCCACGAAGATCCCGCTGGAGATCGTGCTGGCCGCGGCGGCCGGTGCAAACGGCACCATCGTCACGCTCGCCCACGACGCCGAGGAGGCCGAGATCCTTTACGGCGTGCTCGAGGTCGGCTCGGACGGCGTGCTGATGGCGGCCACGCAGGTTGGCGACGCGACCGCGCTGCGCCTCGCCGCCTCCGCCGGAACCGGCCGGATCGAGCTGGTCGAGCTGGAGGTCACCCGGACCCGGCACGTCGGAATGGGCGAGCGGGCCTGCGTGGACACCTGCACCTACTTCGGCAAGAACGAGGGCATCCTGGTCGGATCACACTCCAAGGGCATGGTGCTGTGCGTGAGCGAGACGCATCCGCTGCCGTACATGCCGACCCGGCCGTTCCGGGTGAACGCGGGCGCGATCCACTCGTACACTGTGGGACCCAACGGCCGCACCCAATACCTGAGCGAGCTAGAGGCGGGCAGCAAGGTGCTGGCCGTCGACACCGACGGGCGGGCGCGCGCGGTCACGGTCGGCCGGGTCAAAATCGAGACTCGTCCGCTGATCTCGATCGACGCCGTCTCGGCCGACGGGCGTACGGTCAACCTGATCCTGCAGGACGACTGGCACGTCCGCGTCCTCGGCCCCGGCGGCGCCGTGCTGAACTCGACCGAGCTGAAGCCGGGCCACCGCATCCTCGGCCACCTCCCGACCGCCGACCGCCACGTCGGCTACCCGATCAAGGAGTTCTGCCGCGAGCAGTGACTCCTATCCGCCCGCCCCGCGCCCACCCGACCGCCGTGGCGCGGAGCGGGCGGCTCTCCAGCGTCATCGCGTCCGGACCCGACTTCGCTGCCTCAGAGCTCAACGGCTACTGGACTCACCGTGGTGAGCTGGAACAACTGCCTGTTCGGTCCGTTGGCAATACCTCAGGCCTGCTGAAGGGCCCGGCGGATGGTGGCCGCGACGTATTCGGGGTCGCGGAGGTCGCGCAGCACGACGACCGTGGAGCCGCCGCCCGCCGGCTCGTCCGGGCGGGTGAACAGCGAGACCACCTGGGCCATGGCCGCGTCCAGCTCGGCGGCCGGGTCCGCGGCGTCGCGGCGCAGCCAGCGGCGCAGGACATGGTTGTGCGCCGAGACCACGGCGGCGGCCATCAGCTCGGCGCGCAGCGCCGCGCCCGGTGCCGGGCCCATCCACTCGGCGATGAACTCGCGAAAGAGCCGCTGGTAGCGCGCGACGCTGGCGATCTCCCGGTCGCGCAGGGCGGCCACCCGGCTGGTCAGCGCGTAGCGGCGCCGGGCGCGGTCGCCCTCCTCGATGTAGCGCAGCAGCACCAGCCGCACCGCGTCGGTCACCGCGACGAGCGCCGTGTCGGCGCTGGAGGTGGCCAGGCGCTCACGCACGGCCGTGACGAGCCGATCGTGGTCCGGGAAGATCACGTCTTCCTTGGACCGGTAGTGCCGAAACAGCGTCGTGCGGCCGACGCCCGCGCGGTCGGCGATGTCATCGGCGGTCGTCTGCTCGTAGCCGCGCTCATCGAACAGGTCCAACGCCGCATCGACCAGGCGCTCTCGTACGGGGATTCCGCTCACCGTGCCATCCTCGCGCATCGTCGGACAGGCTGTTGCCCCGCCGCCATGGGATCTAGTACCGTCCTAACGGTACTTGGTACCGCGCCGCTCCGGGAGGGCCCATGTCAACGACATATTCACCCGAACTCGTGCGCACGGCCGAGCTGTTCGAGTACGCGGACGTGGACGCGGCCGAGTCGCTCGAGCGCGACTTCGAGATCGTCCACGCCCAGCGCCGCACGGTGCTGTTCCGCGAGGGCGAGACCGCCGACTACCTCTACGTCCTGCTGGACGGCAAGGTGAAGCTCAGCCGCCGCTCCCACGACGGTCGCGAGGGGCTGCTGGCGCTGCTCGGCCCGTCGGACCAGTTCGGCGAGATCGAGCTGCTCGACGGCGGCCCGCGGGTCACCACCGCGACGGTCGTGTCCGGCGCGCGGCTGGCCCGGCTGCACAAGACCGCGCTGTACCGCTGGATCGCCCAGCGCCCGCACGTCGCCGAGCAGCTGCTGCAGGTCGTCGCCCGCCGGATCCGCGGCAACCGGGCCACCGTCCACGACCGGCTCTTCACCGACGTGCCCGGCCGGGTCGCCGGCCAGCTCATCCAGCTCGCCAACCAGTTCGGCGTGGCCGAGGACGGCGCGACGCGGGTCGTGCACGACCTCACCCAGACCGAGCTGGCCCAGTTCGTCGGCGCGTCCCGGGAGTCGGTGAACAAGGTGCTGGCGCAGTACGCCAGCCGCGGCTGGGTCCGGCTGGAGAACAAGTGCATCGTCATCCTCGACGACGCACCGCTGGCTCGCCGCGCCCAGCACAAGCGCCGCCGCTGACGTCAGCGCCCCGCCGCCCGGCGGGGAATGACCAGCGCCGCGCCTGTCGCCGGATCGGGAACGACGCGGCGCGGCAGGGCGAAGACCGCCAACGGCGGGACGCCGCTGCGGGCGTGTTCCACCGGCCGGTTCACCGACCGTCCGCCCCGCGCGCGAGGCGAGCCAGGATCTCGTCCACGGCAGTGCTGCCGGCGGGCGCGTCCGGGGTGAAGGTCCATGTCAACCCTACCCAAGGGTCACCCATGTGATCGTCGGAGACTACCGGCAGCCGTGACATCGAGCGCCACATCGCCGAGATCAACGGACCGAGCGTGGAGGAGTCCGCCGGATCGGCGACCATCAGGAGGTGGACACCTGCCGCTGGCCCCTCGCTGAGCAGGTACTGCAGTTGGGCGACCGAACGTTCGTCGAATCCGTACGGAAAGTCGTGGAGCACCAGCAACCGGCGGCCGCCGTCGATCGTGCCCGGTAGCGTCCCCACGGTGCCCGCGCGCATCGCCATCTGAACCAGGTCGACGCGGTCGACAAGATTGTCGAGGAGTGCGTTGAGCTGCTGGGGCGTCGTAGCGACCGGGGGGGACAACCGCCCGGAACCCGGTGCGCCGGTCGGATCGAGCGCGAGGGCGGCGGTGCCCCCACCCGCGAGATCCGCCACTGAAACGCCCAACCAGCCGGCCGGATGGGCAGCGAGCAGCCGGACCACAATCGAACGGGCCATCGACACGGCGGCCGGTCGATCGACGTTGGCCGAATCGATCCACAGCGCACGGGTCAGCGGAAGCCGGAACAGCAGGGGGATCCGCAGCTGCGGAGCCTCCGGGACGTGTAGCTCGCCGACCCGAATCGCCGCCGCTGTCGTCGGGGGTGGGAGCCGTCCCCGCCATGCCGGACTGTCCCAGCCCGCCATCGGAGCCGGCAGCGTGACCGCCAGGCCGCGCAGCTCGCTGACGAGCTGCGCGACGTCACGGCGGTGGTCCGACTCGGCTCGGCTCACCAGCTCGTCATGTCTGCGGTCCGCTTCGGCGCGGGCCGAGGCAGTCTCCGGAGAGTTCCGGAAGCGTGGATCGGCGAGCAGTTCGCTGATCTCGTCGTCGCGGCGCTGGGCCGCGTAACCGATGGCCGACCGCAGTGCGTACGCCGAGCGGGCCGCGTCCTCGAAGACACCGCGCACCTGCTCGCAGAGGCGCTCCTGCGGGACCCCACCCACCGGCGGGGCGGGCACAGCCGGCGCCGGCCGGTACGACTCGGCTGAGGCCGGAGGCGGCTCGTCCTGCTCCACGTCCACCCCGTGGACCACCGCCAACTCCGCGAGACCGCCCGAATAGCCCTGGCCGACGGCCCGTATCTTCCAGCCGCCGCCACGGCGGTACAGCTCCCAGGCGATCACCGCGCGCTCCGCGCTCAGCCCGTCGATGGAGAATGTCGCCAGCTCCGCGCCGGTGGCGTCGGTGGCTCGGGCCACCGGCGCCGGGACACCACCGAAGGTCGCGGTGGGGCCATCCCGGCTGACCACCGCCAGGATGCGCACCACATCGGCGGGGAGCGCGGACAGGTCGACCTCGACCCGTTGCGCCCCACCGCCGTCAAATGGCCGCCACGACAACCCCGCACCCTTCGGTTGGTTGTAGAAGACGAAGTCTCCGTCGGACCTGACACGCCCCGTCTCCGCGAGCAGCACAGCGGACAGGTCGACCGCGACGGCAGCGTCGACGGTCACCTTGAGCCAGCTTGCGACCAGGGGCGCGTTCTGCCCCTTCACGAGGACCAGCGTCATGTTCCCTCCTGGTGCCGATGAACCCGGATGCGGCACGGCTACAGGAAACGCCCCAGGGCAGGGATCAGTTCCAGAGGTTGCTTGCCCTGCACGGGCTCGCCGATCGCCATCATCTTCCAGGTGTTGCCGTCCCGGAAGACCTTGGCCATGACCATCCCGGTGCTGAGGGCGCCTCCGGAGAGCGTATAGCGGGCCAGTTCCGCGCGGGTCGTCTCGTCGACCAGCCGGCAGAACGCGGCCTGAACCTGCTGGAACGTGTGCCCTTGGTAGGAGGTAACCACGAAGATGACTGTGGTGACATACGCGGGCACCCTGGCCAGATCGACGATGATGGACTCGTCGTCACCGTCGCCGTCCCCGGTGCGGTTGTCGCCGGTGTGCAGGACCGATCCGTCCTTGCTGCGGAGCTGGTTGTAGAAGGCGAGGTCCACCGGCTGGTGGTCGGCGAAAAGGATCGCCGAGGCGTCCAGGTCGATGTCGACCTCGCGGTTACCGAAGAGGCTACGCCTGCGCAGTGGGTCCCATCCCAGCCCCATCCGGACCAGGGTGAGCGCTGAGCCGTCCTGCTTGCGCAGCGAGACCCGCTGACCCTTGGTCAGGCTCACCGGAGCGCCGGGCCTGCCCACCGGCTGGTCCGCTGGCCGTTGCGGTGGGGATGGACGGGTGTACTGCGGCTGTGTGGGCTGCGCCTGGGCGTACGGCGCAGACGCGGGCTGCGCCTGGACATGATGCGGCTGGGCGCTGGCGACCTGGGCCGCGACGACCTGCGACGGCACGGCGGGCGGGGGCGTGACCGGCTGGGACGTGGCGGCCGGCGCATCGTCGACGGTCACGCCGTGGTCGCGGATGAGGTCGGCGAGACCACCGGCATACCCCTGACCGACGGCACGTACTTTCCATGTGCCGGCCCGCCGGTACAACTCCACCGCGATCACGATGCTCTCGGTCGTGAGACCGCTGACCACGTATTGGATGAGCTCCGTTCCGGCCGCGTCGAAGATCCGGGCGACGGGTGGGGTCACCTGCCCGAACCGCAGGCCGGTCCCGTCGACGCTCATCACGATCCGGACCTTGTCCACATCGGCCGGCACGGCGCCGGTGCTGACCGTGACGTGCCACGATTGCCCGGCTCCCGGCTGACGGCAGGATACCCCGGGCCCGTCGGGCTGGTTGTAGAAGACGAAGTCGGCGTCGGAGCGCACCTTGTCGTCATTCGTTACCAACAGCGCCGAGAGGTCGGTCGGGCAGGCGACCTCCACCACGACCCGCACGTCGTTCGCTGCGAGCGCGGTGTTCTGGCCCTTCACCAGCACGATGGCCATGCTTTGTGTCTCCTCTGGTCAGGTGGCCGCGTCAAGGCCGAGGGATACCGGTATGGCTGCCTACCAGCCGAGAATCTCATCGCCAGGCCGTTGCCCCGACGCAGGAGAAGACCCGTGGATCCGCCTGGTACGTCATCCCGTGGGCGCGGCGGTGGCCAGGAGCCAGGCGACGATCTCCTCGCCGCCGAGGATGCCGGAGCGCTGCGTGACGGTGAGGTCGGGGCAGTGCCAGTCGATGCGGTGCAGTTCACCGTGCGCCGGGCGGATCGCCGCGTCGGCGACGGCGAGCAGTTCCGCGTCGAGTATCGAGTCGCCGGCAGCCAGCAGCCGGCTTCCGCCGACGCGGTGGTGCACCTCGGCGACCGCTGCGGATTTCGCCAGCGGCTTCGGCACGCAATAGAGCTTGCGTCCCTGCACCGAAACGGTCCAGCCGCGTTCGGTGCACCAGCCCGACAGGTCATCGATGAGGCCAGACGGAAGCTTGGCGCGCTCCATCACTGTGTAGTGAAACATTCCGTCGGCCTCGTGCCATCTGCGGATTCCCTCCTGATTCGCGGTCGCACGGACGTGCTCGCCGACCTCCGCGAACGACGCGCATTCCCGCGCTAGCACGCCGGCCATCCGCGCCGACCAATCCTCGTCGACGCGCCCACCGGCAAGGATCCGGCCGCCGTTGGAAGTGACTGCGTACGCCGGTTCCGTTGCCCAGGCGATCCGGCGGTACTGAGCGACGGTCCGGGTCGTCGCCGGCACGAACTCGGCCATCGTCCGCAGCGCGTCGAGCAGCCGGTGGGTGTTGCGTGTGTAGAACGAGAGCGGCCGGCCCTCGTACATTTCGACCAGATGCAGCTGTGCCGCCTCGGCGTCCGACCCCATCGCCGACCGCGAGTAGATGAGTGTCCGGTCCAGATCACACGCGACGGTCACGGAAGAACGCAAGGCACACATCACCCGGCGTAGGGCCGGATCAGCCCGATGCAGGAGTACGGCAGGTCGTCCACCACGTCGATCGGGACGCCACGCTGCTCGGAGAGGAGTCGCACGTGTTCGAGGCTGGCGACGGCGTCCGCTCGCACCAGAACCCGCCAGGGCACCCGGCGCAGCAGCACACGGGTCGTCTCGCCAACGCCTGGCTTGACGAGATTGACGTCATTGATGCCGTATGCGGCGCTGATTCGCTCGACCGCCCGCCACCCGGCCCAGGTCGGTGACCGGTCCCCTTGCCGGCACTTGTCGACTGCGTCGTTCACGGCCGCGAACCGCGCGGTCACCGTCTCCAGAAACAGCGCTGACATGTCGGTGGCCGCCAGATGTGCGTAGTACTTGGCGCCGTGGAAGTCGCCGGGGCCGATGAGCACGTCGTTGAGCACGGTGCGCGATACCAGGCCCGAAACGGTCGAGTTCAGGCACGCGGAGGGAATCAGGTAATCGTCGCGGCTGCCATAGAAGCGTACGCATCCGCCTGGGTCTGCGAGCACCGCAAGATCCGATGGAAAATCGACCGCGGTGGTCTCGCGCAGCCGGCCGAGCGCCGCGGTGAGCTCCCGGGTGATCGCGCCCTTGCCGGTCCAGCCATCCACGAACATCACATCGACCGGGCGGTGGTGCACGGCGATGTACCGCATGGCGGCCATATCCAGTCCTCGTCCCCGGACGATGCTGACGCTGTAATGCGGCAAGGTGATGCCATACCGCTGCTGAATCCAGCGACGAATCAGGATACCGATGGGGGTGCCAGCCCTGGCCAACGAAACCAGCACGGCGTTGTCGCCGCGGTGCCGCAGGATCTGCTCGGCGACGACCCCCACGTCGTGGGCGATCCTGTGGGCGGTGGCGTCGAGCGCCGCGTGGAACAGCGCCTGGTACTCCTCGGACGGCTGGTACTCCACCGGCAGCGATTCGGCGTAGTGGGCCCGGCCGGACTGGATCGCCTCCTCACGGTCCTCGGCGGGCGCCTCCAGCGCCACATCTGACAGGTCAGTGAGGAGCCAGGCGACCTCGTCAGGCTGGTACGACCCGAACTGTGGCCCGTGCAGCGGCGCGTTCACCGCTCCTCTCCGACCGTCGCGACCAGGACCCGGTCCGCGACGTTCGTCAACGCCGTGAGCAGACCGTCGGGCCTGTGCAGCGCCGGGGTGTCACCGGCCGGATCCACGACTACGAGCACGGTGGCCGCCTCGACGTTGTAGGCGTAGCGTTCGCCGCCGCCCGGTGGGTTGTCGTGGGCAGCGAAGACCAGGCGGCTACGCAGCGGGTAACCCGGGTCGTCGACCACCACGGCCGGCGAGCGCGTGGTGGTCGAGAAGCGGACGTCGCCGAGGCGGTCCGCGAGCGCGGCGGCGATGCGCAGCGGGGTGTACATCAGCTCCTCAGTGCCGAGGACCAGCAGTGGACCGGCGTCGACCGGTATCCGGGCGGCGATGTCGGTGACGATCACATCGAGCCGTGCCCGGTCTGCGGGAGTGAAGCCGTGCCGGCCGGTTCCCGGCAGTCCGGCGGGCCAGTCGACCTCGATCCGCTCGAGCGTCCCGTGCCGTGGCACGCTCGCGGGCATCAGGTCGATCGGCACATGCGTGCCGGCGAACGCCAGACTGCCACTGACCAGCGCCACGACCTCGATTTCGGTGTCGAGCGCAGCAGCCGCCCGCGCCATCCGTAGCTGGTCGGCGGGCGATCGCGTGTCGACTAGCGCGGCGATGACGTACCGGCGGCGGGGCCGGAGCCGGTGCAGCATCGCGATGGTGTTCAGCGCCGTGGTTCCAGTGCTCAGTTCATCGTCCACCAATACCAGCGGCAGGTCGTTAAGGACCACAGCCGGGTCGGCGGGCAGGAGCAGGTGTTCGGTGGCGTGCGAGTGCTCCTCGGTGAACCCGCCCAGGGGCACCATGCCGGGCACGGCCCGTCGAGTCGAATGCAGGCACACGGCGTCACCGAGGGCGTCGGCGACGGCGTGCCCGAGCCCGGTGGCCGTCTCCGCGTAGCCGACGACGACGGCGGATTCCGCACCGACCGGCACCGCCGCCGGCAGCGCCGCAGCGGCAGCAGCCCGCCCCGGATCCTGCGGCGTGAGCGCGGTGCGCAGCTGCGCGCCAAGCCCGGCGGGCAGCGTCGAGGTCCCGCGCAGTAGATCACCGACGAGTGCGCCGAGCAGCAGGCCGGCGCCGAGGACGAGCCGCGGATCGGCCGGGACATGCTTGCCCAGGATGGTTGAGACGAGGAGGTGCGCCCGGCGCGGGTTGCGCCGCAACGCCAGCCCGACCAGGTCGGCAATGGTGAGCCCGACCGGCGACGTCGTGGTCCGTATCGTCACACCCAGCCGGTCGGTGACCCAGCGGCCGGCCCAGGGGGCCGGGTGCCCGGTGTCGTTCACGTGGGCGTACCGGCCAGGCGCAGGTCGGTCACGCCGACGTTCTCGGCGGCCACGCCGAACGCCGTGGCCCGGCTGAGCACCCGCTCGGCCCATGCGCGATGCGGCTTCGACTCATTCATCTTGTTGCCGTAGCTCGACGCACGCGCACCCCAGTGCTCACTGTCCGATCGCAGGATGTCCATAGCGTCGGCGTATTCCTCGGCGCTGACGACCATGAGCGCGTGCACCACCGGAAGGTGGCGGGGGTGGATTACCGTCTTGCCGATCAGCCCGTTAGCCAGGTCGAGGGCCGTCTCGCGGCACAGCCCGTCGAGGTCCGGTGTGAAGTACTCCCACACCGGACCGGTGACAACGTAGCCGGAGCCGTCGGCCCGGCCCAGCAGGTTAACCACGTCGGTGATGACATCGGCGAGGACTCCGACGTCGTAGACGGTCAGCGTCGGACCGCGCCGGATGCCGTAGGCACCAGCGAAATCGGTGGCCCCGAGCCGCACCGCCAGGATTTTGCTGCGATGCTTGGCCAGCAGGGCGCGAATGCCGCCAAGCGTGTCGAGCCGGGTCTCCTTGTGGATGACCTCGGCCGATTCGATGACCGGCATCGCGAGGAGCCTGATGTCATACACCGTCGCGGTGTCGTCGAGCGTGTCCAGGAACGCGGCGCCGTTGAGGTCGGTGAACTTTGGCAGGACAAACCCGGACAAGATGCCGGCATCCGCCCCGAGCGCCTCCACAAGCGTTGGGATCTGTTCAGGCCGACGGACCCGCAGGAACAGCAGCGGTGCGGCGCACCGGCGGGATGCGTAGTCCCGGAGCTGGGCGACGACGTTGCGCTCGGCGTCGGCGACCTCCGCATCACCAATCGCGTCCTCCAGGCAGATCACGGCGCTGAGCCCCCCGAAGAGCGCAAGCCGCTGTAGATCGTCGGCCAAGCGGGGCCGGTTCCCGGGCATGTAGAGCGTCGCGCCCAGCGCGACGGCTAACGTCGCGGCATCGGCCGTGCGGTCGAATTCCAGTGGTGAGAGAGCGAAGAGCCGGCGGTGTTCAACCGCCGGCACATGGGCGAAGTGGCGCACCAGTCGCGTCTTAGAGGTGAGCGGTCACGACAGGAAGCAGGTCCCGGAATGTCCGGCCGGATGCCTTGGCACCGATGGCGGTCATCGCCCACCCGTTCGCGTCGCGGGAAACCTTGCACATCACCTGCGCGGTGTGCGACCCGGACCCCGACAGGTCATACCGGGCTAGCTCTGCGCCGTTCACCTCGTTGACCAGCCGGCAGTAGGCATTCTCGATCTGCGCGAAGCTCTGCCCGGTGAATGAGTTCACCACGAACACCAAGGTCTGCACCGTTGCCGGCAACGCGGGCAGGTTGACGATGATGCTCTCGTCGTCGCCATCGCCGGCACCGGTGAGGTTGTCGCCGGTGTGCTGAACCGCGCCGCCAGCACCGCGCAACTGCTGGAACCACACCTGGTCGACCAAGGCGCCGCTACGGTCGAAGAGCAGGCACGACGCATCGAGGTCGATGCTCTGCGCCTTCAGTCCTCCGAAGAACCCGCGCTTCTTCACCGCGTCCCAGCCAAGTCCCATCCGTACCTTGGTCAGTGTGGGTCCGCTGGCCTTCGTCAGAGAGACGGTCTGGCCTTTTTGCAGACTTACACTCATGAGCGCTTCCCCTCTGCGTCAACGGTCATTTTCGACCCGCGGTCCACTGCATGCCCCAGTGGTAGGTGTGGTCGAGCAACCGCTGGCCACCGCGAATGTAGCGGACCTCCCGGCGAACGGAGACCTCCCGGCCGTTCCCCTCAAGCAACGCGATCGCGCACGTCATCGCCAACGGATCGGGTTCGTCGAGCCGAATCTCGGCCTGCGGGCCACCGACCGGAAACATGGTCACGACCGCGTTCGCGTCGGCCCAGTTCGGCACCCCCTCGTAGATGAACGCGAAGATCAGGATGCGGCGGATGACGGCCCCGTGGCGGAGATCGACAAAGAGGTTCTCGCCACCGCTGTTGGTGCCGCTGCGGTCGTCGCCGTCGAGCCAGCAGATCGGTTCACGACCGAACGTATGTTCGTCCCTGAAGCTGTTGCCGAGGGCCTGCACGACACCCTTGGAACCGTCGCTGTACTCGAACAGGCAGCCGAGGTCGAGGTCGATGCCAGCCGGCCCGCGTTTGAAAAGGCCGGTCCGGCCGACCTGGGCGGGCTGGGCGTTCCAGTTGAGGTTGACCCGCAGGACTCCAGTGGTGCTTCCCTGTTTGGTCAGTGAGACCTTCGGCGCCGCTTTGGTGAGCGTCACCTTCGCGGGAGCGACGGGAGCGGCAGGAGGGGCGGGAGCGACGGGAGCGGCGGGCGGCGGGGCGGGCCGCTTGGTGTAGTCGATTGGCATGAGGTCTCCTTACGGACGGCCGGCGAGCATCTCACGACGCTCTTGTGCGGCGGCGGAGCGCCCGCCCCGCCGGTTGCGCAGCACCGACGAGATGAAGGCCGCGACGATGAAGGTGACACCTACCAGGCCGGTGACGATCTCGGGCACCTCGTGGCCGATGCCGATCAGCAGAATCAGCCCCAGCGCGCCGATCGCCCAGTGGGCGCCGTGCTCCAGATACACGTAGCTCTGCAGGGTTCCCTTGCGGACTAAGTACACAGTCATCGATCGGATGTACATCGCGCCGACGCCGAGGCCTGCGCCGATGATGAAGATGTTCTGGCTGATCGCGAACGCGCCGATGACGCCGTCGAACGAGAATGACGCGTCAAGCACCTCGAGGTAGAGGAACAGGAAGAAGGCGGCCCTCCCCGCCACCTGGCCAACGCCGTTTCCCCCGGACAGCGACCGTTCGACGTTGGCGGCGTCGCCGTGGATTCCGGCCGGCTCCTCTGCGCCGCCCTCGGTCTCGAACAGCTCGCCCAGGGCATTTACCAGCACATATGTTCCGACACCGAGGACACCGGCGATCATCACGGTGCCAGCCTCATCCGTCAACGTCACCGCAGCGACGACGAGCACGGCCAGCGCCACGACCACCGCCACCTGGTCAAGCCGGCCGATGCGACTCAGCGGCCGCTCCAGCCAGCCCAGCCACCGGACTCGCCGGTCCTGCAGGAAGAAGTCCAGGAACAGCGTCAGCAGGAACATTCCGCCGAACGAGGCAATGCTCGGGTGCGCCTGGTGCAGCAGGTAGGCATAGGTGCCGGGCTGGTCCGCCTCGCCACCCTTCAACGCCAACTGGATGACCTCGACCGGGTTGAGCCGCGCGGTGATACCGACCAGCAGCAGCGGGAACACCAGCCGCATCCCGACGACCGCGATGAGAATGCCCAGGGTCAAGAACAGCCGCTGCCATCGCGCGTTCATCCGGCCCAGAACGGTGGCATTGACCACTGCGTTGTCGAACGACAGGGATACTTCCAGCACACACAAGATGCCGACAATCAGGAATGCTTTGAGCCCGCCGAAAAGAAATGCCGCAGCGAGCACGACCGCAGTGCCGGAAAGCGGCCATCCGAACGTTTTGAGGAGCGTCATTTGAACGGCTGTTAGGCTACGTTGACGCCGTAATCGGTGGCGATTCCACGCAGTCCGGAGGCGTAGCCCTGGCCCACCGCGCGGAACTTCCACTCGCCGTTGTGCCGGTAGAGCTCACCGAAAACCATGGCGGTCTCCGTCGACGCGTCCTCGCTCAGGTCGTAGCGAGCGAGCTCGGCGCCGCCAGCCTGGTTGACCACCCGGATGAAGGCGTTGCGCACCTGGCCGAACGACTGCGAACGCTGCTCCGCATCGTAGATTGAGACGGAGAACACGATCTTCTCGACCTCGGACGGAAGGGTCGAGATCTGGACGTTGATCTGCTCGTCATCGCCGTCGCCCGCGCCGGTCAGGTTGTCGCCGGTGTGCTCGACCGAACCGTCCGAGCTCTTCAGGTTGCCGAAGAAGATGAAGTGCTTGTCAGAGAGCACCCTGCCGTCGGCGCCAGCCATGATCGCCGACGCGTCGAGGTCGAACTCGACGCCGGTGGTGGTGCGAGCATCCCAGCCCAGACCCACCGTGACGGCCGAGAGGCCGGCCGGGCCAGCCTGCTTGGTGAGCGAGACGTTGCCACCCTTGGTCAGGCTTACGCCCATTTCTACTTCCCCACCCTTAATATATAGAACTCGGCTTGTCTTTTGGCCACAACAGTAACGGGCATCATGCCACAAGACCGGAAAAATCAGCCGTTTGGGCATGCACTCTGACCATATGGAGTCGTTAGGCTGCGAGCCGTACGAAGCGGTTTCGGAGTCCACATCCCGAGGGGGAATGCAATGTCGGTCAGCCTGACAAAGGGCGGGAACGTGTCGCTCACCAAGCAAGCACCCAACCTGCGGGCGGTGATGGTCGGTCTCGGCTGGGACGAACGGGCCACCACGGGCGCCGACTTCGACCTCGACGCGAGCGCGCTGATGCTCGGCAGTTCGGGCAAGATCCTGTCCGACCAGCACTTCGTCTTCTTCAACAACCTGAAGAGTCCGGACGGCTCGGTCGAGCACACCGGCGACAACCTGACCGGGGGCGGTGACGGCGACGACGAGCAGGTCCTCGTTGATCTCGCCACGGTTCCAGCCGAGTGTGACAAGATCGTGTTTCCGGTCTCGATCTACGATGCGGACCAGCGTTCGCAGTCGTTCGGCCAGGTGCGCAACGCGTTCATCCGGGTGGTCAACCAGGACGGGGGTGTCGAACTCGCTCGCTACGACCTGAGCGAGGACGCGTCGACCGAGACCGCTATGATCTTCGGTGAGCTCTACCGGCACAACGGCGAGTGGAAGTTCCGCGCGGTGGGCCAGGGCTACGCCTCCGGACTGCATGGGATCGCCACCGACTTCGGTGTGCGCGTCGGCTGAGGGGATCTGATCAACGGATGTCCGAACTGGATCTGGGCGGCGGCGCTCTCGTGCTGACCCCGCCCGCGGCTGTTGTTGTCGTCGAGCCACAGCAGGCGGCGGGCGCGGTGCCCGTACCGACGCAGAAACAACAGGAACTGCGGGCCAAAGCGGCCACCTTTGTCGACGAACTCGTGGCGCTCGACACCAGGTCGCCGGAGTTCACCAAGAAGGTCTCGTCGATCACCACGATGGGCGATCAGGACATGCGCGCGGCCGCCCAGATGTCAAACCGCATGCTCGATCGGCCCGCTGCCGCGGTGGGTAAGGGCGCCAAGCGCGACGACGCACAGACCCGCGTCTCGAACACGCTGATCGATCTGCGCCATACGATCACCGAGCTCGATCCGAGCCGGTCAGACCTGACCGGTGCGAAGAAGCTGCTGAAGTGGCTACCCGGCGGTGACAAGATCGACCGGTACTTCGCCAGGTACCAGTCCGCACAGTCCCACCTCAACGCCATCATCAAGGCGTTGGACGCCGGGCAGAACGACCTGCGCAAGGACAATGCGGCGATCGAGAACGAGAAGGCCAGCATGTGGGCCACGATGGGGCGGCTCGGTGAGTACAACGAGCTCGCCGCCGCCCTGGACCAGGCCGTGGAGGACAAGGTCGCGGCACTCGAGGCAGCGGGAAGCGACGAAGACGCCGCCACGCTGCGCGCCGACGTGCTGTTCCCCATCCGGCAGCGCCGGCAGGACATCATGACCCAGATGGCCGTCAACGTGCAGGGCTACATGGCCCTCGACCTCATCCGCAGGAACAACCTGGAGCTGATCCGGGGCGTCGACCGGGCGCAGACCACAACGATCGCGGCACTGCGGATCGCGGTCATGGTTTCACAGGCGCTCGCCAGGCAGAAGCTCGTCCTCGACCAGGTCACCGCGCTCAGCACCACAACATCGAACATCATCGAGGCGACATCGCAGCAGTTGCGGATGCAGGGCGCGGCCATCAACGAGCAGGCGGCGACGTCCACGATCGACATCTCCCGGCTACAGGCCGCGTTCGACAACATCTTCGCTACCATGGATGCGGTCGATACGTTCCGGGCCCAGGCGGTGGAGTCGATGGCGCAGACTGTCCAGGCGATCGAGGGGCAGATCGAGCGGGCGAAGCCATACCTTGAGCGTGTCCGGCGGAACGAGCAAAGCGGCTGACTGCTCCGTGCGATGGTTCAGGCGCGAGCCCGATGCCGGGTCTCCAGCACACGTTCCGGACAGTCCCGACCCCGAGGACGATCCCGCGGCGATGGTGCGTCGACTGACGGACGCCGAGCGCTTCATCAACCGCAACGCGGGTCGGCTACCCGGTCATGCGGTCGTGCGCGCCCGCTGGCTCACCGATACGCTGCGGGAGATCGTCGGCACCGCGCAGACCCGGCCGCTGGACATCCATGCTGTCGTGCTCATCCGCGGCACCCTGGAGGACTACCTGCCCACGACCTTGCACACTTACCTGGCCCTGGACGACGCCGCGCGGCAACTCCCGCAGCCCACCGAGGAACTGCTGGAGCAACTCGAATTACTCCATCAGACGGCGTCGGGCGTGCTAGTCGCAGTACGCAGCCAGGATGCCGACGCATTGCTGATCCAGGGCAACTTCCTGCGGACCAAGTTCTCCGGCTCCGACCTGGACTTACCATGACGCCGATGAAGCGGGGCGCCAACGTCGGGCTGACCCGGGAGATTCCCGGGCTGCGCGGTGTGGTGCTCGGCGTCCGGTTCCTCGCCGGCGCCGAGCAGACGCTCGCCGACAACCTCGTCGTGGCGGCCATCCTGTGCGACGCCAGAATCAAGGCGCTGTCCGACCGGCACTTCGTCTTCTTCAACCAACTCACCTCATCGGACCTGTCGGTGCGGCAGCTGGAGCAGGTTCTCGGCGCCGACAACGAGCAGATAGAGGTGGATCTGGATCTGGTACCGGCTGAGGTCTTCAGGATCGTCGTGGTCCTCTACGTCAACGAAGGCGCCGTCCAGCGCCGTTCTCTGGGCCAGTTGCGCTCCTGCTCGATCCGTGTGCTCAATCTCGACGACAACGTCGAGCTGGTCCGGTCCGAGGATCTCGCGGCCGGACTGACCCGGGAAACCGGCCTGGCGCTCGGCGAGTTGTACCGGCACAACACGGAATGGAAGTTCAAGGTGCTCGGCGACGCGTACGCCGGCGGAATCACCCAGATCGCCGCCGACTACGGCGTTGCGCTGTGACCGCACCCGCAGGCTCTCCGCTCAGGACAGACCTCCCGTGGCTGCGATACCGTCGCCGCCCGGTGACCGAGGCGCCGGCGGAGGCGACCGGCGCGGCGTCCGCGGTCCGCGACTTCATCGCGGGCCGCCGACCACCGCGCCGGCCCATCACAGCGGACCCGCCGCCATCCGCACCGAGCCCGGCACCGTCGACGTCACTGGACCTGTCCGGACCCGAGTCCCAGCCGGTTCTCCAATCGGTTCCGCATCCGGATCTGGCACAGACGCGGCGGTCCGCCGCCGCGTTCACCCCACGCCGAACCGACCCGTCGGCGCCGACCGTGCTGACCGCGCAACAGCCGACCGTCGTGCTGAGCCGGCTGCAATCCGGGATCGGTGCACTCACCTTCGAGGCGGCCTGGCCCGCCGCGAACCAGTTCCTCCTGGGCTGCACGTATCAGCTGCGCTCCGGCCGTTCCTCGGTGCTGCGCCCGACCGGTTCGGCCACCGCCGCCAGCGGCCCACTGGTCATCGCCGACCGCAACGGCCACCAGATTGTGACGCTGGACCTGCTCGCCGCCCGGCACATCGAACGCCTGCTGCTGTTCGGCATGCTGAGCGCCGCCCCGCCGCAGTGGGGCGGCACGTTGGTCGTCACCACCGCCGGGCAGGCCCGCATCGAGATACCACTGCTGCCACCACGGCCGCAAGTCACTGCTTTGCTGTCGCTATACAACATCGATGGAGAGTTTGTGCTGCGTGCTGAGATGGACTGCATCCTCGGCCAGCTGCGCGACGCCTGCCTGGCGTTCGGCTACGACCGAATCGCCTGGAGAGACGCGAACACTCCGGCGGCCTAAGACCGTGTGTCAGATGAATTCAGCAACGGTGCGCATGCATTGCCGCGAGCAGCCATGCGAACGCAGGCACAGCTGGCGGCCCCGCATCGGTGGCGTTGAGCCTGCTGAGGAGCTGCCAGTAGCGCTCGATCCGCGCGTCGGCCACCATCTCCAGCCATGTGACGAGCGCGGCGGCTTCCTCGGCGGGCTGGTCGGCCGGAACGATCCGGTCGAGTGTCTCGCGGCCTTCGACGGAGTCGGCAGCGACGCCGCGCCCGACGGCGCCTCCGGCGTGGGCAAGGACGAGCGGTCGGAGGTTCAGCCCGAACTCCAGACGTGGGTCATCGTCGGCGCTCAGCACCATGGCGCGGATCTTCTGCCGAAAGTCGCCGTCGGCGATCAGCTCGGCCAGCTCCAGCCAGGCGTCGATCTGCTCGTCGGTGGGTTCCTCGCCGAGTTCGGCGGGCAGCTCACGCATCCAGCCGGCGACGACGGCACTGTCCGGGTCGGCCGTACCGTCGAACGCGCTGTCGACGAAGTCGTCGATGATGCGCTGGCGCTCCCGCGCGGACAGTCTGGCGAGCTTGTTCATCAAGGTCATCTCCTCAGTAGTGCTCTGCCGACGGGCAACGGTGTGCAGGACCGCGCGCCGTAACCGCAGCGTGCGAATCTCCGCATCGAGCGCCTTGACGTGGGCCGCCGCAAGATCGGCCAGTGTGACGTGCTTGGCCAGCAGCGCTGCGGCGGCATCGAGACCAAGGCCCAGATCACGCAGCGTTCGAATGAGCTCCAGCCGAGCGACGGCCACCGCGTCGTAGAGCCGGTACCCGCCGCTGGAACGGCCGACTGGCGGTAACACGCCCCGATCCGACCAGAACCGGACGGTCCGGGCCGACACACCGGCGCACTGCGCGAGCTGCCCGATCGTGTAGAGATCCGATTCGCGATCCATGCACAAAGCCTGAAGGTTCCACCGGATGGAAGCTCAAGCGGACGCGCCCACAATCGCGACGACCGCGGGTCGCGTCCGCTGGCGAGGCGACCGCCGCGGCATTAAATGCATCTCGTCGGGGCTGCGCGGATGCGAAGCTGACCCCATGTACGCATCGGTTCCCGCCCAGGTCGACCTCGGCGCGCTGGAGCGCGGGATTCTCGAGTTCTGGCGGGACCGCGACATCTTCGCGCGCTCCCTCGAACAGTCCGCCGGGCAGCCGGAGTGGGTGTTCTACGAGGGCCCGCCGACGGCCAACGGGATGCCCGGTGCGCACCACATCGAGGCGCGCGTGTTCAAGGACGTCTTCCCGCGGTACAAGACCATGAAGGGTTTCCACGTCGCGCGGAAGGCGGGGTGGGACTGTCACGGGCTGCCGGTGGAACTGGCCGTGGAGAAGGAGCTCGGCTTCTCCGGCAAGCAGGACATCGAGGCGTACGGCATCGCCGAGTTCAACGCGAAGTGCCGCGAGTCGGTGACCCGGCACACGGACGCATTCGGTCGGCTCACCGAGCGCATGGGCTACTGGGTCGACATGGACCGGGCCTATCGGACCATGGATCCGCAGTACATCGAGTCGGTGTGGTGGTCGCTGCGGCAGATCTTCGACAAGGGGCTGCTCGTCGAGGACTTCCGGGTGGCGCCGTGGTGCCCGCGGGACCAGACCGGGCTGTCCGACCACGAGCTGGCCCAGGGCTACGAGACCGTGACCGACCCCTCGGTGTACGTCCGGTTCCCGCTCATCAGCGGACCCCTCGCGGGCCGCGCGGCGCTGCTGGTGTGGACGACCACGCCGTGGACGCTGGTGTCGAACACGGCCGTCGCCGTGCATCCCGACGTGACGTACGTCGTGGCCACCGACGGCACCGAGTCGCTCGTGGTCGCCGAGCCGCTGCTGGCGAAGGCGCTCGACGAGGGCTGGGCGCCCACCGGGGAGTCGTTCACCGGCAAGGAGATGCAGCGCTGGGCGTACGAGCGGCCGTTCGCCCTCGTGGAGATGCCCGGCGCGCACTTCGTGGTCCTCGGAACATACGTGACCACCGAGGACGGCACCGGTCTGGTGCACCAGGCGCCCGCGTTCGGCGCGGACGACTTCGCCACCTGCCGGGCGTACGACCTGCCGATGGTCAACCCGGTCCGGCCCGACGGCCGGTTCGAGCCGGGCCTGGCGCTGGTCGGCGGCGCGTTCTTCAAGGACGCCGACGCCGTGCTCGTCGCCGACCTCGCCGCGCGCGGGCTGCTGCTGCGGCATCAGGCGTACGAGCACTCGTACCCGCACTGCTGGCGCTGCCACACGCCGCTGCTGTACTACGCACAGCCGTCCTGGTACATCCGGACCACGCAGGTCAAGGACGCCCTGGTGCGCGAGAACGAGGCCACCGCCTGGCATCCCGAGTCGGTCAAGCACGGCCGCTACGGCGACTGGCTCACCAACAACGTCGACTGGGCGCTGTCGCGCAGCCGCTACTGGGGCACGCCGCTGCCGATCTGGCGCTGCGAAGATGGGCACCTGACCTGCGTCGGGTCCCTCGCGGAGCTGAGCGAGCTGGCTGGGCGGGACCTGAGCGGGCTGGACCCGCACCGGCCGTACATCGACGAGGTCACCGTCGCCTGCCGGTGCGGTGCGAGGGCGCGGCGGGTGCCGGAGGTGATCGACGCCTGGTACGACTCGGGGGCGATGCCGTTCGCGCAGTACGGCTACCCGCACCGCGACGCCGGGCTGTTCGCCGCGCGGTATCCGGCCGACTTCATCTGCGAGGCCATCGATCAGACCCGCGGCTGGTTCTACACGCTGATGGCGGTCGGCACGCTGGTGTTCGACCGTTCGGCCTACCGCAGCGTGGTCTGCCTCGGCCACATCCTGGCCGAGGACGGCCGGAAGATGTCCAAGCACCTCGGCAACGTCCTGGAGCCGATGGCGCTGCTGGAGCGGCACGGCGCCGACGCGGTGCGCTGGTTCATGGCGGCGGTGGGCTCGCCCTGGTCGGCGCGGCGGGTCGGGCACACCGCGATCCAGGAGGTCGTGCGCAAGATCCTGCTGACGTACTGGAACACGGTGGCGTTCCAGAGCCTGTACGCGCGTACGGCCGGATGGACGCCGGCGCGGGGCGTCCCGGTTGGCAGCCGCCCGGTCCTGGACCGCTGGCTGCTGTGCGAGCTCAACATCCTCATCGGCGAGGTCGACGCGGCGATGGCCGGGTTCGACACGCAGCGGGCCGGGCGGCTGCTCGCCGCCTTCGTCGACGACCTGTCGAACTGGTACGTGCGACGGGCCCGGCGCCGGTTCTGGCGCGGCGACCCGGCCGCGCTGGCCACCCTGCACGAGGCGATCACCGCGGTGACCCTGCTGATGGCGCCGCTCATCCCGTTCGTGACCGAGCGCGTCTGGCAGGACCTCGTGGTGCCCACCACGCCCGGGGCCCCGCCGTCAGTACACCTGGCCGAATACCCCGTCGCCGACCCGGCGCTGATCGATCGCACGCTGCCGGAGCGGATGGCGCTGGTGCGGCGCCTGGTGGAGCTGGGCCGGGCGGCGCGCGCCGACGCGGCGGTGAAGACCCGCCAGCCGCTCGCGCGGGTGCTGGTGTCCGCGCCCGCGCTGGACGGGCCCGGCGGCCTCGAAGCCGAGCTGCTGGAGCTGCTCGCCGACGAGCTGAACGTCCAGGCCGTGGAGCCGCTGCACGGGTCCCTGGTGGACACGTCCGCGAAGGCGAACTTCCGCAGCCTGGGCCGGCGCTTCGGCAAGCGCGTGCAGGAGATCGCCGCGGCGGTCGCGGCCGCGGACGCCGGCGCGCTCGCCGCCGCGCTGCGCGAGTCCGGCCGGGCGATGGTGCTGGTCGGCGCGGAGACGGTGACGCTGGAGCCCGACGACGTGTTCCTCACCGAGACGCCGCGCGAAGGCTGGGCGGTGTCCGGCGACGCCGGCCTGACCGTGGCCCTGGACCTGCACATCACGCCGCGGCTGCGCCGGGCCGGCATCGCCCGCGAGGTGATCCGCCAGGTGCAGGAGGCCCGCAAGAGCACCGGCCTCGAGGTCGCCGACCGGATCGAGCTGCGGTACCGGGCCGCGGACGCGCAGACCGCGCAGGCGGTGGCCGAGCACGCCGGTGCGATCGCTCAGGAGGTCCTGGCGACCGTCTTCGCGCAGGGCGAGCCGCAGTGGCCGGACGCCGAGGCGCACGAGGTCGGCGGGCTGACCTTCTGGCTGCGCAAGGCCTGACCGCAGAGCCCGAGCGGTCCGCCCGAGCCTATTTCGGCGCCGCCAGCAGGCCGGGCAGCCGCGCGGCGACCTCCTCGACCGACGGCAGCACCGGCACCCCCGGCGTCGCCGGCGGCCGGTCCACGACCACGACCGGGATCTCCAGCGCCCGCGCGGCCTCCAGCTTCGCCGCGGTCATCGCGCCGCCGCTGTCCTTGGTCACCAGCACGCCGATGTCGTGGCGCCGCATGAGCCCGATCTCGCCCTCGACGGTGAACGGCCCGCGGTCGAGCACCACCTCCAGGCGCGGCGGTACCGGGGGCACCGGTGGGTCCACGCACCGGACCAGGAACCACCGCGAGCTGAGGTGCGCGAAGTGCGACAGCCCCTGCCGGCCCGTGGTCAGGAACACCCGCTCGGCCAGGGCGGGCAGCAGCTCCGCCGCCGCGTCCAGCGACGGCACGTGGCGCCAGTCGTCGCCGGGCCGCGCCTCGAATCCGGGCCGGCGCAGCACGACCAGCGGCACCCCGGCCGCCGCGCACGCCTGGGCCGCGTTGTCCGACATGCGCGCCGCGAACGGGTGCGTGGCGTCGACGACGGCGTCGACGCGCTCGGCGCGCAGGTAGCCGGCGAGCCCCTCGGCCCCGCCGAAGCCGCCGACGCGAACCTCCCCCACCGGCAGCGCCGGGTCGGCGACGCGGCCGGCGAGGGAGGAGATCACGCGGTGGGCGGGCAGTAGCACCGAGGCCAGCCGCCGCGCCTCCCCGGTGCCGCCGAGCAGGAGCACGGTGGCCATCGGGGCAGCCTAAACCGGAGCCGGGGAAGGAAGCAGCGGCGGCCCCGGAAGACCGGGGCCGCCGCCGTCAGGTTGTGCCGTACTTGCGGGTGTTTACGGGTAGTTGACCAGGTTGGCCACGTTGCTCGCGGAGTTCGCCGTGCCGCCCGTGTTGTTGATGATGCGGGCGATCGTGCCGGTGCCGCCGAGGGACACGGTCACCATGTTGTGGAACTTGACGTTCGGGGTCTGGGGCACCTCGAACGACCGGCCCAGCACGACGCTCGGGTTGCTGCTGAAGTAGCAGTAGCTGCCCAGGCCCCATGCCTCGTGCGTGGTGACGTTCGCGCCGACCTTGTACGCCGCCCAGCCCTGCGCCCCGGCGCCGCTGGACCAGCTGGCCTGGTTCGGCACGTCGTACGGGATCTCGTTCTGGAAGAAGTACGTGCGGCCGCCGTTGCCGTTCCAGATGACCTGGTACTGCTGGTAGTGCTCGACGAACAGGCCGTAGAACGTGACGTTGTTGCCGTTGACCACGAGGCCGTTGGCGGCGGTGTTGATGTTCCAGCCGACGGTGCCGCCGTTGCCGTGGTCGGCGCGCCAGATCCAGGTGTGGTCGCCGATCACGTTGTTGCTGTTGATGCGCAGGCTGACCGTGGCCTTGCCCACCGTGGCGCCACCGATGCGGAAGAACACGTCGTGCAGCGAGGTCGGGTTGGCCGAGTGGTCAGCCGCGGAGCCGGACGGGCCGACCTCCATGAGCACCTGGGAGTTGGTGGTGCCGGCGTCGAAGAGCACGCCCGCCACCTTCACGCCGTCGACGTCGGCGACGGTCATCGCGGTCACGCCGTTGTCCGGCACGATCGTGGCGAGGCCGAGGCCCAGCACGACGGTGTCGGGGCGGGTGACGCGGATCGTGTCGTTGACGTGGTACACGCCGGGGGTGAAGAGCAGGTTCTGCCCGGCGGCCAGGGCCGCGTTGATGGAGGCGGCGGTGGCGCCGGCCTTCACGATGTAGAACTGGCTGATCGGGAGCGAGCTGCCCGGCTGGTTGCCGCTCTGCCACGAGTTGCCGACCGAGTTGGTGCGCAGGCCGGGCACGAACACCTGGTAGTTGCCGGCGCCGTCGATGTACAGGAACGGCTTCTCGCGCACGATCGGGGTCTGCGCCACACGGGTGTACGGCGGGTTCGGGAAGTTGCCGCTCGGCGCGTTGGTGTCGCCGACGAAGACCATGTTCCAGTTGGAGCCGGTCCAGCTGCCCATGGTGGAGTTACGGGTGATGAACTGCTGCTGCGTGCCGGAGCGGATCTGCCCGTCGATGGCGGAGTCGGAGATCCAGCCGCCGGACGACCAGCCGCCGTCGTCGAGGATCAGGTTGCCGCGCACGTGCATGCGACGGTACGGCGCGGCCTGGGAGACGGCCCAGCGGTCGCTGCCGCCGGTCGGGTTGACCGACAGGTTCTCCGCGGAGCGCCAGAAGTTCTGGGTGGCGTTGCCCTGGAACCAGTCCGCCTCGGCGTGGACGGCGCCGTTGATGGTGACCTGGTCCGGCGACAGGCCGAGGCCCGCGACCTGGGTGTAGAAGCCGACGTTGGCGTCGACGTTGTACGTGCCCGGCCGGAACAACAGCGCGTAGCGCTGCGGGCCGAACTGGTTGGTCACCTGGGAGTTGAAGACCGAGTTGAGCTTGCTCTGAATGGTCGACGACGACATCGACGGGTCGAAGATCGACACGTTGGGGCCGAGGTCCGGGTTGCCGTTGTTCGGCGGGTTGCTCGTGGGCGGGTTGCTGGTGGGCGGCGTGGTGCCACCCGGGAGGTTCCACTTCTGGTTGGCGCTGGCGAAGCAGTCCCAGATCTGCAGCGGCGTGCCGTCCGCGGAGCTGTTGCCGGTGGCGTCGAGGCACTTGCCGAGGGAGCGCAGGGTGCCGTCGCTGTTCCTCGCCCACTGCTGCGCGGTGGTGCCGTTGCAATCGTAGATCTGCACCTTGGTGCCGTTGGCGCTGCTGGCGGCGGCGACGTCGAGGCACTTGCCCAGCGCGCGGATCGTGCCGTCGTCGCCGACGGTCCACTGCTGGGCGCCGGTGCCGTTACAGGTGTACAGCTGCACCTGCGTGCCGTTGGCACCGTTGGCCCCGGCGATGTCGATGCACTTGCCGCCGAAGCCGGTGATCTGGCCGACGGTGGCCGCCGACGCGCTGCTCATGGCGAACATGCCGATGCCGGCGGCGGCCAGGACGGTCGCCACCGTGGCGAGACCGATCCTCAGGCGGGGCCGTCGCCTGGTCCTGGTGGAGGGGGTCAATGGGGTGTCCCTTCTGGGCGGGAGCCCGCGGACCCGGGTCGGGTGGGTCCGGGGCGGGCAATCTGTGAAGTCACCTAACAGATCCACCGGAGGCTATTCCCGCCCCGGACCAGAGTCAATACAAGACTCGAATTAAGGTTCTGACCTGCGAATTTAAGGCTCCCCCTAAGGCAGGATCTGGCCCGTGCCGCCCGCGGTCTCGTTGACGGACTCGAGCCACGCCTTCATGTCGGTCTTCTTCAGGCCGGTTCCGCCCACGACGACGGTGGTGCCGGCGATGAGGGTCGGGTACATCGAGGCCTGGTCCTGCGCGTACGCCTTCGCCGCGTTGGCCGCCTTGAACTCCACGAAGATGGCCTGCTGCCCGCGGTGCGGCAGCGCGTCGCCCTTCTTCGCGTAGCAGTCGAACTGCTTGAAGCTGGCGACGGCCGAGCGGTACTTCGCCGGCACGCCCGTGGAGTTGGCGTCCCACTGGCCGAGCGGGCAGTCCGGGTCCTTCGTGAACAGCTCGCCGGTGAGCTTGCCGACGGTGGCGAAGCTGAGCTTGCCCGCCTCGCCGGAGGCGCCGGGCTTGGTCGAAGCGCCGGGCTTGGCCGAGCCCGACGGCGCGGCGCTGCCCGAAGGCTCGCCGGACTCGGCGGCGGAGGCCGTCGGCGCGGCGGAGTTCGCGGCGGCCGGGGTGTCGGACTTCTTGTCCTCGCCGCACGCCGAGGTGAGCAGCAGGGCGGCGCAGGCGACGGAGAGCACGGGCAGCAGACGCTTCAAAGGCTTCACGGGGATTCGTCTTCCTCATGTGGTACCGCGTGCGGCACGCGATATCGGCGTTGGACGCTGAGCAACGTATGCGCGCCCGGACGCCGTTGAATCCCGGATGTATGCCACCCGACAACGATCGTGTTCTACCTCACGTCCTTGCTCGTGAACCGTTGTCACACAGTTGACGGAAGTCGTTGCCGGCGGACGGGCCGGCCGGGAAGCGCGCTTCGGGCATCCGGCCGGCCCGTCCTTCTTTGGTGCCGGTGCCCCGGCCGTCCGCTTACCGGGGCACCCGCTCGTCCGGGCCTCAGCCCTGATATTGGGCGATCACCCGTGTGTAGTCCCAGGCCGCCCGCGAGACGCCGCCGCAGGTTTCGTTCGCCGTCGCGGCTCCCGCGACATCGACACACTTGCCGCCGACGCCGATGACGAGCGCACCGCGGCCGGCGGGGCATCGACCGGGCGGTCGTCTGTTAAGTTTCCTTCCAAATTGAGTGAAGGCTATGACTCAGTTTCCTTTCGAGTCAAGAAAAGAGGCGAAAAAAGCCAATGCCGGGTTGAACACGCCGGCCGCGCGTCGGTCAGGGGCGGGTGGCGCGGCGCAGGAGTTCGGCCATCGGCAGCGTCGCGGCGCCGAACGCGACCGCGTCCGGACCCAGCTCGCACAGCTCGATCGACACCTGGCCGAACGGGTGCTCCAGTGCCTGTTCCCGCGCCGCCTCGCGGATCTGCGGCAGCAGCCTCGCGCCCAGGGCCAGGCCGGCCCAGCCGCCGAGGACCACGCGCTCGGGGTTGAACAGGTTGACGAGGTTGCCGATCCCGGCGCCCAGGATGCCGGCGGTCTCGGCCAGCGTCTCGGCCGCGGCCGGGGTGCCGGCGGCGATGAGCGCGGTCACGTCGGCGATCTCGCCGTCCGCGGCGGGGCGGGTCGGGTCGAGGGTGCGGTACCGCTCGAGGATCCCCTCGGCGCCGACATAGGCCTCGAGGCAGCCGCGCGCGCCGCAGCGGCACTGGCGGCCGCCATACACGACCGTGGTGTGGCCCCACTCGCCGGCGCTGCTGCTCGCGCCGCGGTACACGGTGCCGTTGGTGATCACGGCGGCGCCCACGCCGGAGCCGACCAGCACGATGACGGCGTTGCCGACGCCGCGCCCGGCGCCGAACCACATCTCGGCCTGGCCCTGGGTCTTCGCGCCGTTCTCGACGAACAGCGGGGCTGTGATGCCGCGCTCGCGCAGCAGGTCGTGGAAGGAGACGCCGCGCCAGCCGAGGGTCGGCGCATACACCCGGGCGGGGTCGGCCTGCTCCACCGTGCCCGGCACGCCGATGCCGATGCCGACCAGCGCACCGGTGTCGCCCCCGGTGAGCACCTCGCGGATGCCGGCCTCGAGCTGCCCGGCGACCGCCGACGGGTCGGGGCGCGAGGACGGCAGCGGCTCGTCGACCGTCGCCAGCCGGGTCATCGCGAGGTCGAACAGCTCGACCTTGACGCCCGTCTCCCCCACGTCGGCGCCGACCAGCCGGCCGAAGTCGGGGTTGACCCGCAGCAGCACCCGCGGGCGGCCGCCGTCGGACTCGATCTGGCCGGCCTCGATGATCAGACCCTCGTGCAGCAGCTCGGCGGTGACGCTGCTCGCGGTCGCGGCGCTCAGCCCGGTGATGCGGCTCAGATCGTGCCGGCTCAGCGGCCCCCTGAAGAACAGCTCCGACAGCAACGTCGAACGGTTGCGCCGTCGCATGTCACGCGTCGTCGCGCGCTCGACCTCGATGCGCACCACCGCAGTCCGGCCCTCCCCCTTGATCCCTCGGTAGCGATCGTGTCACGCGAACGAATGCGCGTCGACACCGAGGGGGTCACCGGCGGCGCGCCCGGAGGGTGACGATGGCCACCAGGCCGAGTGCCACCACGACGAACGCCCCGGTCAGCAGTGCGGCACGGGCCCGCCGGTCGCGCACCGGGCCCGAGACCGGCGAGGCCGATGCCGATGTACCGCCGTCACGCGCCGGCGCGGCGCTCGGTGAGGGCTTGCCTTCCGGGCGGTACCGCAGGATGCTCACCGGCCCCTGCTGGTCCGACACGGTCAGGAAGCTGTTGCCGTCCGGCGCGTAGGCGATGGCCTCGCCCTGCGGCTCGCCGGGCAACGGCGTGACCGTCGGCGTGCCGGTCGTGATCGCCTTCGCCACGTCGCCGTCGGTGACGTCGAACTCGTAGGCGTCGGCGTAGGTGCGCACGACCGCCCTCGTGCCATCCGGCGACACCGCCGCGCCGGTGATGAGCGCGCTGCCGAGGAAGCCGAACGGGTTTTCGGTGCCGCTGCGCGAGGGCTTGAAGTGGCCGATCAGCGTGAGCGGCGCGCCCTCGGCGTTGTCCGTCGGCAGCGGGGTGTCCAGCCGGTACACCTCGCCGGCCGGGTCCTTGGTGACGATCACGGGCCGGCCGGCGCCGTCGATGAGCAGCGCCTCGGCGTCGCGGGGCACGCCGTCGGGATACCGCAGCCGATGGATCTTCATGCTCTTCGCACCGGGCTTGAGGGTCCACAGCGCGATCGTGGCGCGGCGTTTGCCGGAGCCGCCGAACAGCGGGCTGTTGTCGCCGATGTCGGCGATCCAGACCACGCCCTGGCGGTCGACGGCGAGGTCCTCGGGGTCGCGGGCGGTCATCGGGTATCCCACGCTGCGCGTCACGGAACAGTCCGGGCCGAGGTAGAACAGGCGCATCCGGCGCGGCTCGGGGTTGGAGTCGTTGTGCACCAGGTATCCGCCGCCGGGCAGCGCGGCGAGGCCGGACGCCTCGACGACGGCCGGGTCGGTGATCCGGCAGACCTCCTGGGCGCCCCCGGCCCGGGCGGCGGCCGGCGCGCCGGGCAGTGCGACCGTCAGGGCGACGGACAGGGCGACGACCGTCAGGATCACCGCCCACCGCATGCTCGCAGTCTGGCAGAGCGGGGCTCGCCCACCCGGCCCGGGTGACCGAACACCACCCGAACGACCGCGTTGCGTGACAGGCGCGTTCCGATGATTGCATCGAGGAAATGTAGTACGAGTGCTATCTTCCGTCGCATGGATGCCGTCATCGAGGTCGAGCAACTACGGATGCGATACGGAGACGCCGAGGTGTTGCACGGCGTCGATCTGCGGCTCGGGCGGGGCGAGGTGCTCGCGCTGCTCGGGCCGAACGGGGCCGGGAAGACCACGACGCTGGAGATCCTGGAGGGGTTCCGCCGGCGCACCGGCGGGGAGGTGCGCGTCCTCGGCATCGACCCGGCCGGCGGGGACGAGGCCTGGCGGGCGCGGCTCGGGATCGTGCTGCAGTCGTGGCGGGACCACGGGCGGTGGCGCGCGGGCGAGCTGCTGGACAACCTGGGGCGCTTCTACACGCGGTACCGCGGCCGGATCCTGGGCAGCGACGAACTGCTCGCCCTCGTCGGGCTCGCCGAGCAGGCCGGGCAGCGGCTCGACACGCTCTCGGGCGGGCAGCGGCGCCGGCTGGACGTGGCGATCGGGCTCATCGGGCGGCCGGAGCTGCTGTTCCTGGACGAGCCGACGACGGGCTTCGACCCGCAGGCGCGCCAGGAGTTCCACGAGCTGGTGCACCGGCTCGCCGACCTCGACGGGACGTCGATCCTGCTGACGACGCACGACCTGGCCGAGGCGGAGAAGCTCGCCGACCGCATCGTCATCCTGACCGGCGGGCGGGTGGTCGCCGAGGGCAGCCCGGCGGAGCTGGCCCGCGGCGTGCAGCGGCGCTCGGAGATCACCTACAGCCGGGACGGCGAGTTCTTCGTGCACTCGGCGGAGGGCGCGGACGCCACGGCGTACGTGCGGGAACTGTTCGCGCAGTACGGCGACGCCATCGCGGACCTCGAGGTGCGCCGGGCGACGCTTGAGGACGCCTACCTGAGGATGGTGCAATCTTGAGCGGCTCTTTCGGCGCGGTCGATGCCGGGCTGCGGCGCGGGTGGATCGAGTTCCGGCAGAAGGTGACCAGCGCCTGGGATCTGTGGGGCGAGGTCTGGCTGTGGGTCATCGCGCTGGTCGTGATGTATCTGCTGCGGGGCCGGACGGTGCCGGGCACGGACTTCTCGCTCGGCGCGCAGGCGGTGCCCGGGATCCTGGGGTTCAGCATCGTGTACACCGGGCTGCTGGGCCTGTCGATGGCGCTGACTACGGAGCGCGAGGACGGCACCCTGCTGCGGATGAAGGCGGTGCCGGACGGCATGCGTGGCTATCTCGTCGGCAAGGTCGTGAGCCGCGCCGGCGTGACGGTCGTCTGCCTGGTGCTCATGCTGGTCCCGGCCGCTCTGGTCTTCGACGGCCTCGCGGTCGGCCGCGCGGCGTCCTGGGCGACGCTGCTGTGGGTCATCGCGCTGGGGTTGGTCGCGCTGCTGCCGTTCGGCGCGATCGTCGGTGTCCTCGCGGCCGGGGTGCGCGCCCTCGGCCTGTTGACCCTGCCGATCATGGGCCTGCTGGGGATCTCGGGCATCTTCTACCCGATCACCGCCCTGCCGAGCTGGGTGCAGGCCGTGGCACAGGTCTTCCCGGTGTACTGGCTGGGCCTGGGCATGCGCTCCGCCCTACTGCCGGAGCACCTGGCGATCGCCGAGATCGGCGGCTCGTGGCGGCACGCGGAAACGGTCGCGGTGCTGGGCGGATGGGCGCTGCTGGGCTTCGTGATCGCTCCGGTAGTGTTACGTCGCATGGCACGGCGGGCATGAGTGCGTGAGGTCATCCACAACCGGATCGCGATGCTGCGCGCCGAGCGGAAGGTGTCGCGGCGAGACCTCGCCGACGCGCTCGGCGTGCATTATCAGACGATCGGATACCTGGAGCGCGGCGAGTTCAGCCCGAGCCTCCATCTGGCGCTGCGCGTAGCCGAATACTTCGACGTCCCGGTCGAGGTCGTCTTCTCCATCCACCCGTTCCCGCGCCTCGGCGCTTAGGTCCTGTCTCGACGTGAGGGTCGAGGCTCAGGCGTCGGCTGGGGCCACGCCCGCTACCGGTGTTGTATCGGGGTGTGACCGGCGTGGTTTCCAGGCGGCGTCTGAGTCCGCCGCAGCCCGGCCATCCACCCAATCCCGGACGGCGGTGCCACGCTGACCTGAGACCCGGACTCAACGGAGGGGCCGGGCGCTGCAGCAGGTCCGGATGATCCGCTCTTGTCCGACACCGATGCGGACAACCCTGGACGCCGTCGCCCGCCACCAAGATGAACCTCGGCCACCCATCCGCACACGGGTCCGCGAGCGTGTGTCCGGATAGGGAGGTGTGGTGGAGGCGGAGGAGTCGTTCCACGCGTATGTGTCGGGCCGTCTGGCGGCGCTGTCCCGGATGGCGTACCTGCTGTGCGGTGACCGGCACACCGCGGAGGACCTGGTGCAAGTGACCCTGGTCAGGGTCGCCCGGCACTGGGAACGGGTGGTCGCCGGCGGCGATCCGGACCCGTACGTACGGCGCACGATGGTCAGCCAACATGTGTCGCTGTGGCGCCGTCGCTGGCGGCACGTGCAGCTCAGTGAGCAGCCGCCGGACCGCCCGGTGCCGGACGGCGCGGACGCCGTCACGACAGCGCTCGCCGTTCAGGCCGCACTGGCGAAGCTGGCCCCCCGTCAGCGGGCGGTGCTGGTACTGCGGTACTTCGAAGACCTGACCGAGACCGCGACCGCCGAGGCGATGCGCTGCTCGGTGTCGACGGTGAAGAGCCAGACCCGCGACGCCCTCGCCGCGCTGCGCGTCAAGGCGCCCGAGCTGGCCGACCTGACGGAGGTGATGTCATGACCGTGCCGTTGCGTGACACGCTGCGGGAGCTGGGTGAGCGGATGCCACCCGCCCGGCTGCCCGCGGATCTCTGGCGGCGCGGGAGACGGCAGCGGCACCGGGGAAGAGTCATCGTCGCCGCTGTCATCGCGGCACTGTTGTGCGCGACCGTCGCCGCCGTGCCCGGCCTGCACGTCGAGCCCCACCCGGCCGAGGGCGGGCCGGCCATCCCCCGCAGTGTCGAGCTTCCATACTTCTGGCAGGCGACGGTCGACATGGCGCCGCCCGGCCCGGCCACGGTGCTGTTCGGCGGCGACAGTGCCGGGCTGTCCAGCGACCCGTTCGAGGAGGAGGGCGGCAAGCTCGCCGTCGTCGGTCGCAACGGCGCCTACCGCGTGCTGCGCTACGGCGAGCAGGAGATTCGCGCCGGGCAGGACGTGCGGCTGTCACCGGACGGCAACCTCGTCGCGCAGAGCGAGCTGACCGGCGGCCCGGCCGGGTGGCTGGTGGTCACCGACCTGCGCACCGGCCGCAGCCGCGGCTATGGCGACAAGTCGCCGGCCTGCTGCTTCGCGGTCGCGGCGTGGCGGCCGGACAGCGGCGCTGTCCTGGGGGTGCACTACAACCCCGGCGACATCATGCTGACGGGGACCGACGTGAAAGCGGGCACGTCGGCGCAGTACGTCCTGGTCGACCTGGCCGGCGGCGCGATGGCCCCGGTCGACGACGCCTTCATGGACGACGACTCAGACGACTCGGCGTGGCTGGCGGCGTTCGCGCCGGACGGCCGCGGGTTCGTCGCAACGCGGCCCGCCGCCGGCGGCACCGAACTGCGCGGCTACGACGCCACCGGCCGGCGGCTGTGGACCCGCGACCTCGGCAACCGGCGGCTGGCCGGCGCGGGCGCCTACACACCGGACGGCTCGGGCGTGGCACTGCTGACCATCGACGGCTGCACAAGACAGTGCGACCACGATCAGCTTGCCGCCCGGCGATGGCAGGTCTCCTACGTGGACCCCGCCACCGGCGCAGGGCGCGAAGGGCCGGCACTGCCCGCGGTGACCGGTCCAGCGGTGCGAGCGCTCGGCTGGACCGGCGACACGCTCATCGTCGTACAGTACGAGTCCGAAGACGGCGTCACGCCAAGCCAGGACGAGACCGGCTGGGAGCCGACCCGGCATGTCCGCGTGCTGGCACTGCGGCCGGACGGCACCATCAGCGTCGCGCTTGACCCGCCGGCCGACGTCAGCTCCATCGACATCGCGCAGGACCTGCTCCGCGACGGGCAGTTCGGCGGTCCGGTTCCGGCCCCCTCGATATTGCCCGCCCGCTGGCCGGTGGTCGCGCAAGGAGCGCTGTTCGCGCTGTGCCTGCTGGTGCCGGTGCTGCTGGCGACAGTCGCCGTCGTCGTGGTCCTGCGGGCGGTCCGCCGGCGCCGCGCCGCCGCCCGGACGTAGGCAGCGATCTGGCACAACCACACCACCGGACAACCCAAAACCCGGTCACTGATCGCCTACGACCACTGACCGGGCTTCGGACTTACTCGTCTGTCTAGGGCCTGCCGGGGCGGGGGCGGGTCGTCGAGTACAGGTGGCTGTCGGGGAACTCTTCGGCGGCCAGCACCGCGCCGATGACGATGACGGCGGTGCGCTTGATCCCGGCCTCGCGCACCTTCTCGGCGATGTCGGACAGGGTGCCGCGCAGGATCAGCTCGTCGGCGCGGCTGGCGTAGGCGACGACGGCGGCCGGGCAGTCGGCGCCGTACCACCACGTCAGCTCCTCGGCGAGCTCCCCGATCCGCTGTACCGCAAGGTGCAGCACCAGCGTCGCCCGGCTCGCGGCGAGCGTGGCCAGCTCCTCCCCCGGCGGCATCGGCGTGGCCCGCGCCGCGGTGCGTGTCAGGATGATCGTCTGCGCGACGCCGGGCACGGTCAGCTCCCGCTTGAGCGAGGCCGCCGCGGCGGCGAAGGCCGGCACGCCGGGCACGATCTCGTACGGCACCTCCGCCGCGTCGAGCCGCCGCAGCTGCTCGGCCATGGCGCTGAAGAGCGACGGGTCGCCGGAGTGCAGCCGGGCCACGTCGAGCCCCTTCGCGTGCGCGTCGAGCAGCTCGGCGAGGATCTGATCGAGGTCCAGGTCGGCGGTGTCAACCAGCCGGGCCCCCGGCGGGCAGTACTTCAGCAGCTCGACCGGCACGAGGCTGCCCGCGTAGAGGCACACCGGCGCCGACGCGATGCGGTCGCGCCCGCGCACGGTGATGAGGTCGGCGGCGCCCGGCCCGGCGCCGATGAAATACACGGTCATTTCTCCACCACCCACTGCGTGACTGGCATCATCGGTCTCCAGCTGAGGAATCCGCCGACCGGCGCGGCCCGGTTGACGGCGATACGGGTCAGCTCCCCGCCGTGCGCCGTGTGCAGCTCGGCGATGAGCCGCTCCGACTCGACGGTGACCGCGTTGACGACGAGCCGCCCGCCGGGGCGCAGCGCGCCCCAGCACCGCTCGAACACGCCGGGCACCGTGAACCCGCCGCCGATGAACACGGCGTCGGGCACCTCAAGTCCGTCGAGCGCCTCGGGCGCCGCCCCGACGACGAGCGACAGCCCAGGCACCCCGAGCCGCCGCGCGTTGGCCGCGACCCGCTGCGCCCTGGCCTCGTCCCGCTCGACGGCGACGGCCCGGCAGGCCCGGTGCGCCCGTAGCCACTCGATGGCGATGCTGCCCGACCCGGCCCCGACGTCCCAGAGCAGCTCGCCCGGCCGCGGCCCCAGCGCGGCGAGCGTGACGGCCCGGATCTCGCGCTTGGTGAGCTGCCCGTCGCTGTCGTACCGCGCGTCGGCCAGCCCCGGCACGACCGGCACACCGCCTGCGCCCCGGCATTCGACCGCGACGATGTGCAGCGCCCGCGCCGCGTCCGGGTCGCGATGGATCCGCTCGTCGTCGGCACCGAGCGATTCGAGGATCGTGACGTCGCTGCCCGCGAACCCGGTCTCCTCGAGGATCCGCCAGACCTCGCGCGGCGTGCCGCCGTCGGCGCCGAGCACGAGCACCCGCCGCCCGTCGTGCAGATACCGCCGCAGCACGTCCACGGACCGCCCGACGGCACTGACGACCTCGACGTCCTGCACCGCCCATCCGAGCCGGGCGCACGCGAGCGACACCGACGAGGGGTGCGGCACGACGTGCACGTGCGCGGCCCCGAGGAGGCGCACGAGCGTGGTCCCGATCCCGTAGTGCATCGGGTCGCCGCTGGCGAGCACGCACACCCGCCGCCCGTGCTGCTCCGCGAGCAACCGCGGCAACGCCGGCACCAGCGGCGACGGCCAGGCAACGCGTTCCTGCCGATCGACGCCGCGCACCTGCGACCCAGCGCCGCGAGCCGGGAGCAGGGCCAGTTGGCGCGCGCCGCCGAACACGACGTCCGCGGTCTCGATGGCGTCGCGGCCCGCTTCGGTCAGGCCGGCGTAGGCGTCAGCGCCGATTCCCACGACGGTGACTTCGGGGGCGGCCGCCGCGATGGCGATGGTCGCGGATGGCGATGAACGCTTCCCGACGATGAGGACCGCCGCGCCGGCGGGCGCCGCACCCGGGTCCCTGCGGGCCGCCGCCAGAAGCGCTGACGCTTCCGCGACGCTGGCAGTGCCAAGAGCCGACGCCACCCGTGCCGATGGCGATGGGACCGGCACGGCGGCGAGCTCCTGCGGCGGATAGGTCACCACCTCCCAGCCCCGCGGGGCGGCCAGCGAGGCGGCCAGTTCGGCGCGCGACTCCACTGTGGACACGGCGACCACGTCGTCCAATGTGGACAGCGACTCGGTGAGCAGCGATAACACCTCTGCCGGGGTCGTGCCGGGGCGGGCGCCGATGCCGATCACCAGGCGCACGACGCCACCAGACGGTAGGCGAGCTGCGGCGAACCGGCCCAGTGCAGGTGCAGGTAGGAAGCGTGCACGCCGCCGGCGACGAAGCCGTCGCGGCCCTCGCGCCAGGCCCACGCGGGGGTCGCGCCGGCGGCCGGGGTGACCTGGGTGCGGTGGAACTCGTGGCCGGTGACGCGGGTGCCGGCCGGGGCGAGGACGCTGTCGGCGACGGCCACCGCGTCGCGGTACCCGAGGGTGAGCCGGGGCGTCATGGCGGCGTCGGCGTCCAGGACGGCGCACATCGGGCGGCCGTCCAGGGTGCGGCACAGCCAGAGCAGCCCGGCGCACTCGGCGGCGATCGCGCCACCCGATCCGGCCAGGGCGGCCACCGCGTCGCGGAGGGGGATGTTGGCGGAGAGCTGCTCGGCGTACACCTCGGGGAAGCCGCCGCCCACCACGAGCGCGCGCGTGCCGGGCGGGAGGCTCTCGTCGCGCAGCGGATCCACTGTGGACACCTGAGCGCCGGCCGCGGTGAGCAGTTCGACGGTCTCGGCATACCCGAAGGAGAACGCGGGGCCCCCGGCCACGGCGACGACCGGCGCGCCGGGCACGGGCGGGGCGACGGACGGCGTCCACGGCGCGGCGGTCAGTCCGGGCGCGGAGCGGGCCACGGCGTGCACTGCGTCGAGGTCGACGCTCGCGGCGATGAGCTCGGCGAGGGCGGCGACGGAGGCCGCGGCCTCGGCGGAGCGCTCGACGACGGGCACGAGCCCGAGGTGCCGCGACGGCGCGGCGACGGCGTCGTGACGGCGCAGCACGCCGAGGACGGGGGTGCCGACCTCGGCACAGGCGTCGCGCAGGATCTGCTCGTGGCGGTCGGAGCCGACGCGGTTGAGGATGACGCCCGCGATGCGGACGCCCGGCCCGAAGGATCGGAACCCGTGCACGAGCGCCGCGACGGAGCGGGCCTGCGCGGTCGCGTCGACGACGAGGACGACGGGCGCGTCGAGCAGCCGGGCCACGTGCGCGGTGGAGCCGTGCTCGCCGGCGCCGGTGCGCCCGTCGTACAGGCCCATGACGCCCTCGATGACGGCGAGGCCGGCGCCCGCCGCGCCGTGCGCGAACAGCGGGGCGATGAGCTCCTCGCCGACGAGCACCGGGTCGAGGTTGCGGCCGGGGCGGCCGGCGGCAAGGGCGTGGTAGCCGGGGTCGATGTAGTCGGGGCCGACCTTGAACGGCGCGACGGCGACCCCGCGCGCGGCGAAGGCGGCGAGCAGCCCCGTCGCGACCGTGGTCTTGCCGTGGCCGGAGGCGGGCGCCGCGATGACGATCCGGGCTACCACTCGATGCCCTGCTGGCCTTTTCGCCCGGCGTCCATCGGGTGCTTGACCTTCGTCATGTCGGTGACGAGGTCGGCGAGGTCGATCAGGTCGGGATGGGCATCGCGGCCGGTGACGACGACGTGCTGGTTGCCGGGGCGCTCGCGCAGCGTCTCGATGACGTCGGCGATGTCGACCCAGCCCCACTTGATCGGATACGTGAACTCGTCGAGCACGTAGAACCGGAATGCCTCGGCGGCCAGGTCGCGCTTGATCTGAGCCCAGCCCTCGGCGGCCTCGGCGGCGTGGTCGCGCTCGGTGCCGGGGCGCTGGATCCACGACCAGCCCTCGCCCATCTTGTGCCACACGACGGCGCCGCCCCGGCCGGTCTCACCGAGTGCGCGCAGCGCACCCTCCTCGCCGACCTTCCACTTCGGACTCTTCACGAACTGGAACACGGCGATCGGCCAGCCGGCGCTCCACGCGCGCAGGGCCATGCCGAACGCGGCCGTGGACTTGCCCTTGCCCTGGCCGGTGTGCACGGCGAGCACGTGCTGGCGGCGGCGCTGGCGGGTGGTGAGCCCGTCGTCGGGTACGTTCTCGACTTTTCCCTGCGGCAACTCAGGCTCCCAGGCTCGTCAGCGGAATGCAGGACGCCTCGAGCGCGGCGGCGAGGCGGCGCGCGAGGCCGAGACGAATCGGGCCGGACTCGCAGTCGACGACGACGGCGGGGACCCCGGCCAGCAGCGGTACGACGCTCAGCGGGTCGGGCCCGCTGGTCGAGCGACCGTCGGTGACGACGACGAGCAGCGGCCGGCGCCGGGCGTCGCGGCGGCGCTCGCCGTGCAGCGTGCGGGCGGCCTGGCGCAGCCCGGCGGCCAGCGGCGTGCGGCCCCCGGTGCGCAACTCGGCGAGGCGCAGCACGCCGACCTCGTGGCTGGCGGTGGGCTCCAGGACGAGCGCGGCATCGCTGCCCCGGAACGCAATCATCCCGACCTTGTCCCGCCGCTGGTAGGCGTCGCGCAGCAAGGACAGGATCGCGGTCTTCACCACGCTCATCCGCTGGCGCGCCGCCATGGAGCCCGACGCGTCGACGACGAACAGCACGAGGTTGGCCTCGCGGCCGACCTTGACCGCCTCGCGCACGTCGCGGGCCTCGGCCCGGGTGGCGCCGCGCAGCGCGGCGGCGCGCACGGTGTCTGGCACGTGGAGGCTGGTGAGCTTGCCGCCGAGCGGGGCGCGGGAGCGCACGACCCGCCCGTGGCGCGAGAGCGCGGGCGATCGGCGTCCGGCGTGCGCGCCCGCCTGCCGGTTGGCGCGCCCGGCGATGCTGAGGAGCCTGGGTTTGTACGGCAGGCCCGCGAACGCCAGCGCACCGGGCGCCCCGACGCCGCCCTCTTGGGACATATCCGATAAATCTGATTCACCCTGTGAATCGGATTTATCGGATATGTCAGCATTCGAGCGATTTGTCGGCGGCTGGTGAGCGGCGTCGCCATCCGCGGCGCCGGCATCGGCGCTGTCCGACTGGCCTGCGGCGCCGTCAGGAACGCCCTCGGCACCGTCCGCGGAGTCGCCCGGCGAGCCTTCCGGTGCACCGTCCGGGGGCGTCGGGCCGCCGCCGTCGTCGTCCGGCGAGCCGCCCGGCGGGTCGTCGTCGTCCGGGCCGGCCTCCTGCTCCAGGACCTCCTCGAGGCGGTCGCGGCCCGCGCCCGGCGGGTCGAGCGGATCCCGGCGCCGACGGTGCGGCAGCGCCAGCCGCGCGGCGTCGCGCACTTCGTTCCTGGTCACCACGGTCCTGCCGTGCCACGCCGCCAGGGCCACCGCGGTCCGCGCGACGACGATGTCGGCGCGGAGGCCGTCCACGCGGTACGCCAGGCAGATCCGCGCGATCCGCTCCAGCTCCCGGTCGGGCAGCGCGACCGCGCCGAGGCGGGCCCGGGCGGCGGCGATGCGCCCGGCGAGCGCGGCGTCCTCCTCGACGTAGCGGGCGGCGAACGCGGCGGGGTCGGCCTCGTAGGCGAGGCGGCGGCGCACCACCTCGGCGCGCGGCGCGGCCTCCTGCGGCGCGGCGACGCCGACGACGAGCCCGAACCGGTCGACCAGCTGCGGGCGAGGCTCGCCCTCCTCCGGGTTCATCGTGCCGACGAGCAGGAACCGGGCGGCGTGCTTGACCGAGACCCCGTCCCGCTCCACGTGCGCGCGGCCCATCGCGGCGGCGTCGAGGAGCAGGTCGACGAGGTGGTCGGGCAGGAGGTTGACCTCGTCGACATACAGCACGCCCCGATGCGCGGCGGCCAGCAGGCCGGGCTCGTAGGCCTTGACCCCGTCGCCGAGCGCGCGCTGCAGGTCGAGGGTGCCGACCACCCGGTCCTCGGTGGCGCCGACGGGCAGCTCGACAAGGGCGGAGCGGCGGTGCTCGAAGCCGGCGCCGGGCGTGTGCGGGCCGTCGGGGCAGGCGGCGTCGGGCGCGGCCGGGTCGCAGGCGAACCGGCAGCCGGCGACGACCTCGACCTCGGGCAGCAGGGCGGCGAGGGCGCGCACCACCGTGGACTTGGCGGTGCCCTTCTCACCGCGCACGAGCACCCCACCGATCGCCGGAGACACGGCGGTGAGCAGGAGCGCCAGGCGCAGGTCGGCCAGGCCGACGACGGCCGAGAACGGATACGGCGGCGTCACGGGCACACATCCCTTCGGCGGGTCCGCGCCCGCGAGGCGGTTGAACAACGGCGGCCGGAGTCTCCTGACTCCCGGATCGCCGCCACACCTCGACGTCCCGGTCACAGTGGCGGGACCGTCCCGGATTCGCACCGGGTTCCTCCGTATACCGCTTCCGGTCATCGTGTCCCACGGGCCCCGGGGCCGTCAACGTAATGCGGTGTGACCCTCACGATGGGCGGCGGCGGACGGTGGGGCGGGTATGCGGCGCCGGTGGGACCCGGCCGCCCGGACCGCGCTGTGCGTGCCGCTCGTGGCGATCGCGCTGGTCGCCGGGCTCCCGCGCGATGTGGTGTGGCGGCATCAGCCGCGGACGGGCACTTGGCGGCGCTTCTTCTTCGGCGCCGCCACCGGAGCGCGCCGGGCCGCGGCCACGATCATGAAGGCGACGCCCGCGATGATCGCGCCCGGGATCAGCCAGTCGGTGAGCACGAACGGGGTCTGCGCAGCCGCGCGCGGCGCCGGGCCCGGATCCGTGCCGACGTCCGGGAAAAGGCCGGGCGTCGAGGAGGGCGCCGCGGTCGCGCCGGAGTGCGCACCGGCCAGCGCCGCCGACGGGCCCGAGGTCGGGGCGGTCCAGCCGGGCGGGGGCTGCGTGACCGGGCCCGAGTACGTGAACTTCAGCGTGCCCTTGACCGGCTCGCCGTCCGAGGCCACGGACTGGTACGCCATCGTGTACACGCCCTGCTCCGGCCAGTGCGAGACGTCGATGATCGCCGGGTATCCGGTGTTGAACACGCGCGGCTCGAACTTGCCGTCGACCAGGTAATACTCCTCGACCGGCTTGTCGAGGCGCTTCGGCTGGCCCGTGCGCCACGCGCCCTCGACGCGCCGGCCGGACGGCGTGGTGAGCGTGAACCACGCATACGAGACGGGCGTCTCCGTGAAGTACAGCGTCAGATCGGCCCTGGGCTGGCCGACCGTGCTGTCGGCGACCGGGTCGGACATGGCGAGCTGGCCGTGCGCCGCGGCCGGGGACGCCGGCAGCAACAGGGCGGCGACCACCGCCAGGACGGCCAATCCGCGCACCGGCAAACGCATCGACCCATGATGGCGGGTTCCGCAGTGCGCGACAAGCCGCTAAATTCACAGCCCTGACAAACCCCGCCGCCGACGGGAGACCAACCGTTGCCGAACGCCCGACCGACCGCCCGCGCCGGCCTCACCCTCGCCGCGCTGCTCGCGTTCGCCGCCGCCTGCGGCGACGACCCCTCCCCCGCCGCCGCGCCGACCACCGCGGCTGCGGCGCCGCAGTCATCCGCCACCACCGCGGCCCCGGGATCCGGCGCGCCCTCGCCGCCGGTCGCCACCGGCTCGCCGGTGCCGTCGCGGCCGGCCGTGGACAAGGACCTCGTGTACACCATCGCCAAGCGCCGGGCCAACCCGCCGGCGGGGCGCGTCGAGGTCACCCGGGGTGACGTCGTGCGCATCACGGTGACCAGCGACGAGGCCGACCAGGTGCACGTCCACGGCTATGACGCCGAGCTCGCCCTCGCCGCCGGGCAGCCGGGCTCGATCACGCTCACCGCCGAGCGCACCGGCCTGTTCGAGGTCGAGACGCACAAGTCGCACCTGGTGCTGTTCCAGCTCGTGGTGCGCTGATGGGCCCGGCGGACGTGCTCGCCCACGGCGTGGGCGGGCGGCAGGACCTGCCGCTGACCCCGGCGCAGCTGACGGTCGGCGCGGCGCTCGCGCTCGTGGTGTCGTTCGTGGTGCTGGGCGTGGCCTGGCGGGAGCCGCGCATCGACCCCGACGCGGGCCGCCCCGTGCCCGCGTGGCTGTCGAGGGCGGCCGGGGCCCTCGCCTGGCCCCTGCGCGTCGCGGGTGTTCTGCTCGTCGTGGTGCTGCTGGTGCAGTTCACGAAGCCCGACGACGAGAACAACCCCGCCGCCGGCCTGGTGTATGTCCTGTTCTGGGTCGGGCTGGTCCCGCTGTCGCTGCTGCTGGGCCCGGTCTGGCGCAGGCTCAACCCGCTGCGCGCGATCGTGGCCGTGATCCGGCGCGACGGCGGCCGCCCGCTGCCCGCCGGGCTCGGGTACTGGCCGGCCGCCGCGGGCCTGTTCGCCTTCGTCTGGCTCGAGCTCGTCGCGCCCGACCGCGCCACGCTGCCGGTGTTCGGCGCGTGGCTGGCCGTCTACGCGGCGGCGATGCTGGCCGGCGGCCTCGTCTACGGCACCGCCTGGTTCGACCGCGGCGACGCGTTCGAGGCGCTCAGCGACCTCGTCGGCCGGCTCGCGATCGTCGGCCGCCGTCGCGACGGCGCGCTCGTGTGGCGCAACCCGCTCGACGGCATCGCTGGCCTGAACGCCGCGCCCGGCCTGGTCGCCGTCGTCGTGGTCCTGCTGGGCGCGACGTTCTACGACGCCATGTCCGGCGCACTGTTCTGGCTGCGCTTCACCCAGGAGAACGGCCTGCCCGCCCCGGTCACCGGCACGCTGGGCCTGCTGGCGGTCACCGGGGCGGTGGCCGCGGCGTACCGGACTGCCACCCGGGCCGCCGGCCGCCGCGGGCGCACCTCGGCGGACCGCGCGGCGGGCGAGCTCGCCCACTCGATCGTGCCGATCGCGGTCGGCTACGTGGTCGCGCACTACTGGTCGCTGTTCGTCCTGGAGGGCCAGCGCACGGTCGCGCTGCTGTTCGGCGCCGAGGACTTCAAGGTGTACAGCGGGATCATCACCCCGACCGGCGTCGCCAACCTGCAGGTGACGGTCATCGTGCTCGGCCACCTGGTCGGCACGGTGCTCGCCCACGATCGCGCCCTGCGGATGTTCCCGCGCGCGCAGGCGGTCACGGGACAGCTGCCGCTGCTGGGCCTCATGGTGGTGTACACGGTGGCGGGCCTGTTCCTACTGTTCGCCGGCTGAGCCCGGCACCCGTGCCGAACACGAGAAGGCGGGCGGCACGAGGGAGGAAGTGCCGCCCGCCTGGCTCATATATGGGTATCGAGACCGTGTTCTCGAGGTCGGTGGTCCGAGGATCTCGCGATCCCTTCAAGCGGTGCTGAAGACAGCATCGCCGACGGGACTTGGCGGAGACTTGGCGCTTGCTTGCGCCCATGTGTCGGCCGCGCGACAGGACGGTCATGGTCCGCCGACAGCGGCCTCCAGCGCGAGGCGCTCGGCCGCGGCGGCGCGGACCTGCGGGGTCTCGATCGGGTCGTCGCGCAGATACGTCATGCGCCGCCCGAGCTTCTCGTCCAGCGGGACGTGCCGCACCGCGAGCAGGCGCACGTCGGCCTCGCAGTCCCACAGGCCCTCGGTCAGCGCGCCCGCGCACGCGTCCGGTTCCAGCGCCAGGCGGGCGCGCAGGTAGCTGGCCCGCTCGTACGAGTGGGGGCTGAACCACAGCGACCGGATCCGCGGCAGCGCCTGCCGCGCGGCGTCGCCGCCGACCCGGGCCAGGCCGTCGACGAGCCGGTCGTACCCGCACATGTCGTCCGGCCGTCGGTCGAGCCAGTCGAGGCCGGCCAGCAGCGCCGGGCCGTCGGACTCGTCACCGTGCTCGGCCAGAACGCACAGGCTCTGCCAGTACGGGCCGGAGCCGGGATCGGCGGCCACCCGCCGCGCGGCGGGCAGGGCCTGGGCAACCGGCCCCGCGAGGCACTCCCGGGCCGCGTCGTCAAGGCCGTCGGCCTCCTCGAGGAGCTCGCCGAGACCGCGCACGGCCTCGGGACCGGCCTCGGGATCGGCTGACAAACCGGCGGAGAGCGCGGCGCGGACGCGCTCGTCGCGGGCGGCCCAGTCGCTCCAGGGCGGGCCCGAAGGCAGGTACAGGGGGGACTGCGCGCAGGCGAGGCGGTCGGCCGCCGCGGGAAGCAGGTCGTCCCACCAGTTGGCCGGCCAGGCGTGCGCGATCACGGCGAGCGCTTCGCGCCAGTAGGGGCCGATGTGGACGTAGCGCCGCAGACTCTCGACGACCCCTTCGGACCCGGCGCGGCCCAGCGCCTCCGCGACCCGCAGGACGTGGGAGAACTCCCCGGTCTCGTCGGTGGCGGTGAAGAGCCGGGCGACGATCGGGCCGGTCGGCAGCTCCAGATCGCGGACCAGCCGCGCCAGGTAGACGCCGCGCTCGTCCAGCGGCAGCCAGCGGTGATCGCGGCGGATGCAGGCGTACACCAGCTCGGGGGCGGCCGGGTCCCGCCCCGCCCGCACGGCGCCCCGGCCGAGGCCGCGCTGCAGCGCGCCGGCCCGGGTCCGGGTGGGCAGGTAGTGCCAGTCGTCGTCGAGGCTCATGCCGATGCAGTGTGCGGGGTTTCCGGGCGGCGCGCCGCCGATTTCCGGCCCGGAAAAGGCTTGACAACGGGCCCGGACGCGACACGACGCCGGTCAGCGGGTTAGCCGCCGACCGGCGCCGTGAGCACGATCTCACCGCCCCGAGAGGAGTTGATCACGCGCTGGCGTCGTTGATCTCGTTGTCGTTGTGGGAGCCCGAGCCGAGGAAGTTCTCGAAGTGGGAGGTGATGCCCTCCAGGCCCGCGAGCACCGACGTCGCGCCGAAGCTGTGCACCGCGCCGAAGCCCGACTCGCCGAAGCCGACCGAGTCCTCCTCGGCCGCGCCGAAGCCCGACTCGCCGAAGCTCTCCTGGCCGTACGCGGCGAAGGTGTGCTCCTCCTCGATCTCCGTGCGCTCGTAGCGCGTGTACTCGGTGATCTGGTAGTGGTTGCCGGCCGCGTCGGTGTACTCGATGTGCTTGACGTTCTCGAACTGCTCGTGCTCGATGCTGCGGTGGTCGTGCTCGAGGATGCCGTACTGCGACTGGTGGTCCTGCGAGGCGCCCAAGCCCGAGTGGGCCTCCTCCAGGGAGCCGTACTCGTGGCCCGTCTCGATCTCGCCGTACTCGCTCATGGGGGGTGGTCCTCTCGGGTGCATGTCAGCGTGGGGGGTGCTGCATTCAAAGTACGGGGCCCCACCCAGCGCCAAATCCCGGAAACGTGCCACGCGGACATCGGCGGATCGGACTCAAAAGGCGATGACCGGCGCGCCCGTGTGACTGACCTGGACCAGGTGCGTCACGCACTCGGCGCCCTCAAGCCGGTGCAGCAGAAACCCGGTCGGCTCGGCCACGAAGTTCACCGGACGGTCCTCGCGCAGACCGAGGTCCACGGCCCGATAGGTGCTGGGCGCGACGCTGAGCACCGTGCCCGCGAACCCGGCGGTGACCACGCGGTGCAGGTGACCGGCGAGCACCCGGGCGACGTGCGGATGCCGCCGCACGACCTCGGCGAGCCCGGGCCCGTCGACGAGCCGGATGGCGTCCATGCCGGGGATGCCGACCCGGATCGGCGGGTGGTGCAGGCAGACGAACGCCGGCACCTGCGGGCGGCGGCCGAGCGCGTCGTCGAGCCAGGCGAGCTGCTCGTCACCGAGCAGTCCGGCGTCGCCGAGCTCGGGCCGCAGGGAGTCGAGGACGACGATCGTGAACTCCGCGTACTGCGCGGTGTAGAAGGTCTCGGCCAGCCCGAGCGCCTGCTGGAGGGCGGCCTTGCCGTCGTGGTTGCCGGCGACGAGGTGTACCGGGACGGGATAGCGCCCGAGCAGTTCCTTGAGCACCTCGTACTCCCCGTCCCGGCCGCGGTCGACGAGGTCCCCGGTGACGACGACGCAGTCGGGCTGTGGCTCCAGCGCGAGCACGCGGGTCAGTGCCCGGTACAGCCCGGCGGCCGGCTCCGCAGCAAGCGCGCCGGTGGTGATGTGTGGATCACTGAGGTGCGCGATGAGGGGCATGCCCGTCATTCTGCGCCGCGGATGCGGCTGGGCGGGGCGGCTCCGGAGGGTGAGCCGCCCCGCCCAGGTCCCAGGGTCGGTGCGATATGTCCCGACTTATCAGTGTTTAGCTGGAAACACCCACCTTGTCGGTGGCCTCGGCCGACTTGGCGGCCGAGAGGTCCAGCGTGCTGCGCAGCGGCGCCGGGCGCATCAGCAGCGCCGCGATCACGCCCACCACCGCGATGCACGCGGAGACGAGGAAGATGTGCCCGGTGGCGTCACCGTACGCGGCGCGGACGATGTGCCGCATCGCCTCGGGCAGCGCGTTGAGGTTGAGGTTGCTGGTCTTGCCGCCGCCGGCCGGGGCGTGCACGCCGGCCGCGGCGAGCGACTCCGTGATGTTGCTCGTCACCCGGCGGGCCAGGATCGCACCGAGGACCGAGACACCGATCGTGCCGCCGAGCGAGCGGAAGAACGCCACCGTCGAGCTGGCCGCGCCGATGTCCTTGAGCGGCACGGTGTTCTGCACCGCCAGCACCAGGTTCTGCATGGACATGCCCACGCCGACGCCGATCAGCAGCATGCCGCCGCTGACGAAGACCAGCGAGGTCTCGTGGTCGATGGTGGACAGGATCGCGAAGCCGGCGACGAGGATGAGGGTGCCGGCGACGATGTACGGCTTGATCCGCCCGGTCCGGGTGATGAGCTGCCCGACCACGATCGAGGAGATCAGCACGCCCGCCATGAGCGGGATGGTGAGCAGGCCGGCCTCGGTGGGCGAGTAGCCGCGACCGATCTGGAAGTACTGGCCGAGGAACACGGCGCCGCCGAACATCGCCATGCCGACCGCGAGGCTCGCCAAGATCGACAGGGCGGTGGTCCGCTGCACGACGATGCCCAGCGGCACGACCGGCTCGGCGGCGCGGGACTCGACCCACACGGCCAGGCCGAGCAGCACCAGCCCCGCGACCACCATGACCGCGCTCTGCCAGGACAGCCACGCGAACGAGCCGCCGACGAACGACACCCAGATCAGCAGCACGCTGACGCCGGCGGCGATGAGGGCCGCGCCCAGGTAGTCGATCTTGACGTTGTCCCGCTTGATCGTGGCCAGGTGCAGGGTCTTCTGGAGCACCACGAGGGCGATGATGGCCACCGGCACCCCCACGAAGAAGCACCAGCGCCAGCCCAGCCACGAGGTGTCGACGATCACACCGCCGAGCAGCGGCCCGCCCACGGTGGCCACCGCCATCACGCCGCCGAGGTAGCCGTTGTACCGGCCCCGCTCCCGGGGCGGGATCATCGCGGCGATCACGACCTGAACGAGCGCCTGCAGGCCGCCGACGCCGATGCCCTGGAAGGCCCGGGCGGCGATGAGCTCCCCGGTGTTCTGCGCGAGGCCGCTGATCATCGAGCCCAGCACGAAGATCACGATCGAGACCTGGACGAGGATTTTCTTGTTGTACAGATCGGCGAGCTTGCCCCAGATCGGGGTCGTCGCGGTAGCGGTGAGCAGGGTGGCGGTGACGACCCAGGTGTACTGCGTCTGCGTGCCGTTGAGCGCGCCGATGATCTTCGGCAGTGCGGTCGAGACGATCGTGGAGCTCACCATCGCGACGAAGAGGGCGAGCAGCAGGCCGCTCAGCGCCTCCAGGACTTGCCGATGTGTCATCGGCTCCTCGGTCTGCGCCTGACTCATCGTGTTGCCTCCAGGGTTTTGCGGTTGGTCGCAGCGAACTGCGCGTTGAGGGAGCTGCGGAAGCGGCACAGCAGTGTGCCGAGGAGCTCGACGTCGGCGGGGCTCCAGTCGCTCAAGACGGCGGCGAGCAGGGTGGCGTACCAGTCGTTGGAGCGCCGCAGCGCGTCGCGCCCGGCGTCGGTGAGCTCCAGGAAGCTGGCCCGGCCGTCGCTCGGGTCGGCGACCCGGCGCACCAGGCCGTCCTGGACGAACGCGCTGACCGCCCGGCTGGTGGTCGACTGGTCGAGCGCGCAGGTGACGGCGAGCTCCTTGAGGCGACAGCCGCCGTCGAGCCGCTCGATGACGGCGAGCATGCCGGCGACACCGGGCGCGAGCGCCTCGCTCTCGTGCTGGTACTGCTGCTTCACCAGGCGCACGACCTTCATGAGCTCGCGCACCTCGTCGCGCAGCGCGTCGGCGTGGTCCACCGTTCCTCCCGAATACTTGCCTGATACAAGCATTCAAAAAACTTGCTTGATACGCAAGTTTGCTCAATGAGAATTAGGTAACATCGAGACGTGGGGGCCGGCCTGCGAGAACGCAAGAAGAGCGCCACCCGGCAGGCCCTGCACGAGGCCGCCGTGGCGCTGTCGATCAAGCATGGGCTGGACAAGGTCACCGTGGAGGCGATCGCGGACGCGGCCGAGGTCTCGCGCCGGACGTTCTCGAACTACTTCGCGAGCAAGGAAGAGGCGCTGCTGCACGGCGACCAGCTGCGCATGCGCCTGCTGGTCGACGCCGTCCGGGACCGCCCGGCCGCCGAGCCGCCGTGGGCCGCGCTGACGGGCGCCGCGCTGGAGGTGCAGCAGCGCCTGGGCGCGCGCGACCCGCGCTGGGTGACACAGGTCCGGATGGTGCGCCGGCACCCGGCACTGGCGGCGCAGCAGGTCTCGACGTACGCCTCGATGGAGGACGAGCTGACCGCGCAGATCAGCTCCCGGGCGCCGTGGTCCGCGCAGTGCCCGGTGCGGGCCCGCCTGATGGCCGCGGCCTTCATGGCCGCGATGCGCGTGGCGGTGCAGGACTGGCTGGACCGCCCGCCGGGCACCCAGCTCGCCGACGTCATGCGCGAGGCACTGGCCGAGATGGGCGCCGCGTTCCGCTGAACGCGGCGACCCGGCCCGCGAAACGGTGCCCGGGCCCACGATGACGACGGCGACGAGGCACCTGGAAGGCATTCGGGCCGGATTCGGGGCAGCGGCACCTCCCAACTCCCCGCGTGGGTCGCCGGCCAGACTGGCGGATCTCGCCCCTGGGCCGGCCGTGCGCTACACCGAGTAGACCTCGAACTCCGACAGCTGTGCCGCCGGCCAGCCAGAGTTGCCCTCGAAGATCAGCGAAATCTTGCGGCGGTATCCAGGCGCGAAGTCGATCGTCACGACGTTTCCGGTGGCCGGGTCGAACGTGTACGGCCTGGACCCGACGACGGTGACAGGGTCGATATCCCCCGCGCGTACGGTGATCGTCTGCGTCCGTGTCGGCCACTGCCACTGCGGCTGCGGGGGCAGCTTCAGCACCACCCGGAAGACGTTGCGCGGGAAGCCGAGGTCGACCGTGATGTACTGCGGGAACGAGTACTGCGGACTTTCCCAGAACGACATCGGGTTTCCGTCGTTGGCGTAGTAGGGCGCGAAGGGCGTGACCGCGTTAACGGTGATCGGACGGCCGAGCGCGATGTTGCCGGCGTCCGCGGCTGCCGGAGCCGCGCCCGCGACGACTGGCAGGCCGGCACCCAGGACGGCGGCGACGAGGAACGCGGCGAGCCGGGCCCGGCGCGGCCGGGACGCGGAGATGAAGTGGACCACTGCGTGGCACCCCTTCCCACGAGAAACGCGGCAATCACAGAGAGTGATTCCGAAGTCATCATACGCAACATAAACGAAACATTTCAATGCTTGATTGGCGCTGCGGAAACACCCGCGCCGGGTGCGCCAGGCTCGCCGAAGGCGACCGCGAAGCGGCTTGCCTGGTGCACCCGGCGCGGACCCGCTGGGGTTGTTCGGCAGGGATCAGCAGGGGCCGGCCCAGCGGGTCATGCGCGGGCACCGGTCAGCTGGGGCCGCGCCGCCAGGATCACGCCCAGCATCGCGTAGCCGATCAGCAGGTGGACGCCGCCCACGTAGTCCGCCAGCGGGGAGCCCAGGATCGCAAAGGTCGGCACGGTCACCACGGCCCAGCTCTCGGCCACCGTCGGCCACACGCGGGCGGCGCCCTTCCAGCGGGCGGTGAAGAGGATCTTCAGGCCGATCACGAACATGCCCAGCATCGACAACGGCCAGAAGAGGTCCATCGGGACCAGCCACGCGGCGTCACGCAGCGCCGGGACCGCGTGCGCGAAGCTCCACACGGTCGCGACCGTGAGCAGGACGTGCTCGACGTACAGCATGCCGCGGGCGACCCGCGACGTGCCGGTGGCGGCGGTGCGCAGCTGCACCGCGAGCAGCGCGAACAGGCCCAGCTGGAACAGGCCGCCGCCCAGGTCGGTGATGGTCTGGCCGAGCGAGTCGGTGGGGTTGTTGCCGACGGTGAAGATGGCGGCCACCCAGGACAGCGTGCCGGCGGTCAGGGCGAGGCCGAGGGCCCGCGTCGCGCCGGCCGAGATCCGGCTGGTCACCACGGGATTCAGGTCGGTACGGGCGGGGATCGGTTCGGTACGGATGGTCATCTCAAGTTCCCTCTGGGGTGAAAGTTCCTGCTGTGTAAGGCGGTACGCCGAGAAACTCTGCGGGAGAGGCCGACCCGGGCGGCAGGGTCCCGTGCCCCCGATGCGGTCCCGCGCCGTGTCCCGGCCCGGTCGGGACGCGCGTCCTCGGGCCACCGGGACGCCCGGCCTGGCACCATGTCCGGGTGTTCAAGCCCCGCAGGCCCCGCGTGCCCACCCTGGTCGGCGGCGCGCTCGTCGCGCTCGCGGTCGCCGCCACGGTCGTGTCGGTCGCGTTGGAGATCGCCATCGGGGCCGAGCGGCGCGCGCACGACGGGCTGGAGCCGGGTTGGGTCTCGGGGCTCGCCGGGCTGGCCCTCGCGGTGCCGGGCGGGCTGCTCGTGCAGCGCGTGCCGCGCAACGCCGTCGCCTGGATCCTGTGCGCGAGCGGGCTGCACTGGGCGCTGGACGGCGCGGCCGTGGCGTGGGTCGCGTACGCCACCACGCAGACGCCCCTGCCGCCGGGCACCGCGTTGGCGTACTGGGTGTACCAGCGCGTCGGCGCCGGGCTGCTGTTCTCCCTGCCGCTGCTGCTGGTCTTCTACCCCGACGGGCGGCTGCCCCGCGGGTGGTGGCGGTGGGCGGTGCTGGGCAGCCTGGGCGCGACCGCGGTACTGCCGCTGACCCTGCTGTTCGTGCCCGCCCGCATCGCCGACGCCATGGACGACGGGCCCGCCCCCGCCGTCGTGCGCGACCTGTCGATCGACCTGCTGAGCCTGCCGCTGCCCGACGCCGCCTGGCAGGTCCTGCTACGCGTCGGCTACGCGGCGCTCCCGCTGAGCATGCTGATCCCGTTCGCCGTGGTGTTCCGGCGGTACCGCGCGGCCGCCGGCCTGGAGCGCACCCGGATGCGCTGGCTGCTGTGGGCCGGCGTGGTCGACGTGCTCGTGATGCTCTCGTCGCTGGTGCTGCCGCAGTCGTGGCTCACCGGCGGGCTGTTCGTCGCCATCGCGGCCACCGGCGGCGCGATCGCCGTCGGCGTGCTACGCCCGCAGCTGCTCGACATCGACCGGCTGCTCGGCGGTACCGTGCTGTACGGCTCTCTCGCCACCATCGTCGTGCTCGTCGACGCCGGCATCCTGGCCCTCGTCACCACCGTGCTCGGCGACCGCGACGCGGCCCTGGTCGGGCTGCTGGTCGTGCTGCTGGTGTACGGCCCGCTGCGCAACCGCCTGCGGCTGCTCGTCCAGCGCGTGGTGCTCGGCCAGCGGCATGACCCGTACCGCATCATCTCCGGCCTCGCCGAACAGCTGGAGCGCTCCGACGGCCCCGAACACCAGCTGCTGGCCGTCGCGCGCAGCGTCGCCGAGGCGTTCCGCTCCCCCTACGTCGCCGTCGAGGTCCACCGCACCGGCGGGCAAGCGCTGCTGGCCGAGCACGGCACCGCCCCCGCGAGCACGCAGACGCTGCCCATCACGTATCGCGACGAGACCGTCGGAAGGCTCATCCTCGCCACCGGCGGCTTCCGCGCCGCCCTCTCCGCCCGCGACGAGCGCCTGCTCGCCGACGTGGTCCGGCAGGCGGCGGCCGCGGCCCGCTCCAGCTACCTCGCCGCCGAGCTGCAGCTCAGCCGCGAACGGCTGGTCGGCGCCCGCGAGGAGGAGCGCCGCCGGGTCCGCCGCGACCTGCACGACGGCCTGGGCCCGGCGCTCGGCGGCGTCGCCCTGCGCATCGACACGGCCCGTAACCTGATGAAGACCGCCCCGGCCCGGGCCGACGAGATGCTCAAACAGGCCCGCGAGGACGTCTCCGCGGCGCTGGCCGACGTGCGAAGGCTCGTGCACGACTTGCGCCCACCGGCCCTGGACGACGTCGGCCTGGCCGGCGCCGTCGGGCAGCTCGCCGAGCGGCTGCGCACGCCCCGGCTCGCCGTCCAGGTCTCGGCGACGCTGCCCGAGGACCTGCCCGCGGCGGTGGAGGTGGCGGCGTACCGCATCGCGTCGGAGGCGCTGACCAACGTGACGAAGCACGCGAACGCCGCCTGCTGCACGGTGCGGCTCACCGCCGACGGCGACACGCTGCTGGTCGAGGTGGCCGACGACGGCGCCGGGATCGCACCCGGCACCCCGTCCGGCGTCGGCCTGGTCTCGCTGCGCGAGCGCGCCGCGGAGCTCGGCGGGCGATGCGAGATCGAGTGCCCGGCGACCGGCGGTACCGTCGTACGCGCCCGCCTGCCGCTGGTCGCGGCATTAAGCTCATGAGCCCCGCGACAGGTGAGGAGCCGGCCATGCCCGACGACGACGCGATCCGGGTGCTCGTCGCCGACGACCACCCGATCTTCCGCGACGGCCTGGCGGTGCTGCTCGGCTCCGTCGGCGGCATCGACGTGGTCGGCACCGCCGCGACCGGGCTGGAGGCGGTCGAGCTGGCCGTGTCGCTGCGCCCCGACGTGGTCGTCATGGACGTGCAGATGCCCGGCCTCAACGGCATCGAGGCGACCCGCCGGCTCGCCGCCGAGGCGCCCGAGGTCGGCGTCGTCGTGCTGACCATGTCCGAGGACGACGGCACCGTGTTCACCGCGGTGCGGGCCGGCGCGCGCGGGTACCTCGTCAAGGGCGCCGAGCAGGAGGAGATTGTGCGCGCCATCAACACGGTCGCCTCCGGTGGCGCGGTGTTCGGCGCCACCCTCGCCCGGCGCATCGCCGAGTTCTTCGCCGCCGGACCGCCGGCCGCGACCGAGGCGTTCCCGGAGCTAACCACCCGCGAGCGGGAGATCCTCGAGCTGCTCGCGGCCGGCCGCTCCAACGCCCAGATCGCCCAGGCGCTGTTCCTGTCGCAGAAGACCGTGCGCAATAACGTGTCGAACGTATTCGCGAAGCTCCGGGTCGCCGACCGGGCCGAGGCGATCGTCCGAGCCCGCGAGGCGGGCCTCGGCCGGTAACCCCTGCGCCACCAGGGTCAGCGGTCGTTGGTTCAGCCAGCAGCGCAATGCGCTCCAGCGGGCGGCCGGGGCACGGATTCTCGCCTATGTTCGGCTCATGCGCACACGTTACGACCGGCGCCCCGACGAGGATCCGCCACCGCCCCCGGCGCTGCACGCCCCTTGGCTCGACGAGCAGCTGTTCGGCCGCCGCATGGTGTTCCTGCGCGGCCCGATCGAGCCCGAGATGGCCGCGCGCGCCGCGGCGACGCTACTCGCCCTCGACGCCTCCGGCACCGACCCGATCAGCGTGCACCTGAGCGCCGAGCAGGGCAGCCTGTCCGCGGTCTGGACGCTGGTCGACGCGATCGACGCGCTGCGGGCGCCCGTCCACGCGACCGCGGTCGGCGAGGTGAGCGCGGCCGCCCTCGGCGTGTTCTGCGCCGCGGCGGAGCGCACCGCGTTCGCGCACGCCCGGTTCCGCCTGGCCGAGCCGAAGGTGTCCTCGCCGGGCGGCACCGCCGACCAGGTGGTGGCGGAGGCCGGCCGCTACCTGCGCGACCTGGAAGACCTGATCCTGCGCATCTGCGCCGCCACCGGCCAGCCACGCTCCCGCGTGGAGGACGACCTGCAGTCCGGCCGCATGCTGACGGCCGAGGACGCCATGGAATACGGCCTGATCTCAGCCATCGTCAGACGCTGAGGCCGGCCCACGGGCGCGACGGCCCGGCTGACCCCGGCCGAGCCGGAGCGCGGCTACCCGCTCGGCCGCGCCGGGCGGGTAGCGCCCGGCGCGGCCGGCAGCGGTCACGGGACGAGGTCAGGTCGTGACGATCGTGCCGTCGGGCTGGCGCGCGCAGGTCACCGCGCGGGCCGGCGTGACCGCCGCGGTGGAGAGGCAGCGGCCCAGCACTGCCTGGCCCGCCGCCGTCGGGTGCCACGACTCCTGGCAGGTCTGGAAGTACGACACGCAGGTGTTGGCGATGCGCTGAATGGCGATCTTGTCCTTGCCGGACAGGCTCGTCACGAAGGTGCCGCTAGGACCGTCCTGCAGGCGGATCGGGGTGGCCAGGGCGTTGGCCGGGCTCCCCGCGCGCTCGCACAGGCGGGCGCCGTCGAAGGCGTGCTGGACGTCCAGGAACACCAGGTCTTCGTTGGGGAACTCGGCGGCCAGGGTGTTGCGCACGTTCTGCACGAGCGTGCCGAGGCCCTGCGAGAAGAGGTGGCCGGCCGACAGGCTCGCCCGGTGGATGGGGCAGCCGGCCGCATACCGCACGGCACCGAGCTCGCGGAACTTGTCCCGGTTGTCCTGGCGCCCGTCGGCCTCCCAGTAGGACTGGTCCAAGTCGAACGGGAGCGGGTTGGTGTAGTCCTGGAACACGACGCGGTGGTGGTGGTCGGCGTCGATCTCGTTCAGCGTGACGAGCAGTTGCCGCACGGCCGCGACCGTCTCGGCGGTGGCTGCGGCGAACTGCGCGGCGGTGGCCAGGTCGTCGGCGGTGCACGGGGCCTGCTCGACGGGGCCGTTGAGATACGCCCAGAACTCCCACCAGCCGGTCCACGCATCGGCGATGAAGCGGTTGGCGCACTTCTCCGCCACGTCGCCGAACGTGAACGAGCTGTTGTTCGAGCCGAGGCCGACCAGCACGAGGTCGATGTTGTGGGTCTGCGCGACGGCGCGGAGCTGGTCGAGCTGGGCGGCGACCGAGCGGCCCTTGGCGCGGGCGGACGACGGGGCGGCGAAGTCGGCCGGACGGCCGCCGGAGCACGCGAGGTTGTAGCGGTCCTGGATGCCGGGCAGGGTCGCCTGCAGCAGTGAGGCGTTGCCGGAGCGGTGGCAGAAGTAGGCGTTGCTGTTCGGCGCGGACCAGCCGGGGAAGCCCTGTGCCACCCCGCTGGCGTCGACGACCGGCTGGTAGGCGCCGGCCCCCTCGCCGCTGATGAAGCTGTCGCCCAGGGCAACGGCGGCGGTCGGCAACGCGGCGGCGGCCGGGGCGGCGGGGACGGCCACCGCACCGGCGGCGACGAGGGTCACCACCAGCAGGGCACGACGGAACACGGACACGGGCAGTCTCCTCGATCCAAAATGTGAAGACCTCTCGGATCAGATCACGGGACCGCCATAAACGTCAATGTCCCCGCCCCTGACCGGCGTCCGCACTGCCGGGTGACCGTGACCAGCCAACAGGAGAAGCCCCACGGGGCGATGACGCAGGCACGCGGTCCAGCACTACGATGTGTCGCGGATGAGGAATTGACGAACGGTTCCGCGATGAGGCGGGCCGGCTCACATTGGTCGCCCGTCCGTAGAGTGGGGACCGGACAGCCGAGGAGTGAAATGACCGCAATCAGCCGCGTCATCGCGCGTGAGATCGTCGACAGTCGGGGAAACCCTACTGTCGAGGTGGATGTCACGCTCGAAGGTGGTGCGTTCGGGCGGGCGGCCGTGCCGTCGGGCGCATCGACGGGAACCAACGAGGCCGTAGAACTGCGTGACGGTGACAAGGGCCGCTACCTCGGTCGCGGAGTGCGCAAGGCGGTTGCCGCCGTCAACGGTGAACTCGCCGATGCGGTTGTCGGGATGCAGGCCGAGGCGCAGGCCGATGTCGACCAGAGGATGATCGACCTGGATGGGACCAAGAACAAGGGTCGCCTGGGCGCCAACGCGATCCTGGGCGTGTCTCTCGCCGTGGCCCGGGCCGCCGCGGCGGCGCACACGCTGCCGATCTACCGCTACGTCGGCGGCGTATCGGCGAATCTGCTGCCCGTGCCGCTGATGAACATCATCAACGGCGGTGCGCACGCCGACAACCCGATCGATTTCCAGGAGTTCATGATCGCGCCGATCGGCGCCCCCACCTTCGCCGACGCCGTGCGAATCGGTTCGGAGGTGTTCCACACCCTCCGCAAGAGCCTCAAGGACGCGGGACACAACGTCAACGTCGGCGACGAGGGTGGGTTCGCACCCAACCTGCGCTCGGCGGACGAGGCGCTGCAGTTCGTCGTCGACTCCATCGAGAAGGCGGGCTACCAGCCGGGCGGCGACGTCGCCATCGCACTGGACCCGGCGGCTTCAGAGTTCTTCTCCGGTGGTGTCTACGACTACGCAGGAGAGGGTGTCAAGCGCTCCGTCGAGGAACACGTGGCGTACATCGCCAGCCTCGTCGAGCGGTTCCCGATCGTGTCCATCGAGGACGGCATGGCCGAGGACGACTACGAGGGCTGGACGCTCGTCACGAAGACCCTCGGCGACCGGATCCAGCTGGTCGGCGACGATCTGTTCTGCACCGACGTCGCGAGGCTCATCAACGGTATCGAGAACGGCTACGGCAACTCGATCCTGATCAAGGTGAACCAGATCGGCACGCTGACCGAGACGCTGACCACCACCGAGACGGCCCACAAGGCCGGCTACACGGCCGTGATGTCGCACCGGTCCGGCGAGACCGAGGACACCACGATCTCAGACCTGGCAGTGGCCACCGGCTGCGGGCAGATCAAGACCGGCTCGCTGTCGCGGTCGGACCGCACCGCGAAGTACAACCAGCTGATGCGCATCGAAGAAGAGCTGGGCACGCAGGCCCGCTACGCAGGCCGAAGCGTCCTGGGCGCCCGTTCCTGACGATGGTCGTGGAAGCGGGGGACAATCAGTTCGCCGCCTCCGTGTCCTGATTGACCGCCTCCTGGTAGGCCGGGGTGGCCGGCGGGGTCACACCCGCCGGCTCCCGCAGATTCCGGACGTGACCGTCTCCGGTCATCCGGCTCGTGTCCTCTGCAAACGCCCATTCGATGACACGAGCTAACAAAGTACTACTGGGTCCGTGCACCGAATAGCCGATCGGCAAGCGTGTGGTGCACCTGGCGGACCGTTGGCCTGCGCCAGCCGGGTGCCGACTTCGACCCTGCCGTGCCATCGATCGCGGCTGCGGGTGCGGCGTAGCGCGGCTCCCGCAGCCGGGTTTCTGCGTTCTGCGCGAGGATCGCGGCCCACTCCCGCGCGGCACCCGCCGCTTCGTCGTCCTGTGTGGACAGTCGCAGCCGAACCCAGACGCCGGCGCTGGTCCACTCGACGAACCGGCGGTGGCTGTTCTGCCAGGACACTCCGAAGAGCTTCGGCAATGATCGCCAGGGTGTGCCGGTCGCGACGACGAAGACCACCGCAGCGAAGACGGCCCGGTCGTCCTGGCGGGGTGCGCCACCGCCCTGCGGACGGACCGGTGGCGGGGGAAGGAGGGATAGGGCATAAGGCCAGAGGGTCATCGGCGCTAGCCAGGAGAACCGCTCATCTGTCACGCCGGCCTCCACCGGGCTCGGGGCGTCCGGCACGCAACCGAACGGCACCGTTCACGTTTGTGGGCAGCGCGCACGACTCGCCGGTCATCGGGTGTGTCCGTGGGCACGCCGGCCATCCTCTCGGCGCCGTCGTGGCTTCCCAGAATATCAAGGTCGACCGTCCAGCGGCAGGCCCTGAACAGCGAAGACGACGCCTCTAAGTGGTGCGCCGACGAGTTGGCGAAAACCGAACACGACCTGGGCATCGGCTCGTACGTCACCCCTGCGCAGCCCGCAGGAGTAGACCTTGCGACGAGCACGATCGCCCGGCTGCGATGACCGGGCGGCCGTCAGGCAGTCAGCCTCGCGCGGAGCGACGCCATCCGTTCGGCCCGTAGCGGGAGGCTGATGCGATAGCGGTACGCCGCGGTCCGGCGCCTTTCGGACCAGTAGTTGTGCCGTTTTCCGAGGACGCCGGCTGCCCGGAGCCGGGTCGGTCCCGGATCGCCCTCATCATCGAAGAACATAAACGGGATGTGCTCGCCGGCCGGCTGCGCACCGACAATACCGGCTCGCTCGAACAGCTCTAGGGTCTCGGCTCGGACCTGTGCGATCCGGGCCCGTAGCGGTCCCGTGACATCGCCCAGCGCCAGGACCGCCCGGGCGAGGCGCAGCGACAGCGACGCGGCGAGCATCGGCGGCACCAGGGCACGCACCCGGTCGGTCAGGCCGGCGGACGACACGCAGTATCCGACCCGGATCCCGCCCAGGCCGTATCCCTTGGCCAGGCCGCGGACGACGGCCAGGTTGGGCAGGTCTGCGGTGAGCGGCACGGCACTGTACGCCGGCGGATGGTAGTTGGCGTAGGACTCGTCCACCAGCACAGCGACCCCGGCGGGTAGCGACGCACAGAACGTGCGCAGCCGCGGCAGGTCCATGGTAGGACCGGTCAGGGCGGGCCGCTCGATCAGCACCAGCCGCGCGCCGCACGCCGCCACGTTGCCGGCATGGTCGGCGTCGTCTGCGTTGCCGAAGTCGAAGCGCGAGACGCACCGCCCGCCGGCCGCAACCATCCAATGTGGAAGGTCTGGGTACACGTCGCCAAGAACGTAGACCGGGTCGCGCCCGGCGAGCCCGGCCAGCGCGTGCAGCAATGCGATCACGCCGGCGCCCACGGTGACGCCGGATCCAGCCATCGGGAACAGCTCGGCGACCGTCGGGCCCAGCCAGCGCTCGCCGTACGGGTCCTGCACGAGGTAGCTGTACACCGCCGGCAGTCCGGCCGCGACTTCGTCGGTGAGCTCGGCGGCGATGAGCCCGCCCAGGTCGGCCGCGAGAAACTCACGTTCGTCCACGGTCCAGACCAGGTTCAGCCACTCGCCATCATCGGCGAGTGCGCTCAGTTCGCGGTACGAGTCGTTGGCGAGGGGAATGGTGATGCTCCTTGGGTGATCGGTGACTCGGTCACCCAGCCTGATTCCAGCAGGGCGTCAAGCAGCAGGTCGGTCGGCTCCGGGTCGAGTGGGCGGCGCAGACCGAAGGACGTTTTCTCGACCAGTGTCCGGCGGTCGGTGCTCCCGTCGGCGCGGATGGCGAGGTTGAACAGCACGGACAGCCACGACTTGTCCGCCGCGATCAGGCCGGCTAGGCGGGACCGCGTGCCATCCGGCAGCGATTGCTGCATCGCTCGGAGGTTCAATGGCCCGGCCCAGTCGGCCCGCAGCGGACGCTGCGGGACAGCCCCTTGGGCCGCGGCGGATGGTGGCTTCTGCGTGAGAGGCGCCGAACGCAGCAGCGCGCGGACCGCCGCGGTGGTCTGCGCGACGTGGGCGCGCAGCCCTGCGCCCCACCGCTCGTCCTGCCCGGCGGCGATCCGGTCGGCCTCGGTTCGCTGCGCCCGGCACCACCGCTCGACGGCATCCGGCAGTGCCGATCCCGGTATGCCGGGACCGGCGGCCAGGTGCGCGAGCGCCGCAGCCGCCGTGGCCGAGCGCAGCATCTCCAGTGCGGAGACCTTGTCCGGGGTGTCGGCAGCCGAGTGGTTGAACCGGTCAGCCGGGTGGCAGAACTGAACGGCCGGCCGGCGGACCGATGGGTCGGCGAAGAGCGCGTGGTCGGAGAACCCGTCGAACTCAGCGGTCCGCCAGGTCCCACCACGCGGGACCGCCGTGGCGGCGAACACTGCGCCAACGACGTGCTCGGCCAGCGGCGCAAGCAGCGAGGGATGACAGTCCGGCGGCCGTTCGAGCACGAAGGGCGATTCGCAACGGGTCTGGTCCTCGCCGACCATGTCGAGGTTGAGCACCGCGCCGGGCAGCCTGCCACCGCGGTTGGCGTGCAGTGTGGCGGCCATCCCGAGGAACTCGGGTCCCCAGAACAACCGAATGCCACGGGTGTTCTGCCACCGTGGACCGTCCCGCTGCGCACGACGCAGCGCGGCCGCCGCGCCCAGCGCGGCCGCGACGCCGGAGGCGTTGTCGTTGGCGCTCGGGCGGGGATGACACAGGTGGGCGGTCAGCCAGATCTCGTCCAGTCCCTGGTCAGTGCCAGGGAGCAAGCCGGACACGACCGGCATCGCGGCCGAGCGGTCCACGCTGATGCGGACCCGGGCCGTGCCGCCGGCGTCCGCCAAGGCTCTGGCGACGTCGAGTTCGGCGGGGGTCAGGCTGAACGCGGCGAGGCCGGTGTCCGGTGGCAGTTCGATACGACCCCGGCGGGCTGTGCCCGCATCGTCGCGCCACGGTGTGTCGGTGACGAAGCCCAGGGCACCGGCCTCGGCCAACGTGGTCAGCACGTCGCCCTCGAGGTAGGTCGCCCGCTCGAGGACAACGACGGCGCCGCCGAGCGGTGCCCCGCAACCGTGCCGCACGAGCGGCGCCACCGTTCCCTCGGGCGCGGTCGGTGCGGAGTAGGTGGCTACGGAGAACGGCTCGGTGTCGTGGTCGATGTCGACCGAGCCACCCCCGGGGCCGGACAGGCGCAGCGAGGCGTGGATCGGTGTCCAGGCAACCGGACTCCGAAAGGTCCACCAATGCGCGGCGCCGTCCGCCGGGTACCACTGAATGTCCACGCCGGTGACTCCCGCCGACTCCGCCGACGCGGCCACCAGGTCCGCGGCCCTCGCCAAGCCCTGCGACGCCTGGTAGCGGTCGTATGTGGCGAGGCGCTCGACATCCGCCAGCATCTCGGCGGTACGCACCGCGTCGAGCAGGTAGGCGACGACCGGATCAGCCGGTCGGCTCATGACGGCGACGGGTAGCCGTCGTAGGTCGGGCCGCCGTGGTCTCGATACCAGACCCGGATCAGGTGCCGCTTGCGCTCAGGCTCTTCGGCGTCGACGAAGGCGCTGCGGTAGTGGCCGCACTCGAGGTTGTTGAGGTACTGCAACTGGCCCGGCTCGATTTTGAACTCCACCCGCAACGACTCGTCGGCCAGCACGGACTCCAGGCACTCCAACGCGTCCACGAGCGGTGCGTCCGGCTCCTCACCCATCAGCGCGTACCCTCGTCGGACCAGGCCTGGCACCAGGCGCGCGGCGAGTTTGCCGCCGGCGTAGCTGAACATCGGCGCACGCAGCACCTGCGGTGCGTCCGGTGCGTGCTCGGCCTGCCGGTCGTAGTACGCCGGCTGGTAGAGCCGTCGCAGCAGTTCGGGTGCGCGGCGCAGCAACTCGTTGTGGACGGTGTAGAGGCTGCAGAACCGGCTGGTCCCGCCGGACTGGGACTGCTGCAGACAGAGCAGGCCGACGAAGTCGGGCAGTGTGGCTCCGAACGCGTTGTCGGTGTGGAAGGTCAGCTCCACGTTTGTGGCCGAGCCGCGCACCCCGTGCCCGAAGCGCTTGCCGGTGTCCTTGACGTCGTACAGCATCGTGCCGTCCCATTTGGTGGCGACCGGCTGGCCGAGGAACTGGCCCAGCGTCCAGTACACGGTCGTCGCCTCCTCTCGGCTCATTTCGTGCAGCGGCATGCGATCCACAACCACGAGCCCGATCCCGTCGGTAAGCGTCCGCCGGACTCGACGCATCAGCTCGCGGCAGTGCGGCAGGTCGAAATGCTCGGGGCGGCGCAGCAGCAACGGCAGCGGTGCGGCGCGCAGGTTCTGCACCAACCGGGTGATCTCGCGCAGCGCGTCGTGGTCGACGGGCACCGTCCAGTCGGCGGCCGTCACCGTCGTCCCACGCCAGGCGCGGTCGGGCCCGATCTCCTCCTCCAACATGACGACCGGGGCATCCTCATCGACCAGTCGCAGGATCGGACGCTGGCCGGCATTGACGATGGCGAGGCTCATCGATGGACTCCTTCTCGTACCGGATACCCGGGTGTGCGTTTCGCCATGGTGCCGACGAACTCGTCGGCCCACCGGGCCACGGTGTTGATGACGCCGCTGTCCGCGTGCGGCCGGGCGGCGGACAGCTGAAAGAAGACCATGCCCTCCACGGGCGCACCGAGCACCGTGAGCCGATGCTCGACCTCGCCGTCGCGGCGCACCGGATGGAAGGCTCGTGACACGTCCAGAGCACCCGGGAGGTAGTCGCTGCCGGGCTCGGCTCCGGGGTTGCGCCACTGCCGCACCAGGCCGCGCTCCATGAGGTTGCGATAGAGCGGCCCCACGTCGTGCACCGGATCGAACGGGTGACCGCGCCCTTCCACCATCACCTCGACCTCGCGGCACACCCGCGCGGCCCGGTCGCGCAACCGGAACACAGGCCGGTTCGGCACCGGCTCCACCACGGCGCCGGGACCGATCGACACGTCGAGCAACCCGCTCTCGACCAGTGCCAGCACCTTGCGCATCGGCTCAATCCCTGCGCCGTTGGACATCCGGGCGTAGTGACGCAGGTAGATCTCGCGAAACTGCCGATGGGACGCGGCGGTGAGCCCGCCGAAGTCCAACACCGCCGAGAAGACCGCACGCAGGTCGCGCCACACGCCGTCACAGGCGGCCTTGACCGGGTTTCCCAGGTTGCCCTGCACCGCGGCGGCGAGGTCACGGCGCATGTGGGTGATCACCCTGGCCTGCCAATCCGGCTCGGGGTCCGGGTGGTCGCCGCCGATCGGATCGAACAGCGCACGCCAGTCGAAGGCATGCGCGCGTACGTCGTGCGGGTGCCCCCACGGGGACACCGCGGCGCCGGGCACGTCACCGAACACGACCCCGCGGAACGCCGCGCGCACCTCCGCGCCGGCGGTTCCCGTCTCGACCGCACGGCTCACCTCCTCGAACCAGGCGTGCACGGGTGCGAGCAGGTGTTCCACGGCCTCGTCCCGCGGCGCGCCGCCAGTGCGCAGGAACGCCAGGTAGCGCGACCGGACCAGGGTGTGTAACTCCTCGGCCGCGGCGCCGAACAGCGTGCGGTAGTAGGCGTAGGCGAGTTCCAGCACGACCAGTGGGAACACATGGCGCTCGAAGTCGAGCTGGCGCATCTCGACGCCGTTGACGATGGCCGGCTCCCCCACCGCCGAGCGGAGGACGGCGACGGCCTCTGCGGTCAGGAAGGCGGGCCGGTGTTCGAGGGCCGCATGCCCGGTCCCGCTGCGGTCGGCGGCTTTCTGGTTGTCCGGACGGCACCATGGGAACAGCCCGCTCGGGCTCACCGCGACAATGCTGGCCGGCTCCGCGCCACTGCGCCGGTACTCCAGGCGGGTCAGCGGACCGGTCCCGATCGGGGTGAAGGTGCCACCTCGCCCTTCCGTCAGATGCAGGATGAGATCGATAGAAGTGAGTCCGAGGCCCAGCACGCCGAGCCGGCAGCCGGGCGGCACCGACTCCGCGGTGAGCCGCTCGCCGAGCGGATACGGGCTGCCGATATAGCATGCTTCCGGGTGCTGGTCGGCGTGCAGCCGTAGCGTGTCGGCCACGGAGCCGGCCGCCGGTGTGTTCTCCGACTGTCCGGTGACCAGCAGCACGTTGTCCGCAGGCTCGTCGACGTGGGCGGCGCGGATGCGGAACCGGCCCCCGCTCTCCTCGATGTCGACGACCTCAACGGGGTGGACGCTCACGCTCACGCCGTCGATCGCCCGGAGGAGGTCGAGGTACCGATCGAACATTTCGCGAAGGGCTATGCCGTGCAGGTATCGCTGCGGCACGTCCTGCGGAAGCAGATCGAAGCGGCTGTCGCCGGTCTGCTTGAATCGGCGCTGGCACCACTCGGCGAACGTCGGGCGAAGGTCGGCGGGCAGCAGGTGGCGGGCGTCCCGGTTGGACTCGTCCGCCGCGAACGACAGCTGGCTGGCGACCCGGTTGAGGTAGCTCGTGGCCGGCTGCCGGTCGTCGTGGGCGGTGCCCGCGCCGAACCTACCCGTCCGCTCGAAAATGGAGATCACCAAGCCGTCGGGCACCGGTGCGAACGGCAGTTCGGCGCACAGCCGCTCCAGCGCGTACACGCACCACGGGCCACCGCCCACGACGGCCAGCCGGACCGGGCTCACGGCAGGATCTCCCGTCCCGCGCCGGCCAGTGCCGCAGGCCCGGCCGCGGCCGGGCCGACCGGCGGCGTGCGGTCGCAGAACCCAAGCGCTGATTCCAGTGCCGCGGCAACCCGAAGCACCATGCGCTCGTCGAACGGCCGCCCCACGATCTGCACGCCCAGCGGCAGCCCGCCGTTCGAGAGCCCGACCGGTAGCGCCAATGCCGGATTGCCGGTCACGTTGAACGTCGGCGTCTGTACCGACACCGCGTGGCTCGGCGGTGGCCAGTCGAGCGGGAAGTCGTCGAACGGGGCAGCCGGCGCGATGCCGGTGTTGGTGAGCATCGCGTCATACCCTTCGAGCACCGTGTTCAGCGCGACGGTCAACTCCCGGCGGAGGCGCATCGCCTGCACCAGGTCGGCGGCGCTCAGCGTCGCGGCCGGTGCGATGCGCTGGTAGGTGTACCGCCCGTAGTCGTACGGGCGGGTGCGTAGCGTCTCCTCGTGAATCGAGTACGCCTCCGCCAGCATGATGATCCGCCCGCACGCCTTGAAGAGGTCGAACGCGGGTAGGTGTACCTCGGTCACGTCGGCGCCCAGCGCAACGAGCCGCTCGGCCACCGCGTCGACCGAACCGACGACCTCCGGGTGAATACCGGGCAACGTGGCGAACATCTCGCGGGCATAGGCGATGCGCAGCCCTTGCACACCGGCGCCGAGTTCGGCGCTGTAGTTCTGCGGCGGCACTCGAACGCTGCTCGGGTCGCGCGAGTCGAAGCCGGCCAGCACGTTCAGCGCGAGCGCGGCGTCGCCGACAGTGCGGGTGAGCGTGCCGCAATGATCCAAGGAGTACGACAGCGGAAAGAGACCGGCGCGGGACACGAGTCCATAGGTCGGTTTCAGGCCCACGACACCGCAGTTGAAGGCCGGCGAACGGATCGACCCGCCCGTGTCCGATCCCAGTGCCATCGGCACCAGCCGAGCGGCTACCGCGGCCGCCGAGCCGGCGGACGAGCCGCCCGTGAAGTGGGCCGTGTTCCATGGGTTGCGGGCGGGCGGGAATGGCAGGTCGAAGCCCGGACCGCCGAGCGCGAACTCGGCGGTGGCGAGTTTGCCGACCAGGACCGCGCCACCGGCGCGAAGCAGCGCCACACTGGTGGCGTCCCGATTGGGCAGGAAGTCGAGCATCAGCCGGGAGTTGCAGGTGGTCGGGGTGCCAGTAGCGTCGATGATGTCCTTCAACCCGTAGGGAATGCCATGTAGCGGCCCACGGTCGATGCCGGCGTCCAGGTCCGCGTCGGCCTGCGCCGCATCCATGCGCGCCTGCTCGGTGGTGACCAGGATGAAGGCGTGCACCTGCGGGTCGACGGCGGCGATGCGGTGCAGTGTGTGTTCAGTCAGTTCCCGGGAGGTGAGCGTGCCGTCGCGCAGAGCGGCACCGAGCTCCCCGACCGTCCACTCGTGCAGCGGACGGTCGCTGATCGACGGCTCAGTGCTCACGCAGTACCGCCGCCAGGTCGAACATCGCTGCCGGCTCCGCCGCGGCGTCGCGCGGTTGGCGCATCAGCGCGGCCATGCCGGTCAGCTCCTGAAACCCGGCGAGCACACCGGCCCGGCGGTCGTCCGGCACGGTGATGCCGACCCGCGCCATCAAGATACCCAACGTTCGATCGAGGTCCGCTGTGTTGTGCTTCGCCGCCATGCCGCCTCCGTTGCTCACAGCCCCCAGCTGGACAGGGGGGTGTCGACCTCGCCCGCCAGCAGCGAGCCGTGTTCGTACCGGTAGTCCGGGTCGACGAGGAAGGATTCGCCGAGCGCCGTGAGCACCAGTTCGCCGACCCGCCGGCGGGCGCGGGAGGTCTCCGCGGTGCCAAAGCGCGCATCAGCGTGATCGAGGGAAACCGAAGCCGGCAGTTGCGTGCGCAGCTGTTCCGCGACTGCGTCCGCGGTCCCGGCCGCAGGGTACAGCCACCGGGTCCGCCCGGCTCCGCCCATCAGGCAGTCGTGCTTGGCGCAGACCACGTCGAGGAGCGCGGCAAGCTCAGGGTCGGGACGGGTCGCCACGAGCCCGTGGTCGGCGTGCGCCAGCACCACCGCGCCCGTGTCGGCCAGCTCGCAAGCCAGCCGGTCCAGCGCGGCCAGCACCGCCGTTGTGTGCGAGTCATACCCATGGTGGTGCACGTGCCGGTCCACTTCGATGTAGCACCAGAGCAGCCGCGGCGCGCCGCTACCGCGGCTCAGTCCATCGGCCACCGCCTTTCGGATCAGCGACGCCAGCAGCTCGGGCGCCCGCTCGCGGTACGGGCCGCTCACCGGCGTGTAGAAACGGTGCCCGAGGACCGGTTGAGCGCCGTGCAGGAGAGCGTCCCGCCACCGGCCGGGGTAGGTCTCCATGTCGCCGAGCACGGCCATCGGCGTGTATCCGAGGTGTGCCGCATCGTCGAAGACGGTCGGCAGCGGATCGATGAGATCGCGACCCTGATGGTCGAAGACGTTGATCAGCCCGTCGCCCGCGGGCCCGCGGAACACGACGCCCGGTATCCCATGCGTCGCGACGTCGCAGCCGGTCAACTGGCTCAGCCAGCTCGTCGCCGTGGTCGTCGGCCACACCGAGCGTCGCAGCCGGGTCCGCGCCGACGGCCAGCACTCGCGGGCCACCTCGTAGCCGACTCCGTCGAGTGCCAGGACGACGACGTCGCGTGCCACAGCCGAGCCGGCCTCGCGCGCGAGGATCGCCGCCAGCTCGGCGCGGAACGCCGTGACCGCTGCTTCGGCCAGGTCCGCGGGCATCGAGATGGGCGGCATCGGCGGTTGAAACGGTCGCTCAGGACGATCGGGCGACATCGGACACCCTCGCCGCTCGACCGCTGGAATATGTCCGGCCGGCGCATTCTTCAGCCCGAGAGATTGTCTCGCGCATCAAGCCCCCTGCCGTTCGTACGCACTGTTTCCGGTGCCCGCCAGAGTACTGACGCGGGGGCGTCGACTGTCAAGGGCTGGTGCGGCTGACGTCGATGCATCCGGGCGCTCCAAATTTCGAGTAAAGGGCTGCCCAGGGCAGGGTTTCCTGGCAGCGGCACCGCCGGGCCCCCAGGTCATTTTGTTGTCTCGGATGGCGTGTGCACGCCAATGTTTCAGATGGCTCCGGGCAGGTGACGCCACCTGGGACAAGGGCGCACCGACGGCGACAGACGAGCGCCGGGACGCCGCCAGCAGCCGCTGTTACCGCGCCAAGGACCACGATTGACGATCGCCCGGCGGGCGTTTGCGCCCAGCCGAACCTGCTAGCCTGGTGCGCACGTACCTGACGTCCGCGAGATGAAGGCGGCGGATCCCTGTGGAATGGTCGAGACTTACCCGGATGCCACGTAAGGTCGAGTATTACCGGCGCGAATCCTACTTCCGCGAGGCGCTGGCCGACGCGACTGACATATTCGGCACGTCCATTGATTCGGTGTTGCACAATGCCGCCTTCCTGATGATGAAGCCCGATGGACTCCTCGCGGGAAAGCTCAACACGGTCTATTCATTTGTGATCGAACACGGCTTCTCAGTGGTAGCTGTGGAATATCTCACATTTTCCTGCCACATGTGGCGGGAACTCTGGCGGTACCAGCTGACCTCCGCGACGCTCGATCGGCTTGCGCTGAAGGATGCGCTCTTCTTGTCGCAACCCTCCCTGGCGCTGCTGCTGCGCAGCGACGGGCAGCATGACCTGCCCGGCACCGTGCGGCTCAGCGAGCTGAAGGGTTCGGCCAATCTCAAGACCCAGGCCGCGGGCACACTGCGCAGCCAGTTGCGCCAGCCGAACAGGGTGTTCAGCCTGGTGCACTTCGCCGACGAGCCCGCCGACCTGGTGCGTGAGCTGGGGGTGTTGTTTCCCCAGGATGTCCGCCGCCGGATGCTGGCCGCGCTGTCGAGCGGCAAACTCGCCGACGCGGACCGCGACACGCTGCGGGAGGCGCTCGCACGCGACGGCAGTTCCGCCAAGTCGTTCACGCTCGCCGACGCCGTCGACCGGGTCGACGCGGCGCTGGATGCGCTCGTGGTCTCGCGTCCTGACCATGAGCCCCGGATTGCCGGAGTCCGTGCGGTCCTCGATCAGGCGACCAGTGGCGTGGTTATTGATTGGCGCTGGCTGGTCCGCGAGCTGTCGGCCCTGGACTGCCGGGTTGACGAGTGGGACCTCACCGTGATCGGCAGCTATGCCATCATCGCCGACGAGCCTGGCGAGCCCAAGGTGATCGACAACCCCGATCCCATGGCGTGGCGGGAACCGGCGCGACTGCCGGTCGACACCACAGCCGGCCAACTAGCCTGATTCCCGAAGGTCTACAGAGGAGAGACACCGGTGCCCGACGCTACCCCCGACAGCATGCCCGACGAGGACGACTGGTTCGCGCTGACCGCCTCGGCTCGCAAGCGCACCGCATACACCGAGGATCTGTACTTCCGTGAGTGCTGGGCCGATGTGGTCGACATCTTCGGAGCGGACCGCCGGAACTGGCTCAACCCGATGGCCATGTTCGCGTTCAAGGCCGACGGGGTGGCCGGCCGGCGGCTGCGGCCCACGATGCGGTACTTCGCGGAGCAAGGGTTTCGTGTCGTGGGCGTCGCGCCCTTCCAGCACAACCGTCAGTCTATGCGAGCCGTCTGGCAGTACGACTGGCACGTCTATCCTGCCGACCGGCTGTCGCTGTGCTCGCTCATGCACGCGGCGACGCCGTCGCTCCTGCTGCTGTTGGTGGATGTCCGATACGACGGCGTCGTGCCGGGCACGATGCGCCTGTCTGAGCTCAAGGGGTCGTCGGACGCGACAGCGCGCAGCCCGCAGCAGCTGCGCTCGGTGCTGCTGCCACCGCACCGCGTGATCAACTTCGTGCACGTGGCCGACGAGCCGGCAGACGTGGTTCGTGAGGCCGGCATCTTCTTCGACCGAGCGGACCGGCGTCGCCTGTTTGAGCAGGCGCGCGACCACTACGACGACGACCTCGCAGACCTCGCCTACGCCGAGATCGACGAGCTCGAGCGGTTGTACCCGGCCAGCGATTTCGACCTGGAAGCCGCGTTCGGACGGCTTGCCGCGCACGGTGTCACCCTCAAAGACCTTGACCGGCTTCGGGCGGCGCGCGACTGCGGACCGAAGCTGCGCTGGGACGAACTCGCCGCCGTCATCGACCCGGCGGATCCCGCCACGGACGTGTGGGATTTTGTTCGCATCGCCACCGAGGTGCTGCCGATGGAGCGGCCGGGCCTCGCGGGCACCATGCCCGCCCCGACGTCGCAGGACTGGATTGCCCGTGCGGGCCGGCCGCTGTCCGTCGCGCGGTAGGCGACCCTCAGCCGGACCAATCTCGGGGCGGGCGGCCGGGCCCGGGTGTCACTCGGTCGGGATGATCGGGAAGCGCGGGTGGTCCAGCGGCTTGTCGAGCTCGAGCCCGTGGCCGTCGGTGCGATGGTTGGGCGCTCCCGTGTAGCGAGCTTGCGGCGGCAGCCATTGCAGCGTGTAGACCCACCGTGGCGTTGCTGTTGTGTTCGGCGGGGCGTAGTGGATGATCCCGAGATCATGCACGGTTGCGTCACCTGGCTTGAGGTGCAGAGCCGGCGAGATCTCGAACCGCTCTGTCATCTCCGGGTGCTCGTCGAGCAGGTTCACGCCGTCGTCGCGGTTGAGATAGCGACCGAGGGGCCCGCAGCGATGTGAACCATTGAGGAACCGCATCGTGCCCATCTCGGGCGGACAGTCGATCAGCGGCATCCACATGGTGAACGCTCCTTGCCGGTCGAGCGGGTGATGTGGCAGATCCTGATGCCACGGGGTCTCGGTGCCAGCATTGGCCGCTGGGACCTTGACGAAGACGTGGTCGTAGTAGTAGCGCACCGGGCCGCCCATAAGCGCTGAGGCAACGGTGGCCATCGCCGGCGAGTGACTCAAGGTCTTGATCCACTCGTCGTGGTGGGAGCAGCCGTCCCAGCGTTCGTACCACTTGAAGTCGTTGGGACGCAGTTCGGTCGGTCGGTCGGTGCTGAGCGTCAGCGGATCGCTGCCCATCTTTGTTATGGCCCGCTCCAGCAACTTATCGACCAACGAACGGTCCAGCAGACCCTCCAGCTTGACCCAGCCGTGCGTCTGGAAATGCTTGACCTCGTCGTCGGTCACCCGACGCACTCCGGCCACTGTGGGATGGGTGACTGTCACTGGTTACCCGCTCTCTCACAACGTGTGGTGTAGTTCGGCTGGTGACACACTACCGCCATTGTCAATAGCCAATAATGGATGCCAAGAGACTGGCCCGCCGACGGTCTCGTAGCCGGAAACGCTTACGTGGCAACGGGTTTCCAGGCATGGAGAGGTGTTTCAATTCGTCAGCTTGTCCCCCAGTTGTTCGATTCGGCAAGGGAATCTCCAACAGGTTCCACGTCGGCTTCGCGTGAGATCCGGACATTCTTGATTTGATTTTCTTGACGTGTGACATGAGTTATATACGTCTATCAAGGAGGGAGCAATAAACGTTGTCCCGGATGGAGGCGGTCGTTCCAGGTTCGGCTTGCCGCGGTTGATCGTCCACCGCGGCACGGTCGCCGGTCGCAAGCCGGGGCGCCGGCTGAAGCGGTGCTCGAACCGCCGCGTCGCGGCCGCCTGTCGAACCCGATCGGCGTGGGCGCGCCGTACGACAGCAGGTCGATCGACGCCTTCGGCTCCGTGGCCGCCACACACGGCGCCCTCGGGGCCCAACCGGATCATCACGAAAGCCCCGTGCGGCGGCGAACGCACCGCCCTTGCCCCGGTCGACCGGGGCAAGGGCGGCATGAAACGCTCGACCGGCACCGACGGCGGCGCGATCCCGCTCGGCCTGATCGCCACGAGCGATGCGAGCAGCCGCCAACTGCACCCCTTGCCGAGGCTGTGACGAGCATCTACAGTGCATTGAAGTTGATAATGGGGAGACAGAAGGTTGACAACGGGCAAAATCGTTGAGCGGACTGGCTTCCTCTCATCGGGACCCGTCGGTGGGGCAGCTGGACCGGATAGTCGGAAGACATACGTCGCACCCACGGTTCCCAGTTACGTCGTCGCCGCTGGCTGCATGTTTTGGGCTCGACCTTCGCCGGGTCGTGCCGCCGGACGTCCAGAGTGACACCGCCGGCTACGTACGAAAGCACTGCTGCCTGGACCTGGTGGACGGGCTCCGCTTCCGCGGTTACCACCAGGGCTTCGCCCGGCTCAACGTGACCACCTCGTGGCCGACGTCGGTAGCGGTAGTCGCGGAGCATCAACGCCAGTTGGTGGATGCATGGCGAACATGGTCGATCGCCGCAATGGACACTTTTCGTGCCTACGATCTCGGGAGCGAAAGAGGGTGCGCGCGTTGCGTAAAGGGTCAGCGGCCCATCTGTCCGAAGTACCACGCACACCCACCGCGATGGTGCAGCGGCGGTCGGCGCGGCAGGCAGACCTGACCGGTTGCCTGGCCGAACTCCAGCGGCGGGGGCTGGTGCCGGACGACTGGATCGCCGTGCTGTGCGTCGGTTCGGTGGCGCTCGGGTGGGACAACCCGGGCAGCGACTACGACTTCGTGGTGGTTTCCACATCGGAGTGGGCCGGTGACCGGGCTGGAAGCGTCCCGGTGCAGGTGCGCCCGCGCAGCGTGCCGATCGCCGTCACCACCGTCGACAACCGCCGGTGGGAAATCAAGTTCTGGCTGGACACTCAGGTCGACCAGGTATTCGCCAAGGTGAGCCACGCGCGGTTCGAGAGTGGCCGCGCCCCGTCCAGGGAACTGGTCGACGCCGAGGAGTTGTTCCTCGAACGCCTGACTACCTGTGTGCCGCTGTGCGGCGCGGATTGGGTGGAGCGCCGCCAGACGGCGCTGGCCCGCTCGGCGTTCCGGGCCTTCACGGTGACTCGGTCACTCGCCCAGGCCGACGCGTCCGTCGAGGACGCGCTCGGCCAACTTGCCGAAGGTGATGTCATCAGCGCGGTGCTGGCGGCGCGCATCGCGTTCGGCCATGCCATCGACGCTCTGCTCGAGAGCCGTGGGCGCTACGGATCCCGCAGCGCCAAGTGGCGGGCCCGGCGTTTCCAGGAGGCCAATCCGCCGCATCTGTCGTTCGAGCGCTACTGGGCTTTCGAGACCATGGCCGGCCTCGATCCCGCTGCCCCGGAGCGCTGGGTCGAGCAGGTGGTCGAGGTATGCAAGAACCTGTCGCTCGAAGCGGAGCTCTGACGGCCATGGTGGGTCCCGACACTGTGCCACGCCGCCGCCTCGGCGCACGCGTTCGTAAGTACCGCGGGAAGCTCTTTGTCGCCACCGCGGACCGGGCGTTGGAACTCGACGAGTGCGCCGAGTTCGTGTTCCGCCAGGTCGACGGTTCGCGCACAGTACGCCAGATAGGCGAACAGGTCGCGGTGACATACGGAATATCGCTCGATCGGGCGGTGCGCGACAGCGCTGGACTACTTGTCGAGTTGGCGGGGCATCAGATCATGGATATCGATGGTTGAGACCGGGGTGGCGTGGACGCCGACATTCGCCCTACTCCGGGCCTCGCGACGGGCACCGTTTCCTGTCCCGGACTTCTTGCCCGACGAGGGCTGGGACCGCGGCGACCGCGTGCAGTGCCTGTTCGACATCCTGACGCACGCGGCCGGAATGCTGCCGTCGGTACGCATCATCGAGGACTTCCCGCCCGCGACAGCCCGGGAAGTCCTCACGTTCCACACCGAACGGTTCACGCGGGACCGGGGGCTGCTCGGGCCGGGGACGCCGTCCCCAGATGTCCAAGTCGGACTGCTCGCCGCGGGCGCCGCCGTCGAGCTGTGCCGGCGGATCTGGCGGGGCGAGCTACGCAACGGGTATGCGCTCGTGCGACCCGCGGGCCATCACACTGAGGCCGACAGCGCCGGCGGCGCCCAGTTCGCGAACCTGGTGCTCGCGGCGATGGAGGCCAAGCGGCTCGGCGCGCGTCGGATCCTCATCGTCGACTGGGACGCCCACCACGGCAACAGCCAACAGGCCGCCTTCTGGGACGACCCCGGGGTGCTGACCATCTCCATCCATCAGGGGCGCGCGTATCCGCCCGGCACCGGGGGCACCGACGCGCGGGGCGGGGGCTCGGGCGTGGGTACCAATATCAACGTCCCGGTCCCGATGGGCAGCGGTGGCGGTGTCTATCGGGCTGTGTTCGACCGCATCGTCGGGCCGGCGGCGGCGCGGTTCAGGCCCGACATCGTCTTCGTGGCGAGTGGCCTGGACGGGAGTTACCTGGACCCGTCGGCCCGGCTGGCGTTGCACTCCGGCGACTACGGCTGGATGACGACACGGATCGTCGAGATCGCTGAGCGGTACGCCCGCGGCCGGCTTGTGCTGACCCATGAGGGCGGCTATGCGCTGCAATTCATGCCGCTGTGTCTGCTTCGCATCGTGGAGGCGTTGGCCGGCGAGGACGCCGGCATCGCAGATCCGTTCCTGCAACGGTGGTCCACCGACTTCGCCGAACAGGTCACATCGGAGGCGGAGGCGGTGATCGCGGAATGCGCCGGACTGGTGGCGGGGGTACCTCGAGCGCCGGGCTAGCGATCGATGTCCATAAAGGACAGTTATCTACGGGTGTGGGTTCGACGAATATGCCTACATGCGCGACGAGTCGACGCGCAGCCCTGAAGGCACTCACGGCCAGGTGGCCGGCATCCGAGCGGACCGCGTTGGTCCCGGCGCGACAGCAGGTCCGGCCCCACATCCACCCGACATCCGATACAGTGTTTTGTGTGACGTAGGTCGATATGCTGGCGGCGCGCTCCGGTCGGTTGATCAGCTGCTCCCCGGTCGGTTCCGGCGTCCCTGGAACGCGGGGCTCGAAACAGCACCGTCCGATGGACAAGGGGGACAGATGGTCGCGGCGGACTCATCACGCGTGACGTCGAGGTGTTCGTTCTGCACGAAGCCGGAGAGCGAGGTCGAGCGGCTGGTCGAGGGTCCGGGAGTGCAGATCTGCGCCGGCTGCGTCGAGCTGTGCGCCGAGGTGGTGGCGGAGAATCGCGCCAGCGAGGCCGCGCGGGTGGCCGAGGGCGTGCCGAAGCCCCGGGAGATTCGGGCCTTCCTCGACGAGTACATCGTTGGCCAGGACCAGGCCAAACGCGCCCTGTCGGTGGCGGTCTACAACCACTACAAGCGGATCCAGCTGCTCTCCGGCGGCGGCCACGACGGGGTGGAACTGGCGAAGTCCAACATCCTCCTACTGGGGCCGACCGGCTCCGGTAAGACCCTGCTTGCGCAGACGCTGGCCCGTATCCTCAACGTGCCGTTCGCGGTGGCCGACGCGACCGCGTTGACGCAGGCCGGGTATGTCGGTGAGGACGTGGACACGATCCTGCTGCAGCTGGTGCGCGCCGCGCAGTTCGACATCGAGCGGGCGCAGACCGGCATCGTGTACATCGACGAGATTGACAAATGCGCCCGCCGCAGCGATGGCGCGACGGGATCGCGCGACGTGTCCGGCGAGGGCGTGCAGCAGTCGTTGCTCAAGATCCTCGAGGGTACCGTCGCGACGATCTCGCTGAAGGAGCACGGGGCGAACGCCCGTAGCGGGCGCGGGTACCAAGACCGCGACACTGTCCGGATCGACACCTCGCACATCCTGTTCATCCTCGGCGGGGCGTTCGTCGGCGTCGAACGCATCGTCCAGGCCAGGGTAGGCCGGCGGGAGATGGGGTTCGGCGGGAACATCGCCGCCTGGATCGATGCGGACAAGAGCGACCTGCTGGCCGACATCACCCCGGAGGATCTGGTGTCCTTCGGCATGATCCCGGAGTTCATCGGCCGTCTGCCGGTGATCACGTCGGTGCGGAACCTGGACCGCGACGCACTGCTGCAGATCCTCACGCAGCCGAAGAACGCTCTGGTGAAGCAGTACCGGCAACTGTTGCAGGTGGACGGGGTCGATCTGCAGTTCGAGCCAGGGGCGCTGGAGGCCGTGGCCGATCAGGCCATCATGCGTGGCACCGGTGCCCGGAGCCTGCGGGCCATCCTGGAATCGGTGCTGGTGGCGCCGATGTACGAGGTGCCCTCGCTGCCTGACGTGGCAGCCATCATCGTGACGCAGGACGCCATCCTGGACCACGCGAGCCCGTTGCTGCTGCTGCGCAACGGCAGCGAGGTCCCGCTCGACTCGGCGCTGTCATTGCAGTCGCCGCCGGCCGGCGGCTGAGGCCGTCATCAAAACCATCGCCCGCGAGACCTACGGCTTCCGCAAACCCGACAACCAGCGATTGCGCACCTGCCACGCCAGCGGGCACCTCAACGCCGCTTAACTTCGAAGAGCCCGAATGCGTCGCGGAAGTTTGTCTTCCGCTCCTAACGCCGGCCTTCAAGGGCATGCGGGTCAATGTGGACCAGTCGAGGGACTGCGATGCAGGCACGCTCGGCTCATTTTCGAATCCGCCACGCATTGATACCACAGTCGGGCGGTTGCGAGCGCCTTCCGGTGGGCCGTCTGCGCGACCCGACCACTGCGGCCGGCGCCAGGGGCCAGCCCGGCGGATACGGCGAGCGATGTATCGGCTGGTCTGGTCGCATCCTGAAGGAGTGGCGTACGTCACACTGCGGACCGTCGCCCCTGGTCAGTTCGGCGGGTCCACGGTGCCAGCAGGATGGCGGGGGCGGCAGGCCGGCAGGGAGCCGGTTCGCCGAAGCGTCTGGATTGTGCCGTGCGCCCGTGTGATTGTCGCAGAATGCGTCGGAGCCGAATTTCCATCTGAGACAGGATTGCTATACCACTTGAGACGCACGGTCTCGCGAAAACGAATACAAGCAGTGACCACATCCGATGGCCTTGACATTCCTCAGAATGCGGCGGGTAATCTGCTTATGCGGGAAACAAGTCCCGCTGGATTAAGGAGCGTCACATGCGCGAAGCTGTGTCCCCCGTCCAGAGCAGCAACTTCGGCCTCAAAGAGCAGGCCGTCGAGCTCATCCGGGCGGCTGGTCCGTCCCGGATGGCCAGCCTCGGTGTTGCGGAGCTCGAGTCGTTCCGTTCGGGTGCCTCGTTCGTTCCGGCCTCGAAGAACGGCCTCGAGGTCATCTGCGGCGCCTCCTGCGAGGTCGGCGCTCAGTAATTAAGCGATGGGTCGCCGGTTTTCCGGCGGCCCATCGTCACCGCACCCGCACCCATCACGCTCAGACGGGACCGGTAGACCATGAACGCTCACGATGTAGAAATTCCAGTGGTTTCGGTGGTCACGTCCCACGGCCGCCAAGCGCTTCCCGGTGGGGCGGACGAACGCCTCATCGACATACTCGGCCGCGCGAATGTCCCGTGGTCGGCGGTCTCCATCTACGTCCGGCCGAAATCGGGCGGGGAGCCACGCCTCACCGCGTGCCTCGATCTCACGTTGCGGGACTTCGTCGATGCGTCGGAGATCCTGCTGTACTTCAACCGCAACGTCAATCCGTTCCTCTTCACGCCGACCGATTTCGCGGTCATTGAGAGCGACGATCCGGGCGCGGAGGCGACGGAGTACATCTACCAGCGCTTCGACAACGAGCAGGGTGGCACCGAGACGTTCCTTAAGAAACTGAGCCCGGCCGAGGGTAAGTCGATCATCGCCGACCGGGTCGGCGACACGATCCGCGCCCACGTGCCCGCCGGCTCGGATCTCGTCGTCGGGGTGAGTGGCGGGGGCGACAGCAACGCGCTGCTGTACGGGCTGAGTCAACTCACCGACCACGGAATCACGGTGCACCCGGTGATCCTCAAGGGCATCCCGGACTGGGACGCCGGCGTGCCCCGTGCGCAGGCGCTCTGCGACACGTACGGGCTGACCCTGCGGATTATTGAGGCGGACGAGGTCAAGGAGCTCTTGGGCATTCCGAAGGACGCGGTGCCGCTGATCGACCGGTTCGAGCGGGAATTCCCCGGCGACGACTTCGAGTTCATGGGTACGCTGCTCATCCGCCTGGCGCTGTCGAAGCACGCCCGCGAGATCGGCACGCAGTACATCTGCACCGGCGTCAACCTCGAGGACATCGTCTGCGAGAACATGTTCCGTGTCTCGACTGGACTGAAGCCGGCCGGCTTCCCGGTGCGGGCGATCGGGGACGACATCCGGCTCGTGTTCCCGCTGTGGCTCTGCCCGAAGCGGATCATCGATGGCTGCTTCCCCAAGTACTCGCTGGACAACTACGACGCCCGGTACCCGTGCTTCTCGCTGGGACGCAACCTGTACTACAGCGTCATCTACACGCTGCAGTCGCAGTTCCCAGGCTACGTCGAGCAGTTCGCCCGCGGCATGTCGGCCCTGAGCCTTTCCGACCCGGTCGAGTACGCCTACAACGCCCAGCTTGGCTTCCACGTCGAACGCGACGTGCCGTTCCCGTTGCTGCGGCGCTTCCAGAAGATGCTCAGCGGCGCGGGATCTCCGCGCTGATGTGTTCGAACCGGGGCGGGGCCACGTCCAGAGATCGTTGTGGCCGCCAACCGTTGTGGTGACGGACGTACACGTCCAGCCACGTGCCCCTCGCCATGGATGAGCATCCGGTCTACGACCCGACGCCGGGATCTTCGCGACGGTGATCCCGGCGTCGGTGAGCAGCGCGTTCCATGCCGGCGCGGCCAGTACACAAGCCCAGTAACGGCCTCTCTTGCGCAGGTCACGATCCGGGCATGCGGGGCTGATCGCTGTCCAGGGCCCGCCGCACCTCATCGAGCCGGGCGTTCACGATGCTGACCCGGCCGGCACTGCCCGAGGCCGGGCTCGGCTTGACCTCCCGGCCGGTGTTGAGCAGAACCACGGTCTCGGAGCGATCCACCAGACCGTCGTCAAGAGCGAGCGCCAGTCCGGCCAGCGACGCGGCCGCGGCCGGCTCCGCTCCGACGCCGGCGTCACTGGCGAGCGTAGCCGCGGCGGCGAGCAGCGCGTCGTCGGACACGGCCACCATAGCGCCGCCACCCCGGCGCACCGCCGTCAGCACCAGATCCCCGATCGCCGCTTTCGGCACGGCGATCCCGTCAGCGATCGTGCCGGCCGGGTCCAGTTGGTCGGCACGCGGCTCTACCCCGGTCCAGGCGCACACCAGCGGCTGACAGCGCTCGGCCTGCACGCCGACGAGGCGCGGTTGTCGCTCGGCGACCCCGCATCTGACCAGTTCCGCGAAGCCCTTGTCGAGCGCGGCGAGCGTCGGACCGTCACCGACCGGGGCGATGACGACATCCGGTATCCGCCGTCCGAGCTGCTCCCACACCTCGAAGGCGACCGTCTTCTTCGCCTCCATCGTCAGCGGGTTGGTACCGGTGTTGCGGTCGAGCCAGCCGAACCGGTCGGCCGCCGCGCGGGAAAGGTCGACGGCCGCCGCGTAACCTTCGCGCACCTGGAAGACTCGGGCGCCGGCCTGCGTCATCAGCGCGAGCTTGTCCGGCTGGCAGTCGATGCTCACGAAGATGACGGCGCGCAGCTGGGCCGCTGCCGCGCCGAACGCCGTGGCCACTGCGGCGTTGCCGGTGGAGGCGGTGGTAATGGTGTCAACGCCGCGGCGCAGGCCATCCTCAATGACCAGGGCCGTGGCCCGGTCCTTGTTGGAGGCACTGGGCCCGTGGGTCTCGTCCTTGATCCACAGTTGGGGTACGTCCAACCGTTGCCGCAGTCCGGGTACGGATAGCAGTGGGCTGCCGCCGACCGGCAGGGGGTACCGGATCGGACCGGCGGCAAGGGGCAGCAGGTCCCGGTACCGCCACATGTCCAACGACCGCGCCAGGCCGGCGGGAAGCAGGGCCGGCCGGTAGTCATACTGCAGCCAATCGCAGCCGGTAACCAGCTCCCGACCAACGACATCGCCCATGTGCTGGGTCCTTCCCTCAAATAATCGGCCTCCTCGGCCGTGATCTGCCGTACGCCGGGGTTCGTCTGGTCAGTCAGAGTCGCAGCCTGGGCGGCCCGGGTGCCGCTGCGACCACTGCTTGCGCAGCTCGCCGATTGACGGGTTGTCGCAGGCAGCGGTGGTGAGCATCCATTCGAGGTCGCTGAGGAAGTCCGCTGGGGAGTTCGGCGCCAGGAAATGAGGGTGGGCCGACAACTGCACGATCGACCGTTGCGGCCCGCCGCGGAGGTAGATGAAGAATTTGGAGCCCTTCTGAATCCGGGTGTCCTCCAGGTCGACGAGGACGCTGCCGGGCATCGCGTCCCTGATCTCGGCCGCGACGTCGGCGGGCGCCTCGGCGTCGGCCTCGCCGTACAACTCGTACCGGACGTCATTGACGTAGCAGTACCCGCCCGCCTCGATGCCGCGTTCCGTGGCGACCCGCTGCACCATCGACTCCAGCGAACGCGGATTGTATTCGCTGCTGCGGTACGCACTGGCCGCCGACGAGGCCGCCCTGCGCAGGAAGTCGCCGATGCTTTCGTCCGCGAGATCCATCCGGAACAGCGCATTCTGATTGAACGCGCCGACCAGCCTTTCGTTCTCGGTCTTGAACCGGGTGGCCACGATGACGCGCACGGCCGCTGACTGCTCGCTGGTGTGCAGTGCGAGCAGCATGGTGATGGCGGCCAGGAACGTCACCGAACTGGACACCCGAGCCTGGGCGGAGAGGGACGCGATCGCTAGCGCCATCGCCCGGGATTCGATCTGCGCCCAGCGCAGTGGTACTGGTTCGTTCGTCACCACTTCGCTGAGCATCGCGGACGGCAGGGTGCGGATGTTCTGCTCCCAGAACGTCAGCGCCCGCTCCTCGCGCCTGCGCGCGGCCGGGGTCTGCTCATAGGCGGCGCGCGCCACGGGCTGTTGAGCCGGCGGCATCAGCGTGGCGCCTGTGGGCTCGTCAAGCAGGCGGCGCAGATCCTGCAGGACGATCTGAAAACTCCAACCGTCGACCGCCATGTGGCAGGCGGTCAGCACGATGGCCCTGGGCTGATCGCCCGCGGTGAGCACCGCCGCTCGCAGGGGCAGATCGGTCGCCGGGTCGAACAGCTCGCGGCGCAGCACCGCCCCCAATGCCTGGCCCTGCGCCAGCGCGTCGCCGTCGGCCAGTGGATAGAGATCGACTTCCAACTCGCCACGATCGAGGACCCGCTGCAGTTCCACGCCGGCCTGCTCAAGGTAGAGCGAATGCAACGAGTCGTGGCGCTCGACCAGGTGGCGCAGCGCGTCGAGCACGTCGGTGACGGTGCACCCGTCGGGTACCCGCACGGCGGACATCAGGTTCAGGGACGGCAACTGGTGATCGGGAAGCCATCGGATGACGTCCCAGATGGCCACTTGCCCCCACGTCAGCGGGGCGGTGGCGCCATGGCCGGTGAACGGCAGCCGATAACGCGCCGTGCGAGTCATCTGTCCGGTGATCCTTTCCTGCGTGGCGAGACGTTGGCGATCCGGCGGGGTTGCCGTGGGAGGTGTGGTGCGCGTGGCGCCGGGCCGGCCGGTGACTACTCGGCCGCGACCCGGCCGCCGAGCGAGCGCATGATGGCTATCGCCGAGGCGTTACACCGCGGGTCGGTCACACAGGTGAACTTGAACCCCTTTCTGGCGGCGTATATTAGCCGACGCAAGGACTTGCAACAAGATTGCGTGGAACTTGCGAGCTGATATCCCATTCTCGCGGCCTCCAATGTAGTTCGATGCGTGATCTACATCACAGAGGGCTTGTTGTGCGCGATTCCTGACACGCATAGTTGGGCCTCGACGTCCAGGCGGGACAAGTCGGGCGTACCGTTCACCGGCGGAAACGGGATTGTCGTGCTGACAATAGATGGGTCGCGGGTAACCCCGGTCGACCGGGCGCGTGAGATTCTCCCCGAGCTGCGGGCACACGCGGCCGAGGTCGACGATTCGGCTGCTTTTCCGGTCGCTTCATTGGCGGCGTTGCGCGGTAGCGGCCTGCTCGGCCTACTGGTTCCGCACGCCTACGGTGGGCTCGGCGGCGACCTGGGCGACCTCGCGGCGGTGGCCGAGGTGCTGGCCTCCGCCTGCCTCTCCACGGCCATGGTGTGGGCTATGCACTCACAGCAGGTCGACGCCCTGGTGCGCTACGCGGCCGAGCCGCTTCGGGAACGAGTCCTGCCCCGCATCGCGGCGGGCGAGGTGTACCTGGCGTCAGTGACCACGGAGCCCGCCACCGGCGGCAACGTCATGACCGCCGCCTCAGCGCTGGAGCAGTCCGACCATGTACTGCGGTTGGACCGCGGCGCCCCGATCGTGACCGGCGGGGAGCACGCCGACGGCTTCCTGATTACTATGCGGGATTCGGCGGGCGCGTCGTCAAATCGGGTGACATTAGTCTATGTCGATCGCAATCAGTTGAAACTCGACAGCTCCGGCGTCTGGGATCCGCTGGGTATGCGCGGCACTCACAGCATCGGCATACGCATCCAGGGCGACATTCCGATCGGGCAGATCGTCGGCGACCGGGGCGAATTTCGATCTATTGCCGTCGATAGCATGATTCCGGCGGCACATATCGGCTGGGCGGCGTGCTGGCTTGGTGCGGCGAAATCCGGTTATGCCGACGTCATCCTGTTGATGCGCTCTAAAAATCGACCGAAAGGCCTGGACCCGAATTCCGAACTCGTCAACGAGCGGCTGGCACGGGTCCGGATCGACCTGGAACTCGTCAACGCCTATCTGCGCCGAGTCATCGAAGAGGTGCAGGCGGCGCGGGCCGCTGCCCGTTCCCTCGACCTTCCCAGCACGCAGATCCATCTCAACACCCTCAAGGTTGCCGCGTCGGAACTGACGTTCCGGGCCGTCGACCGGCTGATCCAACTGGTCGGGCTGTCCACCGGGTACCTGCGCACGTCGCCGATCCCGCTGGAGCGCCACTTCCGCGACCTCCGATCGGCGGCACTGAACCTGGCCAACGACCGCCTGCTCACCTCGGTGGGGACGATGGCCCTGATGGACAAGGCGGTGACGCTGGCATGACCGACCCGGCCGAGACGGTGCCGTGGCCGAAGGACTTCGAGAACGTGGTAGCCGAGCAGTTGACCGGGTTCACCGTGGGGTCGTCGTTGGCCGGCGACACGAACCTCATCGATCTCGGGCTCGACTCGCTGCGGATGGTGCGTCTACTCGTGGCGATCGAGGACACCTTCGACATCACGTTGCCCGACGCCGTCTTGTCGCTGGAGACCTTTCAGACACCAACCAGCCTGTGGGCCGCGGTCAGCGCGGCGCAAGCGCAGCGATGACGTGTACGCCCAACGAAAGGAGGCTAGGTATGTCGGCGGCTGAGGTCGGCTCGAACCCCGAGTGGCGCCTGCTGGAACTCGTATCGATAGCCGATCCCGGATCGGCTGCGTTCGGGGAAGCGGTCGAGGTCGCGGCATCAGTGGTCGACCCCGACGAACTGCTCGCGCAGGCGGCGCGACACGCTCTACTGCCGGCCCTGGCGGACTTCCTGGCCGAAGCCGGTCTGCTGTCGCTGATGCCGCACCAGACCCAGAAGGCGGTGCTGGGCGCGCTGCACTGGAACCGTCTGAAAACGACGGCGTTCTGCGCCGAGGCGATCCGGGTGACCGACGGCCTGGCCGCCCGCGGTATCACTGTGGCCACCACCAAGGGTGTGGCTTCCCACGCGCTCCTCTACGACGACCGGGGCACCCGCCACTTCGGTGACATCGACCTGATGGTGCTGCCCGAGCAGCGTCACGAGGTGGCCGCAGCGCTGACTGAACTCGGGTACGCCGGCGGGAAGTCGTTCGACAACCGCACCGGCGAACTGGTCGACCTGCCCCGGTCGGTCACCGCCATGTACCGCCTCTACCCCGATCACCTGCCGCACTTCTTGCGCCTGGCACCGGAGTCGGCGGTGCCGTACCACATGGTAGACATCGCGTTCAGCCTCACCTGGTACGGAACGGCGTGGCAGGTCCCGATGGACGATGCACTGGCGACGATCCAGCGCAATCCGGTCGGCTTCGGGGAGCCCGGAGCCACGGTGCCGGCGCTCACCACGCCATACTCCTTCCTGTTCGTCGTGCTGCACCTGTTCCGCGAGGGCTGGTTCGCCCGGGTGATCAATGAAAAAGACGCGCGGTTGAGCCAGTTCGCCGACGTGTGGCGTTTCTGGAACCGGCTCGCCCGAGCGCAGGCGGCAGAGATCATCGCAATCATGGCGTCTTCCGGGATCGCGCCGGCCGTCGCCTGGGTCTGTCACCACGTCGACCAGTTGTACGGCAGCAGTATGGTGTCCGAGCTCGAACTCGGCGCGTACTGCGATCCCCAGTGGCTGTGCAGTGCCAGCTCGCCGGATGGCAGCCTCCAGTCATGGCATGGCCAATTCCGGCGGCGACTGCGGGAGCGGGGCGCCCCGAAACTGGTGCCGGCACACGAAGCGCCGTTCGCGGTCGAGGCTCAGGTCCAGCGGCGCTGACCGGCGAGGGCGGGCAGGCGCGCAACGACCGCCGCCCGCCGTGGAGGCTCGATGCGGGCACCGCGCGGCCAGCGCCGGCGGCTCGTCGCTACTCCAGGCGCTCCACGGCCCCGCAGCCGCACCAGCGGCACCTTCGTCCGGGACAGCTCGCGGGCCGGCGTCAGCGGGCAGCCGGCCGCAGGCGCTCGGCCAGGGCGGCGTGGTCGACCTTGCCGTTGGCGCTCAGCGGCAGGTCCGGCACGTCCAGGAACCGCTGCGGAACCATCGCCGGTGGGAGCCGCTCAGCCAGGTAGGACCGCAGCTGCGCCGGCGCGGGTGTCGGTGTGGCCGACTGATAGAACGCGACCAGTTCGGGGGTGTCGCCGGCATGATGCACCAGCACCGCACACCGCATGATCCCCGGGTGCTGCAGCAGCAGTGCCTCGATCTCATCGGGCTCGATCCGCACGCCACCGATCTTGGCCTGCCGGTCCAGCCGGCCGAGGCAGTACAGCAGGCCGTCGCGCAGCATTGCGCCATCGCCGGTCCGGTAGAGCCGGCCGGTCGGCGAGTCGTCGTCGAGAACGTCGCGCAGGTACGCGCGGCGCGTGGCGACCGGATCATCGGGGTACCCCGGACCGACCGGCAGGCCGCCGACGAACAGTTCGCCGGGCTCGCCGTTTGCCGCGGCGCGCCACCCGTCATCCTCCTCGACCAGGACATACAGCGTGGAGTTGATGATGGGCGAGCCGACAGGCAGTCGGACGCCGTCCAGGTCGGCGGCCGTGACCCGATGGTGGGCGATGTCGTCGGAGGTCTCAGTGAACCCGTACGCGTTGAGGATCTCGGTGCCTGGCATCGCCGCGAACCAGCGCCGGGCCAGAGCCGGGCGCAGTTCCTCGCCGGTCGACACGGCCAGGCGAAGGCTGGGCACGCCGGCGGCGGCGTGACCGCCCGCGCCGGCGATCCAGTCCAGGACGGTGGGAACCACCTCGATCACCGAGACCTGGTGGTCGCGCAGCTTCGCGACCAGGATCCGGGGAAACCTGAGCTCGTCGTCGTCCAGCACGACGCTGGTGCCGCCCAGCATGATGGGCAGCAGTGCCTGGCAGACCGCGATGTCGAAGACCAGCGGCGCGGTGAAGGCCAGCCGGTCGGCGCGGGTGAGCCCCATCTCGAGGATCTTTGCGTGCAGATGGTTGACCATGCCCCGATGCTCGATCAGGGCGCCCTTCGGAGTGCCGGTGCTGCCCGAGGTGTAGAAGAGGTAGCGCGGCTCGGCGTCGTCAGCGCACCGCCGGCGATCGATCTCCGCCAGGACCTCCGGCAGGCCGGGTTCGCCCGCCGCGTTCTCACCGTCGGACTCATCCTCGGCCACCGAACCGGCGTCCGCGCCGGTCACCGTGATCAGCGGCGTGCCGGTGGTGGCGGCGGCGTCCTCGGGTGCGGTGGTGGTGCGAATGCCGTAGACGATCACGAGGCTCGCCTTGCTGGCGGCCAGAATCTGCGCCATCCGGTGCGCCGGCCAGCTCAGGTCGAGCGGCAGGTAAACAGCCCCGATGCCTTCCAGCGCGAGGAACACCGCTGTCGTATCCACCCCGCGCGGCCCGGCGCACCCGACCACGTCGCCTGGCCGGCAGCCCGCCGCCAGCAGCCGCCGCCGCACCCGCCAGACACGGCGGGCGAGGTCCGCATAGCTCACCGTCGTATCCCGGTGTACCACTGCTGTCGACTGTGGACTCTCGGTGGCCCAGTGCACGAGCGAGCTCACGACGGTGCGTCCAGTGTCGATCGGGTGGGGTTCACGTCGGGCGCCTCGCGCGACGATCGTCGCGCGAGGCGCGGAAATCCTCAACGGGTCGAGTTCGACGGGCACGGTCAAGGCGTGACTCGCTCTCGATATGGGCGGCAACACAAATGGCATAGTCGAGTTTTTGCACTTATTTATCTGATGCTTCTGTCAAATGGTAAGCCCTTGCATGACGCTCATACAAGTTCTTACCATACGGGCATGTCAATTCATCCCTCCGCAGCCGCCGGCCAGGACGTTCTCGTCCGAACCGTCGGGCTCACCAAGATCTTCCCGCCTCGGGAGCGCCGAGGTACGGCGTTTACGGCGGTCGACGGCATCGACCTTCAGGTGCGGCGCGGCGAGGCATTCGGTGTGCTGGGGCCCAACGGAGCGGGCAAATCGTCGACGATGCGGATGATCGCCTGTGTCTCTCCGAGGTCGAGTGGCGAACTCGAGGTGCTCGGACTCGACCCGGCGACCCATGGGCGGACTATTCGTGGTCGCATCGGCGTGATACCGCAGGACGACGCCCTCGACGCGGAGTTGACGGTACGGGAGAACATCCTCATCTACGGTCGCTACTTCGGCTTGGACAAGGCCTCCATCGCGTCCAGGGCGGACGAGCTTCTCGAGTTCGCCCAGCTGACCGAGAAGGCCGACGCCAAGGTCGAGCACCTCTCCGGCGGCATGCGCCGGCGGCTGACCATCGCGCGATCGCTCATCAACGAGCCGCAGGTCCTGCTGCTGGACGAGCCGACGACCGGGCTGGACCCACAGGCCCGGCATGTGTTGTGGGACCGGTTGTTCCGGCTCAAACAGCAGGGGGTCACGCTCATCCTCACCACCCACTACATGGACGAGGCCGAGCAGTTGTGCGACCGGCTCGTGGTGATGGACCACGGCAGGATCGTCGCCGAGGGCTCGCCGCGCGAGCTGATCGACCGGTATGCCACGCGGGAGGTGCTGGAGCTGCGCTTCGCCGTCGGCGCGCAGTCGGATGCTGTCGACAAAATCAAGGAGGCCGCCTCGGCCCGAATCGAGGTGCTGCCGGACCGGGTGCTGTGGTACGCGGATGACGGCGAGACGGCGCTGGCCAGCGTGCATGCGCTGCGCCTGGAGCCGGAGACCGCACTGGTTCGCCGCGCCAGCCTGGAGGACGTCTTCCTGGCGCTGACCGGACGGACGTTGGTGGACTGATGGCAGCCGAATCCGCAATCCTGCCGGCCGTCGCGGCGCGGGCGGCCGAACCGTCCCGGCTGGCGATGCGCGAATTCCGGTACTGGCTGCTGCGATACAGGCGTACCTGGCGCGGCACGATCGTCGTCAGTGTGGCCAACCCGCTGCTGTTCCTCATCGCCATCGGGGTCGGTCTCGGCGCCATCATCCGGCCCTCCAGCACGCCCGGTGGAGTGCCGTATCTGGCCTTCTTCGCGCCCGGCATGCTGGCCGCCTCCGCGATGCAGAACGGCGTCGTCGAGTCGGCGTTCCCGATCAGCCGGGCGAAGCGACCGGGCGGCAGCTATCAGGTCGCCACTGCGACGCCGTTGGAGCCGACAGACATCATGGTCGGGCACCTGATGTTCATGGCCCTGCGGGTGGCGATGAGCGCGTTCATCTTCGCGGCCGTGATGATTGCCTTCGGGGCGGCGCGTTCGCCGCTGGTCATGCTGACGCCGTTCGCCGCCGTGCTGACCGCGCTGGCGTTCGCCACACCGGTGATGGCGTGGGCGGTGACGCTGCCGAATCCCCGGCCGGTGAACACCGCGTTCAAGTGGGTCGTCATGCCGCTGTACCTGTTCTCCGGGACCTTCTTCGCCGTCGAGCAGTTGCCCGAGTGGCTACGCTGGCTCGCCTACGTGACCCCGCTGTGGCAGGGGGTGCAGCTGTGCCGGACGTTGAGTCTGGGTACCGCGACGTGGACAGGAGCCGCCGTGCATGTGGCGTACCTCGTCGTGCTGACCGTCGTCGGGCTGTTGATCGCCCGGCGCACCTACCGCCGCTACCTGCACCCGTGAGCCGTCGTACGCCTCCCGCTGCCCCACAGGTCCGCTTCGGACCCTCCCGCCGCAGACGCTAAGGAATCACGTGCACGCATACATGCTTGTCCTGCGCCACTACTGGGTGCTGAAGAGGAACCGGCCCTGGGGACTGATCGTCAATGGCGTCTTTGAACCGTTCCTCTACCTGCTGTCCATCGGCCTGGGCATCGGGCAGCTCGTCTCCACGTTCACCGACCACGGCCGTGCGGTGACCGACTACGCCGCCTTCGTCGCGCCGGCCCTGCTGGCCACCTCGGCGATGAACAGCGCGATCTACGAGACCACCAATCTCGTCTGGTTCCGACTGCGTTTCGAGAAGGTGTACGACGCCATCGTCACCACCCCGATGACGCCGACAGATGTCGGCCACGGCGAAATCGTGGCGGCGATGCTGCGCGGAGCCCTGGCGTCCAGTTGCTTCCTCGGGGTAATCGCCGCGCTGGGCCTGGTGCACAGCTTGTGGGCGCTGCTGGTGATCCCCGGCGCGCTCCTGGTCGCCTTCGCCTTCGCAGCGGGCGGCCTGGCGGCGGCCACATTTATCAAGGCGCAGCATCACCACCAGTACCTCCAGCTGGTGATGCTGCCGATGTTCCTGTTCGCGACCACGTTCTACCCGCTGTCGGTGTACCCGGCGTTGCTGCGCGGGATCGTCGTGTGCCTTCCGCTCTACCATGCCATCGAGCTGCTGCGGTCGGTGTGCATGGGCCAGTTCGGGGCGCCCCTGTTGATCTCGACGGTGTACCTGGTGCTGTTCGGCGCGGCCAGCGTGTGGCTGGCCGACCGGCGGCTCACCCGGATGCTGGTGTACTGACCGGAGCAGGGGTCCGACGGACCCGACACCTCGCCGTGGCGACGCCAGCTGGCCGGAGTTCCTGCGGGCACAGGCGTGCGCGCGATGGTTCGCGACCTGACGCCAGACCTACTCCGCGTGCCCAGCGCGCTACAGGCCGTGATCAGCGCCGTCCCGTTGCGCGTCAACCGCTAAGCGGTCGCGTCGCATTCCGGGTTGGATACGTCGGAGGCTTCGGGGCCATGGCGGCGAGCGTGCGGCGCCATACGGTCAGCCTACGCACACTGTGCGCGATCACCGGCCATACCAATATCGTCAATATTCCGGGCTTGGACCGGGTGCTATACGGTCAGTGGGTGAGAATCGAACGTCACTGGTGGAACGGCGACCGCACCGTAAGAGGACGTCGCGACGTGTACATCCGCACTGACGGTGAGTCGTGGGAGGTAGAGGCCCGAGCCGGCGGCGGCCGGTCGAAGATCTACCAGTGCCCGGGCCGGCAGTCGGCGGAGATCCTGGCCGGGGCATGGATGGACGGGCAGCGCCGGTGGCAGGTCGTAGCACCGTGATCGGCCGGCGCCACAGCTGCGCTCACCGCCCGCCAGCTGGCAACGGGGTCCGGTAGCGGATTCAGGTAGACTGACGGCGCGGTCCGCCCATCGTGCGGGCCGGCTTCGATGTCCCACGCCACGCGCCGCGGCCGAAACGGTCAGCGCCGGGCGGGACGTCCCCTTCGACGTACGGAGCCTTCATGGCGGCACGCCGCCCGCACCAGACCACCTCGCCCAAGCCCACCTCGGCCAGTTCCACCTCGGCCGGTCCCACCTCGCCGGAGTCGCTGACCTTCGCCGACCTCGGCGTGCCCGACGCGCTCAACCGCGTGCTGGCCGCGACCGGGGTGCACCGGCCCTTCCCGATCCAGGCCGCGACCCTGCCCGACGCGATCGCCGGGCGGGACGTGCTCGGCCGGGGCCGCACCGGGTCGGGCAAGACCTACGCATTCGTGCTTGCGGTGCTCACCCGCCTGGCCGCGGGTGCCGCGCCACGGCGGGCCGGGCGGCCCCGGGCGCTGATCCTCGCGCCCACCCGCGAGCTGGCCGCCCAGATCGACGCCGTGATGGCCCCGCTGGCCAAGGCACTGAAGCTGCGCACGATGACCGTCTTCGGCGGCGTCGGAGCCGGGCCGCAGATCGCCGGCCTGCGCGCCGGGGTCGACGTCCTGGTGGCCTGCCCCGGCCGGCTCGCCGACCACGTCGAGGCCGGTCACGCGCGCCTGGACGCCGTCGAGATCACCGTCCTCGACGAGGCCGACCACATGGCCGACCTCGGCTTCCTGCCCACCGTGAAGCGGCTGCTGGAGCAGACCCCGCGCGGCGGGCAGCGCCTGCTGTTCTCGGCCACGCTGGACGCCGGTGTCGACGTCCTGGTGCGGCGGTTCCTCACCGACCCGGTCGAGCACAGCGTCGACTCGACGCTCTCGCCGGTGGCCGCGATGACGCACCACGTCCTGCACGTCCACGCCGACGATCGCTTCGCCGTGCTGGTCGAACTGACCGCCGCGCCGGGCCGGACCGTCGTGTTCACGCGCACCAAGCGGGGCGCGAAGACGCTCACCCGCCGGCTCGTCGCGGCCGGCGTGTCCGCCGTGGAGCTGCACGGCAACCTGGCCCAGGCCGCGCGCACCCGAAACCTGCGGGCGTTCTCCGACGGTGACGTGCGCACGCTGGTCGCCACCGACATCGCCGCCCGCGGCATCGACGTCGAGGACGTGGCCCTGGTCGTGCACGCGGACCCGCCGGCGGAGCACAAGGCATACCTGCACCGCTCGGGGCGCACGGCCCGGGCGGGCGCGGCCGGCACAGTCGTCACGCTGATGACCGACGGCCAGGCGCCCGAGGTGCGGGAGCTGACCCGCCGGGCGGGCATTGCGGCGATCACCACCCGCCTGAGTCCGGGTCACGCGCTGCTGCGCGAGCTCGCCCCTGGCGAACGGATGCTGGTCCCCGAATCGGCGCGGCCGCTCGCCGCCCCACGCCCCGAGACGCAACGCCACGAGCCAAAGCGGCACGAGACGCAGCGGCCCGAGGCGCAACGCCACGAACCACCGCGGCACGAGACACAGCCTGCCCGGGGCGGCCGGGGCCGGCGGGGCGGCAAGCCCGCGCAGGCGGCGTCCTCGACGCGCTCCGCGCAGGCGGCGTCCTCGACGCGCTCCGCGCAGGCGGCGTCCTCGACGCGCTCCGCCCCGGCGGCATCCAGTGCGGCGGCCTTCTCCGCCCGGGCCCGGCCGGGCGCTCGCCGAGGTGGGCGCTGAGCGCTACTACTCGCCTCCGCAAGCCCGGCCGGTCGACAGTCGACCGGCCGGGGCACTGCTCAATGTGACGAGACGGCTCAGATGACGCGGATGTTGGACGCCTGCGGCCCCTTTTGACCCTGGGTGATGTCGAACTCCACCCGCTGGTTCTCCTCAAGGCTGCGGAAACCGCCCGCCGAGATCGCGGAGTAGTGGGCGAACACATCGGCGCCACCGCCATCCGGGGTGATGAAGCCGAAGCCCTTCTCCGCGTTGAACCACTTCACAGTACCGACGGTCATGTCCTGCTCCTTCGCAAGGCAAATGGAGGCCACACGGTGTGGTCTCCCGCGTCGCCGCTTTGATGACCCTGCTCCGGAAACCCGGCAATACTGACAGCGCCCGCAGGTGCACTACCCACGGGCGCGGCAACATATATGGAAATCAAGACTGCAACAGCCCAACCGTAGCACGGATGCCATGCCGCCCTGCCCGCCAACTCCGCAGGTCGGCGACGTGCGGCGGGTCAGCGGACCGAGGCGTGGAGCGCGTCCGCCGTCGCCGTCTCGTCGACCGCGAAGCGGACGATCAGGCGCTCCAGGTCCGACAGGAAGCCCAGCGGCCCGCGCCGGCCGAAGAAGCCGTGCTCCACGCACAGCATCAGCTCGGCCGTCTCGCCCAGGTCCATCAGGAACATGAAGAAGTTCGCGTGCTTCGGCTGGCGGTCGATGACCGGGGAACGCAGCTTCGTGGCCGGGAGCAGGTCGGCCACCCGTTCGGCGAGTTCGTCCTGCGGCACGGGGGCCGGCGGCTCGGCATCCATCAGGGAATACCGCGTGTCGTTGAAGTAGCAGTAGCCGTCCGGCACGATGCCCCGCCGCTCGGCGAGATCGGCGATCAGCGTGTCGAGGGCGCGCGGGTCGTATTCGCAGTGGGCGTACGCCGAGAGCGCCATATCGGCCGAGCGCCGCAGGAACCCGTCGACCGTCTCGGAGTGCAGCCGTGCCGGGGCGCAGTCGAGCCGGAAGAGCGCGTTGGAGTTGAAGGCGCCGACCAGGCCACGGCTGGCCGGGCGGAAGCGGGTCGACACGATCATGCGCAGGGCGGCGTCGTCCTCGCCGGTATACGCGGCCAGTTGCAGGGTCGTGGCGCCCAGCAGCACCGTCGCGGGTGGCACGCCGTGGCGAGCGGCCAGGGAGTTGGCGGCCAGGGCGAGCGCCGGGGACTGGATGAGGCCCCAGTCGAGGTTGGGCGTGCCGTCGCCGACCCGCACGATCATGCTCGCCGGCAGGCTCTCCAGGTGGCGGGCCAAGAACGCGAGCGCCTTGGCCTCACGGCGCTTGCCGATCGCGGAGCGCTCGTATTCGATCCGCTCGAGTGGCTGCTGGCCGGGCTCGACCACGACGGGCGGGTCGGCGAGCAGGTTTGCCAGGTCGCCGCGGACGATGTTGAAGCTCCAGCCGTCAACGGCCATGTGGCTCGCGGCGAGCAGCACCAGCAGCGGCTCGCCGGAGCGCACCAGCACCGCGGCGCGCAGCGGCAGGTCGGCGCCGATGTCGAACCACGGGCGGCGTAACGCCTCGCCGAGGTCGGTCGTGGCCTCCTCCAGGCCGACGTCGCCGAGGTCGTGGACCCGCAGCGGGATCTCACCGGCCTCGACGACGCGCTGGATCGGGCCGTCGGGCGTGTCGAGATACAGCGTATGCAGCGAGTCGTGCCGCTCCACCAGCAGCCGCAGGGCGTCGAGCACGGCGGGCAGGTCGCGGCCGGGCGGGACCGGGCAGCTCACGAGCAGGTTGAGCGTCGTGTCCTCCGGCGGAAGCCAGCGGAACACGTCCCAGATCGCCAGCTGCGACCAGATCAGCGGCCCCTCGCAGGCGCGGCCGGTGCGGTCGGTGCGAAACGTAATCGTGCTCGGGTGTCTATCCACGACTCACCGAACCTCTGGATTATCACCTGACGTAGAAGGACCTCAGGTTACGGCCGCGATACGGAATTTTCAATGATCCATGCAAGAACCTCGCGTGATCAGTACGAATCTTGCTGCAATCAGGCTCATCGCCCAAAAATATGAAATGCCACTTGTCCGGGGTGCGACAGGCTTCGATAGGTTGTACGGCATGTGGCGGATCACCGTGAACCACACGTGCATCGGCTCGGGAAGCTGCGCCGGCATCGCGCCCGGGCGGTTCGAGCTCGACGACGCCGCGGGGCGCTCGCACCCCGTCACGCCGGACGTCGAGCCCGACGAGGCCGTGCTCGACGCCGTCGCATCGTGCCCGATGGAGGCGATCTCGGTGGTCGACCTGGAGACCGGGGAGACGGTGGAAGCCTAAGGTCCAGACTGGCTTGGGACTGGCCTAGGACTGGCCGCGGTAGGCGACCAGCAGGGCCTCCGCGGCCTGCACCGGGGTCAGCGTGCCGTCGAGCACCTGCCGCTCGACGCGCGGCGCCAGATCGCGGACCGCGGGGCTGGTGCGCAGGCCGTCGAGCAGCGCGTCGCGGGTCATCGACCAGACCCAGCCGAGCTGCTGGCGCTCGCGCCTGGCCCGCAGGGCGCCGGAGGCCTCGAGGGTGTCATGGTGGCGGGTCAGCTGCGCCCACAGGTCGGGCAGTCCGGCGCCGGTGAGGCCGCTGCACGTGACGACCGGGGGTTGCCAGGTCTCCCGGCCCGTGCGAAGCAGGCGCAGGGCCCCGGCGAGCTCGCGGGCGGCGGATCGGGCGTCGGCCTCGTGCGGGCCGTCGGCCTTGTTGACCGCGATGACGTCGGCGAGCTCCAGCACGCCCTTCTTGATGCCCTGCAGCTGGTCGCCGGTGCGCGCCAGGGCCAGCAGCAGGAACGTGTCGACCATGTCGGCGACCGCGGTCTCGGACTGGCCCACGCCGACGGTCTCCACGAGCACCGCGTCATAGCCGGCCGCCTCGACCACGACCATCGCCTCGCGGGTCGCCCGGGCGACGCCGCCCAGCGTGCCGGACGTCGGCGACGGGCGCACGAACGCGGCCGGGTCGGCGGCCAGGCGGGTCATGCGCGTCTTGTCGCCGAGGATGCTGCCCCCGGTCCGGGTCGAGGACGGGTCGACGGCGAGCACGGCGACGCGGTGCCCCTCGCCGGTGAGCAGCGTGCCGAGCGCGTCGATGAACGTGGACTTGCCAACACCCGGCACGCCGGTCACGCCCACGCGCCGGGCCCGGCCGGCGTGCGGGGCGAGCGCGCCGAGGAGCTCCTGGGCGCGCTCGCGGTGGTCGGCGCGGGTGGACTCGACGAGCGTGATCGCGCGGGCGATCCAGGCGCGTGAGCCGCCCAGCACGCCCTCGACGAGGTCGCTCAGTGCTGCAACCGGGATCGCAGCACCTCCAGCAGGTCCAGGGCGGCGGCGGCGATGACGGTGCCGGGGCCGAAGATCGCGGCGGCGCCGGCCGCGCGCAGCTCGTCGTAGTCCTGCGGCGGGATGACGCCGCCGACCACTACGAGGATGTCGTCGCGGCCCAGCTCCGCCAGCTCCGCCCGCAACGCGGGCACCAGGGTCAGGTGCCCGGCGGCGAGCGAGTTGACCCCGACGATGTGCACGTCGGCCTCGACCGCCTGGCGGGCCACCTCACCCGGCGTGGAGAACAGTGGGCCCACGTCGACGTCGAAGCCGAGGTCGGCGAAGGCGGTCGCGATCACCTTCTGGCCGCGGTCGTGACCGTCCTGGCCCATCTTCGCCACCAGAATCCGCGGGCGGCGCCCCTCGGCCTCGGCGAACGCGTCGGTCGCGGCGCGCACCCCCTCGACAAGCTCGTTGCCGGCGGCCTCATCGCGATACACGCCCGAGATGGTACGGATCTGCGCGGTGTGCCGCCCGAACACCTTCTCCAGCGCGTCGGAGATCTCCCCGACGGAGGCGTGCGCGCGGGCCGCGGCCACCGACAGCTCCAGCAGGTTGCCGTCGCCGGCCGCGCCCGCGGTGAGTGCTTCGAGCGCCGCGTCGCAGGCGGCCTGGTCGCGCTCGGCCCGCAGCCGCTGGAGCCGGGCGATCTGCGCGGCGCGGACCGCGGAGTTGTCGACCTTGAGGACCTCGATCGGCTCGTCGGCGTCGGGGCGGTACTTGTTGACGCCGATGACCGGCTGGCGGCCCGAGTCGATGCGGGCCTGGGTGCGTGCCGCCGCCTCCTCGATGCGCAGCTTCGGGATGCCCTCGTCGATCGCGCGGGCCATGCCGCCGGCCCGCTCGACCTCCTCGATGTGCGCCCACGCCCGCTGGGCGAGGTCGTGGGTGAGCCGCTCGACGTACGCGCTGCCGCCCCACGGGTCGATCACCCGCGTGGTGCCGGACTCCTGCTGCAGCAGCAGCTGCGTGTTGCGCGCGATGCGGGCCGAGAAGTCGGTCGGCAGGGCGAGGGCCTCGTCCAGCGCGTTGGTGTGCAGCGACTGGGTGTGCCCCTGCGTCGCCGCCATCGCCTCGACGCAGGTGCGCACCACGTTGTTGAACACGTCCTGGGCGGTCAGCGACCAGCCGGACGTCTGGCAGTGCGTGCGCAGGCTCAGCGACTTCGGGTTCTTCGCCCCGAACTCGCGGACCAGCCGCGACCACAGCAACCGGCCGGCGCGCAGCTTCGCGACCTCCATGAAGAAGTTCATGCCGATGGCCCAGAAGAACGACAGGCGCGGCGCGAACGCGTCCACGTCGAGGCCGGCGGCGCGCCCGGCGCGCAGGTACTCCAAGCCGTCGGCGAGCGTGTACGCCAGCTCCAGGTCTGCGGTCGCCCCGGCCTCCTGGATGTGGTAGCCGGAGATCGAGATGGAGTTGAACTTCGGCATGTGCCTGGAGGTGTACCCGAAGATGTCGCCGATGATCCGCATCGATGGCTCGGGCGGGTAGATGTAGGTGTTGCGGACCATGAACTCCTTGAGGATGTCGTTCTGGATGGTGCCGGACAGCTGCTCCGGTGCCACCCCCTGCTCCTCGGCGGCCACGATGTACAGCGCCAGCACCGGCAGGACGGCGCCGTTCATCGTCATCGACACGCTCATGCGGTCCAGCGGGATGCCCTCGAACAGCCGGCGCATGTCCAGGATCGAGTCGATCGCGACGCCGGCCATGCCCACGTCACCGGCCACGCGCGGGTGGTCGGAGTCGTAGCCGCGGTGTGTGGCCAGATCGAACGCGACCGACAGGCCCTTCTGCCCGCCGGCCAGGTTGCGGCGGTAGAACGCGTTGGACTCCTCGGCGGTGGAGAAGCCGGCGTACTGCCGGACCGTCCACGGCTGCGTGGTGTACATCGTCGGGTAGGGGCCACGGACATACGGCGGGATCCCCGGAAGGCCGTGCAGGAAGTCCACGCCGGCGAGGTCGTCGGGGCCGTAGAATCCCTTGACGTCGATGCCCTCGGGCGTGTGCCAGACCTCGGCGCCGTCCGGCCCGCCGATCGGGGCGCTGGTCTCCGCCCGCGGGGTGCCGAGGGCCACCTCGGAGAAGTCGGGGATCACGGCGCCACTCCCAGGTCTCGGTGCGTCTGCTGGAGCACGGCGAGCGCGTCACAGCCGGTGTAGAGATACGCGTCGACGCCGTCATACCCGGCGGGCTTCCCGGCCAGCCACACCTGGCGCACGCCCTCGGCCTTCAGCCGCCGCGCGGTTTCGGCGGCCTCCTCGGCATACGAGCGGTCGGAGCCGCAGATGCAGGCCACCGGCGACGGGTCGTCTGTCAGGCGCACGCCGCCAGCCGCGAACAGGTTGCCGGCGAAGGACACGCGGGCGGAGTGCGCGGCCGGCGAGCCGAGCGCCACCAGGCGCACCGACGGGGGTGCCGCCGCGGCGTCGGCGGCGTCGCGCAGCCGTTCGAAACTCTCGGAATACCAGATCCGGGGCAGGCCGCCGGAGGGCGGTGGCGGCGCCGGGGCGCGGACCGGGCGGCGCTCGGCGAGATCCGGAAACTCCGACACGCCGGTGATCGGCTGCCGCCGGTGCGCGATGTCCTCCGCGCGCCGCTGCCGGGTCGCTTCGATCCGGTCGGCGACCATCCCGCCGCGCAGCGCCGCGGCCATCCCGCCGGCCCGCTCGACCTCGGTGAACACGTCCCAAGCCGCGTGCGCGAGGGCGTCGGTGAGCGACTCCACATACCAGGACCCGCCGGCCGGGTCGAGCACCCGGGCCACCCCGGACTCCTCGATGAGCAGCGACTGGGTGTTACGCGCGATCCGCCGGGAGAACCCGTCGGGCAGGCCGAGCCGCGCGTCGAAGGGCTGCACGGTGACCGCGTCGGCGCCGCCCACCCCGGCGGCGAAGCACGCCACGGTGGTGCGCAGGAGGTTGCCCCACGGGTCGCGGGCCGTCATCATCGCCTCGCCGGTCACCGCGTGCTGGCGCTGGGCGCCCAGGTGCGGCACGTCGCAGACCTGCGCGACCCGGGACCAGATCCGCCGGGCGGCGCGCAGCTTCGCGATCGTGGTGAACTGGTCGGCGGTCGCCGCGAAGCGGAACTCCAGCTGCTTGAGCGCCATGCCGGCGCTGAGCCCGGCGGCGACCAGTTCGCGCAGGTACGCCACGCCGGTCGCGGTGGCGTAGCCGAGCTCCTCGGCGTCGCCGCCGCCCGCGTCGTGATACACCGTGGCGTCGACGGTGGCCACCGGGACGGGCGAGATCTTCGACAGGGCCGCCAGCACGGACAGGTCGGCGTCCGCGCCGGTCCGCGCCGACCAGCCCAGCGGGTCAGCGCCCAGGTTGCCCGACTTGTCCTCGCCGGGCAGCGCCAGGAACGCGCGCGCCGCCTCCACCGTGTCCGCGCCGTTGTCCAGCACCACCGAGGCCAGGTCCAGATACACCCCGTCGAGCGCCTCGGCCAGGTCGCCGGGCGCGATCCCGGCCAGCCACAGCGAGGTCGCGCCGTTCTCGAGGTCGTCGAGGACCGCCGCGCGGGTTACCTTCGGGTCCGGGTCGGCGTGGCGCTGCCGCACGTCCCACGGCCGGGCCGCGCCACTGCCGCCGCGCACGAACGGCACCTGCCCCGGCTGCCCGGGTGGCGGGGCCAGGTCCTCGGCCGTGTACAGCGGGGCGATACGCAGCCCGTCGTAGGTCTCGGTCGACAACAGATCGACGACCGCCTCTGGCGGGGTGTCCTCGCCGGCCAGCCCGGACTTGCGCAGCACGCCCAGCGCGAGCCGCCGCCACTGCTCTAGATCTTGCACGGGGGCGCCCATGCATGGATATTAATGGTGCGTGTCGGGCAAGCGACCACGCTTGTGACAACCTCCACCAGTCGAATATTCCACCGGCCAGCCACGATGCGGGAACCGGCGTCCAGTCGCGAGCCCGTCCCCCGCGGTCAGAGGGAGTACCAGGGCGCGCGGATGCGGTAGAAGACGAACTCGCGGGTCGTCGCGCAGGCCAGGTAGGTGTGGCTCCACGTACAGGCGTCCGGGCGCGCGTCGATCGTGCCGAGCTCACGGGCCGTGCCGCGGGACGCGTCGACGCCGGTCCAGGGGTACTCCCCCGGCGGCGGCACGGCCGGCAGGAGCAGATAGCTGCCCTCGTCCAGGCGGGCGGCGCGCTTGCCCGGCCAGCTGCGCACGGTCCGGCCATCGGCGGCGAGCAGGGTCTCGGTGACCCCGATCGCCTGGGTCGCGGTGCGCAGCATGACGCGGTCGCCGACCGGCACGACCATCGACGGTCGCTCGGCCGCCACGCGGAACGCCACCTCGCCGGTGTCAGTGTTGAGCTCCGTCAGGTGGTGCTCCTCGCCGACGCAGACCCGCCGTTCGCCGCAGGCGCTCACGAACAGGGGCCGGGCCTGCGCGTCGGGTGATGTCCAGCTCCACTGCGGACGGCTCAGGCGCGTGCGGTCGTAGGCGCGGACCTGGAACCCCGCGGCGTGGCCCGCGACGAAGATCTGGTCCTCGTAGGCGTACACCAGGTCGCCGGGGTCGGCCAGGCCGGTGCCGGCACCGATGGCGTGGCCGCCGGCCAGGCCGACGACCTCCAGGCCCCGGCCGGGGGTGGTCCGCACGATGTGTGGATCGACGGTCAGCGCCTCGTCGAGCGGCTCGCCGCCGATCGAGGTCGGCACCTGCTGGCCGCTCCAGTTGTCGGTCGGCCACCAGCTGCCGGCGCCGTCCGGCTGATCGAACACCGCCGTCCGGCGCCCGGTGCCGACGTCGGTCACGACCAGGCGGTGCTCGGCCGCGAAGTACCGGACGAAGTACTTGCCGATGAGCATCCATCGGTCGCCGGCGCTCACGTCGAAGGTCGTGAACGGGATGCCGTTGTTGGCGTTGAGCAGGGTCACCCGCCGGTTGCCACCCGCGTCTGGCAGGCCGGTGACCTGCACCATGCCGCGGGCGGAGCGAAAGGTGTCGACGTCGGTGAGCCCGCTGTTGCGCCATATGACGGTGGAGGGCTTGCCGGCATCGACGGCGCGCAGCTCGTAACGGCCGCCGCCGGTGGGGTGGCCGAGGAAGACGCGGCCGCCGTCGAGGAAGGCGCGCGCTCCCTCGGTGCCGGCGGGTAGCTCGACACCGCCGATCCGGTCGAAGCGCTCGAAGCCGTAGGGGCGCTGGCTCACGCGATACACCACGGAGAAGACCACGAGCACGGCGGTCAGCGCGGCAACCGCGGCGGCCGACCACCGCGCACGCCGCGATAGCCAGAGCGACCGACGCGGGCGCAGGCCGTCGGCGAGGGCGTGCGTGTGCACCCGCCGACACTACCTCGTGATCGCCCCGGCCGCCGTCACGAGAAGCTGTTCGGGCCCAGCAGCGCCTTCAGGTCGCCCTTCAGCGCGGTGGTCGGGTTGACGTGGTAGGGGCCCAGGCGCAGCAGCGTGGTCCGCGAACCGTGGCTGAGCTTCACGTGCACCTCGGCCTTGCCCGGGTGGTTGATCAGGATCTCCTTGAGCCGGTCGACCAGCGGCGGCGTGCAGCGGGTGGCCGGTAGCGACAGCACGACTGGGCGGTTCTCGTCGGCGGCGGTGACGTCCGGCATCGACAGGTCCATCGCCATGAGCCGCGGCGTCTCGTCGCGCCTGTCGACCCGGCCCTTCACCACCACGATCGCGTCCTCGGCGATGTACTGCCCGACGAGCTCGTAGGTGTTGGGGAAGAACAGCGCCTCGACCGCGCCGCCGAGGTCCTCCAGGGTCGCCGACGCCCACGGCTTGCCCTGCTTGGTGATCCGCCGCTGGACGCCGGTGAGCATGCCGGCGAGGGTGACGACGGCGCCGTCGGCCACCGCGCCCTCCTCCGACAGGCTGCTGATGGCGGTGTCGGCGGCCTTGGCCAGCACCGATTCGAGGCCGAACAGCGGGTGGTCGGACACATACAGGCCCAGCATCTCCCGCTCGAACGCGAGCAGCTCGCGCTTGTCCCACTCGATCTGCGGGATCGTGACGGTCATCGTCGTGCCGCCGGAGCCGGAGTCGTCCGCGCCGAACGCGTCGCCGAACAGGTCGAACTGCCCGATGGCCTCGTTCTTCTTGAGGTCGGCGTAGTTGTCGATCGCGTCGGCGTGGATGGCCAGCAGACCGCGGCGCGGGTGGTCCATCGAGTCGAACGCGCCGGCCTTGATCAGCGACTCGATCGTCTTCTTGTTGCAGGCGACGGCGTCGACCTTGGACAGGAAGTCGTCGAAGTCCTTGTACGGCCCGGCCTGCGTCTGCCGGCACCGCACGATCGCGTCGACGACGTTGTGGCCGACGTTGCGCACCGCGGCGAGGCCGAAGCGGATGTCCTTGCCGACCGGGGTGAACGGGCCGGCGGACTCGTTGACGTCGGGCGGCAGCACGTCGATGCCCATGCGGCGGCACTCCGCCAGATACATGGCCATCTTGTCCTTGTCGTCGCCGACGCTGGTCAGCAGGGCTGCCATGTACTCGGCCGGGAAGTTGGCCTTGAGATACGCCGTCCAGTACGACACCAGCCCGTAGCCGGCCGTGTGCGCCTTGTTGAAGGCGTAGTCGGCGAACGGCACGAGCACGTCCCACAGCTTCTGGATCGCCTCGTCGCTGTAGCCGTTCTCGCGCATGCCGTCACGGAACGGCACGAACTCCTTCTCCAGGACCTCTTTCTTCTTCTTGCCCATGGCGCGGCGCAGCAGGTCGGCCTGGCCGAGCGTGTATCCGGCCAGCTTCTGCGCGGCGCGCTGGACCTGCTCCTGGTAGACGATCAGGCCGTATGTCGGGCCGAGGATCTCCTTGAGCGGCTCCTCCAGCTCCGGGTGGATCGGGATCATCTCCTGCTGCCCGTTCTTGCGCAGCGCGTAGTTGGTGTGCGAGTTCGCACCCATCGGGCCGGGCCGGTACAGCGCCAGCACGGCGGAGATGTCCTCGAAGTTGTCGGGCTTCATGAGCCGCAGCAGCGAGCGCATCGGCCCGCCGTCGAGCTGGAACACGCCGAGCGTGTCGCCGCGGGCCAGCAGCTCATAGGCCGCCTTGTCGTCCAGCTCCAGCGAGAGCAGGTCGAGGTCGATGCCCCGGCGTTTGATGTTCTTGACGGCGTCGTCGATGATCGTCAGGTTTCGCAGGCCGAGGAAGTCCATCTTCAGCAGGCCGAGCGTCTCGCAGGTCGGGTAGTCGAACTGCGTGATGATCGCCCCGTCGGCGTCGCGGCGCATCAGCGGCACGTGCTCGATCAGCGGCTCCGCGGACATGATCACGCCGGCGGCGTGCACGCCCGTCTGGCGGATCAGCCCCTCCAGGCCCTTCGCGGTTTCGACGACCTTCTTGACGTCGGGGTCGCTGTCATACAGCGCCCGGAACTCGACCGCCTCGGAGTAGCGCGGGTGGTTGGGATCGAAGATCCCCGACAGCGGGATGTCCTTGCCCATCACCGCCGGCGGCATCGCCTTGGTGATCTTGTCGCCGACCGCGAACGGGTAGCCCAGCACCCGCGCCGAGTCCTTGATCGCGGCCTTGGCCTTGATGGTGCCGAAGGTCGCGATCTGCGCGACCCGATCCTCGCCCCACTTCTCGGTGACATAGCGGATGACGTCGCCGCGCCGGCGCTCGTCGAAGTCGATGTCGATGTCGGGCATCGAGACGCGGTCGGGGTTGAGGAACCGCTCGAAGATCAGGCCGTGCGGCAGCGGGTCGAGGTCGGTGATGCCCATCGCGTAGGCGACCAGGCTGCCTGCGGCTGAGCCACGACCGGGCCCGACGGCGATGCCCTCATTCTTGGCCCACAGGATGAAGTCGGAGACCACCAGGAAGTATGCCGGGAAGCCCATCTTCACGATCATGTCGGCCTCGTAGTCGGCCTGGCGCTGGTGCTCCTCGTCGATGCCGTTCGGGAAGCGCCGGGCCATGCCGCGGGCGACCTCCGCGCGGAAGAACGACTCCTCCGTCTCGCCCTCCGGCACCGGGAAGCGCGGCATCAGGTTGCGGAACTCGAACATCCCGTCGATGTCGACCTTCTCCGCCACCAGCAGCGTGTTGCGGCAGCCCTCCTGCCAGATGTCGGACGAGTCCACGGCGCGCATCTCGTCAGCCGACTTGAGGTAATAGCCCGACCCGCCGAACCGGAACCGGTTGGGGTCGTTGATGTTGGCCGCGGTCTGCACGCACAGCAGCACGTCGTGCGCCTCGGCCTGGGCCTGGTGCGTGTAGTGCGAGTCGTTGGTGACCACCGGTGGGATGCCGAGCCGCTTGGAGATCTCGGTGAGCCCCTCGCGGACCCGCCGCTCGATGTCCAGGCCGTGGTCCATGACCTCGAGGAAGTAGTTGTCCTTGCCGAAGATCTCCTGGTATTTCGCGGCGGCCTTCAGCGCCTCGTCGAACTGGTCCAGCCGCAGCCGGGTCTGCACCTCGCCCGATGGGCAGCCGGTCGTGGCCATCAGCCCCTCGGCGTGCTCGGCGATGATCTCGGCGTCCATCCGGGGCCACTTCACGAAGTGCCCCTCGATCGACGCCCGCGAGTTCAGCCGGAACAGGTTGTGCAGCCCGGTCCTGTTGCGCGCCCAGATCGTCTTGTGCGTGTAGCCGCCCGAACCGGAGACGTCGTCGTTCTTCTGGTCCGGCCGACCCCAGCGGACGCGCTGCTTGGTCAGCCGCGACTCGGGCGCCACGTATGCCTCGACGCCGAGGATCGGGGTGACGCCCACCGCCTTGGCCTGCTTGTAGAAGTCATACGCACCGTGCATGTTGCCGTGGTCGGTGATCGCCACGGCGGGCATGCCGAGCCGGTTGGCCTCGGCGAACATCTCCTTGAGGCGGGCCGCCCCGTCGAGCATGGAGTACTCGGTGTGCACGTGAAGATGCACGAACGAGTCGGCCATGCTCAACCCCCTGGGGCTCGGTCTGACGGGTCCGGCGAATCAGCCTAGTCACGGATCGGGCTCGACACACCGACCGACACCGCCGTGTGCGCCGGATCCCTCACCGGTCCGCCGCACACACGACATTTCAGACACCACCGCCTTGCGCAACGCACCACAACGGTCACCGTGCGTCGCCCGTTTGCCACGCGGCGGGTGTGCCGGACCCGCCATCACCCAGGGGACCGGCGGGCGACACCATAACCACCCCCGCCGGCAGTTTTCGGCAGTGGCCGCCCCGACCTGCGGCGATGCCGACGGGACAGGGATGATCAGAAAAGTCGCCAAATAGGGAAAATCGGATCCCAGGAAAAGTGTCGTACCGTCCTGTTACACCAGAGTCATGGGATTGCGGACCACACGCGGAGTGAGCGTCGAAGAGGCGCTCCGGATGGTTCTCATGCTGCCCGAGGTCGACCAGCGCCAGCACGGCAACCACATCGGCTTCCGGGTGCGGGACAAGGCGTTCGCCTACCTGTGCGCGCACGACTGGACCATGCTCGTCAAGGCGGCCAGAGAGGCCCAGGCCGCGCTGGTCGAGGACAACCCGAGGGCCTACAAGAAGGCCCACACCTCCGGGCGCGTCGGATGGTTGCAGGTGCGGCTGCGCAAGGCGCACGAGGACGACGTCGCCGATCTGATCCTGGAGGCGTGGCGGATGACGGCGCCGAGGCTGATCGTGGCGAGGGCCGAGCTACCCCTGTGCTGACCCGGCCGACCGGGCCGAGCGGGCCGGGGCTGGGCGGGCTGGGCGGGCCGGGGCTGGGCGGGCTGGGCGGGCCGGGGCTGGGCGGGCCGGGCGGGCCGGGCTGGCCGGGCGGGCCGGGCTGGCGGGCCGGGCTGGCTGGCGGGCCGGGCGGGCCGGGCGGGCGATCAGCGCTGCGGCTGAGTCGGCTCCGCACAGTGCCGCACCGACTCTGCGCCAACATCGACGCCACGCTGGACGCCGCCATGACCGAGTGCGGGCACCTGCCGGTGGTGGAGGGCCGGGCGGCCACCGTGCGGCACCACAGCGACCTGATCCGCGCCGCCCACGGCGACGTCGGCGGGTGGCCGCCGGCGGATCCGCCGCGGCCGGTCCGAGGCCGAACGGCGGCGGTGGCCGGCCCAGGTCTCGGCCGCGCATAGCCACCACATGCGCACCCGCCGCGCCTGACCTCGCCAGCGACCCTGGCGCCGAATCGGAGAGACCAAAAGACTGTTGCGCCGCCGGCCGGCACGCCTTATGTTGTTCTCAGATCGAGAAATACTCAAACCGAGAAATACTCGGGGCGAGAAGGACTCTTCCCGAGAAGGACTCCGGACCGTGACCAACGACGACGCCGACTTCCTCACCAGCTACGACCCCCGCGCCTACCCGCCGGTCGCCGTCACCGTCGACGTCGTCGCGTTCACGATTCGCGACGGGGCGCTGCACGTCCTGCTCGTCCGCCGCGGAGGCCCGCCCATGAAGGACATGTGGGCGCTGCCCGGCGGGTTCGTCGGCGAGTGGGAGGACCTGGCCACCGCGGCGGCCCGGGAGCTGGCCGAGGAGACGGGCGTGGCCACCGCCAACCGGCGGCTGCACCTGGAGCAGCTGGGGACGTATGGTGCGCCGGAGCGGGACCCGCGCATGCGCGTGTTCTCGGTCGCGTACCTCGCCTTCGCGCCGCAGCTGCCCGACCCGGTGTCGGGCAGCGACGCGCGCGAGGCCGCCTGGGTGCCGATGGACGACCGGCCGGCCGCGCTGGCCTTCGACCACGCCACGATCCTGGCCGACGGGCTCGAGCGGGCCCGCTCGAAGCTGGAGTACTCACCGCTGGCCACGAAGTTCGTCGGCGAGGAGTTCACGATCGCCGAGCTGCGGGCGGTGTACGAGACGGTCTGGGGCGAACCGCTGCACGCCGGCAACTTCCACCGCAAGGTGCTGTCCGTGCCGGGGTTCGTGGAGAGCACCGGGGCCACGACCGAACGCGGCGGGGCGCGGGGCGGGCCGCGGGCCAAGCTCTACCGCGCCGGCGACGCCCAGCTGCTGCACCCCGCACTGCTGATGCCGAGCCGGGAGGAGACCTTGCGATGAACACCGACGAGGCGATCGCCCTGGTCGAGACGGCCACCGCGGAGGAGCTCTTCGGCGGCGCCGACGCCAACCGGCGGTACCGCAGCCTGGCCCGCCTGGTCCACCCGGACGCCGCCGGGCCGCGGGGCACCAAGGCGTTCGCGCGCCTGGCCGAGCTGTGGCGCAACCGCGGCACGATCCGCAGCGAGCGCGGCGTGTACTCCACGGCGACCCTGGAGCACCGCGGCGACCTGGCCAACCTCTACCGCGTGCCGGAGGGCCACCTCAAGCTGGTCCGCGACCCGGCGTGCAATGACCTGATGGCGCGGGAGGCCACCGCGCTACGCCGCCTGGCGGAGCACGGCGACCCGAGGTATCTGCCGTACGTGCCGCGACTGATCGAGACGTTTCGCCACAAGTCCGAGACGTCCGACCGGCCACGGCGGGGCAACGTCATCGCGGTGTCCGCGAGCCGGCTGCACAGCCTCGCCGAGGTGGCCGAGCGGCGGCCGCACGGCCTCGACCCGCGGGACGCGGCGTGGATGTGGCGCCGGCTGCTCGTCGCGCTCGGCCTCGCGCACCGCGCGGGCGTCGTGCACGGCGCGGTACTGCCGCAGCACGTCCTCATCGAGCCCGACGACCACGGCGTGGTGCTCGTCGACTGGTGCTACAGCGTGAGCGCCCCGGGCGAGCGCATCGCCGCCATCGTCCCCCGCTACCGCGACCACTACCCCGCCGAGGTCCTCGACCGCGGCACCCCCGGCCCGTACACCGACCTGGCCATGACCGCCCGACTGATGGCCGACCTGATGGGCGAGCGCGCACCGCAGGCGCTGCGCCGCTTCGCCGACGGCTGCCGGCTCGCCTCGCCGCGGCAGCGGCCCGACGACGCGTGGCGCCTGCTCCCCGAGCTCGACGAGCTGCTGCACCGGCTGTACGGCCCCCGCAAGTTCCGACCGTTCACACTCTGACGAGGGAGAATCCCGATGGGCAGTGGAACCTGGTCCACCGACGTCTACGACGCCGCCGACCGCTACCGGCGCGCCACCGGCACGAGCGCCTTCGCCTACAGCGACTCCGGCGCACGCAGCGTGCACAAGGCCCTCGACCCGTTGGGCAGCACCCGGGAGAGCCGCGACTCCGACGAGCACCCGGACTCCGTGGCCATCGCCGTGCTCTTCGACGTGACCGGCTCGATGCGCTCGGTGCCGCGCGTGCTGCAGCGGAAGCTGCCGCAGCTGCTCGGCCTGTTGCTGCGCAAGGGCTACGTGAAGGACCCGCAGATCCTGTTCGGCGCGATCGGTGACGCCACGTGCGACCGCGCGCCGCTGCAGATCGGCCAGTTCGAGTCGGACAACCGGCTCGACGAGGACCTGGGCCGGTTCGTGCTCGAGGGCGGCGGTGGCGGGCAGATGACCGAGTCCTACGAGCTCGCGCTGTACTTCATGGCTCGCCGTACCAGCGTCGACTGCTACGAGAAGCGGGGCCGGCGCGGATACCTGTTCATCATCGGCGACGAGCAGGCGTACCCACGGGTCAAGCCGGCCGAGGTCGAGAAGGTCATCGGCGACCGGCTGGGCGAGCCGATCGGCCTGCGCGCGATCGTCGACGAGGTGCGCCGCACGTACGACACGTACTACATCCTGCCGGCCGGCTCGTCGTACGCGGGCAACACGGCGATCCTCGACTTCTGGCGCGACCTGCTCGGCCAGAACGTCATCGCGCTCGACGACCTCGACGCGGTGTGCGAGACGATCGCCCTGACCATCGGGCTCGGCGAGGACAGCATCGACCTCGCCGAGGGCCTGGCGGACCTGCACGAGGTCGGCTCGGGCGCGGTGGACTCGGTCGGCAAGGCCCTGGCTCGCATCGGCGACGGCCGCGCACCGCTCGCGACCGGCTCCACCCCGACGGATCTGGCCGGCCCAGTAACGCTGGAACGTTTGTAATCGCCTCATCACCGTGGGTGCCGTCGAGGGGGCGGCACCCACACCTCGACGCGACCCATCGCCAGGAGCGTGCGGCATGCACATCATCGTCGTCGATCTCGGGTTCGGCGACTGCGGCAAAGGGACCGTGGTCGACCACCTGTGCGCGACCCGCGAGGTACACACCGTCGTACGGTTCAACGGCGGCGCCCAGGCGGCACACACCGTCGTGCTCGCCGACGGCCGCAAGCACACGTTCGCGCAGTTCGGCGCGGGCTCGCTGCGCCCCGGCGTGCGCACCCACCTCTCGCGGTTCATGGTCGTCGACCCGCTCGCGCTGGTCACCGAGGCCGAGCACCTCGTCGCCCTGGGTGCGCGCGACGTCTGGCGGCGGCTGAGCGTCGACCGCGCGGCGCTCATCAGCACGCCCTACCACCGCCTGGCCAACCGGGCCAAGGAACTCGCACGCGGCGCGGACCGGCACGGCTCGTGCGGCATGGGCGTCGGCGAGACGATGGCATACGCGCTCGCGCACCCCGGCGACGCGCCGCGCGCCGGCGACTGCGCCGAGCCCACGGTCCTGCGCCGCAAGCTCGCCCTGCTGCGTGAGCGGCTGGGGGCTGGCGGGCCGCCGGTGGAGGCGTGCCTGCCCGCCTACGAGGGGTTCGCGGCGACGGCGTCGCTGGTGGACGGCTTCCGCGCCGAGGGGCCCTGCGTGTTCGAGGGGGCACAGGGGGTGCTGCTGGACGAGTGGCACGGCTTCCACCCGTATACGACGTGGAGCACCACGACCTTCGCCAACGCCGAAGCCCTGCTGGACGGCGCGCCCGCGTTCCGGCTCGGCGTGCTGCGGACCGTGACCACCCGCCACGGCGCCGGCCCGCTGCCGACCGAGGACCCCGGGCTGGGCATCACCGACCCGAACAACCCCGCCAACGACTGGCAGGGCCCGTTCCGGGTCGGGCACTTCGACGTGCCGCTGCACCGCTACGCGCTGGAGGTCTGCGGTGGCGTCGACGGCCTGGCGCTCACCCACCTGGACCTGCCGGTCCGGCGGATCTGCCGCTCCTACCGCCGTGACCCGCTGCGCGCCGGCGAGCCCGGCGACCTCACCCGGCAGGAGGCGATGACCCGCGCCCTGGCCGGCGTCGAGCCGCGGTACGCACCGGTGACCGACTGGGTGCGCACCGTCGAGGACGAGCTCGGCGCCGGCGTCGTGCTCGAGTCGTGGGGCCCGTCGTCGCAGGACAAGAAGCCGTCCGGCCCGCTGACGGCCTGAGGTCGCGTTACACCGCGACCTCAGGGCTCAGACCGGGCTCAGACCGGGCGCTGGCGCTCGCGGCGGACCACCGGGCGGCGGCCCTTCAGCGTGGTGCGCCGCAGCGTGTCGATGACCTCGTCGACGGCGCTGTCGGGAACCTCGACCAGCGAGAAGCGGTCGGTGATCTCGATCGCGCCGATGTCCCGGCCGCTCAGGTTCGACTCGCCGGTGATCGCGCCGACGAGGTCCTGGGGCCGGATGCCGGCACTGCGGCCGGCGCCCACGAACAGCCGGGTCATGCCGCCCGCGGGGGTGCGCCGGCCCCCGGCGTCGCGGCCACGGCCCCGACCGTCCGCGTCGCGCACGCTCACCCGCCGGCCGGGGCGGTCCTCGCGCTCGCGCGGCTGCCGCACCGGTACCTCCGGAATCTCCTCCTGATCGCCCTCGCCGATGCCCGTCGACTCGTGCGCCAGCTTGACGGCGGCGAGCGCGATCTCCACCGGGTCGAACTCCTCGGAGAGGGACTCCACGACCACCCGGAACCGCTCGAGGTCGATGTCGGCGATGAGGCTCTCGTGCAGCGCGGCACGGGTCAGCTCGAGGCGCCGGGCGCGCAGGTCGGCGACCGAGGGCACCTTCTCGATCGCGATGCGCTGCTTGGTGACCCGCTCGATGGTCTTGAGCATCCGGTGCTCGCGCGGCTCGGCGAGGGTGATCGCCACACCCTCCCGGCCGGCGCGGCCGACGCGGCCGATGCGGTGCACATACGACTCGGGGGCCGACGGAACGTCGTAGTTCACCACGTGCGTCAGGTGCTCGACGTCGAGCCCGCGGGCCGCGACGTCGGTGGCGATGAGCAGGTCGGCGGTGCCGTTGCGCAGCCGCGCCATCACCCGGTCGCGCTGCTCCTGGCCCATGCCGCCGTGCAGGGCCTCCGCACGATACCCGCGCCCGTTGAGCGTCTCGGTCAGCGAGTCGACCTCGTCGCGGGTGCGGCAGAACACGATCGCGGCGCCGGGCGACTCGACGTCGAGCACGCGGCCGAGCGCGGCCGGCTTGTGCGCCCGCTGCACCACGTAGGCGACCTGGCGCACCAGCGGCGCCTCGCCCGCGGGCGTCGGCTCGCGCCCGATCTGGATGCGCACCGGGTCGCTGAGATGGCTGCGGGCCAGCCCGTCGATGCGCGGCGGCATCGTCGCCGAGAACAGCACCGTCTGCCTGTCCTCGGGCGTCGCCTGCAGGATGGCCTCGATGTCCTCGGCGAAGCCCATGTCGAGCATCTCGTCGGCCTCGTCGAGCACGACGACGCGCAGGTCGTGCAGGCGCAGTGTGCCGCGGCCGAGGTGGTCCAGCGCGCGGCCGGGGGTGGCGACCACGACGTCGACGCCGAACTCGAGCGAGCGCAGCTGCCGCCCGATGGGCTGGCCGCCGTAGATGGGCAGGACTCGGACGCCCAGATCCCGGCCGTATCGGTGGATGGCCTCCGAGACCTGCACCGCGAGCTCGCGGGTCGGCACCAGGACCAGCGCCGACGGGTTTTCGCCGCCGGGCCCCGGCAGGCACTGCAGCAGCGGCAGCGCGAAGGCGGCCGTCTTGCCGGTGCCCGTCGCGGCCTGCCCGAGCAGGTCACGGCCGGCGAGCATCGGCGGGATGGCCTCGCGCTGGATCGGGGTGGGCTCCTCGTATCCGAGGCCGGTCAGCGCCTTCAGCAGCTCGTCCCGCAGCCCGAGCTCGGCGAAGCCGAGGATGTCGTATTCGTTGGTGCTCGCGGTCACGGGTGGCTCCTTCTCGGCATGGCGGCCCTTCTAGCATCCCAAACGCTCGGATCCGCATGGTGGCGCGGTCGCCGTGTGTGATGTGTGACCGGATAGTGTTTGAACGTGGCGGACGATTCGCGGCCCGAAGCCTCGGGCGAAGCCTGGCGCGAGCAGCGGGCCCGGGCGGTCGCGCACCACGGCGCGCAGCTCGAACGCCGCCGCGAGGCCGAGGCCAACCAGGCCATGAGCCTCATAGCCGATTTCGTGTCCGCCGCACGCGAGTCCGGCCCGCCGCCGGTGCCGCTGCGCGCCCGCTCCTACACTGGCCGCACCTACCGGACGTCGCTGCGCGGTTGGTATCTCGATTCCGCCCGCACGATCGCGATTTCCGAGGCCGGGAAGTACTACTCGCTGCTCGTCCCGCCGTCGGCCCGCTCGTGGCTGACCGGCGCGGCCCCGGCCCCGCGGCCGCCGCGCCTGATCGTCGGCGAGGGCGCCCGCGACGGCGAGTCGATGCCGCTCGCCACGCTGCTGCAGCGCCTCCTGAGCACCGCGACCGTCCCGGTCAGGCGGTCCGGATGAACTCGGGCGGGACGGCGTCGGTGAGCCACACACCGTTGTCGGAGCGGTAGAACGCGTGCCCGGCGCGGGCCATCCGCGCGGCGAGCACGGTGAGGATGACGATCGCGCCGCCGCGGCGGGCCCCCACGCGCCGAGCCGTGTCCGTGTCGGGCGACAGGTGGACGTGGTGACGCCCGCCCTTGTTCAGCCCCGTGGCCTGAATCGAGGCGAGGGCGCCGGCGCTGGTGCCGTGAAACAGCACCTCCGGCGGCTCGGCCTCGGCGAGCCCGAGCTCGACGGGCACCGAGTGCCCCTGGTTCGCCCGGATCCGCTCCACCCCGTCCTCCCCGACGACAATGGCGAAGCGCTGCTTGTCGTTGCCCGCGACGACGGCGTCGAGCGTCTCGCGGTCGATGCCCATGGCCGCGAGGAACGTCGGCAACGCCACCCACCCGGCGTCGTCGAGCACGATCCCGGCGCGCGCGGGATCGTGGCGGAGCGCCTTGGACATCCGCTTACTGATCTTGACTAACTGACCGTATTCCATATCGGTCCCAATTGTGCGCCCACAACGTCACCCGCCTCACCGCATTTTCCACGACGCGTCCCGCCCCGGATCCGCCGCGGAGTCAGCCGAGGTCAGGTGCGGCGGTGGGACTCGTGGACCACCCGGTCCGGGCGCAGGACGACGGTGCGGCCGCGCATCCAGCGGCGCAGTTCGCCGGTCGGGTCGAGGGCCGCGGTGACGGCGACCAGGCGGCGGCCGTCGTGGCCGGGCGGGGGCTCGCCCGGGTGCAGCACCGCCCAGCCGGGGCCGAGCACCTCGTCCAGCCGGACGCTGCGGCCCCGCCACGTCACCGAGGGCTGCGGCGCCAGGGTGCCCGCCCGGCGGCCCCGGCCGGCGCCGCGCAGCGGAGGGCTGGTCGAGCGCAGCGCCAGGGTCTTGAGGCCGGGCAGGCGCCAGATCGCGCTGAGCACGACCCGGCGCACGGCCGCGGCGCGGTCCTGGCCGCCGGTCATCGCCCAGCCGGCCACGATCGCCAGGCGGATCTGGGCGCGCACATGCGGGGCGCGCTCACGCTCATAGGAGTCGAGCAGATCCCCGGCGCCGCCCGAGGTGGTCAGGTCGGCGGCCAGCTTCCATGCCAGGTTGTACGCGTCGCGCAGGCCCGCGCCCAGGCCCTGGCCGATGAACGGCGGCGTCTGGTGCGCGGCGTCACCCAGCAGAAACACCCGCCCGGACTGCCAGCGGTCGGCGACCTCGGCGCGGAAGGTGTACTCCGCCCGGCGCACGATCCGCACCGCGACCTCACCCAGCCACGGTGCGAGCAGCGCGCCGACGTCCACCTCGGGCTCGCCGTCGAAAAGGCGGAACTCCCAGCGGTAGCGCCGCGGGCCCAGCTGCATGAAGGTCGCGGCGCGGCGTGGGTCGCACACCTGGTGCACGCCGCCCCAGGCGCCAAGGTCGGCCTCGCACTCGCCGTCGACGACGAGCCAGCGCTGGGCGAAACGCAGATCGACACGGCGCGCGCCGATGAGGTCGCGGACGGTGCTGTTCGCGCCGTCGCACCCGAGCACGGCCGAGGCCGGCATGGCGTGTTCGGTGCCGTCGGAGATCATGCGGTACCGGACGATCGAGGAGGAGACGGCGAAGACCTCGGCGCCGCCGACGAACTCGACCAGTTCGAGCCGCGCCATCCGGGCCCGCAGCAGGCGCTCGAGATCGGGCTGGTCGAACATGTTCGCCTGCGGGTAACCGTGCGGGCCGCGCGCGGCGTCCCGGCGGAACTCGGCCATCACCCGGTGCCGCCCGTCGAGCAGCCGCAGCCCCAGCCCGGGCCGGCTGACCCGCCGGAAGTCCTCGGCCACGCCGATCTCCTGCAGGATGCGCATCACCTCGTCGTCGGCGTGGACGGCGCGGGGCAGCGGGTAGGGCTCGGTGTAGCGGTCCAGAACCAGGCACGGGATGCCGCGCTGCGCGAGCAGGATCGCGGCCGCGACGCCCACGGGGCCCGCCCCGACGACCACGACGCGATCCACCCGCACGAATCTACGCCATAACCCGCACCCGGCTCGCGCACCGAAGCGAACCACCCTCCGGACGATGCACGACCCGCGCCGGGCACGTGAGAGTCCCGGCAGGGCGGGTAGAGCGCGTCCGGCACCACCGAAACCCCAACGCAGGCAGGAGAAGCAGATGGCACTCGACAACCCGGCCGACCTGTTCCTCTACGAGCTGTCGGGCATGTACGACGCCGAGCGCAAGAGCAACCAGATGGTGGGCGAAATCCTCGGGCGGACCGAGCAGAGCCCCCTCGCCCAGATCCTGCGGGCCCAGCAGCAGCAGGGCCAGCAGAAGATCCAGAACATCGAGGCGTGCTTCGCGATGATGGAGACCGAGCCCTCCGAGGTGCCGTGCATGACGCTCGACGGGATGCGCGCGGAGTTCCAGGCGTTCACCGAGCAGCGGCCCTCCATGGAGGCGATGGAGATCTACGCCGTCGACGCCGAGACCAAGCTGGCGCACTTCGGCATCGCCGGATACCAGAACCTCATCGACAAGGCGCTGCTCATGGGCGAGATGCAGTGCGCCCAGATCCTGCGCACCAACCTGGTGCAGAAGCAGGAGAACGCGGGCACGTTCGAGCGGATCAGCCACGAGCTCGGCCAGCGGGTGGTGATGAACGTCTAACCGCCGCCGGGTCGGGCCGCCGCGGATCGCACCGCGGCGGCCCGGCCGCCTCACACGTCTCGGAGCCGGCCGACCACGACGTTGGTCTCGGTCTCCTCGTCCGTCACCGTCTGCGGCTGCAGGCCGGCCGCCAGCAGCAGCGCGTGCGCGGCGTCCAGCTGGGCGGCGCCGGCCTCGGTGAGCAGGGCGCCGCCCGGGGCCAGCCACCCGGGGGCCTGCGCGGCGACGCGGCGCAGCACGTCCAGGCCGTCCGCGCCGCCGTCCAGCGCGGCACGGGCCTCGTGGACGCGGAATTCCTCGGGCAGGAAAGTGATCTCGGCGGTCGGCACGTACGGGACGTTGGCGAGCAGCACGTCGACCCGGCCGCGAAGGCCGGTCGGGAGCGGGGCGAACAGGTCGCCCTCGAAGACCTCCGCGATGACACCGGCCAGGTTGCGCCGGGCGCAGGCCACGGCCGCGGGGTCGATGTCGGAGGCGATGAGGCGCACACCCGCGAAGCCGCGCGCGACGACCAGGCCGAGGGCGCCGGTGCCACAGCACAGGTCGAGGACCGTCGCGCCGTCGCGGACCAGCGTGCGGGCGGTCGCGGTCAGCAGCTCCGTGCGGTGCCGGGGCACGAAGACGCCGTCGGCGATCACCAGGCGTACACCCGCGAAATCCGCATGACCGAGCACATGCTCCAGCGGAGCGCCGGCGACCCGGCGGACCACCATCGACTCCAGGGCCGCGGCGTCGGTCGCGGCGGCGAGCAGGTGATCGGCCTCCTCCTCGGCGAAGACGCACCCGGCGGCGCGCAGGCGGGAGACGAGCGCGGCGTGAGGCATCAGGCGTACAGGCCGCGGCTGTAGTTGGCCTCCGTGTAGTACTCCTCCAGCTCCTCCAGCGTCTCCGGGGTGTTCTGGACACTCTTGACCAGCGTCGCGTGCGACGGCAGCGCGCCCGGCGTCCACGTCTCGTGCTTCCACAGCTTCGAGCGCATGAACGCCTTCTGGCAGTGGAAGAAGATCGTGTCGATGTCGACCACCACGGCCAGGACCGGGCGGTGGCCCTCGACGACGAGCTCGTCGAACCACGGCGCGTCGGTGAGCAGCCGGGCGCGGCCGTTGATCCGCAGGGTCTCGCGGCGGCCCGGAACCAGAAAGATCAGCCCGACGTGCGGGTTGGCCAGGATGTTGCGGAAGCCGTCGGCGCGCTTGTTCCCGGGGCGCTCCGGGACGGCGATCGTTCGGTCGTCGATGACGTAGGTGAATCCCGGCGGGTCGCCCTTGGGCGAGACGTCGCAGTTGCCCTCCCCGTCGGACGTGCCGACGAGGACGAAGGGCGACAGGGCGAGCCAGTCGCGGTCGGTCCGGCAGAGGCGGTCACGTTCCTTGGCCACGGCCCGGGGCTTCGGCGACCCGAGCAGCTCCTCCAGTTCTGTCACCGAGGTGATCTGCATGGCATCAGAATACGTCCGGTAACAGCCGGTCTAGTCCCTATGCGTGGTCCGTGGTGGTCGTGGGCGGCGTGGTGGGCTCGGCCGGTGCGGCGGGTGGTGGCTCGGTGGCCGGCGGTGCGGCGACGGGTGCGAAGTGGACCGAGGGATCGGGGCAGAGCATGTACGGCGCCGGCAGCGGGTATCCGCCGCCGTGATGGACGGGCGCCAGCCAGGCCGGCGCCGGCGGTGCCGGGGTGCGCGGGACGAAGTAGCGGTGCGCGGGAGGCAGGGCCACCAGCAGCACCACCGCGCCCGTCAACCCGAGCACCGCCAGCGCGCCGGCGACACCCAGCGGGACGGACACCTCGGCGAACGTGTCCGAACCCGAGTACAGGGTTTCGAGAAACTTGGAATCCTGCGGCGGCATCTCGTCGAACCCGGAGACGTCCCCATTGTCGAGGGCGAAGAACAACGGCGCGAGCAGAAACCCGCCGCAGCTCGGCAGCAGACAGACCAGCAGCTGCCCACCCCCGGCGACGAAGACGAGGATCCGCGCGATGTTGCTGCCCCGCAGGACCGGCACCGCCGTCGCGGCGAGCCAGACCGCCAGCAGCAGCGTCGGCATGCCGAGGAACAGCGCCGCGAAGACGTTTCCGGACCGCTCCGAGCTCACCGCGGCCGGGTTCGTGTCTGGCACCAGCGCGGCGGCTCGGGAGATCTCGCCGTCGAAGTGCACCGCATAGGCGACGACCAGTCCGGCAATACCGAGCAGCAGGGCCACGGCGGCGAACTGTAACCAGAACGCGATCGTCACCTGCGCGGGCCGGGGTGGACGTGCGGCATCGGCGGTCATGACTGAGGACAGTAGCGGGTGCCGCGTCGCATCCGGACACACCCGTTCGGCCAGAATCAGCCAGGCGGTCGTCTCAGGCGACGGCCGGGATGACCCGCTCGCCGTAGGCGGCGAGCGTGGACTCCTTCGCGTCGTGCTGCAGGTACACGGCGAACTGGTCCGCGCCGAGTTCCTTGAGCTCGGCGAGGCGCCCGCGGTGGTGCTCGACCGGGCCGAGGACGCAGAAGCGGTCCACGATCCCGTCGGGGACGAAGTCGGCGTGGATGTTGCCGGCCCGGCCGTGCTGGGCGTAGTCGTAGCCCTGACGTCCCTTGATGTAGTCGGTCAGCGCCGTCGGTACGGTGCCGTCGGCGCCGTAGCGGGCCACGATGTCCGCGACGTGGTTGCCGACCATGCCGCCGAACCAGCGGGTCTGGTCGCGCTGGTGGGCCATCGACTCCGGGGAGTCGTCGCCGACGTAGGCGGGGGCGGCGACGCAGAACCTGATCGCCGCCGGGTCGCGGCCCGCCCGCTCGGCCGCCTCCCGCACCGCCTTGATCATCCAGGCGGCGATGTCCGGGTCGGCCAGCTGCAGGATGTACCCGTCGCCGACCTCGCCGGCCAGCGCGAGTGCCTTGGGTCCGTAGGCGGCCACCCACACCTCGAGCCGGCTGTCGGGCGCCCACGCGAACCGCAGGTCACGGTCGCCCAGGCGCACCGATCGGCCGTTGCCCAGCTCGCGGATCACCCGCACGCACTCGCGCAGCTCGGCGAGCGTGGCCGGGCGGGAGCCCAGCACGCGCAGTGCCGAGTCGCCGCGGCCGATGCCGCAGACGGTGCGGTTGCCGTACATCTCGTTGAGCGTCGCGAACAGTGACGCGGTGAGCGTCCAGTCGCGAGTGCCGGGGTTGGTCACCATCGGCCCGACGACGACCCGATCGGTGTCGGCGAGGATCCTGCTGTGGATGACGAACGGCTCCTGCCACAGCACGTGGGAGTCGAACGTCCACACGTGGCTGAAACCGGCCGCCTCGGCCCGCTTGGCAAGCTCCACCACGCCCATCGCGGGCGGGTCGCACTGCAGCACCACCCCTACGTCCATGACGTCACCGCACTCTCGGGAAGCCCCGGGTAACCTGCCCTCCGGGTCGGCGAAGTAACCCGTGCGCCGAGGGGCTGCGCACGGGCCGGCAGCGACGACGGGACGAGAGGACGCGGCATGCGATACGTGGCGATCGGCGACAGTTTCACCGAGGGGATGGGCGACGAGCGCCCGGACGGCTCGCCACGCGGCTGGGCCGACCTGGTGGCGGCGGGCCTGGCCGCGGCGAACGGCGGTGCCGTACGGTACGCGAACCTCGCCGTCCGCGGCCGCCTGCTGGAGCCGATCGTCACGGAGCAGCTCGACGCCGCCCTGGCCATGTCGCCGGCACCGACCCTGCTCTCGCTCAACGGCGGCGGCAACGACATGATGCGTCGCGGCGCCGACCTGAACCGGCTGCTGGAGCTGACCGAGCGGGCGGTGCTGCGCTGCGGCGCCGCGGGCGTGCGGCTGCTGCTGCTCAGCGGCGCGGACCCGTCGGAGCACCTGCCGTTCGGCCGGGTCCTGCGCCGCCGCGGCGAGCTGCTCACCGAGGCGGTCAAGGACCTCGCTGTGCGCCACGACATCCTGTTCGTCAACGTCTTCGGCGACACCGAGATCCGCCGCGCCGCGTACTGGTCCGCCGACCGCTTGCACCTCAACGCCACCGGCCACCGGCGGGTCGCCGGGCTCGTGCTGGACGCCCTGGGCCTGCCCGCCACCGAGCACCGCGCCGACGCCGCGCCGACGCCGGCCCGCCGCCTGCTGGCCGAGGCACGCTACTACCGCGAGCACGTCCTGCCGTGGGTCAGCCGGCGCCTGCGCGGCCGGTCGTCGGGCGACGGACGCGCGGCCAAGTATCCGGACTGGACGGCCGCCCCCGCGTAGGACCGCCAGGTCGCGCGCGGCCGCCTTGTCAGCCCGTCTGACCCGCGCGCCCTCAGCCGCGGATCAGGGCGGCGGTCTGCTCGGCGATCGAGTACTCCTCGTCGGTAGGCACCACGCAGACCGCGACCCGTGCCTCGTCCGGGCTGACGATGCGCTCGTTGGCGGCGTTGCGGGCCTCGTCGACCTCGATGCCCCACGTCTGCAGGCCGGCCAGCGACGCCGCCCGGACCGCCGGCGCGTGTTCGCCGACGCCGGCGGTGAACACGACCGCGTCGAGGCGGCCGAGGACGGCGTGGTAGGCCCCGACGTACTTGCGGATGCGGTGGCAGTACACGTCGAACGCCAGCGTCGCGTCCTCGTCGCCGGCGGCGCGGCGCTCCAGCACGGTGCGCATGTCGTTGACCCCGGCCAGGCCGAGCAGGCCGGCGTGGCGCAGCAGCACGTCGTCGACGGCGGCGAAGTCCATCCCGGCGACCCGGTTGAGGTAGGAGCCGACGGCCGGGTCGAGGTCGCCCGAGCGGGTGCCCATGACCAGGCCCTCCAGCGGCGTGAGGCCCATCGACGTGTCGACGCTACGCCCGCCCCGCACGGCGGTGGCGCTGGCGCCGTTGCCCAGGTGCAGCACGATGAGGTTCAGCTCCTCCAGCGGCCGCCCCAGCAGGGTCGCGGTGCGCCCGGCGACATAGGCGCACGAGGTGCCGTGGAAACCGAATCTGCGGATGTCGTACCGCCGGGCGAGGTCGCGGTCGATCGCATACGTGGCGGCGGCCTGCGGCAGGGTCGCGTGGAACGCGGTGTCGAACACGGCCACGTGCGGCACCGACGGCAGCATCTCCCGGGCCGCCTCGATGCCGATGATGCCGCCCGGGTTGTGCAGCGGGGCGAGGGGGATGAGCTCGCGCAGCGCGGCGAGCACAGTGTCGTCGATGAGGGCGGGGCGCTCGAAGCGCGACCCGCCGTGCACGATGCGATGCCCGACCGCCTCGATCGGGGTGGCGCCGAGCCCGTCGAGCACCTGTTCCATGGCGGCGGCGTGGTCCGGCACGCCGCCCGGCTCGCCGATCTTCTCGACCAGGCCGCGCTCGCCGGCGGTGGGGTCGTCGAGGTCCACGACACGGAACTTCACCGAGGAGGAGCCGCTGTTGAGCACCAGGATCATGCCAGGCAGACTACTGCGGTGGCCCGCATCGTGTACCTCGTCGAGCACGGACCGGACTCCGGCAAGTCGGCCGTGGCCCTCGGACTCGCCGAGTTGTTGTCCCGTAAGGTCCCCCGCATCGGCGTCTTCCGGCCGGTCGCCCCGGCGTCGGACGACGTTCTGCTGGAGTTGCTGCGCCTGCGGTACGGCATCGGGGACGATCGCCTGTTCGGCGTGACCTTCGCGGAGGCGTCGGCGATGCTCGCCGCCGGGCGGTCCGAGGAGCTCGTGGGGCAGATCGTCGAGCGCTTCCGGCCCGTGGCGCAGCAGCACGACGCCGTCGTCGTCATCGGCACCGACATCGACGACGACCTGGCGTTCAACGTCCGGCTCGCCCACGAGTTCGGCGCCGTGGTCGTGTCGGTCGTCAACGGCTCCGGCGCCGACGCGGCCACGCTGGACTCCGAGGCCCGGCAGGCCTATCACGCGCTGGCCGACCTGGACGCGACCGTCGCGGCCGTGATCCTCAACAAGACCCCGGGGATCGTGCCCCCGCCCGAGCTGCCGGTCGCCTGCTACGTGATCCCCGACGTGCCCACCATCGGCGCGCCCACGGTCGGCGAGGTCGCCGCCCAGCTCGGGGCGAGCGTGGTCACCGCCGGCCGCGGCGACAAGGACGCGGCGCTGGGCCGCGACGTGCTCGACTACGTTGTCGGCGCTGCCCAGGTGCCCGCGCTGCTGACGCACCTGACCCCGAACTGCCTGCTCATCACCCCCGGCGACCGCGCCGACCTGCTGGTCGCGGCGGGCGCCGCGCACGCATCGGGCCTGGTGCCGCTGGCCGGGATCGTGCTGACGCTGGGCATCGCACCCGACCCGGCGGCGCTGGAGCTCTTCGAGCGGCTCAACCCGGGCCTGGCGGTGCTGTCGGTGCCGAAGGCCAGCTACGACACGATCGCCGCCTCGACACGGGTGGAGCACCGGCTCAGCGCGGCCAACCCGCGCAAGGTCGAGGCCGCCCTCGGCGCGTTCGAGTCCAATGTGGACACTGCGGGCCTGGCCGACGTGCTCGAATTGACCGGCTCGGCGCGCGTGACGCCGCTGATGTTCGAGTACGACCTCATCGACCGCGCCCGGGCGGACAAGCGGCATCTGGTGCTGCCCGAGGGCAGCGAGGAGAGAATCCTCCGCGCCGCGGACATCCTGCTGCGCCGGGGCGTGGCCGGCCTGACCCTGCTCGGCGACCCGGCCGCGATCCGGGCCCGGGCCCGCGACCTGGGCCTGGACGTCGGCGCCGCGCGGCTGATCGACCCGGTGACCAGCCCGCTGCGCGAGGAGTTCGCCCAGGTCTACCGGGACGTGCGCGCCCACAAGGGCGTCACGCTCGACCTGGCCCGCGACGTGGTGCGCGACGTGTCGTACTTCGGCACGCTCATGGTGCAGCTGGGCCACGCCGACGGCATGGTCTCCGGCGCCACCCACACCACCGCCGCCACCATCCGCCCCGCCTTCGAGATCATCAAGACCGTCCCGGGGCTCAGCGTCGCCTCCAGCGTCTTCTTCATGCTGCTGCCCGACCGGGTCCTCGTCTACGGCGACTGCGCCGTCAACCCCGACCCCGACGCCGCGCAGCTGGCCGACATCGCGCTGTCCTCGGCCGACACCGCCGCCCGCTTCGGCGTCACGCCGCGCGTGGCGATGCTGTCGTACTCCACCGGCACCTCCGGCGCCGGCGCCGACGTCACCAAGGTCGCCGAGGCCACCGCGATCGTGCGCGCGCGCCGCCCCGACCTGCCGGTCGAGGGCCCGATCCAGTACGACGCGGCGATCGATCCGGCCGTGGCCGCCACCAAGCTGCCCGGCAGCCCCGTCGCAGGCCAGGCGACGGTGTTCGTGTTCCCGGACCTGAACACGGGCAACAACACGTACAAGGCGGTGCAGCGCTCGGCGGGCGCGGTCGCGGTCGGCCCGGTCATGCAGGGCCTGCGCAAGCCGGTGAACGACCTGTCGCGCGGCGCGACGGTGAAGGACATCGTGAACACCGTCGCCATCACCGCGATCCAGGCCCAGAGTTCGTAGCGTTTCTTGTCGTACCCCGAGGGCACGATGAAGGCATGATTGCGAAACTCTCCACCGTCGTGCTGGACACGCCCGATCCGCACACCCTGGCGCGCTTCTACGCGGAGCTGCTCGGCCTGCGGATCACGAAGGTCGACAGCGACTGGATCGACGTCGGCGACGAGTCCGGCCGGGTCCTCAGCTTCCAGCTGGCGCCCAACCACATTCCGCCGCAGTGGCCGGACCCGAACTATCCGCAGCAGCTGCACCTGGACATCCGGGTCGACGACATCGACGCGGCCGAGTCGACGGCCCTGCGGATGGGCGCGCAGCTGCTGGCGACGCCGGAGGCTGGCTACCGCGTGTACAGCGACCCCGCCGGCCATCCCTTCTGCCTCGAGCACGACTGACCCGGCCGCCCCGATGCTCGGCAGCGCGCCTTACGCCCGGCCCGGGGTCGATGACCGGTCGCCGGGGCGCCGGTCATCGGTCGACCGTGGCCTTCGCGGGGCAGCCGTGCTGCTGCTGCCAGGCTTCGAGCTCGGCGACCGGGGACTTCTCCTCGCCGGCCTTCCAGGCGTCCAGGTAGGACCACGACCAGATGACCCCGCGCCGCGTCCACCAGTCGCCCGTCTTCTGGCACGCCGGAGAGAGCCCGAAGTGGATGTGGCAGGCGCTCGCGTCGCCGGTGCGGCCGACCTTGGCGACCGGCTGCCCGGCCACCACCTTCGCACCCGCCTCGATGCCGTTATTGATCGACGAGAAGTGCGACATGTAGTAGCGCGCGCCGTCGGTCCCGAGGATCGACACCGACAGCCCGCCGCGGGTGGCCCCGTCGTTGACCCTCGCGTTCCACGTGTCGACCCGCGCCACCTCGAGCACCGTGCCGTCGACCGGCGACAGCGCGTTGAGGCCGCAGTTGGCGATGATGTCGGAGGCCGGGTAGTCGTGGTGGTCGCGCGAGTAGGAACCCTTGCCCTGTAGCGGGAAGGCGTGCTTGGTCGTGCCACCGCCGGGCGCGCCGCTGGTGGCGCTCGCACCGGCTCCGTTGCCAGGGTCTCTGGAGGCCGGTGGGTCACCGTTGCCGGCCTGCCGCCCCTGCGACTGCTGGGCGACGGGCGGCGGAGTGCCGGCGGGGGCGGGGTCGCCGCAGCCACCCGCGCCGAGAACGGCCAGCGTCGCGATCCCGGCAAGACTCATACGCAGCGCAGACATCGCCCGCCACCCTACGCGCCGCACCCCAAGCCGCGCGATCCCGCACCATCCGGTCGCGCAGAGTTCCTGACCGATCGACCCCGAACTCTTCGTTGCGAGAACCGAGCGCCACTTGTTTGAAACGGCAAGATCTCGCCTGCCGGTGGCCCGCGACACGCGCGGGCCACCTGCGCAAACCGGTGCTTTACAGTCACCGCTGATCGGTGACGATCGCCGCAGTGCCTCAGGGCACTAGGGATGGACCTTCGGGTCCAGCACCAAGTGTTCGAGTTGACCGGCGTCGAGCGGCGGCTCCTTGCCCGTACCGTCGTCCATCACATCGGTGGTGGGCTTCATGTTGGCGGACAGCACATTCACGTAGACGCCATCCGCGCGCAGCACCGTAGCCACAAGGTCGATCCGGCGCCCCAAACCCGGGTGGGCCGGCCACTCAACCCGGCGCACCTGCAATGAGCTGCCGTTCACCGTCCGGGTGGTGCACGACACCTGGTACTCGTACCTGTCCTCGCACGGCTGCAGGGCTTCGCCCGGCTGCTGCGGATGCAGTGTGATGATGATCGACCCTGCGCGGTCGCCGGTCCACCCACGAGCGGTAATCCGATACCACCCCGGTACGGGGTCCCCCAGGCTTACTTTGCCAGCGCTGCTGGACACCGGGCTCATCTTGCCGGGGTCGGCGGTGAAGTCCGTGAGTGCCACCCCAGCCGCGACGAGCGCATTACGGACGTCGTCGGCGACCAACGTTGGGTCCGTGGCTTGACCACTGAGTGACAGCGGCGCCCCCGGAGTCTCCACCGGAGCGAGCGTGGCGGCCGAGCCGGCCAGCGACAGCGCGGTGACTGAGATCGCCGCAGCGGCCAACCCGGCGCCGCCGGCGACCGCCCAGCGTTGCCGGCGTACCCGCCGGCGCGAACGACGGATCATTGTGTCCAGGTCGAGCCGGCTGGGTGGCTCGTCATGGATGTGGCGGTCGAGCAGCTCGCGATACTCGTTCATGACATCAACGCTCCATTCGCTTGGTTGCCTGGACGCGCAGCGTGTGCAGCGCACGCGCGGTTTGGCTCTTCACGGTCTCCTCGGAGAGGCCGAGGATTTCGGCGGTCTGCTCAACGGTGAGGTCGCAGTAGAACCGCAGGACCAGCACGGCTCGGCGGCGTGGACCGAGCCCTTCCAGCCACCGATCGAGGTCGAGCCGATCAGCGACGCCGGAGTCGGCCGGGTCGGCTGGGGAGTCCGGTGCCTCGTCGTTGGCCAGCCATTCGCGCCGCCACGGCCGGCGCTGCTCGTCCAGCCACGCTCTGGACAGGATCATGTTGACGTAGCCGTCGAGGTTGGCGATGTGTGATCGCCGATGCCATATGCGGTACAGCTTGTCCAGCGCCGTTGCGACCAGATCGTCAGCCATGTGCCAGTCGTTGCAGAGCAGGTACGCCGTCCGCCGAAGAACTGACATCCGGGTGAGCGCGAACTCGCGGTACTCGGCCTCGTCGGGTGCCTTCACCGGAACACACCTGGGTCCGTTTGCATGTGTAGAAGACGGAACGGACCGACTGGCGGGTTGCCGGTGGGTCCCGGGCACGGACACAGATGCGTCAGGCACGAAGCGGGTTGGCGCGCAGGCCGCCGTTTCCATTGACCAGCCATGACCAGACATGCGCTTCTGAGGCTGACCGAGCGATCGACATGGAAGCTGCGACCGGCGGGTGGCGAGGGTCCATGCGGCCGCGGCCAGGAGGGCGAAGAGGGCGGCATCGGCGCCGGCATGGCGATCGTGGTGTGCCTGTCGCCGGCTGAAGGCAGGGCCGCTACCAACCCGGCCATGAACGACGACGCCCCCGCAGGCTTGGCCGAGCAGCTTGGTCACGCGGCCGTTTCCAGATGGCCCGACCGGCGGCAGCGACTGGCTCGTGGGCTTGGCGCAGAGCGGGCCGGAAGCCCATTTCGCGCCGATCGCGATGAGCGAGAGTCTGTACGAAACACCCGCGGACTACGACGGATCCATCGGCGAGCTGTATGACGAGGTCTATCGCGACTTCGGGCGTCGGCGCCTGCAGTATGTCGCCGCACTGACCGCGAAATGGGGTCCGCCGAAAGCGGACTCGTTCCAGGCGGAGCACGAGCGGGTGATGGGAAACGACAACAGCGTCTCAATGCTCGACTACGACCTCGCCCGTTTCACCAACGGTGAGCAGTTCCCGGCTTGGCGTCACGACGACCGTATCGTGGGTCTACTCCTCGGGCAGGTGGACAAGGAATTCCCTATCGTGCTGACGCTTGCCGTCATCGCACGGCCGACGCCGTAGGTCCGGCCGCGCCAGGTGACGCTGTGGGCATGACGAACCGCGCTCGATGCATGATCAGGTTCGCTCGCTCGCGCAGTCCGAGCGGGACAGTGAAAAGCGTCGGACACCGATCGCCTGCGCGGCGGTCCGTCAGCGCGGCGGTCCGGGCATCAATCGTGTGGCACGCTACGTACCGGCTCGCGGACATCGTCGAGCAGTTCTGGACAGACCGGCGCAGGGGAGCGATCACCACGTAGCGCGTCACCCAGCACGATGCCGATCCCGTGATCTGGAGCGCGCACATGCCGCTTTGACGCGCGGCAGCGCCCGAGTGCGTTTGACGCCGGCCTGGTGGGAGCCGGGGGCATCGGAAAGCGCGAGCAGCGTCGCCGTCGGCGACTCGCTGTACGAGGACGACGGCGGCGGCATCCGTGCGCCATCACGAGCCGCTGCGTCGCCTGTGGCCTGCTGGACGCGCGTAGGCGGACACCGTCACTGGGCGGGCGTCGGCCGGGCCGCCTCGGCGAGAGCGATGGTGAGCGCGTCGTGCAGGTTGTCGAACCGATGCCCGATCTCCGCGGCGAGGATGGCGCCGGCCTCACCGAGCACATCGTCCGTTTCCGGCCGGCAGGCGCGCCGGCTGCCCGCACACGTTGCCACCCGGCCTGCGCCTGGCCTGATCACGGGCCGAAGATGAGGCCTAGGAAGCACACCGCCATGATCACGAGCAGCGCGACCAGGGTGACCAGCACGACGATCGCCCGCCGTCCCGATACCGGGCGCAGCGCGGGCCAGCGAGCTGCGAGCGGCAGGCCCGGGACGGGCGCCGGCGACCTCTCGACACCGGGATCGCCGGCCAGCTCGGCGAGCAACGCGTCGGCGGCCGTGGCGGTGCCGCCCCGCTCGGCCAGCAGCGTCACGACCTCAGGGTGGCCGTACCGGATCAGCGCCACGAGCAAGTGCTCGGTGCCTACCTGCGCGGAGCCCGCCTCCCGCGCGATCACCGCGGCCGCCGCGAGCACCCGCTCGGTCGGCCCGGCCAACGAGGCCACATCCTCGATCGGCGCGGCGGGCTCCGGCGGCGGTACCGGCGGCACGGTCCATACCCGGACCACGTTGCCTCCGTCATACAAGGCGAGCGCCCTGGCCAGGTCGACCGGCGTCACGTTGGCGCGTCCGGCGGCCCGGCCCAGCGCGGCGCCTTCCCGCATGACGGCGCGTGCGTCGACCGTCAGGCGTGTGTAGCTCAGGGCCGAGCCCGCCCCCTTGACGGCCCGCAGCTCCTCCGGCGGCCCTTCGGTGCCCAGCGCTCCGGCCAGCCGGGCGAGCAGCGCATCGACGGTTTCGGCCGTCGCACCCCGCGCGCCGAGCCCCGCCACAACGTCCGGCGGCCCGTTCCGGACGAGCGCGGCGAGCAGGTGCTCGGTGCCGATGTGCGCGGCCGCCTCGGTCACCGCGACATGCAATGACCGCGTCAGGACCGCTCGCGCCGCCTTATCGAACCGGTGCGGCGCCTTCGGCGGCAGGCGCCTGCCTTGGGCGCCCGCGGGTTCGGCCGGCTCAGGTAGCTGCGGCGACGTCCAGATACCGGCGGTGTTGCCGACCGGCCGGGCGGCCAGCGCGGCGGCGAGATCGGCCGGGGTCATCTCCGGCCGGCCGGCGGCGACGGCGTAGTGCGGCACGAGCGCCAGCACCTGCCGCGTCTCGGCAGTGAACCGTTCGAACACGAGGCACTTTCTACCCGACCGCGCCGACCCACGGAACCCGGGCCTGATCCTGCACCATGCGCAGCGAGCGTCGCGGACCGGGCCGGGCGGCCGGCTGGTGCCCCTGGCGGAGCAGGACCGGTCGCGCTCAAGTCGGCACTCCTACATAGGGTGCGCACTCATGCCGAATAGCGTGCGTTTGGGTGAACGATCTCACCGGGAGGTTCGGCTCAATGAGGTGCTGGGTAGAAACGAGCTGGCTGGTGGCGATCTGGAGGCCCGTGCCAGCGGGCGAGGCTCGGCGCTGGTGGAGTCTGAAGGATACGGCTGAGCTCGATGGCATCGTAGAGTCGGCACCGGCGGTATGCCTCGGAAAGGTCGCGACGTGCGGCTGCGAGCCGGAGCCAGCCAGTCCGGCGCGGCGGGTGGCCGATCTGCTGTTCCTCCGTGGGACTCTTCCTGAGCAGTTCGCCGACGAGGAGGTCGATGCGTACGTGTTACCACTGCTGAACGAGGAGCTGCGCGACGCGCTGTTGGACGCCTTGCAGGCGAGGGATAACGATCTTCCGGCCTTGGATGCGGGCGACCGCGAGGAGATCGCGATCTTCCTCGACGAACACATGGGCGCACGTGTGCTGACCACATCACGAGGCGAGGTCATCGAAGCCCGCGTCGACCACCGGTGTTCTTCTAACGTCCGACTTCCGCTTTAGCCGATGACAATGCACGGTCACGGAGCGGGATCAGGTATCGGACCAAACCGGCATGAGGCCGCCGTCGCCATCGTAGAACAGGAACGGCCGTAGTTCAGGAGACGTGGCCAGGGTGCGATACAGCCTGGACGGGTTGCCGGCGGCGGCGTGGAACGGCTGGGAGCCGAGCAGGTTGCGAAGGTCGGAGAACGGCCACGCGGTATCGAGCAGCCGCCGGAGCTTGACCAGGATCGTCACCGCATTGTGCGGGACCCGGTCGACATAGATGTCGGCGTGGGTGGGCAGATCCCAGCTCGCCACCATCGCGCTGTGTCTGCAGCCGTGCAGGTGCTTGACAGCGTGCCCGGCGGAGCCCGGGCCGGCCTGGTGGCGCCACCACTCCACATCGATGGTCGCCCCGCCGGTTTCCAGCAGCGAACGCGTAAACCACGCCAGATCGGCGACCGGGGCGACGCCGCGCGCAGCGATAGCGACGACCTCATCCGGCAGACAGACGCCGTGCTCCTCGACGTAGTGCGCCAAACCCTCGGGCCACACGAAATGCTCACCATCCGTCTGCTCGGCACTGCCGTTTGCCGCACCACACAGCCGGCATACGGACACGCCAGCCGCGACGGCAAACACCGCGCCCGATCGGAGATACGCAGCAACAGCCCGCTGCACGGCGCTGTCGACTGCGGACACGAAGTCGCAAACATCGGGCAGCCCTTCCGGCGCCGTCCGCCCGTCCCAGTACCCGATCAACCTGAGGACTTTGGTCATGGTCAAACACACCGCCCGGGATCAAGGAGGCCAACGGTAGCAAGACAAGGGTGGGCAGCCATACCTATTGATCATCGGCTGAACTGAGCCAGTGCAGGGTGACTGAACCCCGGCCTTGCGGCATCCGCACATGCCACGGACATCGCGCGCTGGCTCTTGACGGCTCGTCACCAGGCGTAAGCGTGAAGCTCGATCATCAGCAGGCGACAGCAAGCACGTCAGCGGAAAGTCCGCGTGAGGCTTGCCAACGGTTGACAAGGGACGACAGCGAACGGCACTCAAGCAGCACTACGCGACAGGCGACAACGGCCAGAAGCAGAGGACCACGACCGTCACCCACGTTCCGCGTTCGGGTTGAACCGCGTCCGCGGCAGTGCTCCGGCCAGTTCGCGACCGTCGCGCATCCGGCCGATCCTGCCAGCCGGGTGCGTCGCGTTTGTTCAAGACTCGGCCCGCCGGACGCTCCGCCGCTGGAGCGCGCGCTCGGCCTCAGCGGCCGCGATCCGCGCTGGACGCCGGGCTCATAGCTCCGATCGGCGGTTGTGGCGGTCGGATCAGCCGCTCTTGCGACGGCGGGCGCGGGTGGCGGGCTCGACGCCCGCGGCCTCGATGACGCCGCACGCGTTGTCGAGGGGGTCGCGCTCGTCGATGCTGACCGCGACCCGACGCAGCAAGGCGCGGAACTGGGCACGCTCGTCCTCCGGCAGGGCGCCCAGCACCCGGTCCTCCACGTGGCGGAGCTTGCGCTGCAGCGCACAGAGGGTCGCGCGACCGGCCTCGGTGGCGATGATGCGGCGGGCGCGGCGGTCGGCGGGGTCGGGCTGGCGCTCGATGACGCCGGCCTGCTCGAGGTCGTCGAGGAGATACGTCATGACGGTGCGATCGATGCCCAGCTTGTTGGCCAGGGCGAGCTGGGTGCAGGCCGTGCCGTCGACGGCGGAGGTGAGCACCTGGTAGCCGCGGGGGCCGCCGGGGACGTCGGCGATGACCGACTGGGCGCCCTTCGCGTAGCCACGCAGCAGCACGCCGAGCGCCCAGCCGAGGTCGGACTGAAGGTCGACATGGGTGTCAGCCGGGCTTTCCGGCGCCTGCGTCATGGAGTAATGATAAGCAGCTCACTCACGCTTGCCATCAGATGTTCTGTGTAGAAGACTTTCTGCATTGCCACTGGAGGATACCGTGGAGGTACCGGCACCATGCATCTCTTCCGACTCGACGCGAGCATCCGCACGACCGGATCGGTGAGCCGCGCGCTCGCCGACACCACCGAGCAGTCCTGGCTCGCCGAGCACCACGACGCGGTCGTGACCCGGCGCGACCTGGGCCTCGAACCACTGCCCGCCGACCTGTGGGCGAAGGCGGCCCGGCACGCGATCGATCCGTCCGCACCGGCGGCGCCGCAGGCCGTGGCGCTGGTCGAGCGGCTCGCCGCCGAACTGCTCGACGCCGACGCATATGTGTTCGCGGTACCGCTGTACAACTGGGGCGTCCCCGCGCACGTCAAGGCCTGGATCGACCTGCTGTTGCTGGACCAGCGCCTCGGCGTGAACGGCGACCGGCCGATCGCCGGCCGGCCGGCGGTGCTGGCGCTGAGCCGCGGCGGCGGCTACGGCCCCGGCACGCCGAAGGAGGGCTGGGACCACGCGAGCCCGTACCTGCGCCGGATCTTCAGCGACACCTTCGGCCTCGACCTGCACGTCGCCGAGGCGGAGCTCACGCTGGCGGACGTGACACCGGCGATGGCGCCGCTGCGCGGCCTCGCCGCCAACCTGCTCAAAGCCGGTCACGAGAACGCCGCCGCACACGGTCGCCGAGTCGCGGAACTGGTCCGCGTCTGACCGTGTGCGTCAACCGCGCCCGGCCGGCGCACTGCCGGCATGATCACGGAGTGAAATGTACAAAGAGCAGCACGTTCGCTCCGTGATCATGGAAGTCCGCGCGCATGACGCCACCCGGCGGTCAGCCGCCCAGCGTGGGCAGGTTGTTGGTCAGCTCGATCGCGGTGTGAATGAGCGACTGCAGCCGCGCCGTCAGCGCGAGCAGTAACTGGTGGGCGGCCGGCCCGGCGTGGCCGGCCGCCTCCCGCAGTGTCTCGAGGTCGCCCTGCACCTGGCTGAGCTGGCGAGCCAGGTCGCCGGCGCCGCGCTCCAGCGCGTCGGCCATGTCGGCCAGGCTTACGCCGTTGGCCTCGAGCACCTTGATCGCGGCGATGCGTTCGATGCACGAGGTGTCGTAAAGCCGGAAGTTGCCGGCCGTGCGCTCGGTCGACTCGATGAGGCCGAGCCCGGTGTAGAAGTCGACGGTGCGAGTCGACACGCCGGCGAGATTGGCGAGCTCCCCGATCCGCAGCAGTCTTGACACAACCCAACCCTACAGCGCCGCGTGCTAGTGTGCCCGCCATGGTCTTCAGGAGCCTGCGCCGCGCCATGGGTGTGGGCGGGCCGGCCGTCGACACGGTACTAGAAAATCCTGTGACACGCCCCGGGGAGGCCCTCGCGGGGGCAGTGCGTCTCACCGGCGGCGAGCGCGGCGTCGAGATCGAGCGGATCGTGCTGACGTTGGTGACGAGGGCCGGCACGCGCACGGCGGAGCTGACGCGGCAGGAGGTCGCCGGCGGGTTCCGACTCCCGGCGGGCGCCTCGCACGAGGTACCGCTGCGGCTCGTGGTCCCCCTGGACACCCCCGTCACGCACGTGTACGGCGAGCGCGTGCCCGGCCTGGCCGTGGGCGTGCGCACCGACCTGGAGGTCGCGTTCGCGCTCGACCCCGGCGACCTCGACCCCGTCGCGGTGCATCCCCTGCCCGCCGAGGCGGCCGCGCTCGATGCGTTCTGGGCGCTCGGGTTCCGGTTCAAGTCCGCCGATGTCTCACAGGTGTTCGAGTTCTGGGTCGCGCCGCAGTACCAGGACGTGGCCACCGAGGTCACTGTCGGCTTCTTGACCGGCGCCGACGAGGTCGAACTGGTGCTCGACGGCCGCCTGCGCACCCGCCATGAACGGCGCGAACAGGTCGACTGGACGGAACAGATCGACCGACTGATGCGGCAGATCGGGCACATACGGCAATAGACCTCAACCGACCGGGCAAGGGCGACGATCGGCCGACACGGTACCGTTATGCGCACGAGGTTGGCACTCGTCGGCTATGAACTCGGGAGGCGGGCATGCGAGAGCTTGTCGTGGTGGGTGTGCGTGCGCAGACCTGGCAGAGCCGTCCCGTGGTTCTGCTCAGGGACGAATCCACAGGTCGTCACTTGCAGCTGCCCATCGAGGGCGGCGCCCGCAGCATGGACGAGCCGATCAGCGCCGAGCTGTTCCAGCGCGCGCTGACCGCGCTCCAGGCGCCGCTGCGCGCGGTCGAGGTGGTCGCCGCGCACGGGCCGTTCCAGCTGGTGCTCGGCCCCGGCATCCGCGTGCCGGCCGCGCCGCTGGAGGCGATCGCCCTGGCCCGCCACTGGGGCGTGCCGATCGTGACGACCGACGAGTTGCTCAACTCCGCGTCGGTCGCCGCGCCCGACGGGCCGACGCAGCCGCTGGACCTGACCGCGCACATGGAAAAGCTGCCGTCGGGCCGTGCGACCCTGCTGATCCGCAAGGGTGCCGAGGCCGGCGCGGAGTTCGCGCTCGACGGTGAGGTCGTGCGCTGCGGCCGCGACTCGGCCAACCAGATCGTGCTCGACGACAACACCGTGTCCCGCAAGCACGTCGAGTTTCACCGCAACAGCGGCGGCCTCGGCTACTCGATGCTCGACATGGGCAGCCTCAACGGCACCTATGTCAACGGCGAGCGGGTCAAGAGCGTCACGCTCAACGACGGCGACGAGGTCCAGGTCGGCAAGTTCACGCTGCTGTATCAGCTGCGCTGACCCCGGCCTCGCCGGTCACCGTTCTCACCAGTTCGAAGGCTCGTAGTCCTTCAGGAAACAGCCGTAGAGGTCCTCGCCGCGCTCGCCGCGCACGATCGGGTCGTACACCCGTGCCGCCCCGTCGGCGAGGTCCAGCGGGGCGTGGAAGCCCTCCTCGTGCAGCCGCATCTTCGTCGGGTGCGGCCGCTCGTCGGTGATCCAGCCGGTGTCCACCGCGGTCATCAGGATGCCGTCGGAGAGCATCTCCTCGGCGCTGGTGCGCGTGAGCATGTTCAGCGCGGCCTTGGCCATGTTGGTGTGCGGGTGCCCGGGCCCCTTGTACCGCCGGCTGAACTGGCCCTCCATCGCCGACACGTTCACCACGTACTTGCGCCGGGCCGACGATGCCGAAAGCGCCGGGCGCAGCCGGCTCACCAGGATGAACGGCGCGGTCACGTTACACAGCTGCACCTCGAGCAGCTCCAGCGGGTCGACCTCCTCGACCGTCTGCACCCAGCTGTTGGAGTCGGCCAGGTCGGGCACCAGCCCGCCGGCGTCGATCGCGGTCAGCGTGGCGATGCGCTCCGGCGTGGTGTTACGGCTGGTAAGCGCGAGCGCCGTGAGCGCGTCCGGCGGGATCAGCGCCGCGTCGGCGCCGAGCCCGGCCGTGAGCGTCAGCTCCGCGTGCGGGTCCGCCTTGTGGAACGTGACCACGTCCGGCATCGGCCCTTCCAGCACCAGCGGGGCGGACTCGGCCGCCACCAGGTGCGAATACGAGCCGGGCGTCCGCTTCACCGTCTGCGCCGCGTTGTTGATCAGGATGTCCAGCGGCCCCTGCGCGGCCACGTCGTCGGCGAGCGCCACGACCTGCGCCGGGTCGCGCAGGTCGATGCCGACGATGCGCAGCCGGTGCAGCCAGTCGCCGCTGTCGGCCATCGCGGCGAAGCGCCGCACGGCGTCGTTCGGGAACCGGGTCGTGATTGTGGTGTGAGCTCCATCACGCAGCAGCCGCAACGCGATGTACATACCGATCTTCGCCCGGCCGCCGGTCAGCAGCGCCCGCCGCCCGGTCAGGTCGGCGCGCTGCTCGCGCCGCTCGCGGTTGAGCTTCGCGCACGGCGGGCAGAGCTGGTGGTAGAACGCGTCGACGTCGACGTATCGCGCCTTGCACGTGTAGCACGACCGGGCCCGCAGCAGCCGGCCGGCGCTCGCCCCGATCGTCGGTGAGACCAGCGCGATCCCCTGCGTCTCGTCGTCGATGCGACCCGGCGCGCCGGTCGCGGTCGCCGCGGTGACCAGCCGGTCGGCCTCGGTCACGGCGGCGCGCCGGTCGCTGCGCCGCTGGCGCTTGACGCTCTTGTACAGGTGCGAGGTCGCCCGCCGCACCAGCAGCACGTCGGGGTGCTCCGGCGGCAGCGCCTGCAACTCGTCGAAGACGGCCAGGCAGATCGCCAGCCGCTCGGGGTCGATGCCCGACAGGGCCGCGGCGGGGTCGTCAGCGTCGGTGGTCTGAGGGTCGTGCGGGGTCACGCAGGAACTGTACGCAACGTCCCGGGGCCCGTACCAAACGGAAAACGGGTCCGGGGGCGCCCTTGCCGCCCGGACCCGCCGCCGCGTGGCACGCGTGATGTGGGGCAGGTCACAATGCCGGGGCGCCGCGGGCTACCGGGCGCAGCCACGGCACGGCGAGCAGGATCACCACCGGCGGCAGGATGAAGCCCGCGCGGGTCGAGCCGGCCGCGTCCAGGATCGCGCCGTCAATCGCCGCGCCCGCCGCGGCGCCGACCGAGAACGCCGTGGCGACCCAGGCGAACGCCTCCGCGGCCGTGCCCGCCGGCGCGATCCGGTCCACCGTCAGGAACGCGGCCGCCAGCAGCGGCGGCAGGCACAGCCCGCACAGGACCGTGAGCGGCACCATCGGTACCACCGAGGAGGGCGTCAGCAACAGCGGCAAGTACCCCAGGCCGAGCAGGGTCGCCACCAGCGGCAGCCGCCGGCCGTCGATCCGCAGCCGGGTGTTGACCAGGCCGCCGATGAGCGCGCCGCACGCCTGGGCGGCCAGCAGCCAGCTCGACCACGAACGGTGGCCGACCGTCTCCGCGTAGTCGAGGATCGCCACCGGCAGGCTGCCCACCCCGGCACCGACCAGCACCACGGCGATCAGCAGCAGGCGCAGCTGGCCCGAGCGCAGCGCGCCGGCCCAGTGACGATCCGCGTGCGCGCCACGCCAGCCGCGCACGGCCGGCGTCGTCACGAACCAGATCGTGCCGGCCAGCTGGAGCGCGGCGGTGGTGTACACGCCGGCCACCCCGCCGCCGAGCGCCACCGCCGCGCCGGCCACGAGCGGTCCGCAGATGAAGATGAGCTCCTGCACGGCGATGTCCAGCGTGTACGCGGTCGGCACCTGCTCCTCGTCCAGCAGGTCCCGCCACAGCACTCGCAACCCCGCCTCGAACGGCGGCGCGCCGAGGCCCGCCAGCAGCACGGCGAGCACCGCCGCCCACAGCGCTACGCCCTGCGCCAGGATCGAGAACCCGACGGTCGACACGGCGGCGGCGGCGAGCATGACCGGCGACTGGCGAAACCGGTCGGCGATGCGCGCGAGGACCGGCCCGCCGATGGCGAGGCCTGCCGTGTACACGCCCACGAGCAGGCCCGCGGTGCCGATGGAGAGGCTCTCCCGCGCGTACAGCAACAGGGCCACCGGCGCGGCCCCGAGCGGCAGCCGCCCGATGGTGCTGGCGGCGAGAAGCCGGGCGACCTGCGCGGCGCGCAGCACGGCGGAGATCGACATGGCCGCGATCATGCCATCCGGCGAAAGCGCGCCCAACGCCATAACACCTCGTCAGCGCCGAGATGTTCCAACGGGGCGGACGGCGGGAATGTACCCGCCATGTCGTCCACATCGGCCCAGGCCATCAGCCGCTGCCCCGCTTGCGGCGCCCGCGTCCACGTCAACGCCGGCTCTCCCACACCACCGCACCAGCCCGACGACGCGGCTCCCGGCTCCGGGCAATGCCCCGGCACGGGCCGGCCGAGCCGCTGAGCCCCATCCGCAGGGGGCCACAACGCCGGGTGGGTTGTGGGTGAAAACGCCGGATCACCCGTTTCACGGCGCGGGCGGGCGGGCGCACGCAGGCACGATCGTCGGCATGTTGCACCTCGATCCCGACAGCGTGCTGGTGACCACCGCCGCTGAGCTGCAGACCCGACACCTCGCGCGGGACCCCGACGACCCCAGCCGCTGCGGTGCCTGCGGGGCGCCGCTGCCCTGTCCCGTGGAGGCCGCCGCCGCGCTCGTGTGCCGGGCCGGGGGCCTCTGGCTCGAGGGCGACACGATCGTCGAGGCGCTGGAGCCGCCCACCCAGCTCATCGCGATCCTCCCGGCCGAGGTGTGACCGTGCAAGCGCCGTGCCGCCGCTGCCCGCCGCGACCATCTCCAAGTCAAATGACGTAATCGGCGGACCGGCGGCCGGGCCTAGGGTCCGTTTCATAACTGGGGTGGGAGCGAGGCGGAGTCCAGATTTCGTCTGCGTGCGGCCCGCGGAAGCCAGGCTACCGGTGTTGTAACCGGGCTTTCGCGGGACGTGCGCAGGCGGAATCTGGGCCCGCCGCAGCCCCGCCTCAGTTATGAAACGGACCCTAGCGTGGCAGCAGTGCTCTCAAGGAGGAACGAGAAAATGAGTACCGGTGACCCAATCCGCAACGTGGTGCTGGTGCACGGCGGTTTCGTTGACGGCGGCGGCTGGCAGGCGGTGTACGAGCTACTCAAGGCCGACGGCTACCACGTGAGCGTCGTGCAGAACCCGACCCTGTCGCTGGCCGGCGACGCCACCGCGACCCGGCAGATCCTCAACCTGCAGGACGGACCCACCGTGCTGGTCGGCCACTCCTACGGTGGCGCCGTCATCAGCGAGGCCGGCACCCACGAGAAGGTCGCGGCCCTCGTCTACATCGCCGCGTTCGCGCCCGACAAGGGCGAGTCCGTCAACACCCTCATCGCCGATCCGCCGCCCGGCGCCCCGGTCCCGCCGATCCTGCCCCCGGTCGACGGCTTCCTGTTCCTCGACCGCGAGAAGTTCCACGAGTCCTTCGCCGGGGACCTTCCCGCCGGCCGCGCGGCGTTCCTCGCCGACTCGCAGGTGCCGTGGGGCCTGGACGCACTCGCCGGCGCGGTCACCGAGCCGGCCTGGCGCACCAAGCCCAGCTGGTACCTCGTCGCCACCGACGACAGGATGATCCCGCCGCCCGCCCAGCGGGCGATGTCCGAGCGCGCCAGCTCGACCGTCGTCGAGGTGCCCGGCAGCCACGCCATCTACGAATCCCGCCCCGACGCGGTCGCCGACCTGATCAAGCTGGCCGCCACCGGCCAGTAGACGACGCCGTCAGGCGCCCTGGCCGCACCGGCCGGGGCGCCGCACCGTCCCCGCCGGCCTCGGTCCGATGCGCATCCGCAGCCGGGCTGACCAGGCTGGCCGAACTGGGCGGGCGGGCCGGCGGGACCGGCGGCGTGTACAACAGATGGGTGGAGGCCAAGCGCGCGCAGGGAATCGGGTTCGCCGCCGTCATGGGGGCCGCCGCCGGAGCGGCCCTCGCCGCGCACCGCGGGCCGCGCGGCGCCGTCAAGGGCGCGCTGCTCGGCGCCGGCGCGATGACCGCCGTCGACACCGCCGCACGGGCACTGCAGCGGCCCAACGAGATCCCCGCCATATGGGCCCGGATCGCCGCGAGCGGTGCACTCGCCGCGCCCGCCGGGTGGATGGCCGGCAAGGCCGGCGCCAGCCCGCTCGCGGTCGGGATCGGCAGCGGGGCTCTGGCCGGGGCCATGGGCGTGCGGCCGCAGAAGGTCGCGCTTGGCCCCGCCGTCGGGCTCGCCGTCGGCGCCGCGCTGCGCCACCGCCCGCCGGCCGAGGTCGCTGCGGCGAGCGTCGTCGCCTTCCGGATCGTGTCGCAACTGCTGTTCCGCGACCCGCAGGTGGCCCTGCTCGCGGATCGCGTCCCCGCCGAGCGGCTGCCCTTCGTGGTACCGCTGGAGGCCCGCACCCGCTACGTCGGCACCGGCTACGTCCGCGACCTCGCCGCGGCCACCGGCGGTGTCTATCAGGAGGCGGCCGAGGACGTCGGCATCCTCGCCGACCTCGACGCCCTCGCGGGACCCCGGTTCGACCCGGCGTCCGTCGACCCCCTCGTCCGCGAGTTCTACGAGCACACCACCCGCTTCACGCTCGACATCGTCCCGCGCTGGCGCGCCTGGGCGCGGCCGGGCTACCTGCTGTACCGCACCCTCGTGGCCCGGCCGCTGGGCCAGGCCAACGTTCCCATGAACCAGCGCGAGGCGGTGCGCGGCATACACAGCCGCATCGACACCATCAGCGACCCCGGCGGCGCCGTGTCCGTCCGCGGGTGGATACGCAGCTTCGCCCTCACCGGGGAACCGGTCTACGTCGGCGTCTACACGACGTACCGGCACGAGGGCCAGGGGTACGTCAGCGTCGGTTTCCCGCTGCCCCAGGCCAACTTCACCGCCACCCTCGCCCCGCTCCCCCGCGCCGGCGGCGGGCTCCGGCTGACCAGCCGCGGCGGCGACGGGCAGACCGGCCACTACCTCAGCCACATCGACGCCGGCAGCCGCGACCTGTCGACGCTCGCGGTGCACGGCTTCGGCGAGGAGCTCGACGTCTACGTCGACAACGGCGAGCTGCGCGCCGACCACGCCTTCACGCTCTTCGGCCTGCCGTTCCTGACGCTGGAGTACCGAATCAGGCGCAAAGCGTAGCCACGAGCTCGGGCGGCTCGTGCTGGAATCGGGCGTCCCGGAACCGGGCGGCGATGGTCCTACGCGTCGAGGTCCTTGCGGATGTCCTGGAGGACCTTCGAGGTGTCCGTCGGCGGCCGGGCCTCCACGCACAGGCGCTCCATCGCCTCCGCGTAGAGGTCGACGTCGTCGCGCTTGTCGAGATACAACGCGGAGGTGAGCTGCTCGATGTAGACCACGTCCGGCAGGTCCTCGTCGGGGAAGCGCAGGATCGTGAACGCGCCGCCGGCCGCGGCGTGGCCGCCGGCGTTGAACGGGATCACCTGCAGTCGCACGTTGGGCAGACTGCTATTGATGTCCAGCAGCGCCTCGATCTGGCCGCGCATGATGTCCAGGCCGCCGATCGGGCGGCGCAGCGCGGCCTCGTCGACCACCACCCACAGGCGGGCCGCATCCGGGCGGGTCAGGATCTGCTGGCGCTGCATGCGCAGCTCGACCCGGCGCTCGATCTCGTCCTCCTTGGCCCGGCCGTGGCCGAGCCGGACGACGGAGCGCGCATACTCGTGGGTCTGCAGCAGGCCGGGCACGAACTGCACCTCGTAGGTGCGGATGAGGGCCGCGGCGGCCTCGAGGCCGAGGTAGGACTGGAACCAGTTGGGCAGCACGTCGCCGAAGCGGTGCCACCAGCCGGGGTTGTTGGCGTCACGGGCCAGCGCGAGCAGGCGGGTGCGCTCCTCCGTGTCGTCCATCCCGTAGAGGGTGAGCAGGTCGGCGACGTCGCGCTCCTTGAAGCCGACGCGGCCGAGCTCCATCCGGCTGATCTTCGACTCCGAGGAGCGGATCTCCCAGCCGGCGTCTTCGCGGGTGACGCCCTGTGCCTCACGTAAGCGCCGCAGGTGTGCGCCCAGCAGCATCCGGAGGACCGTGGGGCCTCCGGACGCTCCTCCTTCAGTTGGACCGGTCGTCACCGTGCTGCCTCCGGACTGTCGTGAACGAACAGCGGCGGCGCCGATCTGGTTCGGTTCCGCGAGGCTGTCCGAGCCAGACTTGGCGTTCGGGCCGGAGTAAGCATGCCATGACCGGACAGTAAGCGGGAGTCGGCTCGCGTCTACGGGCGGGGGGCGATCCTGCTTGTTCTTCTGGTCCGATTACTCAGATAACAGATTGTCGAAGTCGCCGTCACGGGCACCACCGACGAAGGCCGCGATCTCCTCGAAGGTGTAGATGAGCGCCGGCCCTTCAGGGTCGCGCGAGTTACGCATGGCGAAGCCGCTCCCGTCGGACAGGCGCGCCAGCTCGACACAGTTGCCGCTGGGGTTGCTGCGGCGGCTCTTCTGCCAGGTCACACCCGCCAGGCGGCCGGCCGGCATCCCGTTGTACGTCGGTTCCATATGCATCTTTCTTGAGGACCTTGGATGAATGTTCACCAAGCAATCGGCATCTGCACGTGCATCGGCTCTTGCTTCTGCAGCCGATAAAGCGCATGCTAGCGCATGTGCGAATGTCAGGGCTTGCTCACAGTTTGTGATCAAAACCGGACGTTCGTTCCCAAATGATCGGGCGGCTTCCCCAGCTGCGATCTCCGGAAGGGACGCGCGCATGGATCCCCTCGCCTTCCTGGCCGGTGCGGCCGCGGCGGCCGGGGCGTGTGCCGTCCTTCCTCTCTATCTACGCGCGCGTCGCGCGGAGCGCCTCGCCGAGCGGCTGGCCGCGGAGCTCGAGGTCGAGCGGCACGCCGCCGACCACGACCCGCTCACCGGGCTGGCGAACCGGCGGGCCTTCTACAAGTGCGGCACCCAGCTGGTCGCGGACCGCGCGCGTCACCCGCTGGTCGCCGTCGTGCTCGACGTCGACGGGTTCAAACAGATCAACGACATGTTCGGCCACTCGGCCGGCGACGAGGTGCTCGTGACGACCGCCCGGCGCCTGTCCGACTACGCCGGATCGGGCCTCGTGGCCCGACTGGGGGGCGACGAGTTCGCCGGGCTCCTCGCCGGCCGCCACGACAACCCGCAGGAGCAGGCCGACCGACTCGCGGAGGCGCTCGCCGCGCCGATGCGGCTGGCCGGCCAGGTCGTCACCGTCAGCGTGTCCGTCGGGCTCGTCCCCGTCGAGCCCGACGCACACCTCGCCGACGCCGTCCACCGTGCCGACGCGGCCATGTATCGCTCGAAGGGCGCCCGCCGCCGCCCGATCCTGGCCACGCACCCGCACCTGGCCGCCCACCAGCACGTCGTGCACACCACGCTCCGCTTCGGCAAGCCCCGGCTGCCGGTGGAGAAGGACGTCTTCCCCCATCCGACGACGGCGAACTAAGGAACCGCTATGGAGCTGCCAGACCTGGTCCGCCAGCGCCGCCGCCACCAGCCGCGGCCCCGCTCGTGGCTGGCCGCGAAGCTCAAGCGCGCCGAGCAGTGCCGCGACTGCGGCCGCCCCTGGCCGTGCGACCAGTACGTGACGGCGCGCAACTCGGTGCTCGTGTACGCCCTGCGACGCCTCGAGGTCGCCCGGCCGGGGAGCCTTGGGTGACCGAGGCGCACATCCCGGCCCGGCCGACATGGCGGTGCACGGGATGTGCCGAGCCGTGGCCGTGCGCCGCGAAGCGGGAGCAGCTCGTCGCCGAGTACGGTGACAGTCCGGCCGCGCTGCGCACGCTCATGGCGCTGCGCGTCGCCGACGCCGCCGAGGACCTGCGCCAGTTCGGTGCCGAGCAGCTGTGGAGCCGGTTCCTGGGGTGGCTGCCCGACCCGGGCCAGGGCCCGATCATCCGCTGGGTGGCCAACCCGCCGCTCGGCGGGCACCGGCGCCTGCCGCCGCGCGAGCAGATCGACCCGCGGACCTCCGGCAGCGCCGCGCAGGCCGCCGCCGCGCAGGCCTCCGCACTGTCCGGGCCACCAGCGGACAATGCTCCGACGCGGACTCCGCCTCCCCGCCGGTCACGACGTAGCAGCCGGTGAACCGGCCGGTCACGCCCGGCGTGGCCAGCACGTAGTCCAGCCGTAGCTCCGGGAACTCCGCTCCCCCGCCGCGTGTCGCCGGCAGGGTCCATGCCTGAGCGGTGCCGCGCCGATGGACACGTCGACCAGCCGCGCCGCGCCGGCAGTACCGTCGCGCGCGTCCACCCGGTCGCGCGGCTCGCGGCCCGCCCCGACCTCCCGGCATGGACGTCGCCCGCCTCTCCGGCGCCGTGGTTCACGTTCGCCGGTCACGCCCTCAACGCGGTCCTCCGGGCGAGCCGTCGACCTGACAGCCGCGGCGCCTGTGACGTGAAGAGCGGCTTCGTCTTGGCACGGTCCGCGCGGCTCGCCCGGCGACGCCGCCCCAGTGATCTTCATCAACGTCCGAGGTTAACTTGTCGTAGTAGTTCGATTTCGTAAGGTAGTCGAGGGTGCTGAAGCATTGACCCGTTGCTGTTAAGACAGTTAACTAATTCATCGACGCATGCTCCCGCTGAGGAAGGGCAGGTCGATGCGCATCCTCCGCCTCCTGCTGCCCGTCGCAGCGACCGGCGCCGCGGCCTTCTTGGTCGCGCCGCTCGCCTCGGCCGCGTCGGCGTCACTCACGGCCACGTTCACGCAGACGTCGGTGTGGGACAGCGGATACGGCGCCGGATTCACGATCGCCAACCGCGGTGATGCCGCCGCCTCAGGGTGGGTGGTCGAGTTCGACCTGCCCGCCGGGTCGTCGGTGAGCAGTTCATGGGATTCGGTACGCACCGGCAGCGCTCAGCACTACCGGTTCGCGAACGTCTCGTGGAACGGCACGATCGCGGCCGGCGGGTCAGTCAGCTTCGGGTTCAACGTGAGCGGCACCGGGGTACCGATCGGATGCCTGCTGAACGGGGCGCCCTGCGCGGGTGGCGGCACGTCGCCCGCGCCCACACGTTCGTCGCCCGCACCCTCATCGCCCGCGCCTTCGTCGCCCGCGCCCTCCTCGCCGCCGACCTCGGGGTCCACAGTGGACGTCTCGACCGCGGCGCAGCTGACCGCGGCACTCGCGAACGCCCGGCCGGGGCAGACGATCCGGCTCGCGCCGGGCACGTTCGCCAACGGCTACGAGACGCACAACCCGGTGGCGGGCTCGGGCTGCGGCAACGTCTGGCGGGACAACGTCTCAGACCTGGGCGGCGCCGGACGGTACGCCATCAACGTCACCTCGACGTCGAAGTGCGCCGGCAACCTCAACGTGGTCTACGCCTCCAACACCGTCCGCAACGCCACGATCGGCCTGACGAACATCGCGGTGACCCCGTGATCGCCTGACCGATCGGTTGATTCCATATACAGGCTATCTTTATATAGTGATGGGTATGACTGGCTTACCGCTGCGCGAACCGACGTTCCTGGTCCTGACCGCCCTGGCGGCCGAGCCGCAGCACGGCTACAGCGTGCTGGACGACGTGCGCCGCATCTCGGAGGGCCGGGTGCGCCTGCAGGCGGGCACGCTGTACGGCATCCTGGACCGGCTGCGCGTCGACGGCCTGATCGAGGTGGACCGGGAGGAGGTCGTCGCGTCCCGGCTGCGCCGCTACTACCGGCTGACGGAAGTGGGGCGCGAGCTGCTGAGCACCGAGACGGACCGCCTGCACCGCAACGCGGCGGCGGCCGAACGACGGCTGCGGCGCCTCCAACTGTCGACGAACGACGCCGCCGCATAGCGGCCCGCGCGCCGGCCGCCCGCACCGCACCTCGCCTCGACACCGAAGCGCCGGTCGCCGGGCGGCCGGACGCATGCGCGGGCAGCACCGCGGGCGGCCCGGCGCGCGCCGGCCCGAGCCACGAGCGGCCCGGGTCAGCGCGGCACGGCACATCACCGGCCCGCTTCCGCGCCTCACACGGCGCGCTGCGCGGGCCAGCCCGCCATGCGAGCGGCCGGCGACCGGGGTGAGCCCGCTTTCGCATCTCATACGAGCCGGGGCCAGCCACGACCGGGCAACCGGCGGCACACCACGCGCACACCCGCCTTGCGGGCGACCCTCACAGCGACCGGCGAGCGCGGCACCGCGAACCACCGGCCCGCTTCCGCGCCTCACGCGAGCCCCGGCGGCCACGACCGGCAGTGCGTCACGCGGACAGTCACGGGCTCAAGACTCGCTGATGCGCAGCAGCATCCCGCGTAGCCGGGCCAGTTCGTCCGGGCCCAGCAGCTGCGCGAAGTCCCGATCCACGGCGGCCATCGCGACGGGGGCCTCCGCGCGGAACCGCTCCCCCCGCTCGGTCAGCGTCACCACCACGGCCCGCTGGTCGGTCTCGTGCGGGCGCGAGCGCACGTAGCCGATCGCCTCGAGCTCCTTCACCAGCCGGCCCATCATCTGCCGCGTCATCCCGGCCCGCGCGGCCAGGTCGGTGATCCGCGTGCCCTCCGGGTCGAGGTTCGTGATCACCGGTACATGACCCAGCCGGATCTCGGCGTGCCCGCTCGCCTGCAACTTCGCCAGCGACGCGGCCTGGGCTCGGCGGTGCGCCTGCAGCAGGAGGCGGCCCAGCGGCACGTCATCGGTGAGATCGGACATACGAAACCCCGTTTACAAAGTACGAAACCTGGTTTACTTTCAAGACACACCAACCGACGGAAGGGACAGAGGATGAGTATCGTCCGCGCGGCCGACGCGCCGCGATTCGAGCTCGGAGGCACAAAGTTCGCGGTGTACTCCGGACCCAGCCACGGCTCGCAGGAGATCTGCGCGTGGCGGCTCACCGTGCCGGCCGGCACCCAGTCGATGCCGCACACGATCGACCGCGACGAGGTCTTCATGGTGCTCTCCGGCGGCATCCACCTCGCGCCGGGTGGCGAGGTGCTCGGGCCGGGCGACGCGGCCGTCGTGCCCGCCGGCGAGAAGATCGAGCTCGGCAACCCGCTGGACGAGCCGGCCGAGGTGTACGTCGCGCTGCGGGCGGGGGTGACGGCCCACCGCATGGACGGCACCCTGGTCGGCACGCCGCCCTGGGCGGCGTAGTCGTCGACGGCGAACAGCGTCCACGTGTCGTGCACGTGCAGCGGATACGCGTGGTCGGCGAAGTGGCGTGGAAGACCTCGGCGACGCCCGGCACGCGCGGGCGCCACGCCGTGACCAGCTCGGACGCCATGTTCACAACGTACAAGCCAGGGGCCGGGGCATGAAGCCGGCGCGCACCGCCGGGCGGCCGTGCGCGCCGTCCCCCGCGCTGAGCTGCGCCTGGCCGGCATGGCGCTCCACGGGCCGGAGAACGCTGTCGACAAGATCCTCAAGGGAGGCCGCCCGCATGGTTAGATTCCGGCGGATGCCCGCCCGAATCGAGGAGCGCACATGGCTGCCCCTTCCCGCGTCGTCGTCCCGTTCAAGGGTGAGGGGGCCGGCCGCGGCCCCCTGTCCTGGGGCCAGATCGAGAACTGGCGCGCCGTGCAAGCCCTCAGGGACTGGCTGCCGCTCGGTGGTGCGCGGCCGATACCGGCGGGCACCACGATCGACGATGTCGTCGACGAGCTGCGGTTCCATCTGCAGCGGTACGTCACGCTGCGCACCCGCCTGCACATCCCCGGCGACGGCGGGACACCCGAGCAGGAGGTGTTCGCCGAGGGTGAACTGGAGCTCGAGGTTTACGAGGACGTCGATCCGGAGACGGTGGCACAGCGGTACCGTGACCGGCCCTTGAACTTCGCCACCGAATGGCCGTTCCGGGCCGCGGTGGTCTCCCGCGACGGCGCCCCGGCTCATCTCGTGGCCCTCATCTCGCACTTCGCCATGGACGCCGCGGGCGCGCGGACGATGCTGCGCGAGGTCGCCGAGCGCCCGAGCGCGCCGGTCGCCGGGCTGGCGCCACTGGAGCAGGCCGCGTGGCAGGCCTCCCCGGCCGGGCGGCGGCAGAACGCCTCGGCGATGCGGCACTTCGAGTCGGTGCTGCGGGCGATGCCGCCGCAGCGCTTCGCCACGCCGGAGGTGCCGAGCTCGCCGCGGTACTGGCGGGCGCGGTTCGACTCGTCCGCGCTGCCCCTGGCGCTGCGCGCGATCACGGCCCGGCTGGACGTCGACCCGGCGGTGACGCTGCTGGCGGTGTTCGCCGCGGCGGTGCACGAGACGTTCGGGTTCAACCCGGTCGTGGTACGCCCGCTGGTGAGCAACCGGTTCCGCGCTGGGCTGGACGACGTGGTGTGCACCGCGGTACAGGCCGGGCTGTGCCTGGTCGACTGCGAGACCGGCGTCGACGAGCTGGTCGACCGGGCGCGGCGGGCGGCGCTCGCCGCGTTCAAGTACGGCTACTTCGACCAGCGCGACCTGTGGGCGCTGGTGGACCGGGTGACGGCCGAGCGCGGGGAGCCTTTGGAGATCGGCTGCTTCCTCAACGACCGGCGCGGCCCGGTGCCGATGGACTCCCCCACCGCCGAGGACATCGAGGCGGCGCTGCCGGCGTCGCGGCTGTCCTGGGTACGGCGGCAGGACCACCCCGCGTTCGAGCCGTTCATCCTCGACGTCGAGGACCTGCCCGACGTGCCCGGCGCCATGCGCTGCACCGCCCACACCGACACGGCGCTGCTGGCGCCGAGCGACGCCGAGCGGATTCTGTGGAACATGGAGGCGCTCGCGGTGTCCTTCGCGTACCCGGCCCGTTCGTCCTCAGCGTGAGGACGGATTTTTGTCATACCCCGTTGGCATGATGCCCCTATGCACTTCGTCGAGCGCGGCAGCGGAACCCCGGTCCTCGCCGTCCACGGCTGGACGCCCGACCATCGGTTGATGCTGGGCTGCCTGGAGCCGCTGTTCGAGCGGCTGCCGGGCTACCGCCGGCTCTATCCGGACCTGCCGGCGATGGGGAACAGCCCCGCGCCGCCCGAGATCGCGTCGTCGGACGACCTCCTGGCGGAGCTGGACCGGTTCGTCGGGGAGCGCATCGGCGACGAGCCGTTCCTGTTGATCGGCGAGTCCTACGGCGGCTATCTCGCCCGGGCGCTGGCCCGCATCCATCGCGACCGGGTGCGGGGGCTGGCGCTCATCTGCCCGATCGGCACGAAGGTCGAGCAGGCCGAGCGCACCGTGCCGCCGCACGAGACGCTGCGCACTGAGCCCGACCTGGAGGCGGACCCGGACTTCCTGGCGAATGCGGACCCCGAGTTCCTGGAGATGGCGGTCGTGCGCACCCCTGAGACGTGGCGGCGACACCGGGACGAGGTGCAGCCCGGCCTCGACGCCGCCGACGCCGAGGCGATGGCGCGGATCCGGCGTCGCTGGGTGCTGTCCTGCGACCCCGAGGACGGCCCGCCCTTCGAGCGCCCGGCGCTGATCCTGACCGGCCGGCAGGACTCCACGGTGGGCTACGCAGACCAGTTCGCGCTGCTGCCGCACTATCCGCGCGCGACGTATGCGGTGCTGGACGTGGCCGGGCACAACCTGCAGCTCGAGCAGTCGGCCCTGTTCGAGGCACTCGTCGCCGAGTGGCTGGAGCGGGCCGGTGAGCCCTGACGACCGGCCCCGCGCGTCCCGGCGGGAGCATATGCTTCGCGCATGCTTTCCACCGAGGACGGGCTGCGGCGCGTCGCCGAGCTTGCGCAGCGGGACCACTGGCTCGCCGTCGTCGTCACCGTGCGCCCGGACGGCGAGCCCTCCACGTCCGTGGTCAACGCCGGCATCCTGCCGCACCCGGCCGACGGGACGCCCGTGGTCGGGATCGTCTCCCGGGCCGGCGCCGCCCGGCTGGCCAACCTGCGGCGTCACCCGCGGACGACGCTCGTGTTCCGCGCCGGCTGGGAGTGGATCTCGGTGAGTGGCGCCGCCGAGGTGATCGCCCCCGGCGACGTCGAGGCCGAGACGCTGCGGCTGCTGCTGCGCGAGATCTACCAGGCGGCCGGTGGCGAGCACCCCGACCTGGAGGAGTATGACCGGGTCATGGCCACCGAAGGCCGGACGGCGATCCTTGTCCGGCCGGAGCGCTTCGCGACGAACTAGACATCCCCCCACGCCTGAAGGCGAGCGCCGCGGCGCCGGGATGACTGCCGCCCCGGACCGCCCCACGTGGACGCTCCGGCGGGGGCTCCCACGTCGCTCAGCGGCGGGGACCTCGGCGCGGCTGATCGAGTCCAGGTAGACGTCGGTCGCGTCGTCGAGCCGGGCCATGAGCTCCGGGATCCGCCAGCTTCCGCCGCGGTACGCCGCGCGCAGGACGTCCTTCTGCGCCTGCGGGTCGTACCGGTCGTACCGCAGCTCCGGCGAGGCGAACACGAAGAGCGCGGGGGCCTTCGGGCCGCCGAGGGCGGCCATGCGGCCCGGCTCGTTGTACATCATCGAGTCGCCGTCGACGCCGAGCTCGGCCAGGGCGAGCGCGGGGCCGGCGATGCCGGCGCCGGAGATGAGGACCGTGGTGTTCTTCATGCGGCCACGCTCGCGGGCGGCGCTGACAGCCCCCGACCGATCCGCTGACAGCCCCGTCAGCGGGGCGTGCTGCCGGTGCCTGTGACGGCGGCCGGCGCCTGCACGGCGGCGTACCCGGCCGCGGCGAAACCGGACGAGCCGGAAGCAGCAGCGCCCCCTCGGCGAGCGCGGTCGGCGCCGCGATCCGCACACTGCCGAACCGGTCGACGAGCCACCCGCGACCATCTGCCCCGCAATCGCCCCGGCGGCGAGCCCGAGCACCGCAACTGAGCCGGAAGATCACCGCCCGGCTCTGCGGCCGCGCCGCCTTCCGGCCCGGCGCGGCGTCAGATCCGGCCGAGCATGCGCAGGCGCAGGGCGCGCAGGACCACGCCCGGCTTGGCCAGCGCGGCCGGGTGGGCCTCCATCGCGGTCACGCTGTTGACCCGCCGGCACGTCGGCTCGTCGATCATCGAGGCGCGCAGCAGCAGGTCGCTCGCCCAGCGGATGACCCGGTAGCCGCGCGGGTGTCCCTCGGTGATGTGCGGCAGGCCCAGGTCCGCGAACGTGGAGACCTGCCACGCGGCGTCCACGATGACGCGGACCCGGTCGAAATACGGGCGGGCCGGCTCGCGGGTCACGTCGGGGCCGCCCTGCAGCCAGGCCGACAGGCACGAGGCGTGCAGCATCGCCGAGGTCATGCCCTGGCCATACACCGGATTGAACGACGCCACCGCGTCCCCGGCGGCGATCACGCCGGCCGGCAGGCGGTCCACGGCGTCGAAGTCGCGGCGGCGGCTGTCGGCCTGGTGATACGTGATGACGCCGCCGATCATCCGGCCACGCTCGGCGATGTCGCCGAACAGCGACGGGAAATCCCGGCGGCAGCGCTCGGCGTATTCGCCGGCGTCGCGGCTCGGGCGGTCCTCGTCGTAGCCGGCGACCAGCATCAGCCAGCGGCCGCCCTCCACCGACAGCACACCGCCGATGCGCGGCGTCCGCCCCTTGCCGGGCGTGGTCTGGGAGACGACGGCCCGGGCGTCGCTGACCGACTCGTCGCGCTCGAACACGGCGGAGGCGTAGTTGAGCTTGATCGGCATGCGCCGCATCGGGGCACGCGGCCAGCCGTGCTGCTCGAGCCAGTCGTTGAGCCGGCTCGAGCGGCCCGTCGCGTCGACGACCAGGCCGGCCGCGACCTCGACCGGCTCGTCGGCGCCGTCGGGCACGTATGCCGCGCCGCGCACCCCGTGCTCGCCGAACAGCAGGCCCTCGGCCCGGCCATACACCATCCGGACGTTCGCCCGCTGCAGCACCCGGCGACGCACCTGGGACTCCAGGAACGGCCGGGTGGTGACGAGGGCGGGTCGCGCGGCCGGCGGGTCGGGCACCTGGCGCAGCTCGTCGTTGATATACACCTTGCCCTGGACGCCGCCGAAGTCGGGCGCGCCGGCATCGAGGGCCTCGGCGGTGAAGCCCGGGAACCAGCGCTCCAGCTGGATCTGCCCGGCCGGCAGCAGCGCGTGCACCTGGGTGCCCTGTGGCACGCCCGGGCGCGGCCCGTCGCCCTCGGTCGGGTCACGCTCGACGATCAGCACCTCCTCGGCGTGGTCGCTGAGCACGCGGGCCGCCATCAGCCCGGCCATGCTGCCACCGAGCACGACCGCGCGTGGCATGAGGATCCGTGGCGGCCCGGGCGGCGCCGACGTGCTGATCCGGGCGAAGAGCTGCGCTGCTGTCGGTGCCATGACGCTCATCTTACTCGTGCAAATATTTACCTAAAGACCCGCAAAGGCCATGCGACCGCCTGCCTGGGCGGTGAAGGACAATGTCAAGATGCGCTTCGGCATCCTCGGGCCGCTGGAGGTCCGTAACGACGCGGGCGCGCCGGTCGCGGTCGGCGGGCCCAAGCCGCGGGCGCTGCTGACCCGGCTGCTGCTGGAGGCCGGTCAGGTCGTGGCGCTGGAGCGGCTCGGCGGCGAGAGCGTCAACGCGCTGCAGGCGCAGGTGTCGCGGCTGCGGCGGGCGCTGCCGGGCGGGCCGGTCGAGTTCACCGGCGGCGGCTACCGCATCGCCGTCGACCCGCAGGACGTCGACGTCCACCGGTTCGAGCGGCTCGCGCGGGACGGCCGGCAGCTGCTCGCCGCGGGCGATTTCCGGACCGCCGCAGGTGTACTGCGCGAGGCGCTGGACCTGTGGCGCGGACCCGCCCTGGCGGACCTGCCGGACGCGGCGACCCAGGTGGTGCGCCTGGAGGAGGCCCGGCTCGCGGCGGCCGGGGATCTCGTCGAGGCCGAGCTCGCGCTGCCTGAGGGCACGCCCGTCGGGCCGCTGCGCCGGCTGGTCGCCGAGCACCCGTTGCGGGAGCGGCCGCGCGGTCAGCTCATGCGGGCCCTGCACGCGGCCGGGCGCACCGCGGAGGCGCTCGCCGAGTTCGACGAGGCGCGCCGGCTGCTCGCCGCGGAGCTGAGCGCCGACCCGTCGGCGGAGCTTTCGGCGGTACACCTGGCAATTCTGCGAGCCGAGCCGCCCCATCGACCACAGGGGACGCCGCCCGCGCCGCTGACCCGCCTCGTCGGGCGGGAGGACGAGCTGGAGCGGCTCGCCGGCCTGCGCGACGCCCGGCTCGTCACGCTCGTCGGCCCGGGCGGGGCGGGCAAGACCCGGCTCGCGGTCGAGGCGGCCGGCCGGGACGGGCGCGAGGTGAGCTTCGCCGACCTCTCGCGGGTCGAGGACGGCGCCCTCGTGCCGCACGCGGTCGCCGGCGCCCTCGGGCTGCGCGAGGGCGGCCTGGCCCCGGCCGCCGGCGCCGCGGATCCGGTGCGAGCGCTGGCCGGTCGGGCGGCGCTGCTCGTCCTGGACAACTGCGAGCAGGCGCTCGACGGCGTCGCCGGCCTGGTGCGCGCGCTGCTCGGGCAGTGCCCGGGCCTGGCGGTGCTGGCCACGAGCCGCGAACCGCTCGGGCTCACCGGCGAGGTCCTGGTGCCGGTCGGTCCGCTCGCGCCCGAGCCGGCAGCGCGGCTGTTCGCCGAACGCGCCGCGGCCGTGCGGGCCGGCTTCGCCCTCGACGCCGGCAGCGCCGCGGCGGTGGCCAGTGTCTGCGCGTTGCTCGACGGCCCGCGACCTGCTGGGCGCGGAGGCGTTCGCCGCGGCGTACTCGGCCGCCCTGCGAGCCTAGGGAATCCGGGCGGGCCCTACTCCGGTCGAGCCTGGGTGTTCAGCAGCGCGCGGCCGACCGCGGCCAGGGCGACGGCCTGGCTCACCGCGCCCGCGACCTCGAACCACTCGCTGCCCACGATCAGGCCGATGATGTGCAGCGGCGTCCAGGCGCCCAACGCGAGAGCGACCCAGCCGGCCACGGCACGGCTGCGAAACAGCGCCACCGCGAGCAGCACCGTGCCGACGATGTTACCGAGGACGAAGAGCAGGAACATCCACAGCGCCGACGGGTCGGACTGAGCCTCGTCGAGCACTTTGGCGAAGTCGGCCGTTAGCCCGTCGCGCCGGGCCATGGCGAGCGTGACGAAGCCGCTGGAGACGATGGCGAAGTAGCAGATGTAGCCGCCCGCGGTGAGCGCGGCCGCGATGCCGGCGAGCCTGCGGCTGCGGTCGCCGACGAGCCGTTTGACGCCGAGGACGGCGGGCACGAAGAGCAGGCTGCCCACCATCGCCGCGAGGGTGGAGAGCCGGGTCAGGCCGGGATGGGCGGCGGCGAGCGCCAGGGCGCCGGCCCCGTCGCTGTCGCTGCCGCCGTCGCGGGTGGCCCAGGCGTACGCGCCGTTGGCGACGACGAATCCCCAGGGCGCGGTGAACAGCGCCGCCGCGAGCGCGGTCGCGCGGCGGTGCGTGGTGGTCGTTTCGGTCGCACTGTCCAGCATGAAGGTTCCAATCCGTGTGACGGGCGCGAGCCCGCGGTGTGACGCCGGCTCGACCGGCTAGGAGGGCACCCCGGCGGGGCGCACGCGCAGGGCGGGAGCCACCAGGGCGACGCAGAGCAGGGTGAGCACGATGCCGACCGCGGCGCCGACCTTGGCCGGGGCCGGGGCCTCGGCCGCGAAGAACGCGGGCACGGCGGTCAGCGCGGACAGCAGCAGGGTCACGATGACCGTGACGGCGCCGGCCCGCGATCGGTTCGGCCACGCCAGCACGACGCCGACGATGGTGCCGAGCCCGAGCACGGCGTCGATCACGAGCACCGCCAGGGGCGGCCCGTCGGTGGCGAACGGGAGCGAGACGACGCTGAGAAGGCCGAACAGGCCGGACAGGACCAGCCCGATGGTGAGGGAGAGCGAGCGCTTCATGAGCTCAGCGTCCGGGTTGTGGCTCGCGATCGGATCTGTGCCAGCACCCGGACAAGTTCCGTACTGGCACGTATTCATGCCGCCGGTCGCCGCCGCTACGGTGATGCGATGTACGGGAGGCGGCTGGTGGCGTACCTCGCCGCGGCGGTGGTCCTCGCCTCAGCCGGGTTCGGGGTCCTCCTGGCGACGATCGCCTGGGACTGGGCGGCCACCGTGAAGCTGGCGGTCGGTGTGCCGCTGGGGCTTTCGTCCGTTCTCCTCGGCCTGACCGTCGCCACCCGCCGCCCGCGCAACGTGGTCGGCCTGCTGCTCGTCTGCTCCGGCGCCGCGCTCGTCGGGGTCGTCGTCAGCGAGCTGTACGCGGACGCGCTGACCGCCGACCCGCGCCTGCCGCTCGCGGGCCTCTATGTCGATCTCGTTCGTGGCGCCTGGATGTTGCTGTACGTCCCGCCGGCGCTGTTGTTCCTGCTCGTGCCCGAGGGCCGGGTGCCGGGGCCGCGCTGGCGCTGGGTCGTGATCGGGCTGCTGGTGGTGCCGGTGCTGTTCATCGTGGCGGCGGCCTTCGACCCGACCTCGACGCCGCGGTATCCGGGGGTGCCGAAGGCGTTCCGCGCGCCCCCCGAGGTCCAGGGTGTCATCGAGGGGTTCGCCTTCGCGCTGCTGCCGATCTTCCTCGGCCTGCTCGTCGCGTCGCTCGCTTCGATCGTCGTGCGCTACCGCCGCACCAGCGGCGCCGTCGAGCGGGCACAGCTCAAGTGGTTCGTGCTGGGGGCGAGCTTTCTTCCGATCACGCTGCTGCTGTGCTGGGCCAGCTATCTGGTGTTCGACCGGCCCGAGCTCGGGCTCGCCGGGCTGATCGCGACGTACCTCGCGATCCCGGCGTCGACCACGATCGCGCTGCTCAAGCATGACCTGTACGACGTCGACCGGGCGCTGAGCGCGACGGCGACCTATGCCCTCGTGACGGCGATGCTGCTGGCCTTCTACACGGCGGCGTCGTTCGTGGTCGGTCTCGGCGCGGGCCGGGGCTCCCCGGTGGCCGCCGCGGCGGCGACGGCGGTCTGCGCCGCCGCGCTCGCGCCGATGCGCAACCGGCTGCAGCGGTTCGTCGACCAGCGGCTCTACCCGGCCCGGGAGGCGGCCATGGCCGCGATCGAGGAGCTGCGCCAGCGGACCGACGCGGGCAGCGCCCGGCCCGAGCAGCTGGAGAGCGCGCTGCGCACGGCCCTGCGCGATCCGAGCCTGCGGGTCGGGTACCGGCTGCCCGGGTCGGCCGCGATGCTCGACACGGCGGGGCGCCCGGTGGAGCCGGACCCGGCCCGGCCCGGGCGGTCGGCCCCGGTGCGGCTGGGCGGCAACGAGATCGGCGTCATCGTGGCGGACGGCGGGGCGAGCCGGGAACTGCTCCGCGAGGTGGCGGCGGCCGGTTCGCTGCTGGTCGAGGTCGTCCGGTTGCGGGCGGAGCTGGCCTCGGCGCTGGAGGCGGTGGAGGCCAGCCGGGCCCGGCTGCTGGCGGCGGGATACCAGGAGCGGCGCCGGCTCGAGCGGGACCTTCACGACGGCGCCCAGCAGCGGCTCGTGGCGCTCGGCATGCGCCTGCGGCTGGCCCAGCGCCACCTCGACGACGGCACGGTCGACGTCGACGGCCTGCTCGAACAGTCGGTGGGCGAGCTGGGCAGCGCGGTGGTGGAACTGCGCCAGATCGCGCACGGGCTGCGGCCGAGCAGCCTCGACGACGGGCTGGACCGCGCGCTCGGGGCCATGGTGAGCCAGATGCCGATCCCGGTGACGCTGGACCTGTGCACGGCCGACCCGATCCCCGACGACCTGGCGACGACGGCCTACTACGTGGTCACCGAGGCGGCGACGAACGCCGTCAAGCACGCGCGGCCGACGGCGATCGGGGTCACCGTGCGCCGCGACGCGCAACGGCTGACCGTCCGGGTGCGCGACGACGGCTCCGGTGGCGCGGTCGTCCGTCCCGGGTCCGGCCTGGGAGGTCTGGCCGACCGGGTCGCCGCGGCCGGTGGCCGGCTGCGCGTCGTGAGCCCTGTCGCCGGCGGTACCACGGTGGAAGCGGTGCTGCCGTGCGAATCGTGATCGGTGAGGATTCCGCGCTCTTTCGCGAGGGACTGGCCCGCCTGCTGGCCGATGCGGGACACGAGGTGGTGGAGAAGGCCCACGATGCCCCGTCCCTGCTGCGGGCGGTCGAGCGGGCGCGGCCCGATCTCGCGGTCATCGACATCCGGATGCCTCCCGACGGCACCGACGACGGTGCGCGCGCGGCCCGGCAGATCCGCACGACCCAGCCTCGTTGCGGTATCGTCCTGCTCTCCCAGCACATCGAGACCCGGCACTCGGTCGAACTCGTCACGCACGGCGGGTTCGGCTATCTCCTCAAGGACCGGGTGCTCGACGTCGACGACTTCCTCGACGCGATACGCAGGATCGGCGCCGGCGGCTCCGCCCTCGACCCTGAGGTGGTGCGCCGGCTCGTCGGCGGGCAGCAGGGCGACCGGCTGCTCGCCTCGCTCACCGGGCGTGAGCACGACGTGCTGGCCCTCATGGCCGAGGGCCTGACCAACATCGGCATCGCTCGCCGGCTCTGGCTCGCCGACCGGACGGTGGAGGCGCACGTCAGCTCGATCATGAACAAGCTGGGGCTGCCGATGTCGGACGAGGGTCATCGGCGGGTGCTGGCGGTGCTGGCGTATCTCAATCAGGCCGGTCGGACAGCGACGCCGGACAGCCGTACTTCGCCGGAGGGCTAATCCGGTGCCGGCGCACGCCGGGCGTCCGAGCGGTAGCCGGTGCGGCGCGCAAACCCGTGTCGAACGACCGCCCCGACGGTGCGGATCGTCATGGACAAACGTCCAATGCGACAGAAGCTCGTCGCGAAGTTGCGATCAGAACATCGAAGTCTTGCGCTGGGAGCGCTGGTGCTGGCAGGATTCCGTGCCAGAAGCCGACATATGGTCAGCACCGCCAACCTCGCGTTCGCACGCGTGGGCTGCTCAGTGCCGGTGTGCGGGCCCCGCCCGGCCCGTTGCCCACGCCATGCCCCGAACCGGATCCCAGACGACGCGCACCGGCCGCCGGCCCGACCGCCATCGGGTCCGGTTACCCCACCCTGCCGGGGGCGCGGCGCGTTGCAGTACCGGCCGGGGCGACACCCCGAGGAGTCCACATGGGAGTTTCCCGCCGCTCCGTCATCGCCACCTCGCTCGCCGGTGCCGCCGTCGGCGCGCTGCCGCTCGGCTCGGCCGGCGCCGGCACCGCGTTCGCCGCCAGCCCGCCCGGGGACGTCGTCGGCAAGGTCACCGTCGGCTACCAGGGCTGGTTCGCCTGCATCGGCGACGGCGCCCCGATCAACGGCTGGTGGCACTACAGCCCGAACTGGTCGCAGAGCCCCGCCCCGGGCGCGTGTTCGATCACCTGCTGGCCCGACATGCGCGACTTCACCAAGGGGTACCGCACCAACTTCGCCAACCTCGGCAACGGCCAGCCGGCGAACCTGTTCTCGTCGTACGACCAGCAGACGGTCGACACGCACTTCCGCTGGATGCGGGAGAACGGATGCGACACGGCCGCGCTGCAGCGCTTCAACCCGAACGGGGGCGAGGGCGCGACCCGCGACGCGATGGCCCAAAAGGTGCGGCAGGCGGCCGAGGCCAACGGCCGCAAGTTCTACATCATGTACGACGTCACCTGGTGGCTGACCATGCAGAACGAGATCAAGGCCGACTGGACGAACAAGATGTCCGCCCACACGGCCTCCTCGGCGTACGCCAGGCAGAACGGAAAGCCCGTCGTGTGCATCTGGGGCTTCGGGTTCAACGACGACGGCCGCCCGTTCGCGCCGGCCGCGTGCCTCGACGTGATCAACTGGTTCAAGGCGCAGGGCTGCTACGTGATCGGCGGCGTGCCCACCCACTGGCGCCTGGGCACGGACGACTCGCGGGCCGGGTTCATCGACGTGTACCACGCCTTCAACATGATCTCGCCGTGGATGGTCGGCCGCATCAGCGACAACGCCGGCGCCGACTGGTTCTACACCAACCGCGTGCTGGGCGACCTCGCCGATCTCAACGCCCGCGGGATCGACTACCAGCCATGCGTGATCCCCGGCGACCTCGCCTCCGGCCACCGCCGCCACGGCGAGCTGATGTGGCGGCAGTTCTACAACCACACCCGCGCCGGCGTGCAGAGCGCCTACATCTCGATGTTCGACGAGTTCAACGAGGGCAACCAGATCGCCAAGACCGCCGAGAGCGCGGCCTGGCAGCCCACCAACTCCGGGATGCGCGCCCTCGACGAGGACGGCACCCCGTGCTCGTCCGACTACTACCTGCGCCTGACCAACGACGGCGGCCGGATGCTCAAGGGCCAGATCGCGCTCACCGAGACCCGGTTCACGGTGCCCTTCCCCACCGGCCCCGACCAGACCCCTCCGTCCGTGCCCGGCAACCTGCGCGTCACGGGCACCACGGACACGACGGTCGCGCTCGCCTGGAACGCCTCCACGGACAACGTCGGGGTCGCCGGATACCGCGTCTCGCGGTTGTCGGGCTCCACGAGCACGGTCATCGGTACCACCACGACGCTGGCCTTCACCGTCACCGGCCTGACGGCCTCGACCGCGTACACGTTCACGGTCGCCGCCTTCGACGCGGCCGGCAACGCCTCCGGCGCCTCCAACGCCGTCACCGCGACCACGGCCACGCCGCCGGACAACAACACCAACCTCGCCGCCGGCCGCCCGACGTCCGAGAGCAGCCACACGCAGACGTACGGCAGCGGCAACGTCGTCGACGGCAACACCGGCACCTACTGGGAGAGCGCCAACAACGCGTGGCCGCAGTGGCTGCAGGTCGACCTGGGCGCCGCGACGGCGACGCGCCGTGTCGTGCTGACCCTGCCGCCGCAGTCGTCCTGGGCCACCCGCACGCAGACCCTCTCGGTCAGCGGGAGCACGGACGGCGGGACGTTCACCACGATCGTGGCGTCGGCCGCGTACACCTTCAACCCGGCGACGGGCAACACCGCGACGATCACCTTCCCGTCCGCGGCCACGGCCCGCTACCTGCGGCTGACCTTCACGGCGAACACCGGCTGGCCGGCCGGCCAGTGCTCGGAGTTCCGCGTCTACAACGGCTGAGACGTCCGCGCCCGGTCGCCGCCGACGGCCGGGCGCGGATGGGGCGCAGTGCCCCGGGCCCGACGCCGACGGGCCCAGGGAACGACACCAACCCCGAAACCGGCGGGTGGCGACCAGGCGTCCGGCCGCCACCCGTCGGCTACCCCGTTTACGAGACGGTGAGGATCGCGGCGACGGTCGCCGGGTCGGCGCGCAGGCGTTCCAGCCATTGCACGACGTGGGCGGCCACGGTGCGGTGGGTGCTGTCGTTGAGCGCGTCGTGCCGGCCGTCGCGCACGGTGGCCAGCTCGGCCCGGGCCAGCCGGGCGGCCAGCTCCCGCGCACCGCTGAGCGGCGCGACCAGGTCGGCCCCGCCGTGCACGAGCAGGACGGGCAGGGCGATCGCGGCCGGGTCGACCGCCTCGACGAGCGCCTGCGGCACCGGCTCCGCGAGGGTGCCGCGCTGAAAGCCGCCGTCGGCCTCCAGCCGGGCCCGGTGGGTGGGGCAGGCACTGCGGGCCTCCAGCTCGTCGCCCCAGTCGAGAAAGCCCCGATCCAGGACCTCTCGCTCAAGAACGCCCCGATCCGGAACGCCCTGATCCAGGACGGCCGGGTCCTGGGCGGCCGGGTCCTGGGCGGCCGGGTCCTGGGCGGCCGGGTCCTGGGCGGGCTGGGCCCATGGCACGCCGGCCGCGATCACGCCAGCGGCTGGGACTGTCGCGGCGAGGGCCAGGGCGTACAGGGCGCCGGTGTCGGAGCCGGCCAGCACGAGCGGGGCGACCGCGTCCGCGGCGACGGCGGTCACCGTCTCCGGGGTGGCCGAGCGCACCGCGTAGCCGTCGGCGGCGAGGCGGCGGCCGAAGCGGTCGTACACCCCGGCGTGCTCGCCGCGACCGGGTAACAGCAGGACGGTGCCGCGCACGGCGATCGCGGCCGGCGGGTCCCAGCGGGCGCCGGCGACGACGGGCGCTCCGATCGAGGCGCTGGCAGCGGTGCCGGCGGACGCGCTGGTGGAGGCGGTCACCGGGCACCCGCCGCGACCGGCTCAGCGCTGGACGAGGACGCCGTGGACAAGGCCGGCGTGGACGAGGCGGCGCGGCGGGCGAGCTCCTGGCGTACCAGCGGGAGCAGATGGCGGCCGTAGTCGATGGCGTCGTCGAGCGGGTCGTAGCCGCGGATCAGCAGGGTCGTCACGCCGATGTCGACGTAGTCCAGGAGGGCCTGCGCGACGGTTTCTGGGGTGCCGACGAGCGCGGTCGAGTTGCCGACCGCCCCCGACGCCTTCGCCGTGGCCGTCCACAGTGCACGGTCGTGCAGGTCGCCCTTCGCGGCGGCGGCCAGCAGGCGCTGCGAGCCGACGTTCTGCGGGGGGCCGTCGGTGCCCCAGGACCCCTTCGGCGAGTTGGTGTAGCCGGTCGTGATGGTGTCGAGGATCGCGTGCGCGCGCTCCCACGCGAGCTCCTCGGTCGGGCCGAGGATCGGGCGGAACGAGACGCTGATGCCGGGCTCGTCGGTCCGGCCGGCGGCGACCGCGGCCGCGCGGACCGAGGCGATCTGCTCGGCGGTCTCCTTCAGCGGCTCGCCCCACAGCGCGAAGGTGTCCGCGTGCTTGCCGCCGACCCGGTATGCCGCCTCGGAGGAGCCGCCGAAGTACAGCGGGATCCGGTGCGCCGGCTGGACGTGGGCGGAGAAGTCCGCGAAGCGGTAGTACTTGCCCTCGTAGTCGAACGACTCGGGCGAGGACCAGGCGCGGCGCAGGATCTCCAGGTACTCGTCGGTGCGCGCGTAGCGCTCGTCCTTGCCCAGGTAATCGCCGTCGCGCCGCTGCTCGTGGTCAATGCCGCCGGTGATGACGTGCACCGCGACCCGGCCGCCGCTGAACTGGTCCAGGGTCGCGAACGTGCGCGCGGCGAGGGTGGGCGCGACGAAGCCGGGGCGGTGCGCGACGAGCAGGCCGAGCCGCTCGGTGTGGGCGGCCACGTGGGCGGCGACCTGGCCGCCCTCGGGCCAGCCCGAGCCGTATCCGATGAGGATCCGGTCGAAGCCCGCGTCCTCGTGGGCGCGGGCGAAGCGACGGGTGTACGCCGGGTCGACGACCGGCCCGCTCGGCGCGTGGATCTCGGAGGCGTGCTGCGTGCCGATCATGCCGATGAACTCGACCGAGGTCATGGGTTGCATTCCTTTCCGAACCGGGACAACGCGGCCTTACCGGCCGCGGTCAGGATGGTGTCGTCCTGCGGTGTGTGGATGCGGGCGCAGAGCACGTCGCGCAGGTGCCGTTCGAGGGGGTTGCGCCGGTTGAGGGCGTTGTTGCCGACGAGCGCGACGGCGTCCTGGACGGACTCGATCGCGGCCCGGGTGCCGATCAGCTTGCCGACGGGGGCCCGGCGGATCGCCTCGGGGTCGCCGGCGTCGACACCGCCGGCGAGGGCTCGCACGAGCACCGCGGCCGAGGCGAGCCGGGCCTCGATCTCGCCGACCGCGGCCTCGAACCGCGGCAGCGTGGCCAGCGGCCGGCCGAGCGAGGTGGGAACCCGCTCGTGCAGGAAGCGCACGAGCCAGTCGCGGGCGGCGTTCGCGACGCCGAGGTACATCGCGGTGAGACCGAGGCAGTTCCACGCGAACAGCGTGGCGCCGCGGGCGTCGGGCACCGGCACAGCGAGGTCGATCGTGGCGTCGACCGGCACCCGGACGTCGTCGAGGACCACGTCGTCGCTGCGGCTGGCGCGCAGGCCCAGGTGATCCCACGTGCGCTCGATGCGCAGCCCGGGGCTGCCGCCGCGGACCAGGAACGACCCGACGCGCGGCTCGTCCTCGTCGGTGCGCGCCCAGACCAGCATCCAGGCGAGCGCCTCCCCGCCGGTGGAGAAGATCTTGCGACCGGAGAGCGACCAGCCGTCGGCGACACGCCTGGCGACGGTGGCCGGCAGCCCGCCCCGGGCCGGGCTGCCGAGCTCGGGCTCGACCCGCAGCGCGTTGATGAGGGTCGGCGCGGCCGCCGACTCGGCCAGCACCCGCTGGTAGTACGGCGCCGGCCAGGTCGGCGCGAGCGCCTGCCCGGCGTGGTTGAACAGGGTCATCGCCGTGACGAGCGCGACGGCCGGGTCGCCGGCCCCCAGCGCCGTGAGGATTTCGACGGTACGGCCGAGCCCGGCACCCGGCCCGCCGTAGCGGGCGGCGACGGTCTCGGTGAGCAGGCCGTGCTGGTGCACGAGCGCGACGCCCTCGTGCGGGAAGGTGGCCTCGCGGTCGTGCTCCTCGGCGCGCGCCGCGAGCTGTGCGGTGATGGCGGCAAGGTCGGTCATGCCGGAACCTCCGCCAGGTCGCCCGCGCCGGCGCCGAGGCGAGCCCGCCAGGTGCCGGCGTGATGGCAGGCGACCGCGCGGTCACCGTCCACACTCGACAGTTCCGGCGCGGTGGCGCACTCGGCGGTGGCGAAGGGGCACCTGACCGCGTACACGCACCCGCCGGGGTGCGTCATGCCGTCGCCGGTGCCGCGCAGCCGGGCGGCCGGGACCGGGTGCTCGCGGCGCACGCTGGGCGAGGAGGCGGCCAGCAGCGCCGTGTACGGATGGCGCGGCGCGGTGAGCACGTCCTGGATCGGGCCGTGCTCGACGAGGCGGCCGCCGTAGAGCACGGCGACCCGGTCGGCGATGCCCGCGAGGGAGCTCAGGTCGTGCGTGATGACCACGACGCTCACGCCGGCGGTGTTGCGCAGGCCGGCGAGCAGCCGCAGGACGTGGTTGCGGTTGGAGGCGTCCAGCGCCGAGACCGGCTCGTCGCACAGCAGCAGCCGGGGACCGACGGCCAAGGCGCGGGCGAGCAGGACACGCTGGCGCTGGCCACCGGAGATCTCGCCGGGCCGGCGCGACGCGAGGGCCGGGTCGAGGCCGACGCGGGTCAGCGCGGCGGCGACCTGCTCGGCGATCTCGCCCGGGCGCCGTCCACCGGCGACAGCGAGGCCCTCCCCCACCGCGGCCGCCACGGTGTGCTGCGGGTCGAGGGCGCGCAGCGGGTCCTGGAAGATGTACTGCAGCGCCCCGGTGCGCCGCCACGCGCGCAGGGCCCGGCCACGCAGGGCGGTGAGTTCGGCGCCGTCGAAGGCGATCCGGCCGCCGCGCACGGGAGCGAGCCCGGCCACGGCGCGGGCGAGCGTGGTCTTGCCGGACCCGGTCTCGCCGATGATGCCGAGGATCTCGCCGGCACGCACGGCCAGGCTCACCCCGTCGAGCACCCGGTGCCGGTCGTACTCGACGGTCAGGTCCTGAATGTCCAGCAGCGCGTTCATGCGCCCACCAGTGCCAGCTCGGCGGCCCGGTGGCAGCGCACGGTCCGGCCGTCCACGGTGGACAGTGGCACCGGCGTGCCGCACCGCTCGGTGAAGTGTGCGCAGCGCTCGGCGAAGCGGCAGCCGGTGGAGAAGGCGCCGAGCTCGGGCGGGCGGCCGGGAATCACCTCCAGGTCACGGCGGCGCCAGTCGCCCAGGGACGCGACGCGCAGCAGCGCCTCGGTGTACGGGTGCCGGGGGTTGGCGATGACCTCGTCGGTCGGGCCGTGCTCGACGATCTCGCCGGCGTAGAAGACCGCGACCCGGTCGCAGACCTCGGCGACGACGGCGAGGTCGTGGCTGACCAGCAGCAGGGCCAGGCCGCGCTCCTCGCGCAGCTGCCGTAGCAGGTCGAGCACCTCGGCCTGCACGGCCGGGTCGAGCGCGGTGGTGGCCTCGTCGGCGACGAGCAGGTCGGGCCGCCCGGCGACGGCGATGGCGATGAGGGTGCGCTGCAGCATGCCGCCGGACAGCTCGTGCGGGTACTGGTCGAAGACGGCCGGGGCACGGCGGATGCCCATCGCCTCAAGCAGCGCGACGGCGGCGGCGCGGGTCTCGCCGCGGGGCAGGCCACGCTTGAGGCGCAGCTGCTCGGCGAGCTGGCGGCCGACGGTCAGCGAGGGGTTGAGGTACGAGGCCGGGTCCTGGAAGACCGCGGCGATCCGGTTGCCGCGGACGCGGTCCCAGCCCCGGCGGTCCAGTGCGGTCAGGTCGGTGTCGCCGAGCGCGATCCGGCCGCGGGAGACGGCGACGCCGGGCGGGAGCACGCCGAGCACGGCCCGGCAGGTGAGGGTCTTGCCGGAGCCCGACTCGCCGACGAGGCCGAGCGACTCGCCCCGGCCGACGGTGAGGGAGACCTGGCGTACCGCCTCCAGATCCCCGCCGACGGTCAGGTGCAGGTCTTCAACGCGCAACACGGAGCGTCCCCCTGTCGTCGGCGAGGGTGTTGAGCGCGGCGACGGTGAGCGCGATGAGCGCGGCCGGAATGACCGGCGCCCACGGCTGCTGGGCGAGGAAGCCCAGGTCGCTGGCGAGGACGCCGCCCCAGGTCGGCGCGGGCGGCTGGACGCCGATGCCGAGGAACGACAGCGACGACACGGCCAGCAGCGCGCCGCCGGTGGCCTGGGCGGCGGTGACGGCGACGGTCGGCAGGACCTTGCCCCAGACGTGGGTGCGCAGGATCCGGCTGCGGGAGGCGCCGAAGAGCTCGGCGGCCTCGACGTACTGCGCCCGGGTGAGCGCGAGCCCGGCGGCCCGGGTGACGCGGAAGAACAGGGGCGCGAACAGCATGCCGATCGCGATCATCGCCTGGGTGAGGCCGTTGCCGAGGATGCCGGTGACGGCCACCGCGAACACGATGAACGGCAGGGTCATCAGCGCGTCCACGGCGCGCAGCAGCACCCATTCAACGCCGCGGCCGAGCCACAGCGAGGCCAGGCCGGGCACCACGCCGAGCAACAGCCCGACGCCGACGCTCTCCACGGCGGCGGCGACCGTGGTGCCGGTGCCGGCGAGCAGCCGGCTGAACACGTCGCGGCCGAGGTAGTCGGTGCCGAACGGGTGCGCCCAGGTGGGCGCGTGCAGGGCCAGGTCGGGGTCCTGCGCCAGCGGGTCGTGCGGGGCCAGCAGGCCGCCGGCGACGGCCAGCAGCGCGACGACGGCGAGCGCGGCGAGCGCGAGGCGCCTCATGACCGCCGCCCCTGCGGGGTGAGGCGCAGCAGCGCCATGTTGACGAGGGTGTTGCAGAGCAGCACGACGGTAACGGTGACGAGCAGGGTGCCCTGGATGAGCGGCACGTCGTGCTGCGCGGCGGCCTGCAGGGTCAGCTGGGCCACGCCCGGCAGGTTGAAGATCTTCTCGGTGACGACGGCGCCGCCGAGGACGATCGGCACGCCGATGCCGAGCACGGTGACGGCGGGGCCGATCGCGTTGCGCAGCGCGTGGCGGAACAGCACCCGCCGGGCTCCGAGGCCGCGCACCACGGCTCCGGTGACGTAGTTCTCGCCGAGCTGCGCGACGAGGGAGGTGCGCAGCTGCCGGGCGATGGACGCGGCGATGTCGAGGCTGAGCGCGAGCGCTGGCAGGATCGCGAAGCGCAGCCAGGGCAGCAAGCCGTGCTCCAGGCCCACGTAGCCGCCGGCGGGCAGCACCTTGAGCAGCACGGAGAAGATCACCACGAGGCCGATGCCGACCACGAACGGCGGCAGCGTGCCCAGCGCGGAGGCGACGACGGTGACGGCCCGGTCGAGCCGGCCACCCCGGCGCAGCGCGGCGCCGATCCCCGCCGAGCCGCCCAGCAGCACGGCGAGGAGCACGGCCAGGACGGCGAGCGCCAGATCCACGGGCAGCGCGGCGAAGATGCTGTCGGCGACGGGGATCGTGGTGAAGTACGAGCGGCCGAGGTCGCCGGTGAGGGCGCTGCCGAGCCAGTCGAGGTACTGCACGAGGAACGGCCGGTCGAGCCCGAACTCGTGGTTCATCCGTGCGATGTCGGCCGGGGTCGCGGTCTCGCCGAGCACGGCCGCGGCCGGGTTGCTCGGCGACAGCGCGCCGAGCCCGAACGTGAGCAGCGAGGAGAACAGGAACACGACGACCGGCGTGGCCAGCGCGCCGATCCGGCCCCGGCGGCGCCGCGGCCGGGCGGGCGCCGGCGCGGGCGCCCGGGCCGGCGCCTGCGGACGATCGAGCAACGTGGTCATGACACTGTCACGCCTTCGAAGCGCTGCACGGCGGTGAACTCGGGGATGGCGGAGACGCCCCCACGGCGGGCGAGGATGCGCGGGACGGTGTAGAGGAAGACGTTGGGCATGGTGCGCACGGCGATCGCCGTCGCCTCCTGCAGCACGCTGGCGTACTTCGGGTCGTTCAGCGGCGTGCGGCTCACCTTCGCCAGGGCGTCGGCGAGCTCCGGCGGCTGGACCCGGCCCGGGTTCATCAGGCCCTCCTTGCCGAACAGCACCTGGAAGGCCTGCACCGCGGAGTCGCGCCCGGCGAACTGGTCGACGGACAGTGCCCGCGAGTGCTGCACGTACACCAGCTGGGTGAACTGGGTCTGCGGGATCACCTCGATGGTCGGCTTGAACCCGGCGGCCTGCAGCTGGGACTGCAGCTGCTCGGCCCCGCCGGCCGCGGCGGGGGTGGTGGTGATGACCAGTTCGACCGGCGCACCCTGGTAGGAGGACTCGGCGAGCAGTTGCTTGGCCTTGTCCGGTTGGTAGGCGAAGATGCCGTCCAGCGCCGGGTTATACCCCGCGTAGCCCTTCGGGAAGGGCTGGTAGGTGACCTCGCCGTGGCCGAACTGCGCGGTCTTGAGCAGCGCGGCGCGGTCCACTGCGTAGTGCAGCGCCTCGACGACCTTCGGGTCGTCGAACGGCTTCTTGCCGATGTTGACGTCGAGGGTGGCGACGACGAGGGACGGGATGACCTGGACCTGCAGGCCGGCCGCCCGGGCCGCCTCGACCTGGCTGCCGGGGATCTGGGCGACGTCGTACTGCCCGGACTGCAGGGCGGCGACGACGGTGGCCGCCTCCGGCAGCGGGTATGCCTCGAACCCCTGCAGCTTGATGCTGGCCGCGTCCCAGTAGGCGGGGTTGCGGGCCAGCACCGCCTTGGCGTTCTGGGTGTAGGACGTGAGCGTGAACGGTCCGGCGCCGACGGGCTTGGTGGCGAGGGCGTCGGGCGCGGTGGTGAACGCCGCCGGGCTCACGATCATGCCGGTCTTGCCGGCGAGCAGGTTGGGGATCTGGAAGTCCGGGACGCCGAGCCTGATGATGACGGTACCGCTGTCCGGCGCCGCGATCTCCTTGACGTTGACCAGCTGCGGGCCGACGAGCGACTTGGGGAAGTCGCGGCCGCGCTCGAGGCTCTTCTTGACCGCGGCGGCGTCCAGCGGCGTGCCGTCGCTGAACGTGAGGCCGGGCCGCAGGGTGAAGGTGACCTCGGTGCCGTCGTCGTTGTACTTCCAGCCGGTGGCCAGGGCCGCGACCGCGGTGCCCTGCTCGTCGAGCTTGGTGAGCCCGGCGTAGACCAGCGACAGCACGTGCACGTCCCAGCCGGCCGACGAGGTGACCGGGTCCCAGCTGGTGGGCAGGGCCCAGCCCCACTTGAGGGTGCCGCCCGCCCCGCCCGCGGTACCGGGGCCGGTGGTGCCGTCGCCGCACGCGGCGAGCAGTGTCGCGGCGCTCAGCGCGGCGCCCAGGCCGAGGAACGACCGGCGGCTCAGATCGACAGAGGAGTTCATGAGGGCGGATGCCTTTCGAGCGCATGAGGGTGCACGGAAGCGCACCCGCCGGAGGCGGGCGCGGGGAGGATCGAGGTGCGCCGGGGAATGACCTATCGACAGAGAGCGCTGGCCGTGCGCCGGAAATCGACGTAGCGACGCGCCACGCCGGGGTGGGTCGGGGTCATGGCCTCATCATGCGGAGGCGCCACAACTCTCGTCAATAGACATCGAGATGTGTCCTATTTATCGAGATGAACCCGATGGGTTTGATAGGGAATTAGCGACCGCGCGTGGCAGGATGCGTGGCGGCCTCGTCCAGATCCAGGAACACCGATCCGCCCGGGGTGCACACCTCCACGGCGCCCTGCGGCGGGACGTCGGCGCCCAGCAGTAGGCGGATCTCCGGCCCGGTGAGGCTACGGTGGGCGGCCAGGTCCCCGGTCGGCGCCGCCGCGCGCACGCACCCCGGCGCGACCCCCTCCGCGGCCTCCAGATAGCCGGTGAGGGGCCGCCAGCCCGGCACGATCGCGCGCCCACGAGGTCCGGTGAGCACGATGGTGGGAAACCCGTAGCGCCGGCCGCCTCGCGCCGGCTTGGCGGCGCCCGGGTGCGGGCCCGGCCCGGTGAGCCCGACCACCTCCGGGTCGGGGCGGCGGGCCTCGCGCCGGTCTCGGCCCAGCGCCTGCGCGGTCCGCCGCGCGCGCATCTGCTCGGCGAGCCGCGCGACGTCCAGGCCCGGCACGCCTTGAGCGGCGGACAGCACCCGATCCTCGGTGTCGGCCGGCTCCCCGAGGACGAAGACGGTCTCACGCAGCCGGCGCAGCACCCGGTCGGCGACCGCGCTCCCCTGCTCCAGCGCCGCCAGCGCCGCCAGCGACGACGGCCGGCTCGACAGCGCGACCCGCTCCAGCACCGCGGGCCACGGCGCGCCGGTGTGCCCGCAGATCTCCTGAAGCTGCCGGTGGTACCACCTGGTCTCCGCCGCCGGGTCCGGCGCGGGATCGTCGCCGTCGTCGAAGAGGACGCCGAACACGCGGCGCCAGGCCGCACCGGCGAGGACCGCGCGCAGGTAGCGGAACGTCGGCTCCGAACCCCACGCCCACGGGCACATGGGGTCGGTGTACTCGACGACCGACAAACCCGTCACGGGCGCTCGACCGGCGCCCACAAGCTCGGCAGGTTGACGACGACGCCCTCCTGGCTGCTGCGGGCGATGACGACCACGGCCTCCTCGGCGCCCGGGTTCTCCTCGCGATGGGGCACGTACGGCGGAACGAAGATGTAGTCGCCGGGCTCGGTCTCCAGGCGCACCTCGCCGTCGCCCTCGGCGAAGACGAAGACCGGGTGGCCGGAGACGACGTAGATGGCGGTCTCGGCCTCGCCGTGGTGGTGGTCGCCGGAGTTGGTGGCCGGGGCGACGTGGGTGCGGCCCATCCACAGCTTGTCCGAGCCGACCGTCTTGCCGGAGATCGCCTCCAGCCGCGTCATACCCGACGTCTGCCGGGTGTCGCCGCTCAGCTGCGCGCCCTTGATGTGGCGCAGCGGGGCATGCCAGTGGTCGGTCATGCGGATCTCCTTCTCGTGGCGCCCGGGCGGGCGCTGCTGTCAAGAGTGGTCAGGCACGCGCGGGCACCAGGCCGAGCAGGGTCGCGGCCGGCGCAGGGGGCGCCTCGGTCAGCAGGTCCGCGAGCGTCACGCCGGTGAGGATCTCCTCCGTGCGCGCCTGGATGGCCCGCCACACCGCCGTCACCGCGGGCGCCCGGGTCACGTCGGCCGGGTCGTGCGGGCTCGCGCCGTGCACGGTGAGCAGTTCGCCGTCGACGGCGCCGACCACGTCGGCGAGGGTGATGTCGGCGGCGGCGCGGCTCAGCCAGTAGCCGCCCTCGCAGCCACGCTGGCTGCGCACCAGGCCGGCGCGGCGCAGGTCGCGCATGACCGACTTGAGGAAACGGTACGGAATGTGCTGCGCCGCGGCGATCCCCTCGCACACCAGCGGGCGGCCCGCGTCCGCGGCCAGTTCGACCATGGCGCGGATCGCGTAGTCCGCCTTCGCCGAGATGCGCATCGCGGCACGTCCTCCAGCAGCGGGAGTGGTTGGCCGGAAAACCATAGCAAGGCGCTCTGGTTTATATCCATTGTCTCCGGCGGTACGACCGCGATGCGTCGCGCGGCTCAGGCCTCCGCCACGAGCGCCTCCACCACGAATGCCTCCATCTGGCGCAGCAGCTCGCGCAGCTCAGGCAGCGACAGGTACCGGGTGTCGACGTCCACGATCATCCGTACCACGGCCGGCACGTCCTCGACGGTGACCATGAGCTTGGGACCCAGCGACGGCAGCGGCTGCTCCGAGACCACCCGGGTCTCGGCGAGCGCCGAGCGCACCTCGTCGTGCCCGGCCGGCGCGGGCCCGCCGTCCGGAGGCCGCGCGGTGCGCCGGTCGTTGTACAGGCAGGTCAGGTCGAGGTGCTCGCCGCGCTCCTGGGCGATCCGCTCGGTGAGCTCCGCCCGGGCCTCGGGGTCGTAGTAGGCGTACTTGGACGCGCTCATCGACGCCGCCCGGGCCCGGGCCACCGCCTCGACGACGGAGACCCCGGCGACGTCGAGCACACACAGCCCGTCCTGGGTCACCGGGCTCACCACGTCGCGCAGCGCCGGCCGGAACCGGTTGCTGATGATCCCGATCGCGACGAACGGCCCGCCGCTGGGCAGCACCCGCTCCAGCCCGGCGGCGAACGCCGCGAGCAGCACCCACGCCGGGTCGGCGCCGAGCCGGGCCGACACCGCGTCGGAGGCCAGGTGCATCGCCCGCGACTGCCACCGCATCCGGCAGTACGTCGGCTCGCCCCGCTCCACCGGCCCCCGGAACAGGCTGGCCGGGATCGTGCGCAGGTGCGACTCCCAGTAGCGCATCGCCGACGCGGTCTGCCGCGCCAGGGCCGGCTCCCGCTGCCGGCGCGCCAAGTCCAGCGGTTGCGGCGCCTCATACGGCCCGGCCGGCTGCCCCGTCACCGGGTCGCGCTCGGCCAGCTCGCGCAGCATCACCGCGATCCCGCCGAGGTCCGCCGCGATGTGGCAGATCAGCACGACGACGTGGGTGACGGCCCCGTCGTGGCGGACCGCACCCATGCGCAGCGGCCACTCCTCGGCGTAGTCGAACTTGCGCTCGCGCCACTCGGCGGCCAGCGCCTCGGCCACCGCCGCCGCGTCCGCGTCGCCGGCGGTGTCGACGACCTCCAGCACGGCCTCCCCGGACGCGAACACCTCCTGCGTCACCGTGCCGTCGCCGGAGAACCGCAGCAGTGTCCGCAACGCCGCGTATCGGCTCATGAAGAAGCGCAGTTCCCCGGCGATGTCCTCGACGGTCCGCCCGTCGGTGACGGCGACGGCGCCGCCCATGCTCATCGACGAGTCGCTCCCCGTCATCGCCGCCCAGACCTGCTGCTGCCCCCAGGCCAGCGGGCCGGTCCCGGCGCCGGGCCCCTCGAACGGGACGATGATCCGCTCCACCAATTCCGGTCCGCTCCCAGGTCCCAACGCATGTCCGGCATCGCTGCCGTGGATGCTGGCATACTGCCCCGGCCCTGGGAACCGCCGTTCGGCGGGTGTTCGCCGACTTTCATCGCCAGTTGTTCCATGACCCGCAGGAAGCGGGCCGGGCCGCTCCCGCGCCGTGTTCTCAGCCAGGGTTCAGCTGGCACGGGTGAGACTGTCCGGTATGCGGGTGCGACGGGTCCTGGTAAGGCTGGCGCGGGCCGTGGCCGGGCGGTGCGGGCCGGGTCTCGCCCTGCGGCGCTGCGCCTCGGCGACGGGGGTGACGCGCGCCGCGTGCGTCGTCGCGCCGCGCGGACGCCGGCCCGGGCGGCGGTACGAGGCGAGCCGGCGCCCGCGCGGACGCTGGATCTGATCCGCGGGAAACCCGGCGGCAGATTCGTCCCGTGCAGCGGCGCGGTTTCGGACATCGGCGGCTGCCGCGGCATAGCCACCACCCACCCACGCCGGACCACCCTGCGGCTGCCCCAGCCAACGGGCCTCTACGCCGCCCGACAAACCTGTCGACACCAGCGGCCTCGCGCGGCTGACGGTCCTGCCGGCCGCGGCGTCTGGACGCGATCTGAGAAGATCAGCCTGTGCTAGGGCCTGTCTGATGGATCATGGTTGACGGCGGTCGGGTTTCGCGCGGAGCCAGATGATGATCGAGGCGATCCCGACCGTTGCCTCGTAACGG